>CASDWJ010000046.1 GCA_949284695.1 uncultured Christensenella sp. | reverse complement strand
CCCGGTATCCTAAATTGTTGTTTAACATATCCAGTATAACAGATATCTTGAACTCTACGCTATACTTCTTTTGCTTTTGCCCTTTTTTTGCCATAAAATATGCACCTCCAAAAGTGTCTAACTTTTGGGGTGCACATCAGGGGAGAGGCTTTTTTATACCTTCAGGAAGGAATATCGAGCCTGGTGCACGGATATGCCGCGGCGGCAACGCGCGGCGCTCTTTCGCGTGCGTGATATTATGCAAAAAAACGCACATAATCCGAATATGCGCTGGGCGGCAAAGAAGGTGTACAGGATAATAGGCAACGCATACTGGAAGATCTTCGGAGGCTTCGCGCTTTCGCTGATCTGGTTTGCGCTCGGGATCGCTCTGATACTTTCCGTGTTCGGGCTCGCTCTCGGGATAAAGTGCCTGAGGATAGGAGTGTTCGTGTTCAAGCCGTTCGGCAAGCAGAGCGTCGTCGCTTTTGACAGACCTCTCGCCGACGCGCTGTGGGCGGTCACTCTCGGGATACCTCTCGGTCTTATCGCCGTGATCGGAGCGCTGACTTCTTTGCTCGGTCTCGTGACCGCTCCGCTCAGCCTGCAATGGATAAAGGTGGCGAGAGCGAGTGTCTTTCCATTTTCGACTTACGTCAGATAATTCAGCTGCCCGTGTAGGTTAAATGCGTTTTATTCGTTTGTGATTCGGCGCTGTTTCAAAGAGACGGAAGAGTCTTAGACCGTACCGTATACGTCGGCAGTTATTGCCGTATTTTTGTTGTAAAGAACAATCGTTTAAAATCGCGGGTGAAAAATTTAAGGAAACTATTGCAGTAATTTTATTATAATGTTATAATAATTATTGCGGGTACGCGCAAGTATTTTCAGGGAGATCATTATGCTTTACACATTCAGACACGACAAGTACAGCGATTTCAACGTGTTCGAGGACAACCGTCTCAGACCGAGAAGTTATTTTATCCCTTTCGAGACGAGAGAACAGTGCGATAAGTCGGATTATCTGACAGAGAGGTACGTTTCGCCGCTCGTCACCGTTCTCAGCGGCGAGTGGGATTTTCTGTATTTCAAACGCGTCTCCGAAATGCCCGAAAAGATAGACAGCTACACCATGAAGGCGGACAAAGTCAAAGTGCCTTCGTGCTGGCAGTTTACCGGGTACGAAAACCCGTATTACGTCAATATACGCTATCAGTTCGACTGCCGTCCTCCGCATATCCCAGCGGATTCTGCGTTTATCGGCACCAATATGCCTATCGACCGCAAGGGCGGACCTTTCAGAGTGTACAACTCCGTGGGACTTTACCGCAAGACCTTTGAGCTGAAGCGCAAAGAAAAGCATATCCTCACCTTCCTCGGCGCGGCGTCCAACGTTCAGGTATATATGAACGGGCAATACGTCGGTTACGGCGAGGGCAGTCACAACACGTCCGAGTTCGACGTTACGCCTTACGTGCTCGACGGCATGAACGAAGTAATAGTGCTCGTATACAAGTGGTGCAACGGCACTTATCTCGAGTGTCAGGATATGTTCCGCAACAACGGCATTTTCAGAGACGTATACGTCACGTCGATGAACGGTCCCTACGTCCGCGATCTCAGCGTTAAAAGCGAGAAGTCGGGGACAAACGTCCGCAAGCTCGTCGTCAAAGCCTCGATCGAGGGCAAGGCGGAAGCGCGCTTTACTCTCGAGAGAGAGGGCAAAGTTGTCGCAGAAGGCGCGTCCGACAGCGGAGAATGGGTGACCGAGATAGAAAAACCCGAAATGTGGTCGGCTGAGATCCCCAATCTCTATACGCTTTACGTCACTCTGCGCAGCGGCGGCGACGACGTGCAGACGGTCAGGCAGGAGGTCGGCTTCAGAGATGTCATCGTGGACGGCAGCGTGTTCCGTTTCAACGGCGAAGCCATCAAGATAAAGGGCGTCAATCATCACGATACGCACGAGAGCAAGGGCTATGCCGTCAGCGTGGCGGACTACGTCAAGGATGCGGTGCTGATGAAGGAATTCAACGTCAACGCAGTCAGGACGTCGCATTATCCGCCCGACCCGATTTTCCTCAAAATAGCCAACTATATGGGGCTTTACATAATAGACGAAGCCGACATCGAGACTCACGGTACGAGCGCGACCTATCTGTCGAGACCCAACAGGATAAGCAACAACGTCAGGTGGAGAAGTCATTATTTCGACCGCGTGATCAGAATGTATGAGAGAGACAAGAACAACCCGTGCGTGATAATGTGGTCGCTCGGCAATGAGGCGGGAGGCTGGAAGAATCAGGACTACTGCTATCTCGAACTCAAAAAACTGACCAGAGTGCCCATACATTACGAGGGAGCCTGCCGCACCAAGAGATGGGCGTACGACGTGCTGTCTCAGATGTATACGCCGACGGAGACCTATGACAGGTACCTTGACGGCAAACTTGCGGAAAAATACTATAAAAAGCCGTTTTTCTTATGCGAATACGCGCACGCCATGGGCGTTGGCCCCGGTTCGCTCGACGATTACTGGACGCGTTTTTACAAGTCGGAAAGCCTTATGGGCGGGTGCATATGGGAGTGGGCGGATCACGCCGTAAAGCACGCCGACGGCACCTATACTTACGGCGGCGATCACGGCGAGTTCGCGCACGATTCCAATTTCTGCGTCGACGGATTGTTCTTCCCCGACAGAAAACCGCATACCGGCGCGAAATGCATGCAGGCGGTATACCGTCCCGTGCGCGCGTCATATATCTCGACCAACAGATACGTGCTTGAAAATACGGATTATTTCAGAGATTCTTCCTGGCTCGATATTGAGTGGGAATACGTCGTCAACGGTCTTGTCGGAGATACGGGCAAGGTCAAGGCGGTGATACCTCCGCAGGAAAAGATAGAGGTCGTTCTCAGACACAAGAGCATCGACACGACCAAGGATTGCTTCATCAACTTCATATACAAGAACAAGGCGACGGGCAAGGTCGTCGCAAAAGAGCAGATACTCATGTGTCAGAGCGTGGGCAGGAGCTCTCTCGGCACGGGCGCAGGCGACGTTGCCTATATCGAGAACGAGACGACGATCGCGATCGCGACCAACACCGCGAGCATTGCCATCGACAAAAAGACGGGCAGACTGATCGGGTACGGCGTGAACGGCGTGGAATATCTCAACCGCAACGCGAAAAACAAAGGCTTCAATCTTTCGCTGTACGACAGCCCGATCGACAATTATATGTTCGTCGACAAGGCGTGGAAGGCGCGCGGTCTCGATACAGCCCAGTGCGTTTTCAGCGGGCTTGACAGCGAAAAACAGAGCGGCAGGGTCGTCGTTGTGTGCCATTACGACGTGTTGCTCAAAGGCAAGAAGAAGTATGCCTATACGATACAGTATACGGTGTATTCGGACAACACGCTCGACGTGAAACTGCTGCTCAACACGAAGTCGTATGTGGATCTGCCCAAGTTCGGCGTATGCATAGAGATGCCGTCCTGCTACGACGGGGTACGCTACTACGGCAGAGGAGAGAGCGAGAATTACAGCGATTTCAAGGCGCACGCTCTGCTCGGGATCTATGAGACGACGGTCGGAAAAATGGCAGAGCCTTATATCAGACCTCAGGCGTCCGGCAACCGTGCCGAAACCCGCTGGGCAGAAGTGTTCGACGAAAACGGCGTCGGTTTGAGATTTACAGCACAGGGCGCGCCGTTCAACTTCAACGCGGTGCCGTTCAATCCCGAGGGTCTGATCGGCGCGACGCACAGGCAGGAGATCAAATACGACGGTACGACCTGCGTGCACATCGACCACTTCGTCAGAGGAGTGGGCACCAACAGTTGCGGACCCGATACGAGGACCGAATACCGCCTCGGCAAAAAGCAGGTCAGGCTTCAGTACGAGTTCACGGTCACGCCGATCGAGGTAAAGGAAAAGAAAGAAGAAAAATAACGGAAGAAGCTGCGCGCGCCGTATAAAATAACGTATATATATTAAGTACGCGCGCGCGTAACTAAATAAGATTTATAATAAAATTTATAAATATTTTATTTTTACTGTTGAAATGCATGCGCAGGTATGTTATAATACAAATATAATGTTGCGTGGCAATGGAGGATACGTTTTATGGCAAAAGAATTCGATTACGAAGTGGTCAAAACTTACGGCAGCCTTTCGGAATCAAGCAAGGGTTGGAAGAAGGAGATCAAACTCATTAGCTGGAATCAGAAAGAACCCAAGTACGACATCAGAGAGTGGTCTCCGGGCGGTGAAAAAATGGGCAAGGGCGTGACTCTGTCCAAGGAAGAACTTGTCAATCTCAGAGGACTTCTCGACGTAATTCTCGCAGAATAATCATCGTATCTTAAGCGTTAAAAAGAAAGTATTTTTACGGTATATGAAAATACGGTAGCTTTTGCTATCGTATTTTTTTCGTCTTGGTGAATTATACTTTCAAGTGCAACACTTAGATAAGAAAAAAAGAAGTTCATATGAATCTGTTGTATAATTAAAATTGCAACAAAAAAACACAACAAGGAGATCCATATGAACTATACTCATCTTACCATAGAAGAACGCT
>CASDWJ010000045.1 GCA_949284695.1 uncultured Christensenella sp. | reverse complement strand
GAAACGCTCTTGCGCAGCCACGTTCGTTCCCGTCCCTTGCGGCAATTGTTTTACAAGGGGAGCGGGGTTTGACGGTGGGCGTTTTTCCTCGTTCAGACTTAAAGCGCTCGCTCGCAGTCACGCTCGTTCCCGTCCTTTGCGGCAATTGTTTTACAAGGGGAGCGGGGTTTGACGGTGGGCGTTTTTCCTCGTTCAGACTTAAAACGCTCTTGCGCAGCCACGTTCGTTCCCGTCCTTTGCGGCAATTATTTTAACGGGGAGCGGGGCTTGATAATTGTCGCTGTTGTCTTCGTTCAGACTCGAAACGCTCTTGCGCAGCCTCGTTCGTTCCCGTCCCTTGCGGCAAATTGTTTTACTCGGGGAGCGAGACTTGATGATTGTCGCTGTTTTCTTCGTTCAGACTTGAAACGCTTTTGCGCAGTCACGTTCGTTCCCGCGCTTTTGCGCATTTTTGAGATGTTTTTGAATCAACGTATGCGGATTTTTTGTTTAAGGCGGCGGTTTTATGTCTCACGACTGCCAAAAAACGACAAGAAATATATCCGTATTCTTGATTATTTGCGCGCGGTGTTGTAAAATGTTTAAGATAATATTTTAAAGAGGTAGCACTTATGATAGTCATTCTCAAGCCGAATACCCCCAAAAACGAGGTAAACGAACTTATTGACAAAATCACCGGTTACGGCGTACAGGTAAACCCCGTTTTCGGTCAGGATCTTATTATTCTCGGTCTTGTCGGCGATACCAGCAAGATAGACCCGACGCAGATAGAGGCGAACCACAACGTCGAAAAAGTCATGCACGTTGCGGAGCCGTTTAAGAAAGCCAACAAGATGTTCCACCCTCAGCCGACGATAGTCGACGTGAACGGCACCAAAGTGGGCGGTAAGAAGCTCGCGCTTATGGCGGGACCGTGCTCGGTCGAAAGCGAAGCGCAGATAGTGGAAGTCGCCAAGGCGGTCAAGCAGTCGGGCGCGAATTTCCTGCGCGGAGGCGCGTTCAAACCGCGCACTTCTCCGTATGCGTTCCAAGGATTGAAATATAAAGGACTCGAACTTCTCAAAGAAGCGAGGGCGGTGACGGGACTTCCCATTGTCACGGAGATCATGTCTCCTTTCGATATCGATACGTTCGTGCGCGACGTGGACGTCATTCAGGTCGGCGCGAGGAATATGCAGAACTTCGATCTTCTCCGTCTGCTCGGTCAGACGAGAAAGCCCATTCTTCTCAAGCGCGGTCTCAGCGCGACGATAGAGGAGTGGCTGATGTCCGCAGAATACATAATGGCGGGCGGCAACGAGCAGATAATCCTCTGCGAGAGAGGCATCAGAACTTTTGAGACCTACACGAGGAACACCCTCGACCTCAGCGCGATAGTCGCGGTCAAGCAGCTTTCGCACCTGCCGATAGTCGTTGACCCGTCGCACGCAACGGGCAAGTGGTGGATGGTCGAGCCTCTCGCGAGAGCGGCGATAGCGGTCGGCGCGGACGGACTCATCGTCGAGGTCCACAACGATCCCGCGCATGCGCTCTGCGACGGCAACCAGTCTATCAAACCCGCGGTATTCGACGATCTCGTCGGGCAGATAAAGCAGATCGCGACCGTGGTGGGCAGAGAGGTCTGAAATGCGCAAACTTCACGTAGACCTCGGCAAAAACAGCTATGACATAATATTCGACCGCGGGCTTATCTCCCGCGTCGGAGAATACGTCGGGCGCGACGGCAAAAAGCTGTTCGTGATGACGGACGACAACGTGGGGGCGATCTATGCGGACAGAGTCGTATCTTCGCTTGAAAAAGCAGGCTACGAGGTCAGTCTGTGCGTTCTTCCGCACGGCGAAAAGACCAAGTCTTTCGACGTTCTGCCTGCGGTCTATGCGAGACTTCTGCAGGAAAAGATCACGAGAAAAGACGCGCTCGTCGCTCTCGGCGGCGGCGTGATAGGCGATCTTTGCGGCTTCGTCGCGGCGACTTATCTGCGCGGCGTAGGCTTTATTCAGATACCCACTTCGCTTCTCGCGCAGGTGGACAGCAGTATAGGCGGCAAAGTCGCGGTAGATCTCCCCGAGGGAAAGAACCTCGTCGGCGCGTTCTGGCAACCCGAGACCGTGCTGATAGACGTGGACGTCCTCGGCACGCTCAGCGACGCGTTCTTCACTGACGGCATGGCAGAGGTGATCAAATACGGCTGTATCAAGGATAAAAAGCTGTTTGACACTCTTGCGGCGTGCGGCGGTAAAAAAGGACTCGTGCCCGTGCTCGACGACGTGATCTACCGCTGTTGCGACATAAAGCGCGGAGTAGTCGAAAAGGACGAAAAGGACAAGGGAGAGAGAATGCTCCTCAACTTCGGGCATACCTACGGGCACGCGCTCGAGAAATATTACGGCTTTGAAAAACTCTCGCACGGCAACGCGGTCGCGATCGGTATGTATGTGATAACGTCGCTTGCAGAAAAGAGAGGACTTACGGCAAAGGGCACGGCTGACGAGATCGCGCGAGTATGCGCCATGTACGGCTTGCCCGACAGCGATCCCGCACCCGAATCCGAAGTGGTGAAGGGCATCGCCAACGACAAAAAAAATCTGGGAGACAAACTCGTCACGGTGCTTCTTAAGGAGATCGGGGACAGCTACCTCTATCCGACAACCGCGGAGTTTTTCGTTTGATATGAAAGATCTGACTTTTTCCGAATCCGTACTTTCGGGCGATGTCGTCGTACCTCCGTCCAAAAGTCTTGCGCACAGGGCGATAATATGCGCCTCGCTTGCCGACGGAAAAAGCGTGATAGAAGGCGTTCAGTTCAGTCAGGACGTCAGCGCGACGGCGGGAGTCATGCGCGCGGTAGGCGCGGAGATAACTGCGTGCGGAGACGAACTCTGCGTGCAGGGCTCCAAGGGAGTCGACTGCGCGGCGGAGGCTTTCTGCAACGAGAGCGGCTCGACACTCAGAATGTGTCTGCCCGTTTGCGCGGCTCTCAATAAAGGAGTTACGCACTTTACGGGGCGCGGAAAACTGGGCGCGAGACCGATGACCGTCTTTGAAGAGCTCTGGCAGGGCGCGGAGCTTTATTATCGCGACGACAGCGCTGAAACGGGCAGTCTCGACATCACCGTCAAAGGCGCGCTTCCCGCGGGAGTTTACGAGGTCAGAGGGGACGTAAGTTCGCAGTTCATCAGCGGGCTTTTGTTCGCGCTTCCGCTGGCGGACGGCGACAGCGAGATACGCCTGACGACCCGGCTTTATTCAAAAGGATATATCGATCTGACCTTGCAGTCGCTCAAAGAGTCGGGCATAGAGGTCGGTTTCAAAGGCGGCGTTTTCAGCATAAAAGGCAATCAGAAATATCTGCCCGTGAACGGCAGAGTGGAAGGAGACTGGTCGCAGGCGGCATTTTATCTCGTCGCCAACGCGACGGGCTCAAAAGTAAACGTTCTGGGTCTCAACAATGACAGCGCGCAGGGCGACAGAGTCATCACCCGTTATCTCGAAGAACTGAAAAAAGACGGAGAACTCGTCTTTGACGGCGAGGACTGTCCTGACATCATGCCCGTGTTTTCGGTTGCTTGCGCTCTCAGAAAGGGAGTCACGAGGCTGACGGGACTGTCGAGACTTAAAATAAAAGAGTGCGACAGACTTGACGCAGTATATACTCAGCTTTCCGCGATAGGCGCGAAAGTGAAAAGAGAGGGCGACGACCTCGTGTTCGAGGGCGTGGATAATTTTGCGGGAGGAGTGAACGTCAGGACGTTCAACGACCACAGGATCGCGATGACTCTCGCGATCGCCGCAACGAGATGCGAAAAACCGATAGTCGCGGACGACTTTGCCTGCATTGCCAAGTCGTACCCCGATTTTCTCGAAAGATATAAAGAACTGGGAGGAAAAGTGCAATGAGCGCAACCTGGGGAAGAAAACTCAAGATAACCTTGTTCGGAGAATCGCACAGCGCCGCGATAGGCGTTGTTGTGGACGGCGTGCCTGCGGGTACCGTCATCGACTTCGACGCGGTAAAAGCGGAGATGGCGAGACGCGCGCCCAACGGCGGCGACTTTTCCACCCCGAGAAAGGAAGCGGACGAGTTCGAGATCCTTTGCGGCGTGCTGGACGGCGTAGCCGAAGGCACTCCGATATGCGCCGTGATAAGGAATACCAACACGAAGTCCTCGGATTACTCTCAGCTCAAGGACATAATGCGCCCCTCGCACGCGGATTACGGCTACCGCATAAAGTACGCCGAAAACAACGACGTCAGAGGCGGCGGAGCGAGTTCGGGCAGACTTACCGCGCCGCTCGTGTTCGCGGGAGCGATCGCAAAACAGCTCCTTGCTTCAAAGGGGATAGAGGTCGCGTCTCACATCCTTGCCGTCGGAGAGGTCGAGGACGAGAGATTCGGCGTACAGATTACGGACGAGCAGATACAAGCGTTGAAAAACAGCGTTCTGCCCCTTCTCGACAAGAGCAGAGAGCAAGCCGTCAAAGAGACGATCGCCGCGGCGAGAGCGGACGGCGACAGCGTGGGCGGCAGGATAGAGTGTGCGGTCACGGGCGTGCCCGTAGGCTTCGGAGATCCGCTTTTCGACAGCGTCGAGAGCGTGCTTTCTTCGCTTCTGTTCTCGGTGCCCGCGGTCAAAGGCGTTGAGTTCGGCAACGGGTTTGCTATGACGAAGAAGCGCGGCAGCGAGGTCAACGACAGCTGGTATTTCGACGAGAACGGAGACGTCGTAACGCGCACCAACAACAACGGCGGCGTTCTGGGCGGCATCACGACGGGTATGCCGATAGTTTTCAACGTCGCGATAAAACCGACCGCGTCGATATTCAAAGAACAGGATACGGTCAATCTCGCTACGGGCGAGAACGTAAAATTCAGTCTGAAAGGCAGACACGACCCTTGCATAGTCGTGCGCGCGCTTCCCGTTATAGAAGCGGCGGCGGCGCTCGCGGTATATCAGTTTGTCGGAGAATGAGATGAAAGACATAAAAGTATTGAGAAAGGAAATAGACCGCATAGACGACGAGATGATACCTCTCTTTGAAAAGAGAATGGACGTCGCGAAACAGGTCGCGGAATACAAGCGCGCGGCGGGCGCGGGCGTATTGCAGACGGGCAGAGAAAAAGAAGTCCTCGACCTCGCCGTCGCGAGACTAAAGGACAAGAGTTACGCGAGCGAAGCGCGCGACTTCATGACCGCGGTCATGGATCTCAGCAAAGAGGTGCAGTTCAAGACCAACCCGGTATCTGAACAGCCGAGAGAGCGCAGAAAGCCTTGCGCTAACGCGAAAGTCGGCTTTCAGGGCACGGCGGGAAGCTATTCCGGACAGGCGGCGGAAGAATTTTTCCCGGGCATAGGCGATATGAAGGCGTACCCGTCTTTCGACGGCGTTTTCAGGGCGATAGACGGCGGCGAGATAGATTACGGCGTGGTGCCGCTCGAAAATTCCTCGGTAGGCTCCGTCGTCGAAGTCTACGATCTGCTCGGCAAATACAACTGCTTCATAGTCGGCGAAAAGTGGCTGAGGATAAACCATTGTCTGCTCGGCGTCAAAGGCGCGACGCTTGCCGACGTAAAGACCGTTTACTCCAAGGGAGAGGCGCTCGGACAGGCGCACGATTACCTTGCAAAAGGCGGCTTCAACCTCGTATCGTATGCGAATACCGCGCTTGCGGCGGAGATGGTCGCGAAAAAGGGAGACAAGTCTCTCGCGGCGGTCGCGGGCGAGCCTGCGGCGAAGATATACGGGCTTGACGTGCTCGCAAAGGGCATAAACAGCGACAAGGAAAATTTCACCCGTTTTATCGTCATATCAAAAACGCTCGCCGACATAAAAGCGGACAAGGTCACCGTCAGCTTTACGCTGACCAACGAGTCGGGCACGCTCTACAAGGTGCTACGTTTCTTCTCGCGTTACGGGATAAACATGGTCAAGATAGAGTCGAGACCGCTCAAGAACAACCCCGGCAGTTACTACTTCGTCGTTGACCTCGAGGGAAACTGCGACAGCGAGGATATGATCAGGGCGTTATATTACGTGGAGAAGTCGACGATAGACTTCAAACTGCTCGGAGAATACGTCAAGAGCTCTCCTCAGGAGGAGTGAGATGAACAGGTATTGCGTTATCGGCGAAAAACTCGGGCATACGCGCTCCCCGCAGATACACGACCTCTTTTTCGGGATAAGAGGGATAGACGGCTCGTACGACGTAAGAGAGATAAAGAGAGAGGACATCGGCTCGTGCCGCGATCTGCTCATGCAGTATGATGGCGTAAACGTCACGATACCGTATAAGACGGACGTGATGAAAAACCTCGACGCGATATCGGAAGAAGCTGAGAGGATAGGCGCGGTCAATACTGTCAAGCGCGCGGGAGACAGGCTCGAAGGCTACAACAGCGATCCGTACGGCTTCGCGGCGATGCTCGCTTCAAAAGGGGTCGACCCGTCGGGCAAAAAGGTCGTCGTGCTCGGCTGGGGCGGCGCGGCGAGATCAATCGTGCACGCGCTCGAAGAAAAGGGTGCGAGTATCACCGTGGTCAGCAGAGACCCCGCAAAAGTGGACGAAAAGGGAGTCAGAGCGATAGATTACGCGAGACTGACAAAAGAGTGCGGGGACGGCGACGGCGGGTATCTTCTCGTCAACTGCACGCCCGTGGGTATGTATCCCAAAGAGGGCGCAAGCCCTGTGGACGAAAGCGTGATATCGCGCTTTGACGCGCTTGCCGACATAGTCTACAACCCGATGTATACCCAATTCCTGCGTATCGGCGCAAAGCTGGGCAAGCGTTGCGTGGGCGGTCTGTATATGCTCGTCGCTCAGGCGATGAAGTCGCAGAGTATATGGAGAGAGGAAGAAGTCGACGAGGGCGCGACCGCGACGATATTCAAGAAACTCTCTTTCGACGAGGCGATCGGCGGCGGTATGAACATATATCTCACGGGGGTTATGTCCTGCGGCAAATCCACGCTCGGCAAAAAGCTCGCGGCGGCTCTCGGCAGGAAGTTCGTGGATATGGACGACTACATAGTGGAGCGCGAGGGCAGGAGCATACCCGAGATGTTCGACGAGGGAGAGCAGACGTTCAGAGACGCAGAAAGCCGCGCGCTTTACGAGCTGTCGCTCGAGAAAGGACTCGTCGTCGCGACGGGCGGCGGATGCGTGTTGAGAGATCGCAACGCGGACGTGCTTTTGCTGTCGGGCGCTACGGTCTTCGTGAAAAGAGATATAGACAAGATAATCGCCACCGCGGATTGCTCGGGCAGACCTCTGCTGAGAGAGGGAGCCGAAAAACTGCGCGGCATTTACGCGGCGAGAAAGGACAGATATTACGCGAGCGCGCAAGTCGTGCTCGACAACGACGGAGACGAAGACGAGGGGCTTGCAAAGCTGATTGTCGTCGTCGGAAAAGGAGAATGAAGGCTATGAAAATTATGGTGATCAACGGCGTCAACATGAATATGCTCGGCACGCGCGAAAAGGACGTTTACGGCGAAAACACGCTTGAAGATCTCTATGCGTATATCAGGAAAAATTGCGCTGATACAAACACGGAGCTGAGTTTTTTTCAGAGCAACCACGAGGGGGACATCGTCGATTGTCTGCACAGGTGCTTCTTTGAAAAGTACGACGGCGTAGTGATAAATCCCGCCGCGCATACGCATTACAGCTACGCGATAAGAGACGCGATCAAGGCGATAATGCTGCCGGTCGTAGAGGTGCATATCTCGGCGATAGACAAGCGCGAGGAGTTCAGACACGTATCGGTCACCGCGCCCGTCTGCAAGGCGCAGATATGCGGCAAGGGCTTCGACGGTTACGTGCTTGCCGTAAAGATGATAGAAAGCGGAAAATACGAGGATATAAAGTGATGTCGGCAAAGGAAAAGATAACCGTGATAGGTCTCGGCGTAATAGGCGGCTCGTACGCGATGGCGCTCAAGAAACTCGGATATACGGTTTACGGCGCGGACTGCGACGAAGCTACCGTTGCCAAGGCGAAAGCGCGCGGTCTCGCAGACGACGCGGCGACGGTCGCCGACGCATTTGTGCCGGTATCCGACATAGTCGTCATCGCGCTTTATCCCAAGCAGGTGGAGGGAGAACTCGCGAGGATAGCGCACCTTCTCAAAAAGGGGGCGATAGTCACCGACGTTGCAGGCATAAAGTCGCATTTCAGCGAGAAGATACGTAGTCTTTTGCCCGAGGACGTGGATTTCGTGTGCGCGCACCCGATGGCGGGCAGAGAGAAAAAGGGGATAGATTACGCGGACGACGGCGTTTTCAGAGGCGCGAACTTCATCGTCACGCCGTCCGCAGACAACAAGGCGGGATCGGTCGAGAGGATAGAAGCGCTTGCTCGCGAAATGGGATTCAAGAACGTGATGAGACTGACTCCCGAAGAACACGACAAGATCATATCTTTCGTATCTCAGCTCCCGCACGCGATAGCCGTCGCGCTCGTCAACAGCGACGACAGGCAGTTCGATACTCCGCGCTTCGTGGGCGACAGTTACCGCGATCTTACGAGGATAGCTAATATCAACGAAAAGCTGTGGTCGGAACTCTTTCTCGGCAACAGAGACAATCTGCTCAGGTCGATACACGAGTTCGAGAAGTATCTCGACGTGATAAAAACCGCGCTCGAGAAGGGCGACAAACAGGCTCTCGAGGACGAGTTCGTCAAGGCGACGAAGCGGAGAACGGAGTTCAACAAAGAGCTTTGACATCGCGTCCGCTCAGGCGACGTGCCGCAAAAAAAAGAAGCGATAAGGCGGTGCTTTTCGCATAATTTCAGGTCAATATACAAAATTCCGTCGGCGGGCTGTCGGCGGGATTTTTTTGTAAGATTGCAAGATTCGCCGCGAAACAGGTCTCGTGACGTTCGCATAAGGGTGTAAACGGCGCGACACAGGCAATAATTTATTGACTTAACATTTTAAAAATGTTATATTATTTAATGTATGGCGACTTCTAAAAAGACAAACGGCGCGAAAGCCGCAAAAGCGGTAACGGACGAGGAGAAGATCAGGTCCGACGCTTCTGAAAATACGACGTCTGAAAACGTCACGAGCGAAGAAAAAGCACTCGCGGCATCTTCTGCTACGCGCGCGAACAAGACGCGCAGGTCTGCGTCTGCGAGCGGCGCTCCGAGACAGTTCAGAGAAAAGGGAGTCCCCGCGTCTTCGTCCGGCGGCGCAAGAGCCGTACAAGAAAAGAAAGAGGACGCATCGCAAACAAAAGAGACTGACAAAGAAGGCTCAGAGGTCGAAAAGGCGGCAAAGAGCGCAAAGGCCGCCAATAAATCAGCAAAATCAAAAGTTGTCGCAGAGACAGTTGCCGTAAACGTCGCGACAGACGAGGCAAAGACGGCACCCGCGCAGGAAAACGGCGCAGAAGCCGTGCAGGAGAAAGCGCCCGCAAAGAAGCGCAGAGCCAAAAAGCCGATCCCCGACGAGACTGTCGTATCGTCTGTAAAAGAGGAAACTGCTCAGGCGGCGGTCGGGGAGAATGTCGCAGACGAGAAGCCTTCCGAAAGCGAGACTCAATCCCTGGAAGAAGGGGCGGCGGCCGTGCCCGCAGTGGAGAGCTCGCCCGAGGAAAAGGCGGAGACTGCCGTCGTTCCCGACAAGAAAAAGAAGAATAAAAAGGTCAGATATACGGGAGAACTCGAGAGGGTCCAGCCCGACCCGTCCGTAGGTCTCACTTCGGCGCAGGTCAAGGAGAGATTCGGCAGAGGAATGAACAACGTTCAGCCCAACGTCGTTTCCAAGTCTTATCTCGGCATTTTCGCGTCCAACGTGCTCACGCTGTTCAACTTCATCAACTTCGTGCTCGCCGCGTTGATCTTCGTGTTCGGAGAACTCAAGAATATGCTTTTCATCGTCGTCGTCACGATCAATATCGTCGTCGGCGTCGTGCAGGAGATAAGAAGTAAAAAGGTGCTTGAAAAGATGTCTCTAATCGCCGCGCCGCACGTCGATCTCGTCAGAGACGGCAAGGTCGTGCAGAGCGAGATATCGGATATCGTCATAGACGACATCATGATACTAAGGCAGGGTATGCAGATTCCGTCTGACAGCATAGTCGTGGAGGGACAGTGCGAGGTCAACGAGTCGCTTCTCACGGGCGAGCAGGACGACGTGCACAAGCAGAACGGCGACTTCCTCTATTCGGGCAGTTTCGTTCAAGCGGGCGAGTGCAAGGCGCGCGTCAGCGCGGTCGGAGAGGACAATTTCACGTCCAAGCTGATGAGCGAAGCCAAGAAGTTCAAAAAGCCCAAGTCGGAGCTTATGCGTTCGATCAACTGGATAATCAGGATAGTCACGCTCGCGATCTTCCCGCTCGGCATACTGATGTTCTACACCAACAGGATCACCACTTCGACGATCAACGAGGCGGTCACGGGCACGGTCGCTTCGGTCGTCGGCATGATACCCGAAGGTCTCGTTATGCTCACGTCCATCGCGCTCGCGGTCGGCGTTATAAAACTTGCGAGGAAGCGCACGCTCGTGCAGGATCTTTACAGCATAGAGACGCTTGCGCGCGTTGATATGCTTTGTCTCGACAAGACGGGCACGATCACAGAAGGAAGCATGCAGGTGGAAAAGACGCATATATATTCCACCAAATTCGGTCACGTGGACGACATAATGACCAATATGGTCGCGGCGCTCGGCACGCAGGGCTCGACGTTCGAGGCTTTCGCGCAGTATTTCAGAAGCAACGAAAAATACGAAGTGGTCGGCACTGTCCCGTTCTCGTCGGCGAGGAAGTGGAGCGCGGCGGACTTCGGAGCCAACGGCAAATTCATCGTCGGCGCGCCCGAGTTCGTGCTCAAAGAGAAATATTCGCTCGTTGAGAACGACGTGAAAGAGTACAGCGCGCAGGGATTCCGCGTGCTCGTACTGGTCAGGACTACCCAACCTCTCAAGGACGATCTCGACAGAGAAAAACTCAAGCCGATCGCGCTTATAGTGCTCTCGGACAAGATAAGAGAAAACGCCAAGGATACGCTCGCATATTTCGCAAAGCAGGGCGTTGAACTCAAGGTCATCTCGGGCGACAACCCGCTGACCGTGTCCAAGGTCGCGGAGCGCGCGGGACTGGCAAATGCAGACAAATTCATCGACGCGACAGAACTCGATACCGATGAGAAAATATACGACGCGTGCGACAAATATACGATATTCGGCAGGGTCACGCCCAAACAGAAAAAGGTGCTCGTGACCGCGCTCAAGTCGAAGGGGCACACGGTCGGTATGACGGGTGACGGCGTAAACGACGTGATGGCGCTCAAGGAAGCCGACTGTTCGATCGCGATGGCTTCGGGCAGCGAAGCGAGCAGAAACGTCGCTCAGCTCGTACTTCTCGACAGCGACTTCGCCGCGCTTCCGAGCGTGGTCGGAGAGGGCAGACGCGTCATCAACAACATCGAACGCGCGGCGTCTTTGTTCCTTGTCAAGACTTCGTTCAGCATACTGCTGACCCTTCTTCTGATAATATTCAGAATGAACTATCCGTTCGAGCCGATACAGCTTACGCTGATAAGCGGCTTGTTCGTCGGACTGCCGTCCTTCTTCCTTGCGATAGAACCCAACGACTCCAAGGTCAGAGGCTCGTTCCTCGGGAAGGTGTTCAAAAAGGCGCTACCTGCGGGATTCACCGTCGCGACTATGGTCACGATAATATGCTGGATGTACAGGAACGTCGGCATAGACGTCTCGGCTCAGGTCTCGACGATGTCATTCTACGTGACGAGCCTTACGTCGTTCATAGTGCTGATGTGGGTGTGCATACCGTACACGAAGGAGAGACTGTACCTCATCGCAATGTGTCTCGTATTGTATATCGCGGCGATAACGTCGTCTTTCATACGCAACATACTGTCGATATCGGGACTCACCACCGAGATGACGATCAACATAGTGTTTATGCTTCTCGCGGTCTTCCCGATGATAATATTCTGGCGCGCGGAGATAGGCGCGTTCAACGGGCTTGTGAAAGAGATGAAGGAATTCAGACTCAAGACCAAGGAATACTGGGCGGAACTTCGCGGTAAAAAAGAGGAAAAGAAGGACTCGAAAAAGTCCTGACAAAATACGAAATATTTTGCTAAGCAAAAGGAGATAAAATATGTTAACAGCTATCGTAGGTATCAACTGGGGAGACGAGGGCAAAGGCAGAATGGTCGACCTCGTGTCGAGCGATTACGACGTAGTCGTCAGATATCAGGGCGGCAACAACGCGGGTCATACCGTCGTCAACCACCTCGGCAAATTCATTCTCAACCTCATCCCTTCGGGCATACTCCGTCCCGAAGTCGTCAACGTGATGGGCAACGGCATGGTCATCGACATGCAACACCTCGTCGACGAGATGAAGAGACTGACCGACGCGGGCGTAAAGATCACTCCCGAAAACCTCAGGATCAGCGAAAGAGCGGTCATCTGTATGCCTTACCACGTCAGACAGGACTGCCTCGAGGAGGACAGACTGGGCGACGCCAAGTACGGCTCCACGAGGAGAGGTATCGCTCCCGTTTACGGCGACAAATATCTCAAGAAGATAATCACGATGGGAGATCTTTTCTATCCCGAAACGCTCAAAAAGAGGATAAGATCCATCATCGAGTGGAAAAATCTGTTCATTGAGAAAGCGTACGGCAGTTACAAGATCACCGAAAAGGAGATCATGGACTGGCTGACGACTTACGGCGATCAGCTCAAGCCGTTCGTATGCAATACGGGCAAGTACCTCGACGAGTGCGTCAAGGCGGGCAAGAAGATCGTCTTTGAGGCTCAGCTGGGCGCGCTCAGGGACATCGACTTCGGCATCAATCCGTATACGTCCTCGTCCAACACGATCGCGGCGTACGCTCCGATCGGCGCGGGCATTCCCAAGTATAAGCTCGACAACGTGTTCGGCATTATGAAGGCTTATTCGTCCTGCGTGGGCGAAGGTCCGTTCACCGTCGAACTGTTCGGAGACGAAGCCGAGGAACTGCGCAAAGCGGGCGCGGAATACGGCGCGGCTACCGGCAGACCCCGCAGGGTCGGTCCGTTCGACGTAGTAGCTTCCAGGTACGGCGTGGAGATGCAAGGCGCGGACGAACTTGCTCTGACCAAGCTGGACGTGCTTTCTTACCTCGACAAGATACCCGTTTGCGTCGCGTACGACATAGACGGCGAAAAGACGACCGAGTTCCCGAGAGGAGAACGCCTCGACAAGGCTAAGCCGGTCATAGAGTATCTCGAAGGCTGGAAGTGCGACATTTCGGGTTGCCGCAAGGTGTCCGATCTGCCCAAGGCGGCTCTCGACTATATCAAGTACGTCGAAAAGGCGGTCGGCTGCCCGATAACCTACGTTTCGGTCGGCGCGGAAAGAGAACAGTACGTCGTGATGAAATAATGTCGGATAAAAGCGAAGTCGCAGAAAAGATACTGGACGGACTGCGCCTCATGCACTCCGATCCCGTGTGCGAACTCAACTTCAGAACGCCGTTCGAACTGCTCGTTGCGGTAATACTCAGCGCGCAGTGCACGGATAAACGCGTCAACGAGGTCACGGCGACGTTGTTTGAGAAATACAACACACCCGAGGACTTTGCGAACATTGACGTGCACGAGCTCGAAAGGCTGATATATTCGTGCGGTTTTTACAAGAACAAGGCGGCGAATATAATCAAGGCTTCGACTGATATACTCGTGCGCTTCGGCGGCAAAGTGCCTTCGACGGTGGACGAGCTCACCACGCTCGCCGGAGTGGGCAGAAAGACGGCAAACGTCGTCTACGCGGTCGCTTTCGGCGGTCAGGCGATGGCTGTCGACACACACGTGCTCAGGCTCGCGGGCAGGATAGGGTTCGTAAGGTCGGACAAGCCCGAGGTCGTCGAAAAGGCGCTCACCGCGGCTATCCCCGAGAGCAGATGGACAGAAGCGCATCACCTGCTTATACATCACGGGCGCTACGTCTGCAAGGCGAGGAACCCCGAATGCGACAAGTGCACGATCTGCGCTTATTGCGACTATTACGCTTCTCTTTGCGGGAAACAAGAATAAATACGCTTGTTAAGCGGATAATCTGATTATAAAAATTTAACGGAAATATGCAGAACAGTCAGGAGGACAGATGTTATGAATAAGATTCTCAGAATCGTCGACATTGCGCCGAGGGTAAAAGAGTACCTTATAGAAGCCGAGGACATAGCAACGCATTGCAAGCCCGGACAATTCATCATTCTGCGCGTGGACGAGGACGGCGAACGCGTGCCTTTCACTATATGCGATTACGACGCCGGCAAGGGCACGATCACGCTTCTCGTACAGGACGTGGGATACAGCACACACAAGATGGGACAGCTCAAAGAGGGCGACTTCATACACGATATGGTCGGACCTCTCGGCAACGCGACCGATCTGTCGGAGTACGAAAACGTCGTGCTCGTAGGCGGCGGTATAGGTTGCGCGGTCATTTATCCGCAGGCTAAACTGCGCATGGCGCAGGGCAAACCCTGCACGACGATAATCGGCGCGCGCACCAAGGAATTGCTGTTCAGCATAGACGAGTTCAGAGAGAACAGCAAAGAACTGCTCATCGCGACCGACGACGGCTCGCTCGGCACTAAAGGCTTCGTCACCACGGTGCTTCAGGAACTCATCGACAGAGGCGAGAAGATAGACTGCGTATTCGTCGTAGGTCCGATGATAATGATGAGAAACGTCAGCGAACTGACCCGCAAATACAATATCCACACCATAGTCAGCATGAACAGCATCATGGTCGACGGTACGGGTATGTGCGGCGGTTGCAGACTGACGGTGGACGGCAAGACCAAGTATGCCTGCGTTGACGGTCCTGAATTCGACGGTCACAAGGTCGATTTCGCGGAAGCGATGAACCGCTCGGGCTTTTACAGAGAGCATGAGGGTAAGTGCAAATTGAGAGGTTGACTATGAACAACAGCGAAAGAAACAAGACCATACATCAGGATCCCAAGGTCAGGATCACCAATTTCAACGAGGTCAGCCTCGGCTTTGACGAGAAGCTGATGCTCGCAGAGGCAGACAGGTGCCTCGGTTGTAAGGCGGCTCCCTGCAGAAAGGGTTGCCCCGTCGGGATAGACATCCCCGCGTTTATCGCGCGTCTCAAAGAGAACGATATGGACGGAGCGGTCTCGCAGATAAGCAAGGACACCCTTCTTCCCGCGATATGCGGCAGAGTTTGCCCGCAGGAAAAACAGTGCGAAAACTTCTGCGTCAGAAAGACGAAACTCGGCGGCAGCGTCGCTATCGGCGCGCTCGAGAGATACGTCGGAGACTACGCGCTCAAGAGCGGAGTCGTGCCCGAAAAGAAACCCGCCAACGGCAAGAAAGTCGCCGTTATCGGCAGCGGACCCAGCGGTCTGACCTGCGCGGCTGACTGCGCTATGCGCGGCATGCAGGTCACGATATTCGAGGCATTCCACAAGGCGGGCGGCGTGCTCGTTTACGGTATCCCCGAATTCAGACTTCCCAAGGACGACGTCGTCGCCAGGGAGATAGACAAACTCGTCGCGCTCGGCGTTGAGATAAAGCTCAATACCGTAGTCGGCAAGACGATCACGATAGACGAACTGCGCGAGCAGTACGACGCGATATTCATCGGCACGGGCGCGGGACTTCCTCAGTTTATGAATATCCCCGGCGAGAACCTCAACGGCGTAAGCTCCGCCAACGAGTTCCTGACCAGAGTCAATCTGATGAAGGCGTACAGAGAGGACGCGATCACCCCCGTTTACTGCGGCAAGAAAGTCGCCGTCATAGGCGCGGGCAACGTCGCCATGGACGCGGCGCGCACGGCTAAGAGAATAGGCGGAGGCGAGGTATACATAATATACCGCCGCGGCCGCGAGGAGATGCCCGCAAGAGGCGAGGAGATCATGCACGCAGAGGAAGAAGGCATCGAGTTCAGACTGCTGACCAACCCCGTCGAGATACTCGGCGCGGACGGCAGAGTATCCGGCATCAGGTGCGTGAAAATGGAGCTGGGCGAACCCGACTCTTCGGGCAGACGTCGCCCCGTACCCGTAGAGGGCAGCGAATACGTGATCGACGTCGATCAGGTCATCGTCTCTCTCGGCACCAGCCCCAACCCGCTGATACGCAGATCCTGCAAGGATATAGAGTTTTCTCAGAAGGGCACCATAGTCGTCAACGAGGAGACCATGATGACCAACGTCGAGGGAATTTACGCGGGCGGAGACGCCGTGACGGGCGCCGCTACGGTCATTCTCGCGATGGGCGCGGGCAGAAAGGCGGCAAAGGCAATAGCAGAACAACTCGGAGTGGAATAATCCTTTATGTTTCTCGATATAGCTACCATTTTCGTCAAAGCGGGCAACGGCGGCGACGGAGCGATATCCTTTCATACCGAAAAGTACGTAGCCAACGGCGGTCCCGACGGCGGCGACGGAGGTAAAGGCGGCGACGTTATTTTCATCGCCGAGGACACTTCTGCCACGCTTATCGACTTCCGCTACGCTAAGCACTTCCGCGCGGAGGACGGCGCTAAAGGCGGCGCGAAAAACTGCACGGGAAAGAGCGGCAAGGACATGATAATCAAAGTCCCGTGCGGCACTATAATAAAGGATAAAAAGACGGACACGATTCTCGCGGATATGTTCTACCCGGGCAGCGAGTTCGTCTGCGAAAAGGGAGGCAAAGGCGGCAAAGGCAACGCGAGATTCGCGACCGCTCAGCGCAGAGCGCCCCATTTCAGTCACCGCGGCGTCACGACCAAGGAGCGAGAACTCACTCTCGAACTCAAGACGATAGCCGACGTGGGTCTCGTAGGCTTCCCCAACGTGGGTAAATCCACGATACTTTCCGTGGTCTCGGGCGCAAGACCCAAGATAGCCAACTACCACTTCACGACCCTCAATCCCAACCTCGGAGTCGCGGAATATTACGATCAGCGCTTCGTCGTGGCGGATATCCCCGGACTTATCGAGGGCGCATGGCAGGGTGCGGGTCTCGGGACGAGATTCTTGCGACATATCGAGCGCGTGCGACTCATTGTCCACGTGATAGACATATCGGGCAGCGAGGGCAGAGATCCGTACGACGATTATCTGAAGATAAACAACGAACTCAGCCAGTACAGCGCAAAGCTCGGCTCGCTTCCGCAGATCGTCTGCGCCAACAAATGCGACCTTCTGACAGACGATTCCAATATAGAGGAGTTTGAGAGAAAGTCGGGCAAAAAGGTGATAAGGATAAGCGCGGCGACTAACAGCGGTCTCAAGGATCTGCTTGCCGAGATCGCGAGGATACTTCCCACTTTGCCCAAGACGACACCTTTCGAGGCAACTTTCGTCGAGGAGGACGAGAAGGGCGGTTACGAGATAGATATCGCGGACGACGGCGCATACGTCGTGTCGGGCGGTCTCGTCAATTATCTCGCGCGCGTGGTAGTGCTCAGCGATTACGAGTCTTTCCAGTACTTCCAGAGCAGACTGCAGAAACTCGGCGTTTACGACGCGCTCAGAGAAAAGGGAATACAAGACGGCGACGTCGTGCGTATCCTCGACATAGAATTCGAATATCAGGAGTAATATATGACTACGAAAGAAAGGGCAAAACTGAGAAGCATCGCGATGACGATGCAACCCACCACCCATATAGGCAAGAACGGAGTGACCGAAGAAGTCGCTATCCAGCTTTCGGAGCAGCTTCAGGCGCACGAACTCGTCAAGATCAACGTGCTTAAGAACAGCGATTATTCGGCTAAGACGCTTGCTCCCGAACTGGCGGAGAGCGTCGGCGCGGAAGTCGTGCAGGTGCTCGGCAACAAGATAACGCTTTATAAGGTGTCGACCAAAGAGGGCGTAAAACATCTGCTCGAAGTGTGACTTTGCGTAGTAAGAAGGCAACGGGACGGAAGCTTTTTGCTTCCGTTTTTTCATGCGCGTTTTATACGGGTAAACGATGTGACAGATCAGAGCAATATAATAAAATTTTCGCACCCGTGTAGGTTTTGACTATTGTTATTCGGATATACTCAATGTGTTTGTCGCATGGGTCGGATCATCGTGATTTATGCGTAAAGACGTGAATGATTGCGGTTTTTGCACTCGTAGGCGCGGGCGCAAGGTGCGCTCGTTCTCTGCACATGTGCATACGCGCGGGAAATACGGCATATCTATTTGTGTGACTGCGACTGAGAGATTAAAGACGGCGAGCGTTTACGTGGGCGCGATCGTCGGCGCGGGATTCGCTACGGGAAGGGAGATCGTCCTGTTTTTCGGCGACTGCGGCTGGCTCGCTCCGCTTCTTACGGGCATTGCGATGGGTGCGTGCGCGTCTCTCTTTCTCTGCATAGGAAAAGTCTTTGCGGGTTTTGATATAAAAGCGATTGCGGGCGGGAAAATAATCGAGGTCGCCAAAGCGGCGCTTTTTGTGCTGATACAGATTTGTATGCTTCTGACGATGACGACCATGACGGGCGGTCTGCAGAGCTTGTTTGCGGATACCCGCGCAGGAAAATTCGTCGGATTCGCGCTTGCGGCGGTCTGCGTCGCTTTGAGTTCGGTGGGCGCGAAAGCCGTCGGCAGGATAAATATTGCGCTTGTGCCTCTGCTCTTTGCGCTTCTCGCGGCGCTTTGGTTCAAGAGTTCGGGCGAGGTCAGCGCATTGCCGATATATCCGCTGCCCTGCATCAAGTATCTTTCGATGAACATGCTTCTCGGCGGCTGTCTCGCAGTGAAGGACGGGGAAAGAGCGGGCGCGACGGACATAGTCGTTATCGGCGCTGTATGCGCGGCGGTGCTCGGCGCGATGACCTTTTTCGTTTACTGCGCCGCAAGCGATTATCCGACGTCGGAAATGCCGATATATTCTCTTTGCGCCGCTCACGGCTCGGGACTTTTGGGCGCGGTGGTAGTGGGGATAGCGATAATCACCACGCTCGTAGGCGCGGCGAAAAGTCTCGGAGACGGGCTAAGCAGAGTTCTGCCGTCCCCGATCAGCGTGACGGCGGTGCTTCTGTTGCTGACTCTTGCGTCTTACGGCTGGAATTTTTCTGCCGCCGTCGATCTGTTCTATCCGTTCATCGCGGCAGTTGCAAGCGGAGTTTTTGCCGTCGCTTTTGTTGCGGGCATGGCATATCCATTTATAAAGAGAGCGGCATTGAAGCGTAAGAAGAACGAAGTTGACTCTGCAGGGCGGGTATAAAGGCGGGCGCTCCCGCGCTCAAAGCCGACAGGCGCGTCGCAAAACCGTTCCGACGCGCCGCCGACCGTATCAGTTTTTCCCGAATTTTTTATAAGCGAGCTTCTCGAGGAGTGCTACGCAGGCGTACATAAGCGCCGCGAGTATGCACAATACCACCGTGCTCGTCATAACGAGGTCGAGTCTGAATACCTGACCGCCGTATATTATCAGATATCCGAGTCCCGCGCGCGATACGAGATATTCTCCCATTATCGTGCCGACCCAGCACAGTCCGACGTTGATCTTGAGCGCCGAGATTATCGTGGGTACATTTGACGGCAGGACAAGATATACGAGTTTTTGCAGTTTTGTCGCGTTCATCGTGTCGAGCAGAGTGAGTTTGCCTTTGTCGACTTCCATAAAGCCGTTGAGCGTGCTCAGCACCGTGATTATCAGCGAGATCATCAGCGCCATTACTATTATCGCGCCCGTGCCCGCGCCGACCCATATTATTATTATCGGTCCGAGCGCTATCTTGGGCAGCGCGTTGAGTACGACGAGATGAGGCTCGAGCACGTTGCGCAAAGTGTCGCACCACCAGAGCGCTATCGCTATGACCGTGCCGAGCGCGGTCGCGAGCAGGAAGCTGACGACCGTCTCGTACAGCGTGACTCCCGCGTGGGTGAAAAGTGACCCGTCTTTGCACAGCGACAGAAAAGTATCCCATATCCTGCTCGGCGACGAAGTGATGAAAGAGTCTATCGCGCCTACGCGCGCCAGCAATTCCCACAGCGCTATCACGACGACGAGCACTCCCCAGCGCATTGCGGATATAAACGCGCGTCTGCGCTTCTGCCCGTTGAGATACTTTATGTGTTCGGGAGAGTAGTCCGTGTTCTTTTTCATAAGCGTTTTTCCTTTTTGTTCTGAAGGTTTTCCCAGATGTCGTGCGAGTACTTCTGAAAGAGCGGAGACTCTCTGCGCGTGAGCGGAGAAAGCTCTCCTATCGGGGAGAGATCGACGATCTTTTTCACCTTTGAGGGACGCGCGGACAGAATGATTATCCTGTCGCACATCGATATCGCCTCGGAGATGTCGTGCGTCACGAATACCGCCGTCTTTTTCTCGTTTTTTATTATCGAGTGCACGTCCTCTACGACGTTGAGACGCGTCTGAAAGTCGAGCGCGCCGAAAGGCTCGTCGAGCAGGAGCAGTTCGGGCGACGTGGCGAGCGTGCGTATCAGCGCGACTCTCTGCCGCATGCCTCCCGAAAGCTGAGACGGGTAGCGGTCCCTGAAGTCGCCGAGCCCGTATTTGTCGAGAAGCGCATAGGCGTATTCGCGCCTGTCTTTCATCTTCTTTATCTTCGCGCCGAGCAGTACGTTCTGAGATATGGTCAGCCACGGGAACAGCTCGTCGCGCTGAAGCATATATCCGCATTCGTCCCGTCTTTCCGCGGGCGGCGCGCCGTCTATCAGGACCTCTCCCGACGACGGGGTTATTATCGAAGATATTATGGATAAAACGGTTGTCTTGCCGCAACCGCTCGGACCCACCACGCCCAGAAGTTCTCCGCGGCGTACATCAAAATTCAGCCCGTCGAGAGCGAGAGTCTCGCCCGTCTTGTCGTGATAGGTCAGCGATACGTTTTTAAAACTGACGAGCGCGTCGCCGCAAGCGTCCTCAACTGACGGCGGACGAGGCGCGCCCGCGTTTTTACCCGTTGTACCGATAGCTGTCGTATCTCTGACGGCAAACTTTTTTTCCGTCATTTTTCTCACCTCCGAAGCGCGATCAGGCGAGCGATCTTGCGTATTCGGTCGCTTTTTTGGCGAAGGACAGATCGACTATTTTTGCAAAATCCGTCTTTTCGGTAAGCACTCCCGCTTCGATTATCACGTCCTGAAGTCTGTCGAAGTCCTCCTCGTCGGGTACGAGAGTCGGGCTGTACGCGCCGATGTCCTTATAAGCCTGTATCGCGTTCGCGAGCGTGGCTATGTCGGTACCTGCGAAAGAGGGCGAGATCAGCCTTGCGATCTCCTCGCTGTCGGTGTTGTATACGTATTCTATGGCGCGGGCGATCGCGTTGCAGAAAGCCTGTATTTTGTCGGGGTTCTTTTCTATATAGCTCTGTTTTGCGCTGAAAGCGGTGAACGGCATATCGCCCGCCGCTTCGCCGACCGAAGCCACGATATATCCGTTGCTCTGCGCCTGCATTTCGGACGCCGCGGGTTCGAACATCGTGCAGAAATCGCCCGTACCGCTTATGAACGCCGCGCCGATAAGGTCGTACTGGACGTCGTAGTTGATCGTCACGTTGACCCCGTCGGTCAGCCCGTTTACGAGCATGGCGTGCTCGAGCGCCATTGCGGGTACGCCGCCGCGCCTGCCGCCGATGACTTCTTTGCCCGCCATATCGCTCCATTCAAAATCGGGGATAGGTTCTCTCGACATAAGGAAAGAGCCGTCCTTTTCTGTCAGTTGCCCGAACATTATCGGAAAATCCGCGTCCTTCTCGCCCGCGACGTATATCACCGCTTCGGGACCGTGAAACCCTATGTCCGCCTGACCCGACAGCACCGCGGTCATACATTTGTCCGCGCCGCCGCCGTTGGACAGCTCTACCTGTACGCCTTCTTCCTCGAAGTAACCGCCGTCTATCGCGACGTAGAGGGGAGCGTAGAAAACCGAGTGGGTGACTTCGATGAGTCTGATCGTGTCCTGTTCCGTGTTGCAGCCGGCGAAGCAGAAAACCGTCGCCACGGCGAGCATACAGCAGATCAGGAGTAATGTTAAAGTCTTTTTCATTTTGCCTCCTATGTTGTCTCAAAGACATAATACATAGTATTCAAAAGAGAGCGATTTGGTACGCGGCGGGAGAGGGAATCACAAAATATTTATGGACGAAACGGTTTGTTTTGACGGCAAAGCGCTGATAACGGTGAACTCGGGGTATCGGCAAGGACTGTCTGCTGCCTCTGACGAGGGAAGCGCACGTCGTACGTTGCTTATTGACGGCGCAATATAGTTGTACGGTACCGTACCGCGGAGAGAAAACTCAAATGATCGTTTGCCGCAGTTCTTGCCGTTACCGGCAGGGATTACGGGCGGGAGAGCGCGAACTACGGGGGGAAACGAGCGGGAGTGCGACCCGCATGCGCGCCGCGAACACATAAAACCCGCGCGCGTAACGCATACATTTTTGTGCAATATATATAATTAAAGTGTTGATAACGGGCATTGCATGTGCTATAATTCAAAAGTACAACACATCGACAGCGAGGCTATATGCAGTTTTCCAAAAAAGACCTTTTCACGGTACCCAATATCCTGACTTATATCAGACTTATCTGCGTACCCGTTTTTATAGGAATGATGATCGCTTATTGCGTGGACAAGACGGCGACGGAGTATCTCTGGGCGGCGTTCGGTCTGTTCGTGTTCGCCAGCGCGACTGACATCGCGGACGGCTATATCGCGAGACGGTTCAATCTGATCTCGGACATCGGCAAAGTGCTCGATCCCGTCGCGGACAAACTTCTGCAAGGCTTTGCGATACTCATGCTCGGCATTTCGGGCATCGTGAACTGGGCGTTCGTCGTGATAATCGTCGCCAAGGAGATATTCATCGGCGTTACGAGCAAATACTTCATGAGAGCGAGCAAGCGTCAGGTCGAGCAGATGGCGAACAAGTGGGGCAAATACGCCGCGCTGACCGTGTTCATCGGGTTGTTCTTCGCGTTCCTCGTGCCTTTCAGTAAGGTGATAGAGATCGCCGATCTCGTGATCCTGTGCATAGGAAGCGCGCTCGCCGTTGCCGCGGCGACGCAATACACCGTGATATACTGCAAACAGCTCTCTCAGGTCAGAAAGAGCGGGATACTCGAGGTCCTCGACAAGAACGGCAATCCGCTCGACGGCAGGAATATCGCCGTCGTCAGAGCCGAGTACGGTCTCAAGGATTACCGCAATAAAAGCGTCATGGTCGACGTGGTCGCCAAAGATCAGGAAGCCGAGGAGAAAAAAGAGGAGACGGCGGGAGAAGATACCGGGTCGTCCGACGGAGACAAGGAATGACGCTTCTTTCGGCAATACTCGAGTTCAGTCCCGACAGGCTTCTCGAGCCGGGCGTCATCGTCGGTATCGTGCTCATGGTCGTCGGGCTTATAACCGTGCTCGGGAGCGGGGTCATAGCGGATATGTTCCCCGTGAAGAAGGATAGTCCTGATTTCGTGCGCAACGTCGTCAGGATAGTCGGCGCGGTGTTGCTTCTTGCGGGCGGGATAACCGCGGTATTGTGCGCGTAACAGTTTAAAAGATAACAATTTGTGACAAATATACAGAGGTAAACAAAATGGAGATGTCAAAGACTTACGACCCTCAGGAGTTTGAAAGCAGACTCTACAAGGATTGGGAGGAGAAAGGCTATTTCAAGGCGGTCATCGATAAGAAGAAAGAGCCGTTTACGATAATGATGCCGCCGCCCAATATAACGGGACAACTGCACCTCGGGCACGCGCTCGACCATACGATGCAGGACGTCATCGCGCGCTTTAAGCGTATGTGCGGCTATTGCACGCTGTGGCTTCCCGGCGTGGACCACGCGTCTATCGCGACCGAAGTCAAGATAGTCAACCTCATGAAAGAGGAGGAGGGGCTGACCAAACAGGACGTAGGCAGAGAGGGTTTTCTCAAGCGCGCCTGGGCATGGAAAGAAAAGTACGGCGACAGGATAGAGAAGCAGACGAGGTTCCTCGGTTCCTCATGCGACTGGTCGCGCATGGCGTTCACTATGGACGAGCAGCGCTCCAAGGCTGTCAAAGAAGTGTTCGTCAACCTCTACAACAAAGGTCTGATATACCGCGGAGACAGGATAATCAACTGGTGCCCGTCGTGTAAGACTGCGCTGTCCGACGCAGAGGTCGAGTATACCGAGCAGGATTCCCACCTCTGGCACATCAGGTATCCGCTCGCCGACGGCAGCGGCGAAATAGTCGTTGCGACGACCCGTCCCGAGACCATACTCGGAGACACCGCGGTAGCCGTCAACCCCAAGGATGAGAGATATACCGATATGGTCGGCAAGACGCTCATTCTGCCGCTTGTAGGCAGAGAGATCCCGATCGTTGCGGACGACTACGTAGAAAAGGACTTCGGAAGCGGCGCTGTCAAGATCACCCCTGCTCACGACCCCAACGACTTTGAGGTCGGCAAGCGTCACGATCTGCCGGTTATCCGCGTGATGAACGACGACGGCTCCCTCAACGAGAACGCGGGCAAATACTGCGGACTTTCGAGACAGGAGAGCAGAAAGGTCATCGTCGAAGATCTCGAGAAGGGCGGCTATATGGTCAGGATCGAGAACTACAAGCACAACGTCGGTCAGTGCTACCGTTGCGGTTGCAACGTGGAGCCGATCGTCTCCAAGCAGTGGTTCGTGAAAATGGACGCGCTCGCAAAACCCGCGATCGACGTAGTCAGGAAAAAGAAGGTGGAGTTCATCCCGTCCAGATTTTCCAAGGTCTACCTCAACTGGATGGAGAACATAAAGGACTGGTGCGTATCCCGTCAGCTCTGGTGGGGTCACCGTATACCCGCGTATTACTGCGAGCAGTGCGGCGAGACCGTCGTCGCGAAAGAGGAGCCGACCGTCTGCCCCAAATGCGGATGCACGCATTTCAGACAGGACGAGGACGTGCTCGATACCTGGTTTTCGAGCGCGCTGTGGCCGTTCTCTACGCTGGGTTATCCCGACAAGACGGAAGATCTGAAATATTTCTATCCCAACAGCCTTTTGGTAACGGGCTACGACATCATATTCTTCTGGGTCGCGAGAATGATTTTCTCGGGTCTCGAGCACATGGGAGACATTCCGTTCCCCGAAGTGCTTATCCACGGCATAGTGCGCGACCAGTACGGCAGGAAGATGAGCAAATCGCTCGGCAACGGCGTAGACCCGCTCGACGTAATCAAGCAGTATGGCGCAGACAGCCTCAGATTCTCGCTGACGCAGGGCATTTCTCCCGGCGGAGACACCCGCTATATCGACGAAAAGACGCAGAGCGCGCGCAACTTTATGAATAAACTGTGGAACGCGTCGCGTTTCGTGCTTATGAACGCGGAGGGAGTCAAGGTCAAACCCATGGGCTCGTTCAGACTGACCGTAGCGGACAAATGGATACTTTCGGGTCTCAACCGCACGATAAAGGACGTCACCGCCGCACTCAACAAGTACGAACTCGGTCTCGCCAACGCTAAACTTTACGACTTCGTATGGTCTCAGTTCTGCGACTGGTACATCGAGCTGTCCAAGACGGCGCTTTACGGCAAGGACGCGGACAAGAAGGCGAACACCGTGACCGTGCTTCTGTACGTGCTCGAAAACGTGCTTAAGCTGATGCACCCGTTCGTGCCGTTCATCACGGAGGAGATATACCGCAACCTGCCCACGACCAAGGGTACGATAATGCTCGCGCCGTGGCCGCAGTACGAGAAGAAATACGGATATTCCAAGGAAAAGGCGTATTTCGAAAACGTTATGGACGCGATCCGCGCTATCCGCAACATGAAAGCGGAAAAGGGCGTCGTGCCGTCCAAAAAGGTGAATATCCACCTCGTCGCAAGCCCGATCAAGGAGAAGGAAGCCGACTATATCAAAAAGCTCGCGGGCGTCGAAAATATAGACTTCTGCGCGGACAAGTCGGGCATAACGGGCAAGACGGTCTCGCTGTTCGGCGGCTTCGGTGAGATAGTCGTTCCGCTCGGAGAGCTCGTCGACTTCGGAAAGGAGATCGCGAGACTTGAGCAGGATCTCGAAAAGACGCTCTCCGAAATAAAGAGAAGCGAAGGATTGCTCGCCAATACGGGCTTTACTTCCAAGGCTCCCAAGGCTCTGATAGAAAAGGAAGAGCAGAAATTGCAGGCCAACAGGGAGAAGGCGCTCAAACTGCAATCTCAGATAGACAGCATGAAGGACTGATGTATAAGTATTTGTTTTTCGATTTCGACGGCACGATATGCGACACTTCTGAGGGTATATACAAGACCTTCCGCGAAGTGTTTCCGCATTACGGGCTCGACGTGGACGAGAAGCTCTATCCGCGTTATATAGGTCCGCCGCTTTCGGATACGTTTTATTCCTATTTCAGGGATAAGGACAAGGCGTACGAAGCGGTCGCGCTGTTCAGGTCGATATATACTTCGAAATATATTGGCACGACCAGACTTTACGACGGCATAGCAGATATATTCGCTTTTCTCGACGCGGCGGGATTCAAGGTTTGCGTCGCTACCTGCAAGAAGCAGGAAGAAGCGGTAGCGTTGCTCAAAAAGTTCGGGATATACGATCGCGTTACGTTTACCTCGGGTCTGTGCTATAATGTAAGAGAGACCAAGAGAGAAGTGCTTGAATACGCGCTCGAAAACCTCGGCGCGAAGCCCGAAGAATGCGTGATGATAGGCGATACCGACTTCGACGTCGACGGCGCCGCCGCGGTGGGTATGGACTGTATCGTCTGCAAATGGGGCTTCGGCGATTATGCCGCAATGAAGCAGAGCAACATCGTGTTCTTTGCTTCCACACCCTCCGAAGTCGCCGACTTCGTGACAAAGGAGTAGCTTATGTCTTATATCAAAACCACTTTCGGATATCTGAAAGAGCATTTCGTCAGGATGTTCGCTTTCTGCGTGCTTCCCGCCGTCTTGCTGGGACTCGTATCTTCGCCCGTGTCGCTGATAAGACTTCTTTTCAGTCAGCAACTGGACAGGTCGGTCACTTTTTCCGAAGTGTTTCTGACGGGCACAGACCTTAACAAGCCGTACAAACTCGGCGTGATGATCCTCGCTTTCATCGTGTACGCGCTTTTTGCCGCGGCGTGCGTTGGCAGCGTACAGCATAAGATGCGTTACGGGCATTTTTACAAGCTGAACGCGCACAACTTCTTCAAACTCGTCAACAGCAATTTTCTGCCTGTAGCCAAAGGCATGCTCGCGCTTATGGTGCTCCTCGAAGTGCTCGGGATAGTCACGACGCTGTTCGTGTTTTTCTGGTCCAAGGTCATAGCGATCAAGGCGGTGACGATGACGCTTTGTACGATCACGGTCATAGTTTTCGTCGGGCTGTTCCTGTTCTGCTGTTCGATGCTTATACTGACGGTGCCGAATATGACGATGAGAGGATTCGGCTTGTTCAAGTCGATCAACCTCAGCTGGACGACTTCTGTCAACAAGGCAAAAAAGATCATACCCGCGGTCACGATCCCCGTCGTTGTGGCTTATGTCCCGCTCGTCGTCGTCAACATATTCGATATCAACGTGCTGACTCAGATAATGGACATCTTGTTCTATCTGTTCGCATTTATGTATTACCACGTGCTGATGTACGTCATCTTCTGCGATCTCGAGGACGTTGAAGTTGCGGATATCGACGAAAATAATTATTGGGGGTGACATATGTCTTTCAAACATTCCCTTAGTATACTGACTTCGAGATTTTCGATAGTTTACAAACTGCTCGTGTTCCTCATCGTGGTCACGTTCCTGTTCAGCGTGCTGACAGTCTGCGCGATTTATCCGACGCTTTCGGGTCTGCGTAGCAATATGAACGAACTCGACCTCGGCAATGCGGTCAGAGCATACGTGCACGAGGCTTTGCAGGGCAACCCGGAAAATCAGGCAATGGCTTACGAGATGCTGTCCGACAAATTCGATCAGGCGGGTGAGATAATCAGAAACAACAGCCTGCAGATCAATCTGTCTATCGTCTGGCTCGTCCTTATCTATCTGCTTTACGTCGTGTTTTTCTCGTGGGGACAGTATTGCGTGTCTGACGTCATCAATCACCATATGAGTTCCAACAGTAAATTCGGCTTCAGTTCTAATCTGATCGTCAACTTCAGGAAGGCGATGAGATATTCGCTTCTTTACACGGCGATCACGATCGGATTTATGGCGGTGGTGGCTTTGCTGTACTGGTTGAGTTTTGCAACGCTTTTCAAGGTGGCGCCGCTTGTCGGACTCGCTTCCGCGGTCGCGATATTCGTAGTTGCAATGGCTGTTCGCCGCGCGCTTCTGTTCGGCTGGATACCGGCAATGGTCGCGGACGGTCTCGGCGTGGTAGACGGACTCAAAAAGGCGATGAGTCTGCTGAAGCAGAGATTTTCCTATGCGTTCGGGCTGTATCTGATTTATTATGTTGCATGGCTCGGACTGACGGTGGCGGTCAGCGTGTTTACCTTCTTCGTCGGCACTCTTTTTGCCATATCAGTATCGCTCGCGCTCGCTCAGGCTTGCGATCTCGTGATATACTACCGCACGGTCGGCAAGAGATATTATATCGACGTGCTCAACGTCGTTGATCCTTCGATCAAACAGAGAACTATCTGACAAACGTATATTTGACAAAGTAACCGTCCTTTCTTCAAAGAGAGGGCGGTTTTTGCATATTGACCAATGGGAATATCTGTGTTATATTTCAGGCGGAAAACGTCTTGTTGCCGAAGAAACGAAATGCGGTCAACAACATTGAGTAAAAACATACAACAGGCAGGGCGGAGGTCGATCGTGAAGAAAAGATTTATAGCGGTATTTATGCTCGTTATAGTTGCAGTCGTATTCGTTGCGGCTTTCACGGCGTGCGATAATGACGCATTGCTCGATTCTACATGGGAAATGGCTGTAGCACTTAACGAACACGGAGAAGTTATCGCGTGCGGAGAGGATTATACATACGAAGCAAACGTTAAAAGAATTGCTGTGACCTGTACGGTTTCTCGCGAAGGCGAGATCGTCATAGTATACGCCGACGGCGGTAAAACACTGAAAGGGCAGTTGACGGAGGCGTCAACGGGCGCGGACGGTACGGAAAGATATTCTGTCAAATACGACGACGGCAGTAGCGGTACGGCTGTGTACGTTGCGAAAACGAACAACGTCTATCCGTCTGATACTGATGCCGATGACGAATACGACGTGCCGCAGCTTTGCGAACTTACCGTGACGGTAGGTGAGGAGTATACGTTGTATTTTGCGCGCGTATCGTCAATAAAACAGTAAAAAATGACCCCTTACGACACACCATAAGGGTTCAGTCGTTTATAAGTTCATCGAGCGTAACAGAAAACAGGCGTGCAAGCTGACGCAGTATGTCGATGCACGGTTCCGTTCTGCCTTGCTCATAGTTGGCATAGCAGCTTTCGACGACACCGAGACAATCGGCTACTTGTTTTTGGGTCATATGACACGCTTTTCGCGCTGCTTTGAGATTGTTGCAAAATCTTGTGTCCATATGTCACGTCAGCCATTTAAAAATTTTAAAGTATGCATCGGGCAATAATTTGTTACCAGATAAAATGTCTAGCGGCGCGGACTGCAGAAAAGTTTGAAGTGAAATAAGGTTTTTGCGGTATTCTTAAATATATCACAAAACCGATTGTTTACAAATAATATCTATAATATTATGTTTGTAATTGAAAAAAATTGAAAAAACAGATTATTTCAGATAAAAATCACGGTACTACGATCTGTCTGACAAATCAACGTCAGCGAAGAAGACATGGAGTATCCGTGAAAGATAATAACATTGTCTGAACGTAGGAAAAATACACGAAATCAAGACGGATTTGTTCTGTATAACAGTAAGTAGATGATAGAAAAGCTTCCGATTAAACGTAACGCTAAATTGAGCGGGAGAGATCGGGTCAAGCGATAGGGTGCCGCTTGGTAGTAGACCAAGAGGTGAACGGATTTGTAAGGCGCGACGCGTTAAGAAAACGTGCCGGTGGCACGTTTTTAGCCAAAGCGGCGAAGCAATTATATTGCGAGCGGGGATCGACGCGTTAAGAAAACGTGCCGGTGGCACGTTTTTAGCCAAAGCGGCGAAGCAATTATATTGCGAGCGGGGGTCGACGCGTTAAGAAAACGTGCCGGTGGCACGTTTTTAGCCAAAGCGGCGAAGCAATTATATTGCGAGTGGGAGGAGCAGAAGTACATTATTTATAAATCATTATGATATAAGCGTCAGCAGCGGCATCTTGGTCCTAAGCCGCGTCGGCACAGTCGGCATTGTGTTCACATTGCAGGAGCAATGTTCACCTTAGCGCTCCGTGCCTCCTTAATCCCAAAAAGCACGCTATGCTTAGCTTTTTAGGAGCCCTGAATTAAGAGCGACGCTTGGTAGTAGACCAAGAGGTGACTGGATTTGTAAGGAACGCACTAATGTGCGCGACGGAATAGCGAACGAAGTGAGCGTCACTAATTCAAACGGGACAAGTCACCTCGACCGAGATAGCGAAGGCAAAAATGCAAAAAAAAGAGAAGATATGCGGTTTTGCATATCTTCTTTTTTTTGCTCGTTACGCTGAGCTGTCGCGTGGTCGAGGTGACTGGATTTGAACCAGCGGCCTCTTGGTCCCGAACCAAGCGCGCTACCAAACTGCGCTACACCTCGAAATAAAAACTTACGGCAAGCGTAAGTTTTCTGGAGCTGATGGGCGGAATCGAACCGCCGACCTATTCATTACGAGTGAATTGCTCTACCGACTGAGCCACATCAGCTTATCAAGCTAATTCATTTTACTAAAATAATCGGCTTTTGTCAATAATGATTGACATAATTTTTATAAATATTTATTTTTTGTCTAATCAGGATCGCGTGAGATTTTCCGTCGCGACCGCGCTTGTCGCGTCTGTTGCCGTCTCTTGTGTTGCCCGGTCGGGCGCGCTATCCTGTGCGGGCGCGTTTTCCGACGGTATGATCACAGCCGCAACGCGTATCTTGTTGAGCTGATATTCTTTTTTGCGCTTTATCGTCACGAATCTGCCTTCAACGGATTTCATCACAATGCTGATCGGCTTGTATATCACAAACGTCACGACCGCGCACATCAGACCCTTGAGCACGGTGAAGGGCAGATTGAATACGAACAGACAATCCCACAGGTCGTACACTTTGGGATAGAGAGCCTGATACATGCCGAGTATTACTTCATAAGGCATGAAGTTGTAATATATAGGATACACGATATAATAATTGGTCAGCAGACTGCCGAGTCCCATGACCACAGCGCCGACGAGCGAGCCTATCAGCGCGCCTATGCGGTTGCGCTTGTATTTGTAGATAAGACCTGCGGGCACGACGAACATACAGCCGAGCAGGAAGTTGGAGATCTCGCCGATGCAACCCGTGGTGCTCGCCGTCATATTGATCAGGTTCTTGACGAGACAGACTATCATTCCCGCAACGGGACCGAGCGAAAATGAAGCTATAAGCGCGGGTACTTCAGAGAAGTCGAGTTTGAGAAAAGACGGCATAAAGGGTACGCCGAAGCTCAGAAACATAAGTGCCGTGGACAGTGCTGCGAAAATTGCGGTAAACGCGATATAACGCGCTCGCGAATAGTGAAACTTATTGGTCATAAAAACATCCTTTCCTATCCGGACTGTACCGTCGGTAAGGGATTTTCACCCTTTCGGCGCCGCATATTGAGTTATTTGCAGCGTTTGCGGACTTTCACCGCCGGTGGGGAATTGCACCCGCCCTCAAAGTGTTCTATAACATTATGAAACGATTGCAAAATGTTGTCAAGCGGTATATAATCAAAATATGAAATTTTTGTCACGGTCGGTAATGGATACTTACGCTTTCGCGAAGCGGGTAGCGGACAGGCTCAAGGGCGGCGAGGTCATACTTCTCAGCGGCGATCTGGGCGCAGGCAAGACCACTTTCACAAAGGGTCTCGCGCTTGCTCTCGGCGTAAAGGAGACGGTGACGTCGCCCACGTTCACCTATGTCAAGGAATACGAAGGCAGACTGCCGCTCTTTCATTTCGATATGTACAGGGTAGCGGACGCGGACGAGGTGTACGAACTCGGTCTCGAGGAGTATTTTTACCGCGGAGGCGTGGTGGTCGTCGAGTGGAATAAGTTCGACGACGTAAAAGACCCGATCGCGATAAACGTCAGGTCGCTCGGCGACGATCTCAGGGAGTTTGAAATAAGCGATGAATATATTGGCAATTGACAGTACGACGGACAGACTTGTCGTCTGCGCCGAAATAGACGGAAATTACGCAGAAAAGATAAGCGACGACTGCCTCAAAAAGCACAATGCGCTGATTATACCGTACGTTGACGAAGTGCTTGCTCAGCTCGGCGCGCGGCTCGGAGACGTCGACGTCTTTGCGGCAACCGCAGGTCCGGGGTCGTTTATGGGCATAAGAGTGGGAGTAAGCACGGTCAAGGCGTTTTCTCTCGCGCTCGGCAAACCCGTGGTGGCGATCGACGCGCTCGCGCTCATCGGATACGGACGGACGGGCAGATTTCTCACCGCTATCGACGCGAGAAACGACAATTATTATGCGGCTATGTTCTCGGACGGCTGGCAGAACGTCGAGTGGGAAAAGAGCGTAACCAAAACCGAAATGCTTTCATATAATGTCAGCGTGACTTACCAGAGCCTGCCCGTGAGCGGCAGAAACCTCATCGCCATCGCAGGAAGCCGCGCGGAGAAAGGCTTGTTTGAAACCAATCTTTCGCCCGTGTACCTGAAAAAATCACAGGCAGAGAGGATGAAAGACGGTGACTAACGTGACAGATATGCTTGCGGCGCACGCAAAAGAGGTCGCCGCGATAGAAAAAGCCACGTTCGCCGAGCCGTGGAGCGAAAGACAGATCGAGGAGATCTGCGGCAGATACGGCGTCGTCGCGAGAGTGTATCTCGAGGACGGCAGGGTCGCGGGATATTACAGCTACAACTGCGTATGCGGCGACGGATACGTCAACAACGTGGCGGTGAGAGAGGACGCGCGCGGCAGGGGAATAGGCAAAGAACTTATGCGCGATATGGTCTATACGGCTTCCCTCGCGGGGCTCGAAGGACTGACCTTGGAAGTGAGAAGTTCCAACGTGATCGCGAGAAAACTTTACGAATCCTTCGGCTTCAAGGTCGGCGGAATAAGGAAGAATTTTTATCAGAATACCGAAGACGCTATAATCTATTGGTTGAACGTCGGAGGTAATGACGATTTTAAGCGCGGATAACATCAATTACGAATACATAAAGAGCGACAAGGACGGCGCGCCCGCCATCGTGTTTTTGCACGGCTGGGGAGGCGGCGTCCTTTCTTTTTTGCCCGTCGCAGAACAACTCGGCGGAACAGACAGACTGCTTCTCGATTTCGCGGGCTTCGGTGCGTCGCCCGCAGACAGGGTAAGGACTCTTGAGGACTATTGCGACGACGTGCTCGCGCTTATGGACGAAATCGGAATGGAAAAAGCCGTATTGGTCGGTCATTCTTTCGGATGCAGAGTGGGCGCGTGCATCGCCGCTTATCACCCCGAGAGAGTCGTCGGTTTTGTTATCACGGACGGCGCGGGTCTCAGACCTCGGCGCGGTATAAGCTATTATCTGAAGATATTCCTTTTCAAACTCAGAAGAAAACTCGGGTTTGACGTCTCGGGCGCAGGCTCCGAAGATTACAGGGCACTCGAAGGCGTGATGAAAAAGACCTTTGTCAACGTAGTCAACAGATATACCGAAAAAGAGTGCGCGAAGATAGCGTGCCCGACGTTGACCGTATGGGGAAAAGATGACGCAGATACGCCTTTTTATATGGCAAAACGCTTCAAAAGGTTGATAAGAGACTGCGAGATCGTCACGCTTGACGGCGGGCATTTCTGTTATATACAAAACCTTGCCGTCTATACCGCGGTAGTGCGCAGTTTTGTCGAGGGGGTGTGGTATGGAGTGGTTTGAGGCGGCGCTCAACGGCGCGCTTTTGTGTCTCGTCTCGGTGAGACTTCTCAATTTCTATCAGCTCGGAGGCTACAGAGCGGACGGGTCGAAAAAGATCAAAAGGCTCGCGTTGTCCATGTCTGCATACGGCGCGGTAAATGCCTTGGCGGCTTACGTCACCTATTTCGTAAGCGCGGCGGGCGGGTTGAAATACGGCGGACATTTTTATGTACTTTTTTGTATTCTCGGCGCGGTGTGGTTTTACTTCGCGCACAAGGATAGATGGGCGAGGACGCCGCTGAAGTTCACAAAAAGATGCGTGCGGTTCTGCCTTGTATTCTTTGTTCTTGCGACGGCGTCGTGCGTTGCGCTCTGCGCGGCGGGAAGACTCGTCGTAGTAAACGGCGTGCGGTTTGACTTCGCGTTCCTGCCGCTCGCGTATATTCTGTCGCCCGCGCTTTTCGCGCTGTGCGCGGCAATTTCTCATCCGATAGAACAAGCCGTTGCCCGAATATATACCGAAGGTTGCAAAAAGGCGCTGGACGCAAAAACGGACTTGGTCAGAATAGGCGTCACGGGAAGCTACGGCAAGACGGGCGTGAAGAACATACTCGCCGCTTTTCTTTGCGAAAAGTACAGGGTATACGCCACTCCCGCAAGCTACAATACCCCGATGGGTATCTGTATCAGCGTGCGCGATATGCCCGACGACACGCAGGTGTTCGTCGCGGAAATGGGCGCGAAACGAAAGGGAGACGTCAGCCTGCTTTGCGATATCGTGAAGCCCGCGATCGCGGTGATAACGGGCATAGCCGCCCAGCACCTCGCAACCTTCGGCTCTCTGGAGAATATTATCGCCGCCAAGTCCGAGCTTTCTGACTACGTCGCGGAGAGAGGAGGCAAAAGCTATTTCAATACGGACAACGACTACTGCAAACTGATGTACAGAGAAAACGCGGGCGAAAAATACCGCGTCGGAGCGGGCGGGGAGTGCTTCGCTTCGCATATCAGGACGGGCAAGGACGGCAGCGAGTTCACGCTCGTGTTCTCGGGCGGCGAAAAGGTCGTGTGCCGCACTCCGCTTCTCGGCGCGCACAACGTCAGCAATATAACGCTTGCCGCCGCGGTGGCTTACGGTATGGGAGTGTCGCCTGAAAGGATAGCCGCTGCCGCAGGCAGGCTCAAACCCGTACCGCACAGACTCGAGCTCGTGCCGACAGACAACGGCGTGACTGTGATAGACGACGGGTACAACTCAAACGAACAGGGCGCGAGAGCGGCGCTTCAGGTGTTGAAATCGTTCGACGGGCGCAGGATAGTCGCCTGTCAGGGACTCGTCGAGATGGGCAAGAGCGGCAGAGACGCCAACTTCGCGCTCGGCAGAGAGATAGCTTTCGCCGCCGATATCGCCGTGCTTATCGGTCCCAATGCGGACGATATGAGACAGGGCGCTCTGTCTGCGGGAATGAAGGAAACAGACGTATTCGTCAAAAGCAATCTTGCCGCCGCGCAGGAACTGTTTTCTCATATACTCAGGCGCGGAGACGTGCTCCTGATAGAAAACGACCTGCCCGACGGGTATTGAGGAGGGATATTATGGAAAACAGACAAAAATGCGCGCTCGCGTTGATCTACGGCGGCGATTCCACCGAACGCGACATATCGGTGATCACCGCGGTGCAGGCGATGAAGTCGCTGTCACGCAACTATGCGATCTGTCCGCTCCTGATCGAGAACGGCGCGTTCTACATAGTCTCGGGTGCGGACAACATAAAGAGTTATATCGGAAAAAAGAGCAAGAAAAAGCGCGCTTATCTCGAAAGAGACGGCGTATATATCGACGGATTTGCGCGCAGAAAGTTGCTGATACGTCCCGATTGCTGTCTCGTCTGTACGCACGGCGGCAACGGTGAAAACGGCGCGCTGCAGGGTTACCTCGACGTGATAGGACTGCCGTATACTTCGGCGGGAGTGGCGGCGAGCGCGATAGGTATGGACAAGGCATTGTCCAAGACCCTTTTCGCTTCGCTCGGTCTCAACGTGACCCCGTACGTCACAGTCCGGGACGCGTCGGAGGAGAGCGTGCGGCTCGCGGAAAGCAGTCTCGGATATCCCGTTATCGTAAAGCCCGTCGCGCAGGGCTCGTCCATAGGCATTGCCGTCGCGAAAGACGCGCTCGAGCTTGCGGCGGCGATAGAGACCGCGCTCGCGTTCGACGACCGCGCGATATGCGAAAAGGCGCTGACGGATTTCACGGAACTCAACTGCGCCGTGCTCGTAAAAGACGGGGTGACGCTCGCTTCCGAACTCGAACAGCCGCTCAGCTGGGAGCAGTTCCTGTCCTTTGAGGAAAAATATCTCGACGGCGGCGGGAAGTTGTCGGGCGGCGGCAGGGTGTATCCCGCAAAAGTGCCTCCGCGCGTGCGCTCCGAGGTCAGGGACGCGGCGGTCGCGGCATATAAGGGTATCGGCGCGAAAGGAGTGGTCAGGATAGACTTCCTTCTCGACAACACGGACGGAAAGATATATATCAACGAGGCGAACACCGTGCCTGGAAGCCTTGCTACATATCTGTTCGCGGAAAACGGAATGGGGTATGCCGACGTGGTCGGATGCGCGGTGGACGACGCGCTCGCACGGGCGAAAAGCGCAAAAAAGGCAAAATTTGACTCAAAAGTGTTGTGCGTGTACGGCAAAAGTTCGGCAAACGCTTGCAAAATGCACGGTAAAATATTATAATCATTTCAAAAGAAAATTTTTTGCGGCTTTTGCCGAACGGAGTTACCGATGGATAAAATCAAAATGACTACGCCCATCGTCGAGATGGACGGAGACGAAATGACAAGAATCATCTGGGGTTGGATCAAGGATATTCTCATCAAACCCTACGTCAATCTGCGCACCGAGTATTACGACCTCGGGCTCGTCAACCGCGAGCGCACGGGCGACAAGGTCACCCACGACGCCGCCAACGCGATCAAGACTTACGGCGTAGGAGTAAAGTGCGCCACGATCACTCCCAACGCGCAGAGAGTGACCGAATACAACCTCTCGCAGATGTGGAAAAGCCCCAACGGCACGATAAGGGCGATACTCGACGGCACCGTTTTCCGCGCGCCGATACTCGTCAAGGGCATCAATCCGTACATTCCCACATGGACGGCTCCGATAACGATCGCGAGACACGCTTACGGCGACGTGTACAAGGACGTCGAGGCTTACGTCAAAAAGGGCGAGAGCGCGAAGCTTGTCGTCAACGGCTCCGACAACGAGAGGATCATCGAGATATTCGATTTCTCAAAGACGGGCGGCGTGGTGCTCGGCATGCACAATACCGACAACAGCATAACCAGTTTTGCGAGAAGCTGTTTCAATTATGCGCTCGACACCAGGCAGGATCTCTGGTTTTCCACCAAAGATACCATATCCAAGACCTACGACCACAGGTTCAAGGACATCTTCCGGCAGATATACGACAAGGAGTATAAGAGCAGATTCGAGGAGGCGGGCATAACCTATTTCTACACGCTTATCGACGACGCTGTTGCGAGGGTCGTCCGCAGTAACGGCGGTATGATCTGGGCGTGCAAGAACTACGACGGCGACGTCATGAGCGATATGGTCGCGACCGCGTTCGGCTCGCTCGCGATGATGACCTCGGTGCTCGTTTCGCCCGACGGCAATTACGAATACGAGGCGGCGCACGGCACCGTCACCCGTCACTATTACAAGTACCGCGAAGGCAAGCCCACCTCCACCAATCCCGTGGCTACCATTTTTGCATGGAGCGGAGCGCTTGCAAAACGCGCGCAGATGGACGGCAACGAAGAACTCAGCGCGTTTGCCGAAAAGCTCGAAAAGGCGACCATATCCACGATAGAGGAAGGCTATATGACGGGAGACCTCGCGGCGCTTTTCAAAGGAGACAGAGAACCCGTTACCCTTCAGACCGAGGATTTCCTCAGAAAGATCGCAGAAAAACTTGCCTGACGCAACAATCAGATAAATCGCGCGGGGCCGTAAGGCTCCGCTTTTTTGTGCAAGGCGGGCAGAAACTTTGATGCGGCAGGAGAGATCGCGTGTCGGCGACTGCGCGAAAAGCAAAACGCATTTTCTTTTGCGCAGGGAAAAAGACGTATTTTGTACGTCCGCAACGGCGCGGTCATATTTAATAAATATTCACCGTATCCGCATAAAATAAATCAAACGTTATACGGGCGCGCACGCTATGCGAAAATACGCGCGAAAAGCGTCGCAACGAGTAAAAAAAACAAGAATACACTTGACTTTGAAGGGCTTTTATAATATTATATTAGTTAATCTGAATTACCGCGTGCGGGATCGCCGGAATGGCGGTGCGTGGCGCGGAAGTGTGAATTGCGAGGGATTATGAAGTTGAACGGTTCTCAAATTTTAGTTGAAACTCTTCTTGAACAGGGCGTGGACACCATATTCGGCTATCCGGGCGGAGCGGTGCTCAACATCTACGACGCTTTGTACAAGAATCAGGACAGGATAAGGCACATCATCACGGCTCACGAGCAGGGCGCGGCGCACGCCGCCGACGGCTATGCGCGCGTTACCGGCAAGACCGGCGTGGTGCTTGCGACTTCGGGACCGGGAGCGACCAACCTCATCACGGGTATCGCGACCGCGTTTATGGACAGCGTTCCCGTCGTAGCCATTACCGGCAACGTCTCCAACAACCTTATCGGTCTCGACAGTTTTCAGGAAGTGTACATCGCGGGCATCACGATGCCCATCACCAAGCACAATTTCGTAGTGCGCAAAGTAGAAGATCTTGCAGATACGATCCGTCTTGCTTTCAAGATCGCCAAGAGCGGCAGACCAGGCCCCGTTCTCGTCGACATCACCAAGGACGTCACGAGCGCGGAGTGCGAGTACGAGAAGAAGCCCGCTGTGCTTGCGGCTCCCGTACCCGAAGTCACGGACGAGGAGATCGCCAAGGTGGCGGAACTCATCAACAACGCGAAGAAGCCCGCCGTTCTTTTCGGCGGCGGCGTTCAGACGAGCGGCGCGCAGGACGAACTGACGGAACTTATGCACAAGGCTGATATCCCCGGTTGCCACACGCTTATGGCGGCTGGCGTGCTCGATTGCAACGATCCTCTCAACCTCGGTCTCGTGGGTATGCACGGCAGCATGAGCGCGGGCAGGATGTGCGCTGACAGCGACGTGCTGATCGCGGTCGGCACGCGTTTTTCCGACCGTGTCGCGACGGACAAGAACAGATTCGCTACCAAGGCGGCGATCATTCATATCGATATAGACGCCGCAGAGATAAACAAGAATATCCCGTGCAACCTCAGCGTTGTCGGCGACGTCAAGGACGTGCTGCAGAAACTTCTCCCGCTCGTCAGAAAGACGGAGCATAAGGACTGGATCGCAAAGATCGACGACTGGAGAAGCAAGGATTACAAGCCCAAGGACGTGGCGGGAGTTCTCCGTCCGCACCAGATCATCGGATGCGTTGCGGACAACATCACGGAGGACGATATCGTTACGACCGACGTAGGTCAGCACCAGATGTGGGCGGCGCAGTACGCAAGGCGCACAAAGCCCCGCCATTTCGTCACTTCGGGCGGCCTCGGCACGATGGGTTTCGGTTACGGCGCATCGATAGGCGCGCAGGTAGCGAGACCCGACCGCAGAGTAGTGATGATCACGGGCGACGGCTCGTTCCATATGAATATGAACGAGATGTGCACCGCGGTCTCTTACAATCTGCCCATAATCACGGTGGTCGTCAACAACCACGTGCTCGGCATGGTCAGACAGTGGCAGACGCAGTTCTACGGCAAGAGATATTCCTGCACGACGCTCGACAGAAAGACCGATTACGTCAAACTCGCAGAGGCGTTCGGCGCGCTCGGCTTCAGAGCCACGACGGTTGAGGAACTTGACGCGGCGCTCAAGCAGGCGCTCGCAAGCGGCAGACCCTGCATAATCGACGCGGTCATCGACAGAGACGAAAAAGTTCTCCCGATGATACCGCCCGGCGGCTCTATCGACGACATCGTCATGTAACGACAAGAAAATCATAAACAGAAATTCAATTTTCACATAAATCTGGAGGAACAAACAATGATTACAAAGTATTACGATTGCGATTGCGATCTCAAAATGCTTGACGGCAAAACGGTTGCTATAATGGGCTTCGGTTCTCAGGGCCACGCTCACGCTATGAACCTCAAGGACAGCGGCGTGAACGTCATCGTTGGTCTCAGACCGGGCAGCAGACACGAAAAGAAAGCTAAGGACTACGGTCTCACCGTCATGCCCGTCGACGAGGCGGCTAAAAAGGCGGATATAGTTATGATGCTCGTTCCCGACGAGATCTGCGCGGATATCTACGACGCACAGGTTGCTCCGTACATGACCGCAGGCAAGATCCTCATGTTCGCTCACGGTCTCAATATCCACTTCAACCTGATCAAGCCCGCTAAAGACATCGACGTTATCATGGTCGCTCCCAAGGGCCCCGGTCACACCGTCAGAAGCCAGTACCTTGAAGGCAGAGGCGTTCCGTCCCTCATCGCTATCGCTCAGGACGCAAGCGGCAGAGCAAAGGATTATGCTCTCGCATACGCAAGCGGCATCGGCGCAGGCAGAGCAGGTATCCTCGAGACCACGTTCAGAGAGGAGACCGAGACCGACCTGTTCGGCGAACAGGCAGTTCTTTGCGGCGGCGTTACCGAGCTGATGAAGGCAGGTTTCGAGACTCTCGTAGGCGCAGGTTACGCTCCCGAGATGGCATACTTCGAGTGCATACACGAGATGAAGCTGATCGTCGACCTCATCAACGAGGGCGGCTTTGCAAAGATGAGATACAGCATTTCCAACACCGCAGAATACGGCGATTACAGAACGGGCAAGAGACTCATCACCGAGGAGACCCGCAAGGAAATGAGAAAGGTTCTGAGAGAGATACAGGACGGTACTTTCGTCAGCGAATGGATGACCGAGAACAAGAGCGGCAAGTGCGCTAAGTTCCTCGCGACCCGCGCTCTCGAGGCTGAGCATCCGCTCGAGAAAGTCGGCAGCGAACTCAGAAAGATGATGTCCTGGCTCAAGAAGTAAGAGGCAAGACAACCGATACACATTTTTAAGTCGCTTTGCCTTTGCAGAGCGACTTAGTTTAAGGAGACAAATATGGAACTTCGCAGTAAATATCTTACGAGCGGCGCAAACACCGCTCCTCAAAGGTCGCTTCTTTATGCGTGCGGTTTTTCCAAAGAGGAACTCGAGAGACCTCTCGTCGGAGTCGTTTCCGCGCATAGCGACATAGTACCCGGACACATTCATCTCGACAAGCTGACCGAAGCCGTAAAGGCGGGTATCAGAATGGCGGGCGGCACCCCGATCATGATCCCTTCGATCGGCGTTTGCGACGGTATCGCGATGGGTCACGCGGGTATGCACTATTCGCTCGCTTCGAGAGAGCTTATCGCCGACAGCGTGGAAACCATGGTCAACGCGCATTGCCTCGACGGCGTAGTGCTCGTGCCCAACTGCGACAAGATCGTACCGGGCATGGTCATGGCGGCGGTCAGAATGAATATCCCGGCGGTCGTCGTCAGCGGTGGTCCGATGATGGCGGGCATTGTCGACAAATGCGAGGTTTCGCTCTCCAAGATGTTTGAAGCCGTCGGCGCTTACAAGGCGGGCATCATCGATGACGACGGTCTGACCGAGTTTGAGAAAAAAGTTTGCCCGACTTGCGGCTCCTGTAGCGGTATGTATACGGCAAACAGCATGAACTGCCTCTGCGAGGCGATCGGCATAGCGCTCCCCGGCAACGGCACGATTCCCGCAGTTATGAGCGAGCGCACCGTGCTTGCAAAACACGCGGGTATGGCTATCATGAACATGATAGAGAAGGGCATCAAGGCGCGCGACATCATCAATATGACTTCGATACAGAACGCGCTGACCTGCGATATGGCTCTCGGTTGCTCGAGCAACAGCGTGTTGCATCTTCTCGCGATCGCGAACGAGGCGGGCGTAGAACTCGATCTGAACATCTTCAACGAGTACAGCGACAAAGTGCCCAACCTCTGCCACCTCGCTCCCGCAGGTCCGACGCACATGCAGGATCTGTATGCGGCGGGCGGCGTTCAGGCGGTGCTCAGCGAGCTGAACAAGGGCGGATATATCCACGGCGAAGCCATGACGGTAACGGGCAAGACGGTTGCGGAAAACATCAAAAACGTCAAGGTCCTCGACTACAACGTGATAAGAAGCCTCGACAATCCCTATTCTTCCACGGGCGGACTCGCTATCCTGTGGGGCAATATCGCCAAGGACGGTTGCGTCGTTAAGCGCAGTGCGGTTGCTCCCGAAATGCTCGTGCATACGGGTCCCGCGAGAGTATTCGACGGTGAAGATCAGGCAATAGAGGCGATATACGGCAAGAAGATAAAGGACGGCGACGTCGTCGTCATCAGATACGAAGGTCCCAAGGGCGGTCCCGGTATGAGAGAGATGCTCAATCCCACCTCCGCGCTCGCAGGAATGAAACTCGACAAGAGCGTCGCGCTGATCACGGACGGCAGGTTCAGCGGCGCGTCGAGAGGAGCTTCTATCGGACACGTTTGTCCCGAGGCGGCGGTCGGCGGCGAAATAGGTCTTATCAAAGAAGGGGATATGATAACCATAGATATCCCCGCTCACAAGATAAGCGCGGACGTTTCCGACGAGGAGTTCGCAGAAAGAAGAAAAACTCAGGTAATGCCCGAGCCCAGATTCAAGACGGGTTGGCTCAGTCGTTATTACAGACTCGTCACCAGTGCGGACAAGGGCGCGGTGCTCAAATAAGAGGTAAGATATGTTGACATTGGACAAAATATACCACGCGGCGTTCGTCCTCAAAGAGGCGATCCGCCCGACGGATATGATCTACGCGCCTAACATCAGCAAAAAATGCGAGGTGTACCTCAAGGCGGAAAACCTTCAGGTCACAGGATCGTTCAAGGTAAGAGGCGCATATTACAAGATCTCGCAACTCAGCGACGAAGAAAAGCAAAAAGGAGTTATCGCTTGCTCGGCGGGCAACCACGCGCAGGGCGTCGCGCTCGCGGCAACCAAAAACGGCATCAAATCTCTGATCTGCCTGCCCGACGGCGCGCCTATCTCCAAGGTCGAAGCCACAAGACGTCTCGGCGCGGAGATATGCCTCGTAAAGGGCGTTTACGACGACGCTTACAACAAGGCTCTGCAACTCAAAGAGGAGTGCGGATATACGTTTATACACCCGTTTGACGACATCGACGTCATAGCGGGTCAGGGTACGATCGGCCTCGAGATCCTCGATCAGCTCCCCAACGTGGACGCGGTAGTCGTGCCCATCGGCGGAGGCGGACTCATCAGCGGCGTTGCTTACGCTATCAAGTGCCTCAAGCCGAGCGTAAAAGTGTACGGCGTGCAGGCGAGCGGCGCTCCCAGTATGCTCAACAGCGTGCACGATCACAAGATAGAGAAACTGGACAGCGTCTCTACGATCGCTGACGGCATCGCGGTCAAAGAGCCGGGCGCGAATACTTTCGAGTTCTGCAGCAAGTACGTCGACGACATCGTAAGCGTTAGCGATGACGAGATATCTGCGGCAATCCTCAGCCTTATCGAACAGCAGAAGCTGGTCACCGAGGGCGCGGGTGCGGTTTCGGTCGCGGCTGTACTTTTCAACAAAATACCCGTTGAGGGTAAGAAGGTGTGCTGTCTGCTTTCGGGCGGTAACATCGACGTGACGATCCTCTCGAGGGTCATCAAGAGAGGTCTGCTGATGTCGGGCAGAAATACCATGCTGATGATAGAACTTCTCGACAAGCCCGGTCAGCTCAAAGACGTCGCGACGATAATAGCAGATCTCGGCGGCAACGTCATTTCGGTACATCACGAGAGAGCCAACGAGGGCAGCGACGTCAACGGATGTTTCCTGCGCATACAGGTCGAGACGAAGAATTTCGATCATATCGCAGAGATAAGAAAGACGCTGACGGAAAGAGGATTTAAACTCGTATAATCAACACGGAGGCATAAAATGAAATACGTAAGCACAGACAAAGCACCCCAGGCGATAGGACCTTATTCTCAGGCTGTGATAAGCGGAGGAATGGTCTACACTTCGGGTCAGATAGCTATAGACCCCGCAACCGGCAATATAGCGGGCGCAACGATCGAAGAACAGACCGAACTCGTCTGCACCAACGTCGAAAACCTTCTCAAAGCGGCGGGTACCGATATATCCAAGGTAGTCAAAACGGTTTGCTTCCTTGCCGATATGAACGACTTCGCGGCGTTCAACGCGGTGTATGCGAAACACTTCGTGTCCAAGCCCGCGCGTTCCTGCGTTGCGGTAAAGACGTTGCCAAAAAACGTGCTCGTAGAAATAGATACGGTCACGGAGCTCTGATAATTTTCCCCTTTCTACCGACTTCAAATGTGGATAGAGAGGGGATTTTTTATGCCTTTTTATATATGTTTTGCGCCGCTTTCAGGATGCCTGTGACAGGCGGTGGGGCAAAAGCATGTTCACTTCCCCCTCGGCAACGCTGTTTAAGGCGCAAAAGAGGGGTTTTGTTTTACAGTATACAGATAAGCGACGAACATACCGTTGCTTTCTTAAAGTTACAAAATAAAAAAATATATAAAGCAAGAAGATACGATCAAATAAGCGTCGGTAGGCTGATGCGGACAAGAAAAAAGAAGTACAGACAACCGCCATGTCAGATAAGGAAAGTGAGGAGACTGAGCAACGTGAAGCGCACAAGAAGGCTCTGAAAATGCGCCAGTGACAGCGCGCGCATTAAATACGGAGAGGAGTAATCGCTCGTCAAAGTGCGGCATGCTGCCGAGAAGTGCAGATAAGCGCGTTTGAAATCACAGGATATACGGAGAGAAAAGAGTGCGGAAAGCAACCGGGTTGAAAAGGTGATATAAATTATCGCTTCAGCAAGCGAAAAGGGCAGGAAAAAGCCGCTCCGGAGGGGAGCGGCTTGTCATTTCTTGACGAGACGTATTATTTATTTTTGTCCTTTCCGAACTTCGCGTCTATAGCGTTGTCGGGATCGAGCGGCTTTGCGCTGTCGTCGTCTTTTACGCCGAATGTCGCGTCGTAGGAGTTGCCCGCGCTCTGCACGTCAGCGCCTTCTCCCGCTGTTGCGGTAGCAGGTTCAGGCTCGTTATCGCAAGGCTTTCCGCTGATTATAATGCCTTTCAGACCGATCTTAGCCGCTTTGGAAAGACCTTTTGCAAGCGCCTTTTTGTCGTATATCGGCACGTCGTCCTTGCCTTCGTCCGGGTCGCCCTTGCCGCGTCTGATATAGATCTTGCGCGTCAGGCGTTCCTTGATCGAAAGTATCGAGGGAAGCAGGGTGAACACGAGTATCAGGCTGAACACCGTACCGATCGCGATAAGTCTCGTTATCTGCGCGACTATCACGTTGGAGGTGAGAGTGTTGACGGATACGCAGGCGAAGATGAGTATCGCCGCCGAGGTTATTACGCTGGGAGCGGCTCTGTGTATCGCGTTCTTTATTGCGACGATGCCGGTAGAGCGTTCTTTTTCTTCATAATATTTGCTCGTGAACAGGATCGCGTAGTCGACCGTCGCGCCCAGCTGTATCGCACTGACTATCAGGTATGCTATGAAGTTGATCTTGCTTCCTATCAGATATACGAGAGTGAGGTTAGCCCAGATACCCGTCTCGATGACGAGCAGGAGTATAACGCTCATTATCGGCTTGCGGAAGGTCAGGAGCAGTACCACGAACACTATGACCGCGCTGAGAACGTTGACGAGCGTGAAGTCGTCGGGAGTGACCGAGTAAAGTTCGTATGCGCCCTGCACGAGACCCGTGATATATATGCCTGATCCGAATTCTTCGGTCGCGATCTCTCTTATCTTAAGCAAAGACGCATAGCTTTCTACGTCCTCTGGCGCGCCCGTGAGGTTGATCGTGTAGAGCATATAGTGCGAAGATTCGGGCGACTTGTCGGATATGTTGGAAATAAAACTGCCGAACAACTGATTTTCGAGCGCATTGCAGACAGCCGACCAATATCTGCTGGATTTGAGAGTGGCAAGCGTTTCGCTGTCTATCATCGTGCCGAGAGAGAAGATGTCGGTCACTTGCGAGTAACTTTCGTCAGCAACGATATTGCCTTCAGAGTCGGTGGTCGTTCCTACGAGTCGTATGCGCTCTATAAACTCGTACTGCTTGTCGAGATTTATATTGTATGCCGCAGACAATGACGATCCTGCCAGGATATTGCCGTCGGTAGTGTTTTCGTACTCAACTGGCACGCACATTATTATCTGGTTGTTGAGCTGTGTGATCTCGCGCTGAGGCAGACTCATTTCCTCGAGCGGCGTTTCTTCGGTCATCGTGATGTAGTTGAGCGGAGCTTTGCTCTGATATATCGCCGACGGGATCGCTATTCCTATGCAGAGCACGAGAACGCATACCGACAAAACTTTGTTGGTGATCGTCTTGCCGACGAAGTTGAGTCTCGGGGTGACGATCCAGTCGTGGTGCGTCTTGTCGATGAGCTTTTTGCAGAACAGGATGAGAATCGGCTGTACGAATACGACGGCAAGCAGAGAGAGCAACACGCCCTTCGCAAGCACGAATCCGAGGTCGTAACCCATGCCGTAAGTCATGAAGAACAGCGCAACGAAGCCGCCCACCGTGGTCAGTGCGCTCGCCATGACCGACTTGAGTGACTTGGGCATAGCCGCGATCAACGCTTCTTTGGGATCTTTGCCCGTGCGTCTTTCTTCATAATATGTGTGCATCAGGAAGATCGAGTAGTCCATCGAGATCGCCAGCTGAAGTATTGACGAGCACGACGAAGTGATCGTCGAGATCGTACCCATCGGGTTGCCCGCGATCAGGTTGGTGCCCATGTTGAGCAGTATCGATATGCCAAGCGTCGCGAGGAAGATGACAGGTTCAAGATAACTGTTGGTCGAGATGAAGAGTATGATGAATACGCAGACGACCGCTGCCGCTACGAATTTGGGCATATCGTTGACAGAGCTGTCGACGAGGACGCGCGCGTTCTGCGCCATACCGCCTATATAATAGCAGTTGTCAACCGTAGTATTGAGTTCTCCTGCGTTGATTTTCTTTTCGTAGGTGTCTCTTATAATGTTTTCTGCTTCGTCAAGAGCGGTGATGACGGCGTTGTCAGAGCCCGAACGTACAAAATAAAGACTTACGACGAAAGTATCGATACCGTCCGTAGTGACCTGAAATTTATTGCGGAGCAGCTGCATCATCGGCTCTACGTCGAGGACGTTAAGACCGCCTGCGCCAAGCTCATACAAGTCGTCGAACGTGCCGATCCAGACCATCTTGCTGAGCAGAGGAACACTTTTGCCGTTTTCATCAATGTACTTTTTTCCTATACTTTCGTTTTCTTCAAACTTGGCGACGATTTCAGCAACTTCGTCTTTAGTCAGGAATGAAAGTCCTATCGTGCAGTCGCCTACGATGGAAAATTCCTGATTGAGTATTTCTTTGCCTTTGACGGTGTCGCTGTCTTTGTCCAGATACGACAATACGTCGCTTTCTTTCTGTACCAGCATGCTTCCGACAACGGAAAGAGCAAGCAACAGAATAAGTACGCCCAATACGACATATCTGTATTTAAGCAGCCATCTGGTAAACTTAGCCATAATCTCTCCTTCAATAAACTTTAACACATATAATATAGCACACCCGCGCAAAATACTCAATCGTTGAATAAGTTAATTTTTACAACTGTATTGTCAAATTTTTGTAAACACAGTGATAGTTACAACGTAGAGATTTATCTCGAAATTGCGGCAAAACCCGATACTTATCAAAAAATTTTGTTGCATCGACGTTTAATAATGATATAATAAATAATATGGAAACAGGAATCTCTACGGCTTCGTTTTTTCCGCGTCTTTACACCGAGGACGCGCTGACGGAGATAGCTTCTATCGGGGCAAAAGTGTCGGAAGTGTTTTTCGCTTCGCGATGCGAGTATACCGACGCGTTCGGCGACGTTCTTACCGAAAGGCTTGCCCGCGCAGACGGTATGCGCGTGCACTCCGTTCATGCACTGACCAATCAGTTTGAGCCCGAACTTTACAGCCTCAACGACAGAGCGTACGGCGACGCGATCGCGACTTTCGAGTCGGTCTGCAGAGTGGCGCATAAGATCGGCGCGAAAAATTACACTTTCCACGGCGCGACGATGCTCAAAAAAGCCGTGCGTTACAGCTTCAATTACGATCTGATATCCCAAAGGGTGAATATTCTCTGCGACCTTGCGGAAAAATACGGAGTAACGCTGTGTTACGAAAACGTGCACTGGGCGTACTTCTGCAACCCCGCTTTCTTTTCGGCGATCAAAGACCGCTGCCCGAAGCTCGGCGCGACGCTCGACATAAAACAGGCGATGCAGTCGGAGATAAGCTGGCGCGATTACCTTGACGTGATGAAGGGAAGACTCAAGACGGTGCACCTTTGCGACTACGACGACAACGGCAATCTGTGTCTGCCGGGAAAGGGAACTTTCGACTTCGTTTCTCTCTACCGCGCGCTTGCCGAAGCGGGATTCGACGGATCTTGCCTGATGGAGGTCTACACCAGGAGTTACAAAGACGAAAACGAGCTGAAAGCCGCGTTCGAATATTTAAAAGAGTGCGAAATCAAAGCCTCAACCCGTTGACTTTTGCTCTGTCTTAGTATAATATAAATGCTGGTGCGTAAACGGATATAAAACGGATTTTTTTCCGCTTCCCGTTCGTTTTTGCGACGTTTTGAGATATATTTCGTCACCGTACCCGTAACAATATGACGTGCGCGTTTTGCGCAAAAGGAGATTTTTATGCGTTACAACAAAAAAGAACTCAGACTACGCGTGGATTTCAACAATATGATGAGTAAGTCCGTCGGTCACGAAGGATTTTCCGAGAGACAGATCGCTTCTTACGTAGAAGAAGTAGAGGCGGCTTTCGCGGCTGTCACCGCCGGCAGAGGTAAGGGCATGATGGGTTGGACGGAGCTTCCGTACAATCAGGACGATGTCGTCGAAGATATCCTCGCCACCGCCAAGCAGATCCGCAAGAACTTCGAATATTTCGTAGTGCTCGGCATCGGCGGCAGTGCGCTCGGCCCCATCGCCGCGTTCCAGGCTATCTGCCACCTGCATTACAACGACCTGCCCAAGCGCAAGCGCAAGGGTCCCAAGTTCTACGTCGAGGACAACGTAGACCCCGAAAGAATGCAGGCGCTCTTTGACGTCATCGACGTCGAAAAGACCATGTTCAACGTCATCACCAAGTCGGGCAGCACTTCCGAGACGATGACCCAGTACCTCATCATCAACGATATTCTCAAAAAGAAGCTGGGCGACAAGGCTAAAGATCACATCATAGCCACCACGTCCGCCAACAGCGGCAACCTCATCAAGATCGCGCAGAAAGAGGGCTACAAGACCTTCTTTATCCCCGACGGCGTCGGCGGCAGATTCAGCGAGCTTTGCCCCGTCGGTCTGCTCCCCGCGGCGGTCGTCAATATCGACATCAAGGGTCTCTTGCAGGGCGCGCGTTATATGGACGAGCAGTGTAGCAACCCCAACGTCAAGAAAAACCCCGCGCTCCTCGCCGCGCTTATGCAGTATATGGCGATGAAGAGAGGCAAGAACATTTCCGTCATGATGCCGTATGCAGACGGTCTCAAGTTCGTCGCAGACTGGTACGCTCAGCTGTGGGCGGAAAGCCTCGGCAAGAACAAGAACCTCGACGGCACCGCTTGCAATAAGGGTCAGACCCCCGTCAAGTCGCTCGGCGTTACAGATCAGCACAGTCAGGTGCAGTTGTATGCAGAAGGTCCGTTCGACAAGGTCATCACCTTTATCGGCGTCGACAATTACCGCGCAGAAGTGAAGATCCCCGACGGTTGCGAGGATTTCCCCAACGTCAACTTCCTCTGCGGTCATACGATGAGCGAACTCATCACCGCAGAAAGAAAGGCGACCGAATACGCGTTGACCAAGGCGGGCAAACTCAATCATACCATCATGCTCCCCGTGCTCAACGAGTTCACGCTCGGCGAACTCCTGATGTTCTTCATGCTTAAGACCGCTTACGCAGGCGCGCTGATGGGTATCGATACCTTCAACCAGCCCGGCGTCGAAGAAGGCAAGAACGCGACCTACGCGCTCCTCGGTCGTCCCGGTTACGACGAAAAGAGGGCAGAACTCGCCAACGCTCCGCAGAAGTTGAATAAGTATATTATTTAATTTTTCTGCCGAAGCGACCGACTCAAACACGGTTTTGAACGGCTGATTTACGATTAAACATTGTCGAGCCTCGACGGTAATACCGCAAGAGTATTACCCCCGAGGCTCTTCGCGTTTACCCGCAAATCCTCTCGCTCAAAACGCTTCGCAACGTGTTTTCGTCGGTCGCTTCGGCAATTTTTGTGACATTCAGTTTTTTGCGAGTCTTTTTTTGTCTTTTCGCAAAACGCGCGTTTTTGCTTGAATCAACGCAGATTTTGGCAATTTTGCAGTAGTTTTCGCGCTTATTTTAGTGCTTTGGTTTAATTTTCGGGATATATTAAAAAACGAGCTTTGAAATTAAATTTTGCTTTTGAATTGACAAAATATATCAATAAAGGTATTATATAATTGTTGATAATAAACTGTTTGAGGAAGCCGTGTTATGAGTGAAGAATCACGTGAAGATATTATCAAAAAAAACGTTTTTATAAGCTGGACGGGTGTAGATGATAAGCCTGCAAAACAAATAGTACGTTTTCTCAATAAAAAAGGTATCACGGTTTGTTTTTCAGAAGATCATTGTTCCGGTTATTTTGAACAATGGAGCGAAGAAGCGGCAAAAAAGGGTGGAGTGTTTTTGCTGTTATTGACTGATAATCTGCTCACAAAAGATAATAGTTATGTTATAAATGAGATCAGGTCGTGGAGAGAGAAGGTCGGGAATAATTTTGCCAACCGTACCGTTATAGTTTGTCCGGGCAAAAAATATATAGAAGCATTTAAAGAGATAAAAGTCGATGAGATATTGAAAACAAATTGTTTGTTTTGCAATCCGGACAAATTATGCGAAGGAGACCTTTCGTGTTTATTCAATAAAGTCAAAGACCTAATAGTCAACAGAATGAGCCGTATCTATGCAGACAAATCCGCTTCGGGCAGAGGTATTGATATAACGCGGCTTCTCGGCGTAGATCTGCTCGACACCGAAAAAACCAAGGTCGATTTCGATAAAATATATATCCCGAGGTCTCTTAAATACAAAGACGAGATTTACGACAGAGTAAAAGATCTTGCCGATAAAACGAATAACCACGTATTGTTTATCACAGCCAAGGCGGGAAGCGGCAAAAGCTGTTTTATCGGACAGATCATCAACGAATACAAGAATATAGACGGAGCGTTGGTGCTTACGGCTACTTGTACCGCCGCGGCTAAATATTGCATTGCTAACGTGTCTCAAAACGAGAAATACCCCGTGCTGTTGCAGTATCTTTTCAAAAAATTCATCGAAACATGCGAGATAGGCGAGTCCTTCTATACGATGGAAAATTTCGCGACGCTCATTGATGACAGAATAAAAAGAGGCAACGACGTCGTTATTGCATTGGACGCTATGGACGAAATAGCGTTGCAGAACAACACGCGGGCATTTGTCGGACACATTGAAGAATTGCAGAAATTTTGCGGCAACAAAGTCAAAATAATCGTTACGGACAGAGGACAGACGGCGGCAAAGATGTTTTACGGCGCTTGCGTTTGTGAACTGCAAGAATTCAACGACGACAATGTCAGCGAATATTGCGATAAGCTGTTTGGAGAGCTTGAGGAAAGAGGTCTGACGAACAAAAAATTAAATGACGTTTCAGATGATCTGAAAGACCAGGTCAATCGTCTTGGCGACGATATAAAACGCAACCCGTTTATGCTGACGCAGATCGTATCTCTGTATGCTATGACAGGTAAGATCAGCGATTCTGAGATCGGAATGTTTGACGATATAACGGACGTTATGTTCAAAAGCGAGAGTCTGAAGTTCGGGGAAGCAATGTCAGCAAATATAGTCAAAATGCTGTCTGAGTTTGCATATTACAGGCATATTGCAGTCGGTAAAGGCAAAATAGTGACGAGAGAAATTGCAAAAAAATTCTTTGACAAACTTCTCAAAAAAGAAAATGGAAAGACGGAGGAAAGGATAACGGGCGAAGAATTGACGGAGTATATCGTTTTCAGAGAGTTCTACAACTTTCGGGAAAACAAGTTCTTCCACGAAAGTTACGGAGAATATCTTACGGCAAGATATTTCTGTGACAAAGTCTTGGACGAGTTCGGTGACGTCGCAGATCGTGATAAACTTGACGAACTGCTTTCTCATTGTGGGGATGAGCATTGGTCGTTGATCATTAAAATTTTTATCAGAAAATCAGGTGTAAAAAATATCGTAATTCCTGAAGGTGTAAAAAGTATCGGAGAGTGGGCATTTAGCGGATGTAGTTTGCTAAAAGAGATAAAAATGCCGGACAGCTTGACAGATATAGGAAAAGATGCTTTTTATAACTGCACGTCTCTTGAAAAGGTAACGATACCCAAAGGGGTAAAAAGTATCGGGAAGGGGGCATTTAAAGGATGCAGTTCGCTTGTAGAGATAAAAATGCCGGACAGCCTTACAGATATAGGAGAAGATGCTTTTTATAACTGCACGTCTCTTGAAAAGGTAACGATACCGAAAGGGGTAATAAGTATCGGCAATTGGGCATTTGATGGATGCAGTTCGCTTAAAGAAGTCACAATATGCGAGGGAGTTGAGAGTATCGGGGGATGGGCATTTGATGGATGCAGTTCGCTTAAAGAAATAAAAATGCCGGACAGCCTGACAGATATAGGAAAAGATGCTTTTTATAACTGCACGTCTCTTGAAAAGGTAACGATACCGAAAGGGGTAATAAGTATCGGGAAGGGGGCATTTGTCGGATGCAATTCACTTAAAGAAGTCACAATATGCGAGGGAGTAAAGAGTATCGGCAATTGGGCATTTGATGGATGCAGTTTGCTAAAAGAAGTCACAATATGCGAGGGAGTAAAGAGTATCGGCAATTGGGCATTTGATGGATGCAGTTCGCTTAAAGAAATAAAAATGCCGGACAGCCTGACAGATATAGGAGAATATGCATTTTATAACTGCACGTCTCTTGAAAAGGTAACGATACCGAAAGGGGTAATAAGTATCGGGGAGTGTGCATTTGATGGATGCAGTTCGCTTAAAGAAGTCACAATATGCGAGGGAGTAAAGAGTATCGGCAATTGGGCATTTAAAGGATGCATTTCACTTAAAAAAGTATATTTTGCACATGTGAACGGTTGGAAAGTGGATGATGCTGAGATATTTACTGATGACTTGTCATACCCCGCTCAAGCGGCATATTTGTTATGTGACGAATATGTGCACTACAAATGGGAGCGCAGTTGACTTGCAAGGGGTTAAAACAGCGGAACATATACGGCGGCGCAAAATGTCGATTTTTGCGTTGCCAAACAATTGACAATCTGCGCGCGCGTGACTATAATAAAGTCAAAGCTAGGGGTGCTGATAAGATCGGCTGAGAAATACCCTTTGAACTTGGTCAAGTTAATACTTGCGAAAGGAAGCAAAAATCTTTCAGGTATTTTCGAGTTCTCCTTAGCTTAAGGAGTTTTTTTATGTTCAATTATCTGTTGAGCGCGGATTACGAAAATTATTTCAATTTCAACGATTTCCGCGGCACGTCGCTCTGCGTGGGTCTTATCCTGCTGGGCGTCATCATCGTTGCGCTTGCGCTGACGTTTTTCCTCAAGCGCGACAAGATGAAGATCGCTTCGCTCGTCTGCACAGGCGTTGCGCTTCTCTATGCGGTTGTGGTGGCGATCGTCAACGTCGTGCTCGATTTCAAATCGGGCGAGACGTACACCGAAAAGTATCAGATATTGCTGATTGCGCTGTTTGCGATATTCGTTATCGGACTTTTCGTCGTGTTTATGATGATCGATACCAGGAAGCACACGGGCAGAGCGCATACGACCTCTATCGTATATGCGGCGGTCTGCATAGCGCTCGCTTTCGGACTCTCTTATATCAGACTGTTCAAGGCGCCTTACGGCGGGTCGATAACCCTCTTTTCGCTTCTTCCGATAGCTCTTTATTCCTATATGTTCGGCATAAGAAAAGGCGTTATGTGCGGTTTTATCTACGGTCTGCTGCAATCCGTGCAGGATCCTTGGATCGTTCACCCCGTGCAGTACATACTCGATTATCCGCTCGCGTTTGCGATGGTGGGACTTTGCGGCGGTCTGTTCAGAAAGTTGTTTGCAAAGATTTCCGCTATTCCCGACAGGTTCAGAGACGGAGTTGCGCTTTCTCTCGGCATTCTCGCGGGTATTTGTTTCAGATACTTCTGCCATGTGATCTCGGGCGCGGTATTCTTCGGAGAGTACGCGGCTGATTACGGCTTCGGCAATGCCTGGACTTATTCTTTCACCTACAACGCGCTGTACGTGTTCCCGGACGGAGCGATCAGCGTGGTCGGCGCGTTCCTGATAATGATGAGCGCATATTTCCGCAAGCAGATATACGGCGTTATCAACGCGTACGAGGCGGGAGTGAAGAAGGCAAGCGCAAAATCCGATAACGACGCGGCGACCGACAACGCCTGACGTCAAAGCCGAAAGGATGCGGCGACGTAAATATGCCGCAAAAGCGAAAAATTTAATAAAAACCGCTGAAAAACCGTTGACATCGTCGGGCGTTTAAGGTAATATATTACCGTAACAAAGCAGACTTGTTCTCACCCGTCGCCTTTGGTCAGACGCGGTTAATAAAATTGATTGCAGTTTTATTGTGGGTAACGACTATGTTTTGTTACCCACTATTTTTTTCAGGAGGGCACGCTTATCAAAGAACTGCTTATCAATTCCGACATCAGAGAAAGAGAGGTCAGGCTTCTCGACACGGACGGCACTCAGCTCGGCATCATGTCGTCGAGAGAGGCGAACGCGATAGCCGACCAGCGCAATCTCGATCTCGTACTCATTTCGCCGACGGCGAAACCGCCCGTATGCAAGATCATGGACTACGGCAAATACCGTTACGAAACGACCAAGCGCGAGAAAGAGAACAGAAAAAATCAGAAGATCGTCGAAGTCAAAGAGGTTTGGCTGAGCGCGACGATCGACGTCGGAGACCTCAACACCAAGGCAAAGCAGGCAAACAAGTTCTTAAGCGAAGGCAACAGAGTCAGAGCGTCGATCAGACTCAAAGGCAGACAGCAGGCGAGGCCCGAACTTGCGCTCAAAGTAATGACCGATTTCTTTGAGCTTGTCAAAGAAAACGCACAGATGGATAAGCCCCCGACAACGGAAGGCAGAGTGGTCGCAATGCTGCTCATACCCATCGCGAAAAAATAATCGAAATAATTTTTGGAGGACAGGAAAATGCCAAAACAAAAATCACATAGCGGCGCGAAAAAGCGTTTTTCGCTGACCGGTAGCGGCAAAATCAAAAGAGCTAAGATGAACCGCAGACATATTCTTAGCAAAAAATCGCCCAAGAGAAAGCGCGGTCTGAGAAAGGCGGCGTTCGTCGACCAGACCCAGGCGAAAACGATAAAGGGCATGATCTAATCGGAGGTATAAGAATATGAGAATCAAAAGAGGCGTAAACGCAGTAAAGAAACGCAGAAAGATATTGAAGGCAGCAAAGGGTTACTGGGGCGCTAAGTCCAAACTCTATAGAATCGCTCGCGAAGCCGTAATGAAGTCGCAGAACTATGCGTACGTCGGCAGAAAGAACAAGAAGAGACAGTTCCGTCAGCTGTGGATCGCACGTATCAACGCGGCGGCGAGAATGAACGGTCTTTCTTACAGCAGATTCATGAGCGGTCTCAAGAAGCAGGGCATCAACCTCAACAGAAAGGTGCTCGCGGATATCGCGGTAAACGACAGCGCGGCTTTCACCGCACTCTGCGAAAAGGCAAAGGCTTAATCGCCGTATAACGACAACACGTCCGTCCCGAAAACGGGGCGGATATTTTTTGCGCACAACGGGCAGGATCCCGCGAAAACGCGGCTCTGCGTAAAAGTGCGGGTTTGTGTAATTGCTTATTGAAAATCCGTTGGCATTATGTTAAAATGAAGTTATGAGAGAGACGATCACGAGCGTTGCGAACGCGAAAATCAAATATTTCAGATCGCTTAAAGATAAAGAAGCACGCTATAAAGAGGGCAAACTGCTTGCCGAGGGCGCGAACATCGTCCGCGATCTGCCTGAAGACGTAATAGTTGAGAGCATAATCGTGTCGCAGGACAAGGCGAGGCAATTTTCAGATATTCTGACGAGATTCGAGGGCACGCGTACTAAGGTCTACGAGGTGTCCGACAAATGCATGCAACAGATAAGCGACACCACGACCCCCGCGGGGATAGTTGCCGTCGTCGCCATGCCGCCCGACAGACGAGTGTCAAAAGAGGACGTAGTCGTGCTCGACGGTATTTCAGATCCCGGCAATTTCGGCACTATTGTCAGGACATGCGTTGCTTGCGGCATAACTCAGATACTTGCGGTAAATTGCACTGACTGGACTGCGGGCAAGGTGGTGCGCGGCTCTATGGGCGGCGTGTTTTCTGTCAATATCGTGACGGTCGCGGGCGGTGACGAGGCGGGCGCTCTGCTTGCCGATCACAACGTGTATGCGCTCGATATGGGCGGCGAGAACGTTTACGAAGCCGTGATAGACAAGGCAAAACCTTTCGCGCTCGTCACCGGTAACGAGGCTCACGGCGTTTCGCAGTTCTTCAGACAAAGAGCGGACAAGATACTCGCTCTCCCGATGAAAGAGGGCATGGAGTCGCTCAACGCCGCAGTAGCGACGAGTATAGCGTTGTATACGTTCGTGTTTCAGAAATAAAACTTTTGGCATGCCGCTGCCGCAGAACGCGATAACGGAATATTCCGTACAAATCTGCGGAATTCTGCACAGATTTTACCGTCGGGTATTGACAAACGTCGCAAACGGTGCTAATATATCACTATAAGATATGTCTCTTTGTTATAACCGCCGAGGTATTTTAGCGGATAAGGACGTATCGTATGACAAGAATGGCGTTGCTATGCAAGAATTACTACAGCTTACGTCTTGCGGTGCTGCGCCGCTTTCTTTTGTCGGTTTACGGCGGGTCGCGCGTCGTCAACGAAGGACGGATCCGCTTTTTAGCGGGGCTTCGTCGCGGCGGCGCTCATAAAATACAATAATTGCGCGCGCTTCCTTGCTTTTGCGCGCATTTTGGTATAAAATAATAGAGTTAATTACAGTTTTCGGAGGTATTCCTATGTCCGGTCACAGCAAATGGGCAAATATCAAGAATAAAAAAGGTGCGGCGGACGCTAAGCGTGCCAACGTGTTTACTAAGATAGGCAGGGAGATCGCGGTCGCGGTAAAAGCCGGCGGTCCCGATCCCAATATCAACTCAAAACTGCGCGACGTCATCGCAAAGGCTAAGGCAAACAATATGCCCAACGACAACATCGTCAGAGGCATCAAAAAGGCGAGCGGCGACCTCAATGCGGTCAATTATGAGGAGATCACCTACGAAGGATACGCGGCGGGCGGCGTAGCGGTCATCGTCAGAACGCTTACCGACAACAAGAACCGCACCGCAAGCGACGTGCGTCATCACTTCGACAAGTGCGGCGGCAACCTCGGCACGACCGGTTGCGTCAGCTATATGTTCGACAAGAAGGGAGTCATCGTCGTTGAAAAGGGAGACGTGGACGAGGACAGTATGATGGAGATCGCGCTCGAAGCGGGTGCTGACGACGTCGTGACCGACGAGGACGTATACGAGATATACACTCAGGTCGCGGATTTTGAGAGCGTTAAGCAGGCGATCGAGGGCAACAAGTCTCTCGTCGTACTTTCTGCGGAGCTGACCATGATCCCGTCCAATACGGTCAAGGTCGACGCAGAGACCGAAGTCAAGGTCAGGAGACTTCTCGATATGCTCGAGGAGAACGACGACGTTCAGGACGTCTATCACAACGCAGAACTCACCGAAGAAGAGGAAGAAGAATAATAATAAAAGATATTGCGGTTTTACGCTGATATCGGAGGTGTATCATGGTCGACATCGAAAAAATATGTGCGCTTGCAAAAAAGGCGAGCTACGAGCTTGCGACTCTGTCTGCGGACGATAAAAACCGCATACTTCTTGCAATTGCGGACGAGATAGAGGCAAAGAAGGCGCAAATTCTCGAAGAAAACGCAAAGGATATCGCCGCGGCGAGCGCTCTCAGCGAGGCGATGAAAGACAGGCTCAGGCTCAACGACGCGCGTATCGCGGCTATTTGCGAAGGAGTCAGGGACGTGGCGAAACTCGACGATCCCGTGGGCGAAGTCACAGAGACCTGGACGAGACCCAACGGTCTTGAAATAAGCAAAGTGCGCGTGCCTCTCGGCGTTATCGGCGTGATCTATGAGTCCCGCCCCAATGTTACGGCGGACGTTGCGGCGCTCTGCATAAAGTCTGGCAACTGCGTGGTACTCAGAGGCGGCAAAGAGGCGATCAACAGCAACCGCATACTCGCGCGAATTATTGCCGACGCGATAGAAAAGAGCGGCGTGATAAGCCGCGATATCGTCGCCTTTGTCGACGACGTGACGAGAGACGGCTCGCTTGCGATGCTCAAGCAGAGCAAATATATCGACGTGGTCATTCCGCGCGGCGGCGACGGACTCAAGAAGTTCGTGCTTGAAAACGCTCTTATGCCGGTTATAGCGAGCGCGGGCGGCAATTGTCACCTTTACGTCGAAAAGACCGCCGATCTCGCAACGTCCGCGGCTGTGGTCGCCAACGCGAAACTCAGCCGTCCTTCGACCTGCAACGCGCTGGAACAGCTTCTCGTCGACAGAAGCGTCGCAAAGGAGTTTTTACCGCTCGTTTGCGATATACTCAAGCGTGAGGGGTGCATTGTCAACGGCAGCGAAGAAGCTCGTTCTTATTGCGATTATATCGTGCCTTGCGACGAGGACGAATATTTTAAAGAACACGGCGATAAGGTGCTGACGGTATATATCGTCGACGGCGTAGAGGAGGCGGTCGAAAGAGTCAATTCTCACAGCACCTGCCACAGCGACGGCATACTGACGAAAGACGACAAAGCGGCAGAATACTTTGCGGCAAAAGTCGACAGCGCGTGCGTTTATATCAACGCAAGCACGAGATTTACCGACGGCTTCGAGTTCGGCTTCGGCGCGGAGATAGGCATTTCCACGCAGAAACTGCACGCCAGAGGTCCTCTCGGTCTCAAACAGCTCACCAGCGAAAAATACGTCGTGCGCGGCAACGGACAGGTCCGCAAATGATAATCATGGGCATCGACCCGGGGCTTGCTATCGTAGGTTACGGGATCGTGAACAGCGAAAAGGGCAACGTGACAGCCGTCGATTACGGCGTGATAGAAACGCCCAAAACAGAGAAAGTGCCTGCGCGGCTTCACATGATATACGACGGCATCAACGCGCTTTTCGACAAATACAATCCCGACTGCGTTGCGCTCGAAGAACTGTTTTTTACCAAGAACATCACGACGGGCATCAACGTCGCGCAGGCGAGAGGCGTGATCCTTCTCGCGTGTTCCGACAGGTGCGGCAGACTTTACGAGTACACTCCGATGCAGATAAAGCAGGCGATAACGGGTTATGGCAAGGCGGACAAAAAGCAGATGCAGTATATGGTCACGCGTATGCTGAGGCTGAAATCCGTTCCCAGACCCGACGACGCGGCTGACGCGCTTGCCGTAGCTCTCACGCACGCGCAGGCGGCAAGGCTCGGGGGATTGTTCTCGATCTGAAAGACACTTTTTGATAAATTAAAAATTTGCGGACTTCAGTCCGCTTTTTTTGTCCGAAATTCTTAGATACAGTTTTATCTTAACGATTTGCTTATCGCATTGCAACGTGCTAAGTTGTGTGCGCTTGCCGACAAATAATGCGAGATGACAGCAGATGTGCCTGTTTTGCGTGGCGTTTTGATTGTCTGTGCGGCAGTGTACGTCGATAAGGACGGCAAAAACGGGCAGACGAGACAAATATAAAAGACCTTTTCGACGATTGCTGAAAGAATATAAATTATTTGAACAAAAAACCACAAGTCGACAGGGAAAAGAAAATCCGCGGAAAAACCGCGGATTTTTTGAATATTCGGCAAACTGTCAGAGATCAGCAGAGCTTCTTTTTCAGTTCCAGATACTCCGTCATTTCTTCTTCGGTGAAACTTTCTTCGCCGCTTTGCTTGCGTTTCTCCACAAAATACCTTATTCTGTCGAGGCGCTTGTTGGTTACCTTGTATTTTACCGAGGCGATGAAGCCTATCGACAAAAGCAGTGTGACCGATATCGCGATGAAAAGCCTTATTGCGAGGAGCACGCTGTCGGGCTGCTGCTGAAGTATGCTTTTGCCTGTTTCGCTGTCGTATACGGGTTTTACGTAGTGTGCGGCGGAGAGTACCCAGCCGACCATGCCCGTGCCGAGTGCGGTCGCGACTTTGCGCGTAAACGTCATTACGCCCGACATGTTAGCCGTGGGACGGTAACCGAGTTTGAGTTCTGCCACGTCGACAGTATCGGCAAATACGAGCCACGGCATGGACTGTGCGCCGGCGAAGCCGAGACCCATTATCGCCGCAAATACGGGGATCAGGATCGGGTTCCAGTCAGGCTGATAGCACGCAAGGAGTATCGCTCCGATAATGTACAGCGGAAGTCCTGCGCGGAATGCCGCCTGTTTGGAATATTTCGCCTTGATGACGTATGCTATCACGATACCTATTGCCGCGCATACCATCATGGGCGCAATGATCATGATCGATCCCATATCCATTTTCATAAAGCCGAGGTCGACCTGCACTCCGTTGATCGTGCCGCCGATATAGTCGGTGTAATATATCGCGACTGCGCTGACGAGGTCCATTGTCAGGAAAGCCGTCACGTACATCAGGATATGCCATATATAGGATTTTACGGTCAGCCCTTTGAAGTATTCTTTGATATTGAATTTCTGTTTTTTCTCGTTGCTGTACGGGGTACGTTCTTTGACTGTAAGACCCGCAACGATAAGCGGTATCGCGAACAGCAGACCGAAACCGAAAACTATGATATAGTAAAACGTCGTGTAGGAAATGGTTGCGTTTTCGCCGACGACCTTGTTCCACATAAGGCTGGGGATGAGATACAGAAGTCCCGCCGCGATTATGTCGAAGATCAGCTTCCAGGTATTGGCTTTGTTGCGCTGACGGTAATCCATCGAGATATCGGAGCTCATCGACATATACGGCACCTGCGAGATGGTGGATATGGTGCAGTAAATGATGTAAGCGAAAACCATCCACGTGATCTGCGAAGGCTCCTCCATTTCCTGTATCGGAGCAAACAGGAAGGCGAGACCGAATGGTATCAGAATGCCGCCGAGTATCATAAACGGTTTTCTTCTGCCGAGTTTAAAGCGCGAATTTTCAGATATAAGACCCATAGCGGGATCGGAGACGGCGTCCCAGATCTTTGACACCATGATGATCGTGCTGGCAATCGCAGCTTCGATGCCTATAATGTTGGTGAAAAACGCGAGCAGTATGACGGAAAGAAAAGCCGCTTGACCGCCGCCGAAAAGATCTGCCGCACCGTACAGGATGCACTCTTTGGTGGAAACGTAGTCTTTGACGTCGCAGTTTTCTTTTGCTGCGCGTTCTTCTAGAGAGAGTTTTTTGTTTGAAGCCATATTTTTCCTCTTTGCAACCGACGGCGCTGTCGGAGCGTTGATCTTATCGCGTATCCGCGATGCGCCGATAACAGTATAACACACGTTGCGCGCGTAATGCAAACGCACGGCATACATATTGACAAAACGGTAAAATTTTTGCACTAAAAAGCGTAGACCGCGAGCAACGCGTCAAGGGCGCGGGTATATGATTATACAGAATAATAAACTTATAGAAAGCGGTAATTTTTGCGGGTCAATATTGTTCTGCGGGTTATTTAGCGGCTTCGAAATCTCTTGCTTTGTATTGTGAGCTCATCGCTTTGCCATGCTGTTTTATCCGACTCTCTTTGTGTGACTCTCGTATGCGGGGTGTGTTATTGTTTTTTACTCGGGTCTCATGCTTGCAGGTCGCTTGGTTTTGGGTTGCGCGCCTGATAATACGTGACATGCGATTATTTGCGCTTCACCGAGACGCTCTGTGCTCGGTTTACGCATTGTTGTATTGTGGGGGATGCGGTCTGAGAGGTTCTCTTTGCAAGTAGCTTGCATTGTGGGTTGCTCGCCCGATTCACCGTTGTTTGTGCATAAATTATGGCTTGGCAGAGACGGTCTTTTAGCGGCTCGCACACCGTTTTACGGCGCAGGTGCAGCTTGAGCAGGTTCTTGCTCGCAGCTTGCTTGTTCTGTGTGTTCTGTGTCGCTCTCAGCGGATCTATTGCTTGGCTTTTAAAGTATGAACGTAAGCTGTTTTGCCGAAGCATCCGCATTTGACAAGACGGTTGAACTGAACGGCAAAGCGGTGAAAATGTAAATAAAATGACGTAATTTGTAAAATATAATCAATTAGTATCAATTATTATCAATTATTATTTAGTATCAACATATTTCAAGGCGCAGTCGTGACCGGATAAAAATTTTCGACCGCCTTGATTTTCTTGAGGAGCGACAGCCAAAAGCGTGCAGGAATTATATGCGAAATAAATATGCGCGCACAAACTTTTTTATTTTGTTGCATATGGGGGATAAATATTTTATAATATTACAGATATGGAAAACACAGTTTTGAAGGTAAAGGATCTTTCGTTGACGTATTACGGCGGGTATGACGGCGTAAGCGACGTCAGCTTCGATCTGAGACAGGGAGAGAGACTTTGCGTGTTCGGCGGTCAGAATCAGGGCAAAACTTCGCTTATGCGCGCGCTTGCCGGTCTCGAGGAATATTCCGGCAGTATTCTGCTCAACGGCAGAGAGCTGAAGGAAATACCGCCCGAGCAAAGGAACGTCACGTACAGCTTTGACGAAAGCAGTCTTATGCCGCGCGTCAGCGTGCTCAAGAATATCGTCAGACCGCTTGTGTTGAGAGACGCGGACGACGCTTACATCGCTACGCGACTCGCTTACGTGTCCGAGTTGTTCGGAGTCGGAGATTTACTCAACGTCAAAGTTAAAGAGCTGACCGAAGTTCAGCTTTGCAGGGTGCTTCTCGCTCGTATTTTCATAAGAGAAAGCGAGATCTATCTTCTTGACAATATATTCGGAAAAATCGATTACAGCGTGCGACGCGTGTTGTTCGGTCTGTTGTACAGCGCGGTGTACGACAGCAAAGCGGTTGTCATATATGCGACGGACAGGATCATCGAGGCGAGCACGCTCGGTGACAGGATTGCCGTGATCCACGGCGGCAAAGTGGAGCAGATCGACAACTATTTCAATCTGTACAAAAACCCGCAAAGCCTTGCCGTAGTCAGAGGCCTTGACGAAAATCTCGGTTTTGTGTCGGGGTATCTGAAGAAAAAGGACGGCGGATACTACGTCAAACTTTACGACGGAGAGGAAGTCTGCGCGTGCGTGCCGCCGATCGCGGACAATTATGAAAATAAACTGATAAGCGCATGCGTATATCCCGGGGACGCTAAGGCGAAAAAATCGGAGTCGGGAAAGTGGCGCACGATAGCGATAGTAAGTACCCGCGACGGCAACCTCGCACTTTTGAAGCGCGAAGAAAATATGCTGTACGCTCCTGCAGGAGACTTGTCCAAAGGCGACTTGGCGGACGTGACAATTGACTGCGTGGGTAACTATTTCGATAAGCTAAGCGAAAGAAAGATCAATGCCGATAAAAATAGACAACTGTAAAAATTGCAAAAATAATTGATAATACACAAAAATACTAATTTATAATTACGGAGATACAATATGAGCGAAGCATTGGATATGCACAAAAAGTGGCACGGTAAACTTGAAGTAATAAGCAAAGCGCCCGTTCAGAACGCGCACGACCTTTCTGTCGCGTACACCCCGGGCGTTGCGGAGCCTTGCATCGAGATCGCAAAAGATCCGACCCTCGCGTACACCTATACGGGCAAGCACAACCTCGTCGCGGTCGTCACCGACGGCAGCGCGGTGCTCGGACTCGGCAACATCGGCGGGCTTGCGGGTATGCCGGTAATGGAAGGCAAGTGCTGTCTGTTCAAGAAGTTCGGCGGCGTCGACGCTTTCCCGATATGCCTTTCCACGCAGGATACTCAGGGGATCATCGACGCGTGCGTCGCGATCGCTCCGACTTTCGGCGGTATCAATCTTGAGGACATTTCCGCGCCGAGGTGCTTTGAGATAGAGGACGCGCTCAAGAAAAAACTCGACATTCCCGTTTTCCACGACGACCAGCACGGTACGGCGATAGTCGTGCTCGCGGCTCTTACCAACGCGCTCAGGATCGTCGGCAAAAAACTCTGCGACATCACCGCAACTATACTCGGTACCGGTGCGGCGGGCGGCGCGATAGCGAGACTTCTTCTTGCGGCAGGCATCAAAGACCTCGTGCTCGTTGACAGAAAGGGTATCCTTTACAAAGGCAGAGAGGGTATGGACTGGTCCAAGACTCAGCTTGCGGAACTGACCAACAAGTCGGGCAGGAAGGGCGGCGCAAAAGAGGCGCTCGAAGGCAGCGACGTGCTGATCGGCGTTTCGGGACCGAATACCGTGACCGCGGATATGGTGAAAGGTATGGCAGACAAGCCGATCGTGTTCGCGATGTCCAACCCTGTCCCCGAGATCTATCCCGACGAGGCGAAGAAGGGCGGCGCGGCGGTCGTCGGAACGGGCAGGTCGGATTATCCCAACCAGATCAACAACGTGCTCGCTTTCCCGGGCATATTCCGCGGGGCGCTCGACGCGAGAGCAAGCGCGATAACCGAGAATATGAAGCTCGCCGCTGTCAAAGCGCTCGCAGGTCTCGTATCGGACGAAGAACTCACCGCAGATTACATCCTGCCCAAGGCGTTTGACGAAAGAGTCGGAGCGGCGGTCGCAAAAGCCGTCTACGAACAGGCGAGAGCTGACAAAGTCAACAGGATCTGACTTTAACGTCCGTTTAATATTGTCGGGGCTATAATAAAGTCGTCTGTTAAGGGCACAATATTACAGTCGGGCGGAAACGCCGCTCAAGGAGACTATCTTTATGGATATGTTTGAAGAAAAGGATATTTACACAGAGTATCCCTCAGAGAAAAAACCGTCAAAGAAAAAGACGCTCACTTTTGCGATCGTCGTCGTGCTCATCGTCGCGGTGGTCGCGGGGCTTGCGTTTTTCGGCGGCGTTGCTTACGGCAGAAGCAAAACGGTCGACAGCGAAATGCCCATGGTCAAGACGGTGCTCGAAGCGCTCAACAAATATTATATCGACGATATAGACTGGGAGCAGTTCCAGTACACGGTCGCGGCGGCGATCGCGGGCAGCGTCGATCCCTATACGGGTTTGGTCGCGTCCTCTCCCACGGGGATGAGAACGATGTCGGCAGGAGTGACGTTCACATACAACGACTACTGCAATTACTTTATCACAGAGGTCGCGCCGGGATCGCCCGCGTCCAAGGCTAAAAACGTGCTGTCGGGCGGTTATGAGGGCAGTCAGAGCCTTATGGTTGGCGACGAAGTGATCTCGATCAACGGGCAAAAGGTGCAACACCTCAATTACAACGCGTTTTCGCAGATACTTTCCAACGTAGGAGACACGATAGAACTTGTCGTGACCCGTCCTAATTCTGCGAGCGAAATACAGCCGACTTATACTTTTGTGATACAAAAAGAGATGTACCATTCGCCCGTAGCGTACTACCTCGACAGCGAGGTCACCGGGCTTCCTTCCGACGTGGGTTATATCAAGCTCAAGGAGTTCGGCGATACCGCTCCCGACGACTTTGCGACTGCGGTCAGCGCGTTCCTCGCAGACGAGGACAAACCCGACAAACTCGTGCTTGACCTCAGAGGAAACGGCGGCGGCTCAACGATGATATGCGGTTTTATAGCGTCCTATTTCGTCAGTCAGGACGGCACGTCGGACGGCATTCCGATGGCGAAGTACGTCTACAACGAGGGCGGCGGCGACATGGCGGAGACCTATTTCTATACGCAGACTTCCTATTCGAGCGACCTCGACGGTACTCAGCTCAAGTCTGTCAATCTGTACGACGAGGTCGAAGGCTTCGAGTGTGTAGTACTCGTCAACGGTTCTTCGGCTTCTTCGTCCGAGCTCCTGACAGCGACGCTTGCCAATTACTGCGGCATAAAGTCGATAGGCGAGAAGACCTACGGCAAGGGCGTTGCGCAGATCGTCATAGAGTATATGGGCGGAAAATACGAGCTTTACATCACCAACGGCAAGTATTATATCCCCACGCAGAAGAACGGCGAGACAGTGTTTGAAGTCAATATACACGGCTCGGGACTTACTCCCGATATAGAGACGGATGCGTCGGGACGCTATTATATGGCAGAAGACCCGTGCTTTTTGCAGGCGACGCAGTATTTTTCGTCCGCGCAGTCGGGAGAAGCCGCCTGAATTCAGAGAAAACGGTTGACAACGGCGACCGTATAATATAAAATTGCATTGACCCGAAAGACGGATTTATTCGCCCAAGGCTCGTGAACAAATACCCATATCCCCATCGAAGACGCGTTCTGAGAGTAAGAGAAAGGCTGATAAAGGTTTTTACTCCGCACGTTTTCGCGTGCGGAATTTTTATTTTTAACGTTGTTTTCGCTCTCCTCGGACGACCGTCCGACAGCGTGCAGAGAGGAAAAGAGAGTTGATTTTGTCAGCACGTGCCATATAAAATCTTATTGATAAAGACAATTAAGGGCGGAGAGTGTTACAAGGTCTGATAAAGGCAAAAAACGGTCGGCACGGGTCGCAGGGTCGGATAATGACGACAAAATTCGGCGCGGGCAGGAAATACGCGCGACAGTTGCAAATGCGGCGCGGTCGGAAAAGTCAACAGTTATGCGCAAGCCAAAATGCGGCATAAGCGCAAAAGGAGTATATATGAAAAAAATCGGTGTCATCGGCATTGTCCTCAAGGCGGGAAGAGAAAGAGTGGAAAAGGTGCAGAGCCTTTTGTCCGATTACGGCGAGATAATCGTCGGCAGAATGGGTATCCCCGACAAGGCAACGGGAATAAATACGATAAGCCTCATCGTCAACGGAGACACGGAGAAGATTTCCGCGCTCTGCGGCAAGCTGGGCAGGATAGAGGACGTAAACGTCAAGTCTGCGGTAATGACCGTGGACGGCGAGTGACGCGCAGGACGAAAAATAATTTTTAAGGAGCATATATATGAAAAGATCTTCAAAAGCAGTAATTGCCGCGCTTGTCATAGCGCTTGTCGCGGCGCTTGCGGTCGGCGTTGTCGCATGTACCGACAAAGAACAGCAAAACGACGGCTATACGATGGTCGTACCCGACGGAGCACCTGCGCTCGCTGCGGTAAATCTCATCGACGAGATCGACAAGAACGGCGCTTTCTCGGAGCTTGGCAAGGTCGAGATCGTCCAGTCGTCGGCTATCGCTACGCGCGCTCTCGAAGCGGATTTCGCGGTAGTGCCCGCCAACCTCGCCGCAAACCTTTACAACAAGGGACAGGCGATCAGACTGCTTGCGACGGTAACGCAGGGCAACCTCTACGTGCTGGGCGTGAACAGCGAGGTCAAGGAACTTTCCGATCTCGTGGGCAAAAGAGTGTTCTCGATAGGTCAGGGAAGCGTGCCCGACTATATCTTCCAGACCCTTCTCAAAAACGAGGGAATAGTCTATGAACAGGGCGACGAAGCAGTCGCGGGCAAGGTCGTCATCACCTACGTCGAGGACGGAAGCGGCGTGATGAGTCAGCTTGCCGCGGCAAAGAAGAACGGCAACGAGGCGATCGGAGTCATCGCGGAGCCTGCCGCAAGCAAGGCGTTCGCCAACGCGGGAGCCGTCGAACTGTTCGATCTTCAGCAGCTCTGGAAGCAATACACGGGCAGCGAGACGCTCGGATATCCGCAGGCAGTGCTCATCGGCAAGGCGTCTGTCGTCGAGAGCGATCCCGCTTTCGTCAGTCTTCTTCTTGACAAAATGGCGGCAAACGGCGCGTTCATCACCGAAAACAGCGACAGCGTAGACGACATACTCGTCAAGGCGTATCCCTCGACCACTCTCAACACCGCGTTCCGCAAAGAGACTCTCGAGCGTTGCAACTGCAAGCTGGTAAAGACTGCGGACGCGAAGGACGATTACGTCGCGATGCTCGAGGCGATCGCGGCGATCAACGCGCAGGCTATCGGCGGCAAACTGCCCGACGACGGTCTGTATTATATCGCAGAATAAGGACGGAATTTGCCCGATGAACAAAGGAAAACTCTCTTTCGACAAAAAGACCGCGATCACGTCGCTTGTATATCCGCTTTTTTCGCTCGCCCTGATACTCGCGTTGTGGGCGGCGACGGCGGCGTACGTCGGCAGCGATCTGCTGTTGCCGTCGATAGGGGAGACCTTTTCGCAGGCGGGCGTTCTGCTCTCAGATAAAAAGACTTATATTGACATCGCGGCGACCCTTCTGCGCGCCGTAAGGGGATTTGTCATCAGCTTCGCCGTAGCGCTCGGCCTTGCCGTCGCTTCGGCGTTCTTCAGGACTCTCGCGAGGATATTGTCGCCGATTATAGCTGTGATGCGTTCTACGCCGACGATGAGCGTGATACTGCTGTGTCTGCTGTGGACTTCGACGCAGACCACACCCGTGCTCGTCACCGTGCTGATAATCTTTCCTCTGCTTTATACGTCGTTTTATACGGCTGTGACCGGCGTAGACAAAAAGCTCGTCGACATGGCGAAGGTCTACAAGGTGCCTTTCGCGACGAGGCTGATGAAGTTGTATATCCCGTCCGCGCTTCCCGAAGTGTTTTCCGCGGTAAGATCGACGCTTTCGCTGACCGTGAAACTGACGATCGCCGCCGAGGTGCTCGCGCAGACGAGGAACAGCATCGGCGTGGATATGCAGATAGCCAATCTCTATCTCGAGACCCCGACGCTTATCGCCTGGACGATAATCGCCGTCGTGCTCGGCGCGTTGCTCGAGCTCGCCGTGTTCGGTCTCGGAAAACTTTGCATGAGGTGGAAAAATGCTTGAAATACGCGATCTGACCGTAAGATACGGAGACAAAACGGTTTTCGACGACTTCTCGCTCTGCGTTGCCGACAGGGAGATACTCTGCGTGCTCGGCAAGTCGGGTTGCGGCAAGACGACCCTTCTCAACGCCGTCGCGGGACTGTTGCCGTATATGGGCGAAATTCACGGCGCGGACAGCGTCTCGTATATGTTCCAGGAGGACAGGCTCGTGCCGTCGCTTACGGCGCTCAATAACATCACGTTCGCGATCTCTCATCTGTATAAAGATAAAAAAGAAGCTGAAAATATAGCGAAGGAAGCGCTTGAAAAGGTCGGTCTCGGCGACTGCGCGGACAGATATCCGCATACGCTGAGCGGAGGGCAGGCGGCGAGAGTGTCGCTTGCGAGGGCATTTTGTTATCCGTCGCGCCTTCTGATAGCCGACGAGCCGTTCAAAGGACTCGATATAGCGACCGCAGACGCGCTCGAGAGGTATTTTCTCGAACTGTTCGATTCTTCGGGAAAGAGCGTCGTGATAGTCTCTCACAGCGTCGAAGAATGCGTTCGCCTCGCCGACAGAGTCGTCGTGCTGGGCGGCTCTCCTTGCAGGGTGACGTACGATGCCGTCATCCCTCTTTCAAGGGATGAGAGGAGGGGGGACGTTGCGTTCTGCGCAAACGAAGCGGAAAAAATAAAGGCGGCAATAATTGCCTCCTGAACAAATGCGGTACGCGCCCGTAAAGGGCGCTTTTTTTATACGTTTTTATCTGCGCTTTCAGACAGCTTTTGCATTGCGGATATGATCTCGCTGTCGTCGGGGAGTTTTGTCTCAGTTGTCTCGCCGCGCGTTACGCCGTCCGCGGTTTTTCTGCCCGCGTTCATGAGGAAGGGAATGAGCGAAGAAGCGTCTCCGCTTGCAAGCGCAGAAAAAAGATTCGTCTTGTCCTGCGTCGTGCCGCCTGTAAGGATTTTTAAAAGATCTCTCGTATCCATATTTACATATTATGCCCGTTGTCGTGCGGGCGATACGCGTTGTGAAAAAAATCTTCGTTAACGCTTCCGGACATATTTGCATATATAGAACGGGGAGGCTGAATATGAAAAAGAAGAACGGCGGTTTTTACGGCAACGGCGGCGATATCGGGAGCAGAGGCGAGGACGCTTTGAATGCGGACGAAGTGCGCCGCACGGTGGATTCATACTCCGGTATGAGCGAGGACGCGCTTCTCGAAGAACTGTTTGCAGAAGCCGCGGCGGCAAGGCGCAGAGGAGAGCTCGACGACAAAAAACTCGACCTTTTCTACAATTCGGTAAGGTCGTCTCTGTCGCCCGCACAACTGAGAAAACTCGACGTGCTGATGCGTGCGCTGAAGTCCTGACAATGTTGATTTAACAATCACGGGCAGGAAAATTTACAGAATTTTTCTATCAGTTCGAGAGTGCGGGAGACGTGGTAGGAATTGTTGTTGTATCCCACAGATATCCTGACAGTTCCGCGTTCTTCGGTGCCGAGAAATCTATGGGCGAGGGGCGCGCAATGCAGACCGCTTCTGACGGCAACGTCGTTGTCGTTGAGGTAGTCGGCTACGTCTGTGGAATCTGCTCCGCGCACGTTGAAAGAGATCACGTCCGACAGCGTTTTTGTGTACATTTCCACCTGAGGTATCTTGCTGAGCCCGTACAGCATACTGGACGACAGATAGGCGACGTGGCGGTTGATCCTGTCGAAGTTGTCGTACGTCCATTTTGCCGCCGCGCCAAGTCCTATGATCCCCGCGGTGTTCATCGTGCCGCTTTCCAGTCCTTCGGGAACGTCCTCGGGTTGCGTCAGACTGCTGCTCGCCGTGCCCGTGCCTCCGAAGCGTATCGGATGAAGTTTTATGTCCTTTTCAAATATCAGAAATCCCGTGCCCTGACTGCCGTGCAGTGCCTTGTGACCCGCGCCGGCGAGCATTGAGATATTGCATTTTTTCATATCGACTCTGAGATGTCCGAGAGACTGCGCGCCGTCTACGAGAAAGGGGATATTCTTCGATTTTGCGAACGAGCCTATTTTTTCTACGTCTGCGGTCGCGCCGTTGACGTTGGATACGTGGTTTACCGCGATGAGTCTCGTGTCGCCGTCGGTCGCCGCGGCGATATCCTGCGCGGTCACGCTCTGAGACGGGTCGGACGGGGAGACGTAGCGTATCCCGCTAATTATGCCCGTCTGCAACAGTCTGTTCAAGGGACGGAGCACGGAGTTGTGCTCGTACACGGTCGTCACGACGTTGCCTCCCGTCTTGTCGGAGAGACAGCCGAAAATCGCGAGGTTGAGCGCTTCGGTACAGCCGCTCGTGAACACGAGCCCGTAGTCGTCGTCCGCACCCGTCAGAGCCTTGAGCGCGGCGCGTGTATCGTTTATCCTGATCGCGCAGTCGATGCTGTCGCTGTGCCCGCCGCGTCCCGGGTTGGCGCTGTCGCCGAGCTGACAGAACATGGCGTCGAACATACACTTGGGTTTGAACTTGCTTGTTGCCGCGTTGTCGAGATATATCATTTTCCACCTCACCTTTAGTCGGATAAGACAATATATTGTATTAGGAGCGGAGTACATTTTATTACAAAGGAGAAGCCCCATGAACGATATAATAGTCGTCTTCCGCTCCCGTGCCGACGCCCTGTCGTTCAATACGCGGCTCGCGTCTTACGGCGTGACGGGGAAAGTGGTCAACACGCCCCGCTCGCTGTCGCTGAGTTGCGGGTTGAGCGTACGCGTGGGCGGCTTCGGCAGAAGCGTCGCAACGGCGCTGTGCCCCCGCGACGCAACGATATACGAGATCACAAAAGACGGATATTCAAAAATCGGGTGAGGGAAACCTCGCCCTTTTTCTCCGCTTCGACAAAAAATGCCGCTTTGTCGGCATCTGAAGCGTTAAAGGGTTATATATTTGTGTAAATTTCTTTACAATGCGCGCAAAGTTATGTATAATATAATAAAAATTCATTCAAGGAGACCCTTTCAAGGGTAAATATGGAAATACCGTTACTAATAGCAATCATCGTTCTCATCATGCTGTCTGCGTTCTTTTCGGCAACGGAGACGGCGTTTTCTTCGCTCAATAAGATCAAGATGAAGAATGCCGCCGCCGACGGCGACAAGCGAGCGATCAAGGTCATGAAGCTCGAGAGCAATTTCGACCGTTTTATTTCTACGATACTCATCGGCAACAACATAGTCAATATCACGGCTACGACGCTCGCGACGATACTGTTCGGCATGCTGATAAAAAATTCGAGCGTAGCCAACACCGTGTCGACCGTGGTTATGACGGTCGGAGTGCTGATCTTCGGTGAGATCTCGCCCAAGACGATAGCCAAGAAAAGCCCCGAATATTTCGCGCTCGCGACCGTATCCGTGGTGCAGATAGTATGCTATATCCTGTTCCCGCTGACCTGGCTGTTCGGTCTGTGGCAGAAGCTGATCAACAAGATATTCAGGAAGAAGGGAAACGAAAACATCACCGACGACGAGCTGATCACGATAGTGGACGAAGCTCAGACGGGCGGCAACATAGACGAGTACGAGGGAGAACTTATACGCTCCGCGATAGAGTTCGACGACCTGACCGTAGTCGACATCCTGACCCCGAGAGTCGACGTCAAGGCGGTCAAACAGGGCACGGATATGCACACCGTTATCCGCATATTCAAAGAGACAGGCTTCAGCCGTCTGCCCGTATATAAGGACACGATAGACAACATCGTCGGCGTGCTCAACGAAAAGGACTTTTACAACGCGTTCCTCAGCGGCGCCAAGTCGATAAACGCGGTCGTTTCAAACAACATCATCTACGCGACGCCGTTCGAGAAGATCTCCGGGCTTCTCAGAAAACTGCAGAAAGCCAAGACGCATATCGCGATAGTCGTCGACGAGTTCGGCGGTACGATGGGAATAGTGACGCTCGAAGACATTCTCGAAGAACTTGTCGGAGACATCTGGGACGAGCACGACAGGGTGGTCGAGTCGTTCAAAAAGGTGGACGAAAACAAATATATCGTCGCGGGCGACGTCAACTTGATAGACTTTTTCGACTATTTCGAGATCAAGGACGACGCAGAAGAATACGACGCGACCGGTCTTTCGGGTTTTGTGGTAATGAAGCTGGGTCAGGTGCCGCAGGTGGGCGACTCGATAGAGTTTGAAAATCTGACGATAACCGTCAAAAAGACGGAACACATGAAAATTTCCGAGTGCGAAGTCGTCGTATCGCCGCGCGAGGAAAGTGAAGACGAGGAATAAATTTTTCCGAAAACGGAGGATAAAATGTATAAACAAGTAAGCTCAAGTCTCGATTTCTGTTCGAGAGAAAAAGAAGTGCTCGAATTCTGGAAGCAAAATTCGATCTTTGAAAAGAGCGTGAAACAAAGCGAGGGCAGACCCTCGTTCTCGTTCTACGACGGTCCCCCGACCGCCAACGGCAAACCACATATCGGTCATATTCTGACGCGCGTTATGAAAGACATCATACCGCGTTACAAGACGATGAAGGGCTACCACGTGCTCCGCAAGGCGGGCTGGGATACCCACGGCCTCCCCGTTGAGCTCGAAGTCGAAAAGTCGCTCAATATGGACGGCAAACAGGATATAGAAAAATACGGTATAGAGCCTTTTATTCAGAAGTGCAAAGAGAGCGTCTGGAAGTATAAGGGCGAGTGGGAGAGAATGTCCGAGCGCGTCGGTTACTGGGTTGATATGGAGCACCCGTACATCACCTACGACGACAACTACATCGAGTCCGAGTGGTGGGCGCTCAAGAAGATCGCAGAAGCGGGTCTGCTTTATAAGGGACACAAGATTGTCCCGTATTGTCCGCGTTGCGGCACGGCGCTTTCTTCTCACGAAGTCGCGCAGGGCTACAAGACCGTAAAGGAAAAATCCATTTTCGTCAAGTTCAAGATAAAGAACTCGGACGGTTACTTCCTCGCCTGGACGACGACCCCGTGGACGCTCCCGTCCAACGTCGCGCTGTGCATGAACCCCGTCGAGGATTATGTGAAGATCAAGGCGGAGGACGGTGAAATATACGTGCTTGCCGCGGCTCTCGCGCCCTCTCTGTTCGAGAACTACGAAGTGCTCGAGACCAAGAAGGGCAAGGACTACGAAAGGGAGGAATATATCCCGCTTTTCGACTTCTACAAGGGCGATAAAAAGGCGTTCTACGTGACCTGCGACAGCTACGTCACTCTGACGGACGGCAGCGGCGTGGTACACATCGCGCCCGCGTTCGGCGAGGACGACGCCAATGTCGGCAGGAATTACGGTCTGCCTTTCGTGCAGATGGTCGACGACAGAGGCAAGTTCACCAAGGAGACCGGCGACCTCGAAGGTATCTTCGTCAAGGACGGCGACAAGCTCGTCATCGACAAACTCAAGGAAAAAGGTCTCTTGTTCAAAGAGCTGATGTTCGAGCACAGCTATCCCTATTGCTGGAGATGCGATACGCCGCTTCTGTACTACGCGAGAAGCAGCTGGTTTATCAAGATGACCGAGGTCAGAGACAGACTTCTCAAAAACAACGCGACCGTCAACTGGATGCCTCCGACCATAGGTACGGGCAGAATGGGCAACTTCCTCGAAAACGTCATCGACTGGGGCGTCTCGAGAGAGAGGTACTGGGGCACTCCGCTCCCGATATGGATATGTCAGGACTGCGGCGAGATGCACGTCGTCGGCAGTAAAGCGGAGCTCAAGGAGCTCGCCGGCATAGATGGGGATATCGAACTGCACAAGCCCTACCTCGACCCGATCACGTTCAAGTGCCCGAAATGCGGCGGCACGATGAAGCGTACCCCCGAGGTCATGGACTGCTGGTACGACAGCGGCAGTATGCCGTTCGCTCAGTGGCATTACCCGTTTGAAAACAAGGATATCTTCGACAGTCAGTTCCCCGCGGATTTCATTTCGGAGGCGGTCGACCAGACGAGAGGCTGGTTCTATACGCTGCTCGCGGTCTCCACGCTCATATTCGACCGCGCGCCGTTCAAGAACTGCATTGTGCTCGGTCACGTCAACGACAAGAACGGCATAAAGATGTCCAAGCATAAAGGCAACGTCGTCGACCCGTGGAGCGTGCTCGACAAGCAGGGCGCAGACGCGGTCAGATGGTATTTCTACAGCTCGTCGGCGCCGTGGCTCCCGTCGCGTTTCAGCGCGGAGAACGTCTCCGAGGCTCAGCGCAAGTTCATGGGCACGCTGTGGAACACCTATTCTTTCTTCGTCCTTTACGCGGAGATAGACAAGTACGACCCGCGCAAGTACGATCTGAAGAAGTGCAAACTTTCGCAGATCGACAGATGGGCGCTCTCCAACCTCAATACGCTCGTCGCGACCGTGGACGAAAACCTCGAAAAGTATAAGATCACGGAGTCCGCAAGGGCGATAGAGGAGTTTACCGACAACCTGTCCAACTGGTACGTCAGAAGAAGCCGCGAGCGCTTCTGGGGCAGCGATATGACCGATGACAAGGCGGCGGCTTATACGACGCTTTACCACATACTCGTCACGATGAGCAAGGTGCTCGCGCCGTTCGTGCCGTTTATGTCCGAGTGCATTTATCAGAACCTCGTGCGTACCTTCTACGAGGACGCGCCCGAAAGCGTACATCTCTGTTCTTATCCCGAAGCGGACAAGAGCGCGATCGACAAAGAACTCGAATCCGATATGGACGTCGTTCTGCACGCGGTCGCTCTGGGCAGAGCATGCCGCAACAAGGTGAATATCAAGAACAGACAGCCTCTTTCCAAACTGTTCGTTTTGACCGATAAACAGCTTGCGGACAAGACCGTCGCGTCCTATATCGCCGATGAAATCAACGTCAAGGAAGTCGCGCTCGAAAAGGACAGCAGTAAGTTCATCACCTACGAACTCAAACCGCAACTCAAGACACTCGGTCCCAAGTACGGCAAACACCTCAATGCTATCAGGCAGTACCTCGCGACCTGCGACAACGCAGTCGAGATCGTCGACCGCGTCAGAGCGGGCAAGATATATTCCTTCGAGGCAGACGGCACGACTATCGAGCTTGCGGAAGAAGATCTCCTCATCAACCCCGTCAACAAGAGCGGTTACAGCGTCGAGAGCGAGAGCGGAATGACCGTCGTCATAGATACGACTCTGACCCCCGCGCTCGTGGACGAAGGTATCGCGAGAGAACTCGTCTCCAAACTTCAGACGATGAGAAAAGAGGCGGGCTTTGAAGTGACCGATCACATCGTCGTCGGTTACGTCGCCGACGGAGACAGCGCGAGAGTGCTCGCAAACGACAAGGGCATACAGTCCGACGTGCTCTGCGACGAACTCGTGACGGGTCTGTTTGACGGCTATACCAAGGAGTGGGACATCAACGGCGAAAAGGTCACCCTCGTCGTCAAAAAAGCATAAATGATACGCGTAGCCGAAGGCTGGAAGGATTACCGCGTCATCGCTACCGGCGACGGGATGAAACTCGAACGCTGGGGCGATCTCGTGTTGCTTCGTCCCGACCCGCAGGTCATATGGCACGCCGCGAGCGACCTCTCGGCATACAAGGGGATAAACGCGGTATACAACCGCTCGTCGAGCGGCGGCGGGCGCTGGCAGTATAAAGGCAATGTGCCCGAAAACTTTACGGTAGGCAGGAAAGGTCTGAAATTTTCACTCAAACTGATGGGCTTCAAGCACACGGGACTTTTCCCCGAACAGGCGGTGAACTGGGACGTCGTGCAGGATCTCATCAACAGTGAAAACCGCAGAGTCAGGGTGCTCAATCTCTTTGCCTATACGGGCGGCGCGACGGTTGCCTGCGCAAAAGCGGGCGCGTTTGTGACCCACGTGGACGCGGCGAAAGCCATGGTCGACAGAGCCAAAGAAAATGCAACGCTGTCCGCGATACCCGGCGATTCGATCAGATACATCGTCGACGACTGCATGAAGTTCGTCGCGAGAGAGCAGAGGAGAGGCAATACCTACGACGCGATAATCATGGACCCTCCGTCATACGGCAGAGGCGTCAACGGCGAAGTGTGGAAACTCGAAGAAAATCTGTTCGATTTCGTGACCGAGTGTGTGAAACTTCTTTCGAATAAACCGCTTTTCGTGCTCGTCAATTCGTATACGACCGGGCTTCAGCCTACAGTGACCGAAAATATTCTGAGACTTTGCCTCAAGGACAGAGGCGGGATATTCGAGTCCTACGAAATAGGGCTTCCCACCGACGAAAACATTATTCTACCCTGCGGATGCAGCGGACTTTGGAGGACAAAATGACCGACTTCAGTTATCGTGACCTAAAGGTGGTCTACGAGGACAATCAGATCGTCGTCGCGATCAAACCGCAGAACGTTCCCACTCAGGCGGACGCTTCGGGCGATACAGATATGCTCACGGTGGTCAAGGATTACATAAAGAACAAATACAATAAACCGGGCAACGTTTACGTAGGTCTCGTGCACAGGCTTGACAGACCCACGGGCGGGCTCATGGTCTTTGCCCGTACGTCCAAGTCGGCGGAAAGGCTGTGCGAAGCGATAAAAAGCGGAGACTTTGAAAAGAAATATCTCTGCGTGACCTGCGGCATACCCAAGCCGTCCGTCGGCTCACTGACTCATTATCTGAAAAAGAATGAAAAGACGAATACCGTCGAGATCGTGCCGATGATGACCGAGGGCGCGAAAAAGGCGGAACTCGAATATCACGTGCTTGTCGAAAAAGACAGCTTCGCGCTCGTCAAAGTAGATCTCCTGACGGGCAGATCGCATCAGATCCGCGCGCAGATGTCCTTCAACGGCACTCCGCTTTTCGGCGACGCAAAATACGGCGCGGACAAGCGCACTTTTAAACACAGTCTCGCGCTCTGGTCGGCGGTGCTCCGCTTCACCCATCCGACGACGGGGGAGAGGCTCGCGTTCATCTCCTATCCTCCCGAGGACATTTCTCCGTGGAAGGCGTTCGAGCTGGGCAGATTCCTCAACTTCGCCGCCGTCACCGATCCTTACGGAAATATGAAGAATTATATCGACTTTGCAAAAAAGGACGATAAAAAATAACGTTCTGCAGATAAGAAAACTTCTCCCGCAACAGCGGGAGATTTTTTTTGCGCTTTATCAGGCAATTTCGACAATGCAAGAAAAGTTTCAGGTCGTCAGACGGAGAGAAGCAGAGGCTGTTCTGAATATATGATGTCTGCACATGGTCGACTTCAGGTCTTTTGACCTGAGAAGCGCGGCTCGCTATAGGTTTTTTGATTCAAAACATGCGGTCGGTTTCAGAATTTCAGACGAGCGATATGCAGTTGCTTCAGGTCTTTTGACCTGAGAAGTGCGGCTGGATATAGGCTTTTTGATTCAAAACATGCGGTCGGCTTCAGAATTTCAGACGCGCGATATGCAGTTGCTTCAGGTCTTTTGACCTGAGAAGCGCGGCTCGCTATAGGTTTTTAGATTCAAAACATGCGGTCGGTTTCAGAATTTCAGGCGCGCGATATGCAGTTGCTTCAGGTCTTTTGACCTGAGAAGTGCGGCTCGCTATAGGTTTTTTGATTCAAAACATGCGGTCGGCTTCAGAATTTCAGACGCGCGATATGCAGTTGCTTCAGGTTTTTTTGACCTGAATACCAAAATTGTGTCCGGGGTTTTAATTGGTTTATCCTACATTAAACCGTTGATTATAGATTTTACCAAGTTTTTTGGTAAAACCCACAGATATGCGAATATTTGCGACGGAGGGCAAGCAGTTGTGCAACGTCTGGCAAGCAGAGATATGCAACGCAAGGTAATCGGATGTATATGTTATAAAGCAGATAAATTTTGCGTCGGCAAGCAGTTGAGCAACGTCGGGCAAGCAGAGATATGCTACGCAAGGTAATCGGATATACGTCGTATTATAGAAAGAGATATTTGACGACACGAGAGCAGATAATTGTCAGGCGTGCAAGCATATATTTGTTTCTTTTTTATTTACGTATAAAATGTATTGATATTGTATTACGCGCGTTAAATTCAGCGTGTGCAGTATTTGACATTGACTTCCCGATGATTGAATGGGAGGACTGCGGCTGTAGACTTAAGTAATCGAGAGCGCTCAAAAATACCCGCCCGATCTGAATATGTTTGAGGGTATATAACAATTTCACGTGAGATATTTACAATAAAAACGAGAACAGGGCAGTCTGCGCTATTCGTGCCGAGCGTGTGGTGCGCCGATACTCTGACGATAGCGTGATTCTGACATGTCGGCACTTCCGGGAGAGCAGGTTTTCGCTGACTTATTTCTTATCGTTCACATACTTTTTCAAAGAGGGCAGAAGCAAGCGCAAAATGTGCCGTATCAGCGTATGGTCGTGCGGCAGACTTTACATTATGTTCACATTTTTAAGAGCAGTATTTTTTTAAAATCGACAAAAAATTCAACTTAATATGACAATTAGTGGCAATTTAGAAAGTTTACCATATAGAAAAAGCGAACAAATGTTCACAAATGTTGGCACACTGAATTGATTTGACTGTGCTCGGGTTATATACTGTGGACGGAGGCAAGATATGGAAAAAACTATTGATTGGGTGACGGCGCTCATCGCCGCTTACAGGCATCTGCCGCGTGCCGTCGAGGCTTGCAAAAAGACTTCGTCTGCGCTCGCAGTTTCGGGGTTTTACAATACCGATACGATGGCGCTCGTAGAGAAGATGATAGATTGCAACGTCCGCGCGGAGAGCTATATAAACGCAAAGGTGCTTGTCGATACGACGCTTGGAAAACTACCGCTCAAACACGCGAGGATCCTCTGTCTGAGGGCGCGTTACGGAGTCGGGATTGAGGCGATCGCAGATAAGCTCGGGTATTCAAAGAGAAGCGCGTTCCGCTGGTATGCAGAGGGTCTGAAAAAGGCGGCGAGCGTGCTCAAGGCGCAGGGGTACGACAGCGACTGGTTCGCCGCAAGGTATGCCAAAGACGTGCTGATAGGGGATTACTATTCGCAGATAACAAAAGGTGCGGACGTATTCGGCCGCACCGTAAAGATCAGAGACAGCAAGAAGCTGAGGATAAGGCTCGAGGACGCTGTCGCCGCAGGACTTTTGCTCGGAGAACGCGCATCGTCGATAGGTTGTCTCAATTAGCGGCCGTAGCCGTCGTAACGGTCTCTTTCCGCATTTTCACGGTTTTCGATCTCGTAACGGTTTTTCGCGTTTTTGGTCGGACGGAAGATAAGGAAAATGACCAGCACGCACATTATGCAGATGACCGCTATCATAACGTTGCGTATCACGTTGTTGCCGCCGACTTCGGTGTTGTTATCTCCGGGAGTGGAGACGACTCCTTCGTTTTCGGCGTCATTTTTTTCCACCGTGATCTGGTGGAGCGGTATCGAGGACATCGTGAACGCGGCTTTATTTGTCGCGCCCGCCTCGACGAGAAGCACTTTGTATGAAGGTGCGCTCGCTATCAGCGCAAAATAAATCTTGTTGTTGCTTGCGCGGTAGACGCCGAGCACGGAGTCTATCTGGGTCACGAAATCGCCCGTAGCCGCGTGGGTCTCAAGATTGCCCGGCGCGTAGAAAAGAGTTGAATTCTTGTCGTTCAGCGTCAGATCTATTATCTTGTACGCCGCAGTCGAATCGGTGACCTCGTCTTTGGTCACGGACGCTTTCGAGCTGAGATCAGACGTAAGCACGGCAAGGGTGATCGAATAATCGGCATTGCCGTTGTATGCGATCAGGGTATAATCTCCGTCGGTCGCAAGAGTGCGGAAATAGTAGCTTTTCGGGATAATAAAAGCAGGCTGATACGCGCCTCCGTCCTGAGACGTGTATACCGTGACGTTTTCGTTGGCTATGTACCAGGTCTGACCGCCCGACTGAGTGTCGGCAAAAGCTGTGCCCGTCGCAAGCAGACAGACCGCGGCGATAAGTATGCAGACCGTGAGGATTTTTTTCATCTTCCACTCCTTGAAACAGGCGCACCGCGCCTGCAAGATACTATTATTATACACTATGGCGCGGATATCGCAACAACTAAAATCCGCTTTATTGTAAAAAAATACGGCGCTAAAGGGAGAAATATGACAGAAAAAGAAATACTCGCAAAGATCCTTGCCATAGAGCAGGAACAGAAACGCCGCTACGACAACGGCAGACTTTCCCGCTACAATACGGGGGAAAAGGTGCACGAAAAACAGATGGCTTTTCACAGATGCCTCAAGCGCAACCGCTGGGTATTCGGCGGCAACAGAAGCGGCAAGACGGAGTGCGGCGCAGTCGAGGCGATATGGTGGGCGAGGGGCATACACCCTTACCGCAGGAACAGAAGCGCGGTCGAAGGCTGGGTCGTGTCGCTGTCCTACGAGGTGCAGAGAGACGTCGCGCAGAGCAAATTTCTGTCCTACCTCGACCCCGACTGGATAGAGGACGTCGTGATGTCGTCGGGAAGAAAAGAGAGCGCGGAGTACGGCGTCATCGACTATATCCTTATAAAAAACGTGTCGGGCGGAGTGTCTAAGATTTCTTTCAAAAGCTGCGATCAGGGCAGAGAGAAATTTCAGGGCACTTCGCTCGATTTCGTCTGGTTCGACGAGGAGCCGCCGCTCGATATATATCAGGAATGCAGGATGCGTGTCCTCGACCGTAAAGGCGAGATCTGGGGCACAATGACCCCGCTCAAGGGTCTGACCTGGGTCTACGACCTGATATACCTCAACAGCGGCGGAGACGACGAGATATGGTGCACGAACATGGAGTGGGCGGACAACCCATTTCTTGACGAGGACGAAGTCGCCGCGCTTACGGCGAGCATGGACGAGGAGACGCTCAATTCGAGACGCTACGGCAAGTTCAGCGCAGCGGAAGGTATCGTCTACAAAGAGTTCGACCCGTCGAGGCACGTGCTCGATATGCCGTTCGCAGTGCCGCCCGAGTGGCAGGACGCGATAAGCATAGACCCCGGGCTGAACAACCCGCTTGCGTGCCTGTTCTTCGCGACGGACTACGACGGCGTGGTCTACGTGGTCGGCGAGTGGTACGAGGCGGGCAGAGATATAGATTATCACGCGAAAAAGATATTCGAGACAGCTGACGCGCTGGGCTGGCACAGAGACGGCAAAGGGCGGCTCGAGGCGCTGATCGACAGCGCGGCGACACAAAAGACGCTCGCAAGCGCAAAGAGCGTAGCAGATCTGTTTTTCGAGCGGAATATAGCCGTCAATACCCGCGTCGACAAAGATCTGTTCAGCGGCATAGCGAGAGTCAAATCCTATTTCGCGACAGACAGGATAAGGATATTTCCGTGTTGCGTCAATCTGATACGCGAGCTGAAGTCGTACTGGTGGGGAAGCGGCGACCGACCCGTCAAAAAAGACGACCATGCGCTTGACGCGCTGAGGTATTACATCATGACAAAGCCGGAGCCGACCAAGCCGCCGCGCCGCGAAAAATCTGTGATACAGAAGGACAAGGACAGACTTATCAACAAACTCAGACGGAGCAAATTATGACGAAGAAAAAGATAGACAGCATTCTGATGAAGAAGGCAACGGGATACTTCGTTGAAGAAAAGGTGGAGGAATTCGACCGTGAAAACGAAGTGACCAAGAGAAAGGTTTCCAAAAAGTATATCCCGCCGGATACCACGGCGATAAAGGCGGTGATAGAGAGATCGGCAGAAAACCCGCTCGCCGGATATACAGACGAACAGCTCGGGGAGCTCAAACACAGGCTTTTAAAGGAGCTTGAAAAAATAAATTCCAAACCCAAGGAGGCAAAAAATGCAGGTCAGAAAACTCAACGTAAAGACTAAATGCGAAATGCCGCTGTGCAAGAACAGCGCGGTATACCAGTTCTGCGCAGACAACGGCGACAAACTCAATTCGCTCAATCTCTGCGAGGATTGCGTAAGAGAATTATATGGACAGATCGGCAAACTACTCACGCCCAAAAGTCCCAAAAACATACTCTCTGGCAGGAGAGGAAAGGAGAGCGTATGAAAGACAAAAAGATATTTGCAGAGGACATCGTCGCCGACGTGAGAAAGGACTACGAAAGGCGCAGAGAGGACAGAAAGCCGCTCGAACTGCAATGGCAGCTCAACATGAATTTCGTGAGCGGCAATCAGTATATGCAGATAATGCCGACGGGAGAAGTCGAGGAGTTCGGCAAACAGTATTTCTGGCAGGAGAGAGAGGTCTACAATCACATAGCTTCCGTGCTCGAGACGAGAATGTCCAAGCTCGTAAGAGTGAACACGGGAGTCACGGTCAGACCCTTTTCAAACGACGAGACGGATATTCAGTCCGCAAAGCTCTCCACCGCTCTCATCAGCGCGGTCGCAGAGCAGAACGACCTGCCTTCTTTGATCAACGACGCGGTCGCCTGGAGCGAGGTCACGGGGTCTTGTTTCTTCAAGGTCACCTGGGATAAGGACCTTGGAGAAAAGATAGGCACGGATAAAGAAAAAAATCCTGTCCGTGTAGGAGAAGCGCGTATTACCGTGGTGCCGCCGTTCGAGATCTTCCCTGACAACGTATGTGCGGGTTCGCTCGACGAATGTTCAAGTCTGATACACGCAAAAGCCTATCCCGTATCCGAGATAGAGGAGCGCTGGGGAGTAAAAGTGGAAGGAGAAGAAGTCAACGTCTTTACTCTCGACAACGCGAGCGTTGCGGGGGGTCTCGGGTATAACGCGAGCGTCGGCAACGTGATCGCTTCAAAGGTCGACGGGTACGCGATAGTCATAGAAAGATACACGCGCCCGACAAAGGATAAACCGGACGGCGAACTCGTCATCACCGCGGGAGACAAACTTCTCTATTACGGCGGTCTGCCTTACGTGACCGACGTGCAGGGGCGCAAAGGGTTTCCGTTCGCGCAGACGAGCTGCATAAAGAAAGTGGGCAGCTTTTTCGGCGCTTCTGTCGTAGAAAGAATGATACCGCTCCAGAGGAGTTACAACGCGGTCAAGAACAGAAAACACGAATATCTCAACCGCATTTCTATGGGAATACTCGCGGTCGAGGACGGCAGCGTGGATATGGACAATCTGGAAGAAGAAGGACTCTCGCCCGGCAAAGTGCTGATATACAGGCAGGGCTCCAATATCCCGAGATTTATCGAGACGGGAAGCGTGCCCGCGGACTTCACTTACGAAGAAGAAAGACTGCTGTCGGAATTCGTCACTGTCAGCGGAGTCAGCGAACTGAGCAAATACTCGCAGACTTACGGCAATATGTCGGGCAAGGCGATCTCCCTTCTCGTCAATCAGGACGATACGAGAATGTCTCTTTCCACGACGTCGCTCAGGCTGTGCATAAAGAGGGTGTTCAGAATGCTTCTTTATCTCTACAAGCAGTTCGCTACGCAGAAACGTCTCAAGCGCATTTCCGGCGAAAACGGTGAGCCCGAGCTGACCTATTTCACGGGCAACGACCTGCAATGCGAAGATCTCGTGTTCGACACGCAGGACGACGTGGGCGAGACGATAACAGAGAGACGCAATATGGTCGTCGAACTCATACGCATGGGCGTGCTGACCGAAGCGGACGGCACGATGAGCCCGCGCACAAAGATAAAGGTGCTCGAGATGCTGGGCATAGGCAACTGGGAGAGCGCTAAGGACGTCGGCGAGACGCAGAGAAAGCGCGCCATGAGGGAGAATCTCTCTCTCGGAAAGGAGAGCCTTGCCGCGTGCCCGTACGACGATCACGACGTTCACGTCGAGGAGCATATCAAATGTCTGCTCGAGGACAGCGTGCTCAAAAACAAAAAACTTTACGAGGCGATGGACGCGCACATCAAAGAACATCAGATGTTCGCGCTCGCAGGCGCCGCAGAGTCTCAGACTTTTGCGGAACAGAATAAAAACGACTGAATCGCAAGGAGAAATATATGGAAGAAGTGCAGAAACAAACGGAAGACCTTTCCCCCGCCGCTCCCGTCGGGGAGCCCGAGGACAAGGAAAGGACCGCCTTTTGCAACAAGTTCGCCACGGCAGACGAACTTGAGAGGGCTTACGACAGCCTGCAGAGGGAGTTTACCAGAAAATGTCAGGCAAACTCCCGTCTCAGCCGCGAAATCGAGGAACTCAGGAACGCAAAGGCGACAACGGACGGAGAGCCGCCGACCGCGCGGCCGGAGGGGCGTGAAATTGAAACGCCGACGGCTTTGAACGGCGCGGAAGCGACAACTCCCGTCTACGAGTCGCCGGACTGGGAAAGCAGGGTCGGAGAGTTTATGAAGAAATATCCGCAGGCGGCGCGTTACACGCAGAGTATCGCAAGGACGCTCGCGCACGATCCTTCTCTCGCGTCGAGAGAGGACTGCCTCGAGCGTGCGTACTTCGACGTGCTGGTCAAAGCCGACAGACCTCCCGAAGAAGTGGTTGCCGACGACGATTTTCTCGAGAAATACGTCTATGACAACCCTCGGGTAAAGGACAGGATAATAGAGAGATATCTCCTTGAAAATCTCGACGCTGAGGTCCCGCGCACGATTGCCGCGAGCGGAAGGACCCACGTCACCCCGCCGTCGCGACCCAAGAGCATACGCGAGGCGGGCGGCATTGTAAAAAATATGCTCGCAAACAGGAGGATTTAAGATATGGTAACAATGGAAACAGCCGAAAAGGCGCTCAAGACCGTATATCTCGGAGTCGTCGCCAATCAGCTCAACGTGGGCGTAAACCCGCTTCTCGCCAAGATCAGGCAGACGAGCTCGGACGTATGGGGCAAAGAGATCGTCAAGCTCGTGCCGTACGGACTCAACGGCGGTATCGGAGCGGGTACTGAGACAGGCGACCTTCCGCAGGCGGCGGCGAATAATTACGACCGCTTCAGGCTCGAACTCAAAAACCTGTATGGTACGATCGAGCTGTCCGACAAGGCGATCAGAGCGTCGCAGAACAGCGTCGGCGCGTTCGTCAACCTGCTCGACGCAGAGATGGAAGGACTGCTCAAAGCGTCCAAGTTCAACCTCGGCAGAATGCTTTACGGCGACGGCTCGGGCAAGATCGCGAGCGTGATCAAGCAGGGCACGTCCAACAATCAGATCGTCGTCGCAAGCGTCAAGAACCTTATGGAAGGCATGGTCGTCGACGTCTATGACGGAGATACGAACACCGTCCGCAGCGGTCTCAAGGGCGTCAGGATAACGTCCGTCGACAGAGCCAACAAGACGGTCACGTTCGGCAATTCGGCAGGCGGGACGGTCGAGAGCGGCGACTACGTGACGGTGCAGGGATCCAAGGACAACGAGCTGACCGGTCTCGGCGCTATCTTCTCCGACACTCCGCTTTACGGTCTCGAAAGAACGGGCAGAGCCTGGATGAAGAGCGGCAGCAAGGACAACGTCGGCGCGATATCCTTCGTCGGCATGCAGAGCGCGATCGACGAGGTCGAGGAAGTGTCGGGCGGCACTATCGACATGATCGTCTGCGCGTACGACGTCAGGAGATTCTATCTCGACAACTGCATGAGCGCGAGAATGAACCTCGACTATATGAATCTGGACGGCGGTTACAAGGCGGTGACCTTCAACGGCATCCCCGTCGTCGCGGACAAGTTCGTCGAGGACGGCACGATGTATATGCTGAATACCGGCGACTTCAAACTGCACCAGCTTTGCGACTGGAGATGGCTCGAAGGCGACGGCGGCAGAGTCATCAAGCAGAAAGCGGGCAGCGCAACCTATTCCGCGACCCTTGTCAAGTATGCCGACCTGATCTGCGACAAGCCGATAGGTCAGTACAAGCTCTCGGGCATCAACGCGTGAAAAACAAACGCCTGATCCCTGTCGAAAACGATTTATTCTACGTTGCGGACAGAATAAAAAGCATAGACGACAAATACAAAATCTACTACAACGGGGAAAGTAGGAAATTCGAGGTGTACAACGCGGAGGACGACAGTCTGCAGGTCGTATTGCCTTACGGGCAACTCGACAGCCGCGCTGTGGACTACGTGCGCAAGACGAGGATAGAGAGGATAGACGCTCTGCTCGAGGAGATAGAGCGCGCCAATGCCGAGGCGGAAAAAGCCGCGGCGAGACTGGCAAAGGAAAAGGCGTTTGCGGATATGCGCATATAGACGGGGGCGGATATATTCCGCCCCTTTGTCAAAGGAGGCAAAATGAAACTTGAAGAGGTAATCAATACCGCGCTCGCCTATCTGGACGAAAGAGATCACGACGCGGGCAGAGACAACGCCGAGGACGACAAGATCAGACTGCTCGTCAGATGCGTGAACATCATGCTGACCGAGATCGCGCAGGAATATCTGCCTCTCGAGGACGACTGCGAGGTGACTGCGAAGGACGGCAGATTCTCTTACGACGAGATACCGAGACGGGTGTCGAAGATAATTTCGGTCAAGGACGAAAAGGGCGCGAAGGTCACGTTCCGTCAGCGTTCATTCTCGTGCGCGGTGAACAGGAACGGCAGACTAAAGGTGGTATACCGCTATCTGCCCGCCGCCGTCGCGCTCGGAGACGACTGCGACGTGCATCCCGCCGTCAGCGAAAAGACGCTCGCCCTCGGCACCTGCGCGGAATACTGCATGATCAACGGCATGTACGAGCAGAGCGAAGGCTTTGCCGAGCGCTTCCGTCAGGATATACGCAGCTGCATGCGACCCGTATCTGCCGTCACCCTCAAAGGCAGGGGGTGGTATTGATGTATTACGAAAAGAAGTTTTCGGTCGACAGACCGTCGAGGACGAGATACAGATTTTCTTCGTTCAAAGGCTTCGACGTCAGGTCGTCGACCCCGACGCTCCCTTGCGATTACTGCGAGGACGTCTACAATTTCGGATTCGACAACGGCAACCTGACCGCGGGGATAGGGCTTTCCGCGTTTGAATACAAGTGCGAGAACGGCGAAACTTTCGCTCTGCCGCCGATACCCGAGGGCTACGGCGAGGCGAGGATGTTCTGCGGCAAACTCAGCGACGGGAACGGTCCTTACGAATGTCTGATACTTTCCGCGCCCGACAAACTCACGCATATAAAGCTCGCGGCGGGAGAGACCTGGGCGCCCGATACCGCGACGGACAGACAGTTCACCTCGGCGATAGGCTACCTCGACGGAGAGGACGATCTGATGCTTCTCGGAGGAGGCGGAGACGGACTTTACGTGATGAGCGGCGAGGGCGGACAGTACGCCGCGGACGCGCTCGCGATAACAGACCTTTGCACGCACTACGAGAGGGTTTACGCGGTCGTGGACGGGGTGCGCACGAGCGTCTGGTTTTCGGACGCTTTCGACCCTTACAACTGGAACGTGTCGCTCGACGAAGGCGGTTATATATCCCTCGACGGGTCGCTCGGCGAGGTGCTCAGAGTGCTGAGCTTCGAGGACTATATCTATATTTTCTGCGAATACGGCATATACCGTCTGACCGCGTACGCAGATCAGCTTCAGTTCAGTCTGAGGCGCGTGCATTGCGACTGCGGACGTATTTTCAAGGATACGATCACAATATGCGGCGCGGCGATAATCTTCGTGACGAGCGACGGAGTGTACGCGATGGACGGTTACGACGTGACCCGCCTGACAGACAGACTGGACGACCTCGTCAGCGGCGCCGACAAGTTGCGCGCGCTCTACTGCGACAGCAGATATTATCTGATATTCGACAAAGAGCACGAGGACGCGCTGTACGACTACACCGTTTCGGACGGCGGACCCAACGTCACCGTGGTCGTGGATACGGAGAAAGGCACGGTTGAGATATACCGCGGCGCGAGAATGCGCGATATGTGCGTGCTCGCCGGCAGCAGACAGCATTGCGTGCTCGCGCTGTCGCAACTGTCGGACAGGATAGCCGTGATCGACGAAAGCGGCGTGTTTTTCAACGAACAGCCGTTCAGATACTGGCTGATAAAAGACGTGGACTTCAACGAGCACGTCAATAAAAAGTACGTTCTCGGCGTGGATTACTGTACGGACGTCCCGTTCACTCTTGGCGTCGTAGCGGACGGCAAAGCGCGGGAATTCAGGCTGGATCCGTCGCGCAAGTACGCGCCGATAGGGGTCAGCGGTCTTTGTTTCGACTTCTATATCAAGTGTTCGGAGCGGAGCGTCAGGATAAAGCCTTTCGGCATCACGATCGACTTTCTGAGGAGGAATAAATGAAATTATCGAGGATAGAGAGGACTGCAAAAGAGGGGCTCGAGATCGCGGAGTACGTCTACAACAACCGCGACGTAGAGTTCGTCGAGATTCTTCCCGCCCTGCACGAGGGCAGTCCGCACACGCTGACTTTCTGGTGCACGGGCACGCTTGACGTAGAACTTGCGTTCTTCGGAGACGCGTGCGACGTAAGCGTCGTTCTCGACGACGTTACCGCTTATACCGCGACGGGCAGGATATGGAGACTGAGTCTCGAGCACCTCGGCAGATCGAGGCATACGCTGACCTTTACCGCGGTGGCGGGAGACGCGACCGAGATAAGACTTTGCGTCACCGCCAAGGGAGGGCTCAGGATATGATCTGCACTAAGAAATTCCGCGCGCTCAGAAAGAAGTTCGCGCGGTACAACTATTACGTTTTAAAAAGGAGAACATTATGTCAATAGCAGGAAAACTCATCAAACAGGATACGAATGCGGGAGTCATTTCGGATTCCACAAGGATCACCACGGAAGAACAGCTCATCAACGTCCTGAAACAGATGCACAGCGATTACAGGCAAAAAGAACTCGAGGAGCGTAAGGCAGAGGCGTCGGCGGCGCTTCCCGAGGAGCCGGATTACGAGTTCAAGACCTACGAGGGCGAGAGCGAGGACGAGATCAGAAACAGAGTTCAGAACGAGTACGGAGCAAAACTCGAGAGCGAAAAGTCTCTCCAGACCGAAAAGACCAAGACCAAGACGGACGAACTCGCGGGCAAGGTCGAGTCGGCTTACGACGACTACGGCAAGACCGAAGACGAGATCCTCGCTTCGCTCGAAAAGAACAAGAAGCAGAACGAGAACAAGATGATAGAAAGCGGATTGTCCCGTTCTTCGATCAAAGAGCTCGTCGGCGAGAGCGCACAGCAGCAGGCGGACATGATGATCGCTGAAGCTAAGGCAGACGCAGACAACGTCGCCAAGAAGTATCAGCTCCAGATCGACGACCTCAACAGAGAACTGCAGTCTGCGATAGACGATCTCAACGCAGAATACGTGATCAGGATATCCACCGAAATAGAGGATCTCATCAACAAGAGAGACAAGGAGATCAAGTCTATCCAGGAGTACAACAACAAGATAGAAAAGCAGATCGCGGACTATCAGCTCGCGCGTGAAAAGGCAATACAGGAAGACGTTGCGACCCGCATAGAAGCAGATTATAAACAGGCTGAATACGAGAAGAAATACGGCTACGTCGGAGAGAAAGCCGACAACTACGCGCAGAGACTCGACATTGCGATCGACTTTTACGACAGCTTCGCACCCGAGACGGCAAAGAGCATGGTGCAACAAAATCAGTACCTCAAGACTTATCTCGGATACGAATATACCAACCTTCTCGCCAGATACGTCAAGGCGGCGAAGGACGCGAAATAGGCGGAGGTGAGAGAGATGTGGGAGAGCGTTATAGAGACCGTCGTCGCCAACGGCGCGTGGGCGGTGCTGTTCTGTCTGCTTCTCGTGTACGAACTCAAGGACAGCAGAAAGAGAGAACAGAAATATCAGGATACGATCGCGACGCTCGGCGACAGCTTGTCATGCGTAAAAGCGGTGGCAAGAGACGTAAAGGAGATGAAGTACGACATAAGGAACGGCTTCGGGCTTATGGAAATTCAGAAGGATGCGGACAGCGACCCGACGGGGGAAGCGGCGTAAAGGAGACGGATATGAAAGAAAAGATCAAATCATACGATTTCTGGATGGCGGTAGCGAGCGCGCTGTTCGTTGTCCTTCAGGCGGTAGGTTTCACCACCGAGATACCCTATCTGAGAGAGATGACGACGGCATTTCTCGGATTTCTCGCAGTCAGCGGGTTTATCGTGAAACCGCCTTCTTCGCAGACTCAGGAAAGTACGGACAAGGAGAGCGTAAGCGAAGAAAGCTCAACCGTCAAGAGCGGTGCGATTGCAGATATTATCGATGAAATAATTGATAATACTGAAAAATAATTAAATATCAAATTTTAACGACGGCAGTTGTGCCGTCGTTTTTTTTGTCTAACGCTCCTTAGCGGTTTTCCGAAGGAGATCGGCGATCTTTTCGTTGATACTCAGATCCGCGACGGGTCGGGGAGGAGGAGAACTCATAAGATACGCAAGCGCAGACAAGACGCGCTTTGGAGAAAGATCCTTTTGTTCGATATAAGTAGCTTTCCTGTTTGAAGAAGCCCGCTTTGCATTGAGAAGCTGATCGCCTCTCGACGCGTCGGAGGGCAGAGGGACGTACAGCACGCGCTTGCCTGCCGCCGTCAGTTCGTCCACCGTGTTGGCTCCCGCGCGGGAGATCACCGCGTCCGCGGCGGCATAGAGGTCGAACACGTCGTCGGCATACTCTTTGCAGAAATAATTTTTCCTTGACGTCGCTTTTTCGCCGTCCGCACGGTTTTTGCCTGTGACGTGGATGATGCAGAAGTCCTTGAGAAGCTCGTCGAGAATTGAAAGCACGAATTCGTTGAGAGCTTTTGACCCGCTTGAACCGCCGATCACGAGCAGCAGCGGTTTGTCGGACGACAAACCGTATTTGCGCTTTACGTCGCTGCCGTCGGCATAAAGCAATTCTTCGCGCAGAGGATTGCCGATGAATACTGCGTTTTTCGCGGTCGTAGCTTTGTGCGACACGACGACGGCTTTTGCAAAGCGGGAGGTGATCCTGTTGGCGAGTCCGAGCGTAGTGTCCGACTCGTGCGCGACGACCGGTATGCCGAGAGATCTTGCCGCGAGGCAGGTCGGCAGAGCGGCGTAACCGCCCTTTGAAAAGATTACGTCGGGAGATATTTCCGCAAGTATCTTCTTTGCCTGTTTTACGCATTTACCTATCACGAACGGTATCTTCAGGTTGGAAAAAATCCTGCTCCTGTCGTATTTTACCGTGTCGGTGGAATAAAAGGTCAGCCCGTATTTTTCGCACAGCCTTTTTTCTATACCGTTTTTGCCGCCGACGTAGTATATGCCGTCAAACCTTTTTTTCAACTGCGGCAGTAAAGCTATGTTGGGCATCACGTGTCCCGCCGTGCCGCCGCCGGTAAGCACAATCTTCATCTGATCCTCCGTTCGTTTTTTATACAATATGCCCGAAGCCTTTCAAAAAATACCTGTAAAAGAGAAAAGCGGGTTTGAAAGTAGTTTGTAACGGCGCTTTTTGATTTTTTGATAATTGATAATACTTAATAATACTGTAAACAAATGTAATATAATAAAATGTTCTTAAAATTTGTTATTCGTTCTTTCATAAAAAAGCCGCTTTTTGCGGAGCACGGGTGAGTGGGTTGAAAGGTATGCTATGCGGGCATTTTGCGCTTTCTTCATCCGCTTTACGGCATAATATTATAATAATAAAAAATAATGCTTGATAAAAACCGCAATATATAGTATAATACGAATTATAAAGGGGAGAATGTCCCCAAGATATAGTGGTGAGGGATTTATGAAAGAAATCATTTTCTACGGATATAAAGATTACAAACTCAATCTCGCGGTCTGGGACGAAGTTTCCGAGCCGCGCGCCGTCGTGCAGTTGTTGCACGGCATGGCGGAACATATAGGCAGATACGACGCGTTCGCGCGCTTTCTCAACACGAAAGGGTTCATCGTGCTTGGCGACGACCACCGCGGACACGGCAAGACGGCGGGGGAGAACAATCTCGGCAAAGTTCCCGACGGAGACTGCTTTTTCGATACCGTTCAGGACGAAATCCTGATCACAAAATATGCGTCCGAGACCTATAAATTGCCCGTGATAGTTTTCGGGCACAGCTACGGGTCTTTTCTTACTCAGGCGTATATCCAGCGCAACAGCGGCGCGGTCATAGGCGCGGTACTTTGCGGGAGCGCGTGTCAGAGCGGTCCCGACGTCAAGGCGGGCAAGCTCCTCGCTTCCGTTCAGTGTGCGGTCTACGGCAAGGACGCGGAGGCGGGCGCGATACGCAAGATGACGTTCGGCGCATACGACGCGCAATTTATTACTGAGAACAAGGAGTTCGCCTGGGGCAACCGCGACGACGTCGAGCGCGAAAAATATCTTGCCGATCCCATGTGCAATTTCACTCTGTCGCTCGGCTTCTACAAGTCCTTTTTCAGTGCGCTCTGCAAGATATACCGCTCGAAAAATCTCAGCAATATCCGCAAGGATCTGCCCGTTTTCATCATAAGCGGAGACCGCGATCCGGTCGGCGGCAACGGCAAACTCGTCAGCAAACTCTACGAGAAGTATATCGACGCGGGTCTGTCCTGCGTGTCGATGAAGCTGTACCCCGAGGCGAGGCACGAGATACTCAACGAGCTTAACAAAGAGGAAGTCTACGGCGACGTCGTCGACTTCGCGGATACCTGCCTGCAGGTATTCGAAAAGAACAAATGACGTTTTGTCGCGCAAGCGGCGGCACGTGCGCGTTCCCGGGAGCGGGGCGCGCCGTTTTACGGCTTTCCTTCCGCGCGACGTCGTGCGGCAGGGGATAAGGAGAGAGAATGAAAAATACTTACGATTCAAAAGATCTGCAAGTCCTTGAGGGGCTCGAAGCCGTCCGCGTCAGACCGGGCATGTACATCGGCACGACGGGCAGCAAGGGCATGCACCACATTCTGTGGGAGATCGTGGACAACGGCATAGACGAGGTCGCCAACGGTTACGGCGACCGCATAGACATCGTCATCTATCCCGACAACAGCGTCAGCGTGCGCGACAACGGCAGAGGCATACCCGTCGACATACACCCGAAATACGGCATTTCCGGCGTTGAACTCGTGTTTACGAAACTGCACGCGGGCGGCAAGTTCGACTCCAACAACTACGGTTTTTCGGGCGGTCTGCACGGTGTGGGCGCTTCTGTTACCAACGCGCTTTCGGAGTGGCTCACAGTCAAGGTCTACAAGGGCGGCACCGAGTATACGCAGGAATTTCATTCGCCCGTCGTCGACGGCAAGATAGTCAGCGGCGCGCCCAGGACGGGGCTCACGCAAAAGCCGTGCGACAAAAAGGAAAAGGGCACGCTCGTGCATTTTCTGCCCGATCCCCGCGTCTTTGAAGCGGAGAAATATTCTTACGAGGTCATCTCAAAGAGGATAAAAGAACTCGCTTTCCTCAACGGCGGCATGACGATCACGCTGACAGACCTGAGGGAGACGGACGAGGACGGCAAGTATAAGTCGGTCACCTATTGCTACGACGGCGGTCTGCGCGATTTTGCAAAGTACATCAACAGTTCCAAGGTCGTGCTTTACGACGAGCCGATCTACGTAGAGCGCACCGCGAAAAACTTTATGGTGATGCTCGCGATACAGCATACCGACGGCTACAACGAGAGCATTTTCAGCTTTGTCAACAACATACCGACGACCGAGGGCGGCACTCACGAGACAGGTTTCAAATCGGCTTATACAAAGGTGTTCAACGACTTCGCGAGAGCAAAGAACATTCTCAAGGATAAAGATCAGAATTTCCTCGGAGAGGACTTTAGAGAGGGTATGACCGCGATTCTCGCGATCAAGATGCAGAACGTGCAGTTCGAAGGTCAGACCAAGACCAAGCTCGGCAACCCCGAAGTCAAGATACTCGTAGAAAACCTGCTGACCGACGCGCTCAAGGATTATCTCAACAGGGCGAAAAAGGAAGTCATAGACGCGATATACGCAAAAGCCGACGTCGCCGCCAAGGCGAGACTCAAGGCGGCGCAGGCGAAGGATATGACGAGAAAGCTGAACAGCATGACTCAGTCGGCTCTCGTCGGCAAGCTGTCCAACTGCAGCGGCAAGAAAGCGGAGATGAACGAACTTTTCATCGTCGAGGGCGACAGTGCGGGAGGCAGCGCGAAACAGGGCAGAGACAGATATTTTCAGGCGATACTGCCCCTCAAGGGCAAGCCGCTCAACGCAGAAAAGAAGCGCGTCAATCAGATCCTCGAAAACGACGAGATGGTCTCAATCATCAACGCGCTCGGCACGGGCTTTTACAAGGATTTCGACATCAAGGGTCTCAAGTACAACAAGGTGATAATCCTCGCCGACGCAGACCAGGACGGCGCGCATATCAGGTGCATTCTGCTGACCTTCTTCTACCGCTATATGAAAGAGCTGATCACGGACGGGCACGTCTATATAGGCATGCCTCCGCTTTATAAGATATCCGACAAGAACGGCACGCGGTACGCATACGACGACGAGGAACTCAAAAAGTTGCTCGACAGCGCGGCGAGAGGATACACGCTCCAGCGTTACAAGGGTCTCGGCGAGATGAACCCGGAGCAGCTCTGGGAGACGACGATGAACCCCGAGACGCGCACTCTGACCAAGGTCACGATAGACGACGCGTCCGAAGCCGAAAGTCTGATATCCATACTTATGGGCGACAACATCGACGCGAGAAAGAGTTATATAAACGAAAACGCGAACTTCAACAAGGTCGACAGTTTCAAAGAGATAGTAAGCTGACGAGAGGGGATAGTGTGATATGGCAAAAAAGAGAAAACCGATAGAAGACAAGACAGTAATACTTGACAGCGACCTTGTGGACATAATGCATCAGTCGATGATGCAGTATTCTGAACACGTTATACTCGACCGTGCGCTCCCGAGAGTGGAGGACGGTCTCAAACCCGTGCAGAGGCGCATACTCTATTCGATGAGCGAACTGGGCACTACGCCCGACAAGCCGCACAAGAAGTCGGCGAGAATCGTCGGCGAATGTCTCGGCAAATACCACCCGCACGGCGACAGCAGCGTATACGAGGCAATGGTAAGGCTCGCACAGCCGTTCAACACGCGCATGATGCTCGTGGACGGTCACGGCAACTTCGGCAGCGTGGACGGCGACGGCGCGGCGGCAATGCGTTATACCGAGGCGAGGCTCGCGCCGATAGCTATGGAAATGCTTCGTGATCTCGACAAAGAGACGGTCTCGTTCTCGCTCAACTTCGACGACAGTCTGCAGGAGCCGGATGTGCTTCCCTGCAGATTTCCCAATCTTCTCGTCAACGGCACGACGGGCATTGCGGTCGGACTTGCGACCAACATACCGCCGCACAACCTCGGAGAAGTGGTCAACGGCATTGTCGCATACATCGACAACAGCCGCATAACTCTCGACGAGATGATGAAATACATACCCGCGCCCGACTTCCCGACGGGAGGCATAATCATTGCCAACGAGGGGATAAGAGAGGCTTACGAGACGGGCAAAGGCAAGATACTGATGAGGGCTAACGCGTTCATAGAAAAGGACGGCGACAGAGACCTCATCGTCATCACGGAGTTTCCCTATCAGATCAACAAGGCGATGCTCCTGACCAAGATCAATCAGCTGAGAGAGGAGAGAAAGGACCGTTTCAATTTCATACAGGAGATAACCGACGAGTCGGACAGGAGCGGCAACCGCGCCGTGATAAGACTGCGCAAGGACACCAACGCAGAAAAGGCGCTTGCGACTCTGTTCAAATTTACAAATCTCGAATGTTCTTTCGGCGTTAATATGGTCGCGATAGCGGGCGGTAAGCCGAGGCAGATGGGACTTCTCGAGATCATCGCGCATTACGTCGAGTTCCAGAGGCAGGTCATATACAAGAGGAGCCAGTTCGACGTATCCGTCGCGCGCAAGCAGGAGCATATCCAGCAAGGCAAGCTGATCGCCGTCAACAATATACGTCGCGTCGTCGACATCATACTCAACGCCGATACGGATCAGCAAGCCAAAGAGCAGATAAAAGAAGAATTCAACCTGACCGAAAGACAGGCGGTAGCCATCCTCGAGATGAAGCTGAAAAATCTCAAGCGCGTCGACGCGAAAAAGCTCGAAGCGGAGATCGCGGAACTGCAGGAAAAGATCGCAGAACTCGATCAGATACTTTCTTCCAAACGCAGACAGCTTGCGATCGTCCGCAAGGAGATACTCGAAATAAAGAAGAAGTACGCCGACAAGCGCCGCACCGCGATAGTCTCTCCCGACAACGCGGTAGTGACCACGGTGGACGTAAACGCAAAGATAGAACGCTCGGGCAAACTCATACTCACTCAGGCGGGCAACCTCAAGTTCATGGCGCCCAAGTCTTATTCGATGGCGCAGAAGAGCATAGTCAACTGCGGCGCGACCGATCTCGTCAGAAAGGTCATGGACTGCACCAACGACTACAACGTCGTTGCGTTTACGCAGAAGGGCAACGCGGTCGTGTTCGACATAGATCAGCTCGGCGAGGACAAGTGGAAGTCTCGCGGTACGGCAATTGGCAAGATAGCCCGCGCCGACAGCGACGAAAGAGCGATCGCTGTATTTACTCCCGCAGAACTCGAAGGCAAAGAGCTGTATTTTTACACGAAACAGGGCATGGTCAAAAAGACGGAAGCCAAGGAATATTCTCTCGACAAAAAGACCGTGTCGCCGTCTATCGTGCTCAGGGAGGGCGACGAGCTGATAAGCGTCGAGGTCGTCGATCCGAATGCGGAATACATACTTTTCGTCACCAAGGACGGAATGGTGCTCAACGCAGAAGCCGACATACCGTGTCAGGGCAAAAAGGCGAGCGGAGTCAAGGGCATACAGCTTGCCGACGGCGACGAAGTGCTGTTCGCCGCTCAGCACGACTGCGAAGGCGAGATCGTGCTTGTGACCGATTCCGGCTTTGCAAAGCGCGTCGTACTTTCGGCGATAGAACCCATGAAGCGTTACCGCAAGGGCGTGACCATAAACGACGCGAAGAAGACGGGCAATATCGTGTTCGTAGACGTCGTGACGATGCCGTACGACTTCGCACTGCAACTCGTGGACGGGGAGTGCCTTGCCGTCAATACAGAGGACATCGAGATCACCGACCGCACCAACAAGGGCAAGAACGTGCTCAAAGAGGCGTGCAAAAAAGGCGGAAGCAATCTGAGCATGGTTATCGCCGACAGCAAGCGCCACAACATCTGATATTTATCGCAATAAGCAAGCGACCTGCGAGTGCGGGTCGCTCTTTTTTTACGTAGTAAATCTTTTTATAGAGTATAAAAAATCCCCGACAAAGCGCCGGGGATGCGATTGTTTCAGGCTTTGGCAACGCTCGCCTTGACCTTTGTAGGCGGCTCTACGTAATAGCTCATGCTGTTGTAGACGTTGCGGAAGTGGTCGGCGACCCTTTCCATATCGTTGATAAGGTTGAGCCATACCGCGCCCGCGTCGGGCGAGCAGAGGTTATCGCGCAGTCTGATTATATGCGAGCGGTCGAGAGATGCTTTGTATTCGTCGACGCTGTCCTCTATTGTTTCCATGTCCTCTTTCTGAGAGACGTCTTTGTTGATATAGCCCGTCATTACCACGTCGTAGAGTTTGTCGATCGCGCTTTTCATCTCGGCGAGTTCGACCTTGGCGGCTTCTGAGAAAGTCACGTTGGCTTTGACGAGTTTTTCCGTGTATTCCATTATATTCTCAGAGTAGTCGCCCACGCGCTCGAGGTCGGAAATGACGTGATAATAAGAGCTGAGTTCGCGCTCCGTCTGTTTGGATATCGGCGAAGACGAGACCTTGGTGAGGTAGTTGGTAAGCTCTTTGTTGAGGAAGTTGAGGTGTCTTTCGCGCGCCTCGAATTTGGGCATTTTGTCGAGCGAATTTATCGTGATCGCATAAACCGAAGTGTCGAAGTTCTTTTTCGCTATACTCGCCATCAGCAGTATCTCTTTGCGTACCTGCGCAAGCGCGATCGTCGGGGTCGCGAGCAGGCGTTCGTCGACGTACTGAAACTTGTCCTCTACGAAACCGTCCTCGTTTGGAGCGGGTTTTTTGTCGCGAATTACGAGGCAGGCGAGCTGTGTAAGCTGTTTGATGAACGGTACGAGAAGTATCGTGGTCGTCACGTTGAATATCGTGTGGAACATAGCTATCTGCGTCTCTATCTCCGGGAAAGCCGCCTGCAGCCATTTGTCTATGGGAAGGACAAACGCGAGTATGAAGAACAGCAACGAACCTATGCAGTTGAACATAAGGTGGATGAACGACGCGCGTTTACCGTTGGGAGACGCGCCGATAGAGGCGAACATCGCGGTCACGCAGGTGCCGATGTTGATACCCAGCGTGATGAATATCGCGTTCTTGAGAGTCATGAGTCCCGCGCCCGCCATGGTAATAAGGATTATCGTAGTCGCGGACGAGCTTTGCACGATCGCCGTGATCGTGAGACCTATCAGCAGAAGAAGCACGGGGTTGCTTATCGTCGACATGACCTTTTCTATCACGGGCGAACCGCTGAAACTTTTCATCGATCCGCTCATTACCTCCAATCCGACGAAAATCATACCTATACTGCCAAGAATGCAGCCCCAGAGATTGACCTTGTCGTGCTTGGACATCTGCATGAATGCGCCGACGCAGGCAAGAGCGGCGAAGAACGCGGTGATAGGCAGGGATTGCAGAGCGCCTATCTGCGCGGTGATCGTCGTGCCTATGTTGGCGCCCATGATTATCGAAGTCGCTTGCGCAAGCGTCATAACGCCTGCGTTGACGAAGCCTACGACCATGACCGTCGTTGCCGAAGAACTCTGAATGACCATCGTCACGCCGGTACCTACGGCGATGCCCGCAAATCTGTTGCTGCTGATCCTGTTGAATACCGACCTCAGTCGGTTGCCTGCGACGGACTCGAGATTTTCGCTCATTATTTTCAGCGCGATCAAAAATACTCCAAGCCCGCCCAAAAGTGTAAGAATTGTCTCAAAAACTTCCATTTTCCCGTGTGCGGCAAAGCCCGCACGCTGTAAAATCTCCGCGAGAGCGGAATGGCGGGAAAGACTTCTCCCGCAGTTGTCACCATTACCATATATAACAAAATATGCCGTCAAAGTCAAACGAAAATATAGACAATAAAGCAATTTTATTGTATAATACCGTTGCAAAGGCAAATAAGATTTTTTACTTTTTGCGCGCGTTTATACTTATGCGCGCGCCGTCAATAATCAGTACGCAAGCCGATATCCTGCCGCACGGTAAATTGTTTGTAAAAAAGGCGCTTTAAACGCCGCGGGGGCATTTACATACGCGCGCCGCGGTTGTACTATAATATTGACGGGCGACGCGCGGCAAAAAGAAATTGCAGGGTAGACTTTATGCAGACTTTGATTTTACTCGATTCCAATTCACTGATCAACAGAGCGTTTTACGCTTTGCCTCCGCTGACCAACAGAAAGGGTCAGCAGACGGGCGCGATTTTCGGTTTTGTCAATATGTTCCTCAAGCTCGTGGAAAATTACAAACCCGATTACGTCGTCGCCGCGTTCGACCGCAAGGCTCCCACTTTCAGGAAAAAGATGTACGACGGGTACAAGGCGACGAGAAAGCCCATGCCCGAAGAACTCGCAAGTCAGCTCGAGCCGCTCAAGAGACTGTTGCGCGCTATGGACGTGCAGATAGCCGAGATCGACGGCTACGAGGCGGACGACGTGCTCGGCACTTTGTCAAAGAGGAGCGCATGCAGGACTTACATCGTGACGGGAGACCGCGACAGCCTCCAGCTGATAGACGGCAAGACGACCGTGCTGATGACGAAAAAGGGCATTTCGGAGATAGTCGAATACGACGAGGCGCGCCTCAGGGAGGACGGCTTCACGCCGTCGCAGATAATCGACCTCAAAGCGCTGATGGGCGACAGTTCGGACAATATCCCGGGAGTTGCGGGCGTGGGAGAGGGAACGGCGACGAAACTTCTCGCGCAGTACGGCACTCTCGACGGCGTTTACGAGCATCTCGACGAGACAAAAGGCGCGCTCAACAGAAAGCTGACCGAGGGCAGAGAAAGCGCCTATCTTTCGTATAAACTCGCGACGATAGACCGCGACTGCCCGATAGACGTCGTGCCCGAAGCCAAGCCGTTTTCGGGAGAATACGACCCCGAAGTCAGAGAGATACTGCTTGAATTCGAGTTCGGAAAGACGGCGGACAGGCTGACTTACAGAGGCGAAGCCGCGCATACCGCGACCGTCGCCGAAGCGGTCAGGATAGAGGACTCTCAGGCGCTCCTCAAAGCGATCGGAGAAGCTGAAAAGAGCGGAGTGTTCGCGTTCGACCTGTCGTCGAGGATATTCATAGGCGGCAGCGGCTCGACATACGAAGTCGTCATCGCCGAAAACCTTCTCGGAGAGGGGATAGATTACAACGAATTTCTGCGCGCGGTCAAGGGAGTGCTTGAAAACGCCGACGTGCGCAAGATATGCTTTGACAAAAAGACCTACATGCATCTGTTCGCGCCTTACGGGATAGAGCTTGCGGGCGTTTGCGACGACGTTCTGCTCAAGGGTTATCTCTGCGACAGCAACCGCAACTACAAGACTCTCGCCTCCCTCGCTTCGGCATACGGGATAAACGGCGACGACGGCGCGGCGGCTCTGATCGCGCTCGACGGCATACTCGACGCAGAGATGAAAGAAAAGGAGCAGGAAAAGCTCTATTCTCAGCTTGAACTTCCTCTCGTCGACGTGCTTTTCTCTATGGAAGAAGAAGGCTTCAGGGTAGACCGCGATTATCTTGACGAACTCAATAAAGAGCTGACTGCCGAGACGGAAAAACTTGCCGACGAGATTACGAGGCTTGCCGGCGAGCCTTTCAACATCAACTCGACTCAGCAGCTTGCGAAAATACTGTTTGAGAAACTCGGACTAAAGCACGGCAAAAAGACGAAAACGGGTTATTCGACCAACGTCGAAGTGCTCGAGACGCTAAAAAACGATCATCCGATAATCCCCGCGTTGCTTCAGTACAGAGAACTTGTCAAACTCAAGTCCACATATCTCGACGGTATGCTCCCGCTTATCGACAAGAACGGCAGGATACACACGGTATTCAGACAGGCGGTGACTTCTACGGGCAGACTCTCGTCGACCGAGCCCAATCTGCAGAACATACCAATACGCAAAGAAAGCGGCAAGCGGATACGCAAGATGTTCGTGCCCGCGGACGGCAACGTCCTCGTGTGCGGCGACTATTCGCAGATAGAGTTGAGACTAATGGCGCACATGAGCGGCGACGAAGGCATGATCGAGGCGTTCAACAACGGCGAGGATTTTCACCGTTCGACGGCGGCAAAGCTGTTCGGAGTGCCGTTTTCCGAGGTCACGCAGGACATGAGAAGGAGCGCAAAAGCCGTCAATTTCGGCATAATTTACGGCATAAGCGACTACGGCCTCAGCGCCGATCTCGGCATAAGCGTGCCGCAGGCGAGACGTTATATGCAGAACTACTTCGAGACCTACCCCAAGGTCAGACAGTTCATGCAGGACTGCGTCGCTTACGCAAAGGCGAACGGCTACGTCAGGACGCTTTACGGCAGAAAAAGATATATCCCGGAACTTCAGGCTTCGGTATACGCGACCCGCGCGTTCGGCGAAAGAGTCGCGATGAACATGCCGCTTCAGGGTACTGCGAGCGACATAATCAAAGCCGCGATGATCGCCGTCTGTTCAGAGCTCGGCAAGCGCGGGTTCAAAGCGAAACTGATAATGCAGGTGCACGACGAACTCATCGTCGACTGTCCCGTCGGGGAGAGAGAACAGGTCGAAAAACTGCTCAGAGACTGCATGCAGAACGTCGCGACGCTCGCTGTGCCGCTGATCGCAGACGTAGGCAGCGGAGACAACTGGCTGGACGCAAAATGACAAGCCGCGGCGCGGACGGCGCAAGGAGGCATAAATGAAAATCGCAGTTATAGGAGGCGTGGGCAGCGGCAAGAGCACCGTGCTTTCCATGTTAAGAAATGCGGGAGAAGACGTCGTCGATTGCGATGCCTTATACCGTGAAGTGAAGAAGAACGCGCGTTACAGGCAGGAACTCGTCGACGAGTTCGGCGACGTGCTGACAGACGGCGTTATCGACAACAGGAAGGTCGCGGCGGTGGTCCTTGGCGACAGAGAAAAACTCGACAGGCTCAACGCGCTCGCGCACCCGTACGTCAAAAAAGAGCTCGACAAGAAGTGCGAAGGCAAAAAGCGCGTTTTCGTTGAAGTACAGGTCTTTGAAAACGGTCTGCTTGCCGACTATTTCGACAAAGTCTGGCTTATCGTAGGCGACAGACAGACGCGCCTCAGCAGAGTGGTCGTACGCGACGATTGCGACACGGAGCGCGTAGAAAGGATAATGGCGGTGCAACCGCGCGACGAGGACAGAAAAAAGGCGGGATATACGGTCATAGTCAACGACGGCTCGCTGAGAGAGCTTCAGGAAGCGGTCAACAAAAAACTCAAAGAACTCGGCTGACAGACAGCGACAGGCGGGCACGTTACCGCGAGCACGCGCACGTTGCGACCGACGCGGGAAAATCCCGCGTTTTTGTTTGCCGCAAAAGGTTGTCAAAAGCGCGCGCATACTTTATAATAAAATATATGTTTTATTGTATCACGGGAAAAGTCATTCATTACGAAGAGGGAAAACTCGTCGTGCAGGCGGGCGGCGTAGGTTACGAACTGCTCGTGTCCAACAACGCGCTGATAAGGCTCGGCAAGATCGGGCTCGAGTGCACGGTTTATACTGAGCTCAGCGTCACTCAGGACGACGTGCGCCTTTTCGGTTTTTACAGCAAAGAAGAAAAGAATATGTTCAGAAAGCTCACTTCGGTCAGCGGAGTCGGCGGCAAAATGGCGCTTCAGATACTCTCGTCTGCCGACGTAAGCATGCTTGCCGTCGCTATTGTCAGCGGCGACGCGGCGACGATATCCAAGGTCAAAGGAATAGGCAAAAAGACTGCGGAACGCATAATCCTCGAGCTTAAAGAACAGATGAGCGACGCGGTCGCGGCAAGCGGCGCGGCGACGGATATCCCCGTGCTCAGCGAAGAAAAACAGGGCGGAGGAGTTGCGGCAGACGCGATAGCGGCGCTGATCTCCCTCGGCATTTCCAAGACAGACGCTTATTCCGCCGTGGCGGCGGCAATGAAAAAGACGGACAAGCTCGAGCAGATCATAACGCTCGCGCTGAGGAGTTTTGACAGATGAATTTCGACGACGAAGACGAGAGGTTCATGTCGTCCATGCCGATAGCTTCGGACGCGGACAACGAAAACAAACTGCGTCCCAAGACGATGAAAGATTACGTCGGACAGGACAAGATCAAAGAAAACCTCGAAATATATATCAAAGCCGCCGTGGCGAGAGGAGAAGCGCTCGACCACGTGCTTCTCTACGGTCCTCCCGGTCTCGGCAAGACCACGCTCGCGCATATCATTGCCAACGAGATGGGCAGCCAGATCAGGATAACCAGCGGTCCTGCGATAGAAAAGGCGGCTGACCTCGCGGCAATACTCACCAACCTCGGAGAGGGCGACGTGCTGTTCATAGACGAGATACACCGCCTCAACCGAAACGTCGAGGAGGTGCTTTATCCGGCAATGGAGGACTTTGCGCTCGACTTCATCGTCGGCAAAGGTCCCACCGCAAAGAGTCTCAGGATACCTCTGCCCAAATTCACGCTTATAGGCGCGACGACCAAGGCGGGTATGCTTACGGGTCCGCTCCGCGACCGCTTTGGCGTAAATTGCAGGCTTGAAATGTATACCGCAGAGCAGCTCGCGCAGATCGTCAGACGCTCTGCGTCCATTCTCGGCATAGAACTGACCGACGACGGCGCGATCGAGATAGCGAGGAGAAGCCGCGGCACTCCGCGTATTGCCAACCGCATACTCAAGCGCGTACGCGACTTTGCCGAAGTCAAGGGCGAAGGCGTGATAACATACGAGGTCGCAGACCACGCGCTCGGCAAAATGGAGATAGACAAGCTCGGTCTCGACTCTGTCGACCGCAGACTGCTGACCACGATGATCGATAAGTTCGGTGGCGGTCCCGTCGGTCTCGATACGCTAAGCGCGGCGGTGGGAGAGGACAGCGGCACGATAGAGGACGTCTACGAGCCGTATCTTATGCAGATAACGTTCGTCGCGCGCACCCCGAGAGGCAGGATAGTCCTGCCCGACGCTTACGAGCACCTCGGTCTCAAGGTGCCGCAGAGCGCGGTAAAACAGATGAGCATTCTCGACGTGCTCGAGACGGGAGACAACGGCGACAAATGATGAAAACGAGCGATTTCGATTACTACCTTCCCAAAGAACAGATCGCGCAGACCCCCGCGGAACCGCGCGATTCTTCACGTCTGTTGGTCTACGACAGAGCGGACGGAAGTATGCAACACAGGATATTCCGCGATATTGTCGATTATCTCAAAGAGGGCGACGTGCTCGTCGTCAACAATACAAAAGTCATCCCCGCGCGCATTTTCGCAAAACGCGTGCTCGCAGACGGCTCGCTCGGCGAAGGGGAGTGCGAAGTGCTTCTTCTCAAGCGCCTCGACTACAATACGTGGGAGTGCATTACCCGCCCCGCGAAAAAACTCAGAGTGGGCACAAAACTCTTTTTCTCGGACAAACTCTCTGCAGAGGTCGTCGGTTACAAGGACGAGGGGATAAGAGATGTAAAATTTACGTTCGACGGCGTTTTCGAGGATATTCTCGACGAGATCGGCAATATGCCCCTCCCGCCGTACATCACAGAAAAACTCAAGGATAAGAACAGGTATCAGACCGTGTATTGCAAGACGGACGGCTCTGCGGCGGCTCCCACGGCGGGTCTGCATTTTACGACCGAACTGCTCGATAAAATACGCGCCAAAGGCGTACAGATAGCCACCGTGCTTCTTCACGTCGGTCTCGGCACCTTCCGACCCGTAAAAGAGGAAAACGTCCTCGACCATAAAATGCACAGCGAATATTACCGCGTCGACGAAGAAAACGCCGCGATAATAACCAAGGCGAAAAAAGAGGGCAGACGAGTGATATGCGTCGGCACCACCTCCGTGCGCGTGCTCGAGAGCGTCGCCAAAGAGGACGGCACCGTCACGGCTTGCTCCGGCGATACCGACATCTTCATCTACCCCGGCTATAAGTTCAAAGCCGTCGACGCGCTGATCACCAATTTTCATCTGCCCCAGTCGACCCTGCTCATGCTCGTCAGCGCCTTTATGGGCAGAGAAAACGCGTTGAGGATGTATGAGACGGCGGTGGGAGAGGGGTATAGGTTTTTTTCGTTCGGTGACTCCACTTTCATTATCTGAAAGTGTATAAGCGGCGCAATACTGTGTCGAGCTCCGCTTTCCTTGGGTCACTACGGTCTGCTTGCTTCTTTGACCTCAAAAGTACAAGAGGATATGCGCGCTTCGCGGTTTGCTTGTTTCTTCGCGTTCGGGAGAATAAAAGTCCTGAATTAGCTAACGTGAATAAACTGCGCAATACTGTGTCGAGCTCCGCTTTCCTTGGGTCACTACGGTCAGCTTGTTCTTTGACCTCAAAAGTGCAAGAAGATATGCGCGCTTCGCGGTCTGCTTGTTTCTTCGCGTTCGCATCCGCATTACGGGAGAGGCGCAAAGAGGTCGCTTGTTCGGAATATACCGATTGACAAGCAAAGCAGGTTTATTCCTCCTGACTTGTCGGCAACAAGTGATCGAGAGGCAGTGTAGCGGCGAGTGATAAGAATGGATAACGCACACGGGTGCGGAAAAATCAGATAAATACCCCCATTGAGGAGATATATGTTTTCTTACGAAGTAATAAAAGTCGACAAACACACGGGCGCGAGAGTGGGCAGGCTCGTCACGCCGCACGGCGAGGTGATGACCCCCGTATTCATGCCCGTCGGCACCAACGCGACGGTCAAGAGCCTGACTCCCGAAGCCGTAGACAGGACAGGCGCGAGCATTGTGCTTGCCAACACCTATCATCTCTATCTCCGTCCGGGTCACGATCTGGTCGAGAAGGCGGGAGGTCTGCACAGATTTATGAACTGGAACAAGCCGATATTGACAGACAGCGGCGGGTTTCAGGTCTTTTCGCTTTCCAAGCTGCGCAAGATAACCGATGACGGCGTGACGTTCGGGTCGTACATCGACGGCAGTCGTCACCATCTTACGCCCGAAGACGCGGTGCGCGTGCAGAACTCGCTCGGCGCGGATATCATTATGGCTTTCGACGAATGTACTGCCGCAAACACCGATTACCGCAAGTCAAAGACGGCGGTGGAGCGCACTTTGCGTTGGCTGGACAGGTGCGTCAGGGCGCACACCGACTGGGACAGACAGATGCTTTTCCCGATCATACAAGGCAATATGTACGAAGATCTGAGAAAGGAGAGCGCAAAGGCGACCGCGGAGTACGCAAAGTGCGGTATAGCGATAGGCGGGCTTTCTGTCGGAGAACCCAAAGAGGTCATGTACGATATGCTCGAACTGCTCAGACCGTATTATCCCGAGGATCAGCCTCGCTATCTCATGGGTGTGGGCAGTCCCGACTGTCTCGTCGAGGGCGTAATGCGCGGTATCGATATGTTCGACTGCGTGCTTCCTACGCGTATCGCGAGAAACGGCATGGCTTTCACCCGCAACGGCAACATGACTCTGAGAAACGCAAAATACAAGGAGGATTTCTCGCCCGTCGAGGAAAACTGCGACTGTTACTGTTGCCGCAACTTCTCGAGAGCGTATCTGCGCCACCTGATAAACAGCGACGAGATACTGGGCGGAGAATTGCTCTCAATGCACAACATACGTTTTCTCGTCAAACTGACAGAGGATATGCGCGAGGCGATAATGCACGACGAGTTTGCGGATTTCTACAAGGATTTCAAAGAGAAATACGCGTGGGATAAGAAGGTTTAAACCGCGTTTTCGACACGATTGACCGCGGTTTAATCAAAAATTTACAATTACGGCGCAAAAATGACTTGCTATTTGTCAAGAATTTCTTTATTATAAAATATACACGAAAAGACAGATTTTGTTACGCAAAATCGTAAAGGAGAATAATATGACCAATTTGTTTTTACTCGCGGCAGACGAAAGCGGAAGCAACGGCAGCTCGTGGATAATCCTCGTCGTCCTCGCGGTAATGCTCGTAGGCACAATGCTTTTGTCCATCATTCCGCAGAAAAAGAGACAGAAGAAAGCTCAGGAAATGATGGCGGGCATCAAGGTGGGCACCAAGATCAAGACTATCGGCGGCTTTGTCGGTATCATCAAGATGATAGACAACGCGCAGAACACGTTTGTTCTCGACATCAGCACTAACGGCGACGGCAGCGTACTCGTCACGATAGACAAGGGCGCGGTTTATACCGTGATCAACCCCGTAGACGCGACGGCTGACGGAGCGGCGGCAACTGCAGATCAGGCTCCTGCGGCGGCAAATGCGGCTCCCGCGGCGGCTGACGACATCGTAGAGGACGCTCAGGCGGCAGAAAAGAAAGCTGCAAAGAGCAAGAAAAAGAAGGCGAAGGCAGAAGCCGCGACCGAAGAAGCTCCCGCAAGCGAAGCAACCGCGAGTGAAGCTCCCGCAAGCGAGGAGAGCACCAACGATCTCAGAATCGACGGCGACAATTCCGACGTCAAGTTCTGATAAAAAAACGGCAATAAATCAAAAAACTCGGGAGTTTTCCCGAGTTTTTCTTTTTTCTGCGCGCTCAACGCGGTTGACGCGTCATTCATATCTTTTTTCTTTTTACGTTTACCGCGAGTATTCCGCTGAGGATCCCCGCGGCTACGCATGCGAGCACGTCGTAGACGGTCATCGAACTGCCCGAGAAGTCCCCCGATATCCCCGCAAATATCAGATAAGTAAGCCCCGCATATATCAGACCTATCACAAGCCCCTTGACGAGACCCTTGCTGTCGTGACGTATGCCGATAAGACACGCGGCGGCGACCGAGAGTATCTTTATCGCTATGTTGACGGGAGCTATGACGTTTTCTGACGCGTCGGTGAATTTGGCGATCACCGCAAAGAGCATCACGAGCAGAATAGAGAGAATGATCGCCATAAGCGCGCTTCTGAATACGTCCAGCGCGTCGTATTTTGTAAATTTGACATTTTCCATAGAATTACCTCCTAAGCAAAGGATATGAGCGTCGGTACGCGTTTATGTTGCGTCGGGCAGGGCGCGGCGGCTACAAAAATTGATAGAAATTGCCGATAACGCTTGATTTATTGCACGCATTATATTAAAATATATTTACAATAAAACTTCGGAGGTTGTTATGAAACATATCAACAGTATCGCGATCAACGGCATGAAGAAGAACGGCAACATCGGTTGCGGCGAGTGCCAGTCCAGTTGCCAGAGCGCTTGCAAGACGAGCTGCACGGTAGGCAATCAGAGCTGCAAGAACAGAGACGAAAAAGTCAACACCGTCAAAAAGCCGTTGCTGTAAGAGGATGAGATGACTCATCCGTTCGGCTTTACCTACGGGGGCAAAACGCACTATTTTGCCTTCGACAGCGAAAGTGGCAGTCTGCATAACGTGGATTATGTCACTTTTTTATGTATAAAATCACGGCTCGGCATACCTTTTGAAGGCGCCGAGGCGCAGGACTTTGCCGCCCTCGGACAGGCTGAAAAGGACGAGATAAACGCAGAACTCGATCAGCTTGCCGCAGACGGCGTGCTCGACAGTCCGTGCACCGTCACGCAGAGCAGAAAGAGGACGGGCGAGATCAAGGCGCTATGCCTGCATATCTGCCACGACTGCAATCTGCGTTGCCGTTACTGTTTCGCGGACGAAGGCACCTACCGCACCGCGGACAAGGCGCACATGCCCGTAGAAGTGGGACTGCGCGCGGTAGACTTTCTCGTCGCCAACAGCGGCAAAAGAAAGAACCTCGAAATAGACTTTTTCGGCGGCGAGCCGCTTATGAATATGCAGACGGTGAAAGCCGTTGTCGAATACGCGCGCTCGCTTGAAGCGTCTACGGGCAAGGTATTCTCGTTTACAATGACCACCAACTGCGTGCTTCTAAACGAGGAGAACAGGAAGTGGCTCAACGACAATATATACAACGTCGTACTGAGTATCGACGGCAGGAGAGAGGTGCACAACGCGGTCAGAAAGACTCCTAACGGCGCCGACGCATTTGACCTTATACTCAACAACGCGCTCGAGTTCCGCAAGATACGCGGCGACAAGTCGTACTACGTACGCGGCACGTTCACCGCTAAAAATCCCGATTTCTGCAGCGACGTGCTCTATCTCAACGACTGCGGCTTCGATCAGATCTCCATGGAGCCCGTCGTGACCGATATCCCCGACCTTAAGATCACCAAAGAGCATCTGCCGAGGATATTTGAAGAATACGAGAGGCTGGCGAGAGAGTATATCGACAGGAGAAAGACCAAAGACAAGTGGTTCAACTTCTTCCACTTCATGTACGATCTCGAGGGCGGTCCCTGCGTTGTCAAGAGACTGACGGGTTGCGGCAGCGGCTGCGAATACCTCGCTGTCACGCCGAGAGGGGATATATACCCCTGCCATCAGTTTGCGGAAAGAAAGCCGTACAGAATGGGCAACGTGCTCGAAGGCACGGGCTTCGACCTTTCTGTCAGCGAGATCTTCGCCAAGAATATCGTCACCAACAAAACCGATTGCACAGACTGCCCCGCAAAATATTATTGCAGCGGCGGTTGCGTTGCCAACAACCTGAATTTCGCGGGCGATATGAACAAGCCTTACGATATAAGTTGCGCGATGATGAAGAAGCGCTTCGAGCTCTCTCTCGCGATCGCGGCGATCGAGGCGGCGGGCGAATAAACGGGTGTTTTGACATGCGCGGCTTCCGTTGAGGGAGCCGCTGTTTTCTCGTCTGCGCCAATACGGGCGTTTCAAGCGGCTGTTTTGAAAAAATATTGCCGTTTTGTGCGCTCAAATTGAATTAAACGCAAAAAAACAATCAAACTTTTATTGACTTCTTTTTATTATATATATATAATATTTGAGTAGGACTAACTTCAGGAGGCAAGTAAGGTGATAAAGAGCAAATCAATCGCACTTCCGATTGTGATTTTAGCTGTTTTTTCCATACTTATCATTTTAGGCACGGTCTTTGCCTTTGTCAGCCTCACCGACGGTCAGCTCGGCATCTACAACTACAACGCGTACCCCACCTGCATCAAGCTGGGTCTCGACCTCAGCGGCGGTGCATATGCGGTCTACGAAGTGGACGAGGAGAATCTTCCCGAGAGCATGACTGACGGCGAGAACGACGAGCAGGAGATAGAAATGGCTATCGAAGGCACGCGTGCGAGTTTGGAATCGCTTTTGTTCAACAAAGGCTATACGGAGGCGCAGGTCAGCGTCTACGGCAGGACGATAAGAGTAGAAGTTCCGGACGTTGACGATCCGGAGAGAATATTCGAGCTTATAGGTCGTCCTTCCAGCCTTGAGTTTAAAGAATATACCGACGCAGAAACTGTCAACGATACGCTTATGACAGGCGACGAGATTGCGGAAACGGGCGTCACTTACAACAGCGAAACGGGTTATTACGAAGTAGCGCTCAGGTTCACGAGCTCGGGCACCGACAAGTTTGCGGAGATTACTTCCGATCTCACCGGCAAAAATCTCGGCATTTATATCAACGGCGAATACGTGATGCACGCTTCGGTCCCCGAGGCGATCACGGGCGGACAGGCTTCGATAAGCGGTCAATACAGCTACGACGACGCTTATGCGCTTGCCGTCCAGATACAGGCAGGCAGCTTCCCGCTTCAGCTCAACATGAGAGAGTCCAGCACTCTTACCGCGACACTCGGCGACTCGGCTATCAGAGCGGGCGTCATCGCGGGTCTCGTAGGTCTGCTCCTCATCGTCGTTTATCTTATCGCTATATACAGACTTATGGGCGTTGCGGCAAGCATCGCGCTTGCGTACTACACGATGACCTACGTGTTCTTCCTCGCGGTGTTCCCGTGGGTACAGCTCACGCTTGCGGGTATCGCGGGTATCCTGCTCAGTATGGGTATGGCTGTCGACGCCAACGTCATCATATTCGAGAGAGTAAAGGAAGAATACGCCAAGGGCAAGTCGATGCGTATGGCGGTCAGCGAGGGCTTCAAGCGTTCGCTCGGCGCGATCCTCGACGGCAACATCACTACGATAATCGGTGCGGTAGTTCTTATGCTCGTCGGCGCTTCGACGATCAAGGGCTTCGGCATCACGCTCCTTATCGGTATCGTCTTGTCGCTGTTCACTTCGCTTCTCATCACGAGAATACTGCTCAAGGCGATCATGGCTTTCCACAGCGAAAAGCACGCCGCGATGTACGCTCTCAAGCGTAAGACCGAGGAAGACGACGTGCAGGAAGAAAACGCTTCTGAAGAAGAAGTTCAGGGAGGTGCAACTGTATGAAGATCAACAGAAACATCCCCAGAATGTTTAAGATCTGGTTTGTCATACCGTTCGTAGTCATTCTGATAGCGGCGGCTGTGTTCACGGGATACGCCGTGTCCTACAAAGACGTGTCCAAGGGCATGAATATCGGCACCGACTTCGCGGGCGGCTCGGTCATCAACGTGGTGCTCGGCGAAAGCGAGCTTTCGGACAACGCCAAGTACGACGCTCATCTCAAGACCGTTACCGACGTCCTGCAGGACGACGCGATAGCAGAGCAGGTCGTTCAGATCGCCAAGGAAAAGTACAACGTCACGATAGACGCGTCTGCGGTCAAGGCTACCGTAAGCTACAGTCAGAAGTCGGACACGGGCGCAAATATGGCTCTCGTCGTCAAATACGACAACATCTCCAAGACTTACGACCCGACCAACGAGCTGACCAACGAGAGAAATACGCTCATCGAGACGAAACTCAAAGAGATATACAGCGCTGACAACGGCTACAACAACGTCTCCGTCACATACAGCAACATCGGCGCGACGGCGAGCGAATCGCTCATCCGCACCGCGATCATCTCACTTGCGATCTCGCTTGCGATAATCCTCGTATACGTCATAGTGCGTTTCGAGTTGTGGAGCGGTCTCGCGGCAGTCATAGCGCTTATACACGACGTTGCGATCATGGTCGCGCTGACGATCATATTCCACATTCAGGTCAACAGCTCGTTTATTGCGGCGATGATCACGATAGTCGCATATTCTATCAACAACACGATAGTCATATTCGACCGCGTCCGCGAGAACCACAAGATAGAGAACAAACTCAATCAGAACGCGATAATAGACAACTTCGATATCGCAGACAAGTCGACCAAGCAGTCGATGACGAGAACGATCAACACGACCGTTACCACGATGTTCGCGATAGTGATATTCGCGATACTCGGCGCTTCGACGGTCAGAGAGTTTGCGCTTCCCGTAATATTCGGTCTGATCGCGGGCTTCTATTCGTCGGTATTCATTTCGCCTGCGCTGTACGCGCTGATGAAGAATGCTTTCGACGCGTGGAAGAGAAAGAGGGCGAGCAAGGCGACGCCTGCGTTTGCGGGACAGAAGAAAAAGAAAAACGCCTGAACAAGTCAGAGACGACCGCGTTTGACGCGGTCGTTTTTATTTCCGGTGAATTATACTTTCAAGTGCAACACTTAGATAAGAAAAAAAGAAGTTCATATGAATCTGTTGTATAATTAAAATTGCAACAAAAAAACACAACAAGGAGATCCATATGAACTATACTCATCTTACCATAGAAGAACGCT
>CASDWJ010000044.1 GCA_949284695.1 uncultured Christensenella sp. | reverse complement strand
TGAAAGATTACGAGAAATTAGAAAGTCTTTAGGTATGACGCAAATGCAGGTTGCGGCAAAATCTGGTTTATCACAAAGCAACATTAATACCTGGGAAAGGGGCAGAAGTGTTCCTCTGCCTGACGGTTTAATTGCATTGGCAGACGCGTTTGGCTGTACTGTTGACTATCTTCTCGGTCGAGAATCAGAAGACGGATCTATCGTTATTAATCAACAGTATGATTTTTCTGATAACGAATGGAAAATGATCAAGATGTTCCATGCTCTTAATGCACGCAGACAGGCACTCGCACTTGTCTACGTTGCAGCATTGTACGACTCTGAAATCAAAGGAATCTGAATTTGCGACAGGGTCGCAAATTTGAATAAAAATCTGTAAAAGAGAGTGCTAACATAAAATTACTTTACTTTAAGGAGGAATTTTATGTTGGACGAAGAAACTAAAGACTTTTTGAATCAGCTCGTTAAAACGCTTGACGAGCTTGCCATGAAACTAAGCTGCTACTTAGCCTACCAGCAAGCAAAAGAAGACGATTTTTTATCGCGCTCAAGGGATCCCGGTCAACAGGAGGATTCTATGCAATATCAAAAAATCAAAATCAAGCAACGTCTTGACGGGAGGTGGTACGCTCGATACAAATTCAAAAATAGTTGTTATCACGATATTTACGGACGTACTCAACAAGAGTGTTATGACAAGTTAAGGACGTTTTGCAACAGCAAAGTTTTAATTGATACCGCTTTCAAAGGTAAATCCGGGTCTCGACGTTCCGCGTCGCCCAGCTATACGCTCGGCAAGTTTTTCTTGATCTGGCTGAGAGAAGAGAAAGAGCCGGAGTGCAAGGATAGTACAATTCGATTTTATGACAACGTCTTCAAAAATCATCTCAACGGTCTCGCTCAGACTGAGTTGAATAAGCTATCGGCTGACGCGATCCGCTCGACGATATTGTCAATTTCGTCGATGAAGATACGCCGAGCTGTCTTCCTGATCCTCTCAATGATCTTCAGGACAGCGCTTCGTCGTGACCTCATCAAGGTCAATCCCATGGAGAAGATCTCGCCGCCTAAGTATAAATCAAAGGAGCGCCAGGCTTTTACAAGGGACGAGGAGAGACGCTTTGTTGAAATCGCAAAAGACTATGACTGCGCCGTTGTTTTCTGGCTCATGCTTTATGAAGGTTTGAGAACGTCAGAGGCGAAGGCACTCGCACCGTGCGATATTCACGAAGACTACATCGAAGTCAGACACTCGCTGGACGACTACGGTCAGCTCGTGCCCACCAAGACGGATAAGGTACGGCGCGTTCCTATCTTTTCAGAGTTCAAAGAGTTTGCGGAAAAATACAGAGGATCTTCGGAGACTCCCATTCTGGGCAAGGTCAACAAACATACCGCTGTCCGGGAATATGCAGAGATCTGCAAATCGGCAGGGATAACGAAAAATATGTACTGTCTCAGACATACCTTCGCCACTCGCTGCGAGGAAGCGCGGATCTCCTCAAAGCAGACCGCGCTGTGGCTTGGTCACTCGTCGATAAATACTACTCTGAGCTATTATATAAATATAAATAAAGAGTTTGAGCTTGAGAACGTCGCTATCAAAAACGGTTTACATAAATCCTGACACAAATTTGCCAAAAAACGCAAAAAAAAAGAGCTCTGAAATCGCCGTTTTCTCTCAATTCGTGCCATTTTCAAAGCTATTTTATAAAGTGGTGGAGACAACAGGATTTAACCTTTGCACTATCGCAAAAATCAATTATTTTAATTATGTCTTCATAGCTTATTAAATCTTTCTCGATATATCCACTTTCTTTTGCATAACAAAATAGACACCTTAAATTACAATTTCTTGTTAGAGTAATTGTACATTGCAATAATTTATTTTTTTTAAACATACACTTGTCCAAACATTAATGCTACATAGTTTTATTGGATCTTATCTAATCCATAAAGAGACGATTTTTTATTGTCAAACACATCTTGAGGTGAGCCTTGTGCTACTATAATACCACCATTATTCCCGCCAACAAGGCCAAAATCGACAATATAATCTGACATTTCTGCAACAAACTCTAAATTATGTTCTATAATTATAATAGTTTCATTGTTCTGTTGTAACTCCAATAAAATATTTTCAAATTTTCGGATATCTGTATCATTAAGTCCCGATGTGGGTTCATCTAAAATATATAAATTGTGACCTCCAGAAGGTAAACCGAGAGCTTTTGCTAATTTAACTCTTTGGGCTTCTCCACCAGAAAGGTTCATTGACATTTGACCTAATTTCAAATACCCTAAACCTAGTTTTATCATGCTATTTAACATGGAAAAAACTTTTTTTGAATCCTTAAATATATCGATTAAATCAAATATTGGGGTTTCAAGTATTTCGTTAATCGTTTTACCATTATAAACAACCGATAATATTTTTTCATTATATCTTTTTCCGCCACATTCTGGACAAGTAATATAAGAACTAGGTAAATAATTCAATTCGATTTTTTGAAGACCTGTTCCTTGACAACACTCGCATCTTCCACCTTTAACATTCATGCTAAACAATGAAGCATTAATTCTTAACTTTTTAGCAATAGGTGTTTGTGCGAACAATGTTCGTATTTCATCAAAAATTTCTAAATAAGATACGATTGTCGACCTGGGTGTTTTTCCTATTGGAGATTGATTAACTTCTATTACTCTTTTTATTTCCTTAAATCCATCAACAAACTCACAATGAAAATTGGTTTTTTTATCTATGGATTTAGCAATAACCGATGATAGCGTTGATTTGCCTGAACCTGACACACCTGTTATGCAAGTTATTCCACTAAGTGGGAAGCATACATTTTGTTTTTTTATATTTCTAAAATTTATATTCTTCAAAACACAGTATTTGTTAAAATTGCGCTTTTCCTTAAAATGCAATTTGTAGTCAAAAGATGCTCTAGATTCAGATATAAGATATCCGCCTTCAGGACCACCCACAGGGCCCAATTCAACAATATTATCAGCCGTAGAAATATATTTCTTATTATGATCTATTGCAATAACGGTATTTCCATTTGCTATTAAATTACGAGTTGCTTTAATAATGCTAGCTATATCTCTATAATGCAAGCCTTTGCAAGGTTCATCTAAAATATAAATTAATCCTTTTAACGAACATGTTAATTGTGTTGCTATACGTATACGTTGTCTTTCTCCTCCTGATAATGAAGGAATTGTTCTGCTTAATGTCAAATAACCAACCTTTAATGCGATTAAAGAATCAATTTTATTAAGCATGCTATTTATTACTTGACTAGCCAATTCTTTTTTGGCTAACGAAATTTTGTTAAAATCAAAAACTTGTAGCCAATTTCGTAGCAAAGATATTTCCATATTTTCAACTTCAGCATAATTAAGTCCATTTATTCTATATTCAAGTATTTCTTTTTTTAATTTTGAACCTCCACAAACATGACAAGGAACATCTTCCATATATTTAGCATAAGCAACAACAGATAAAGGATTGTCTGCTCGATTAACTTTGTCCATAATAATTGAAGCAGCGCCCTGTAAAAATACATAATGTTGTTTTCTTCTTTTCCCTTCTTTATAGGATAATTTATACTTGATTTTTTCATTAGAATACAACAATATATATAATTCTTGATTGGATAACTCGTCTATCCTTTTATTAATATTAATACCATAGTAATCACAAAGCGCTTCTAAAAATTTTTGTTCTTTACTTTCGGATGCCCCTTTAAAGAACAGTATGCCACCATCTTTTAAAGTCTTGGTTCTATCAGGAATCAATAATGACTCGGAAACAGTTGTTTCAATTCCAAGCCCCGAACAATGTGGGCAAAATGATTTAGGATTATTCGAAGAAAATATATTTTCAGAAAAATCATTACCTTTTTCATTACTTAATAAAGAAAATAAAGTACGTAAATAATATGCTATTTCGGTTGTTGTTCCTATAGTAGAACGCGGATTTACATTGTAATAGTTTTGGGAAATATTTAGAGCAGGGCGAAGATTTTTTATGCTGCGAACTTTAGGTTTGTTCATTAATTTTTGGCCATAGATATTTCCACTCATACCTTCTAAAAAACCTCTTTGGCTTTCGGCATAAATAGTGTCAAAAACTAAAGAAGATTTTCCACATCCAGAACAACCTGTAACACATGTAAATTTGTTTAATGGCAATTCCAAACTAATATGTTTTAAATTATTTTCATAAGCATCTTCAATAATAATTTTTTCCATATTTTCTCCTCTAATAATTTTATTTGTTTATTAAAAAACTAACGGAAGGTTTTCCCATTTAAACACTTTTTGACTTTATCATGCATCATTGAGGACACCGCACAATGAAAATCATTAACCTTAAACGCGTCTCCGTTTTCATTTGAATTTCCCATCATACAAATAGTGCAGTAGCCTCTATCTTTACACGATATGCATTTAGGGAAATGAGCTCTTTGTACGTGTCGTAATCTTTTAATTTCCTGTGATTCTTTCCAAATTTCTTTCATGGACTGCACATTTAAATTTCCTATGACATTACTTTGCCATCCAACGCACGGAAAGACATCTCCTTCCGCTGAAACACAAAAATTATAACGACAGATAGAGCAAACTGGGTCATTAGGTCCCAAAGATTCTTTTTCAGTGGCTGTTGCACATAATTCCCTTGCATAATTAACGGTCATTTGCTTATCTATTGCAGAACCAACTTCCTCTAACGAAAGCCTGTTTGTTAAATTACAATTTGAATGGTCATACGCCGCAAAAATAACATAATCCGTCAAAACCAAAATTCCATTTTCGTTACCCCATTTAACAACATCAATAAAGGTGTCTTTATTTTGTTTCATTATTGGACATGATATTTGTATGGGAACGCCAAACTTTTTTAATTTTAATAGAGCATTTTTAGTCTTTTTAAAACTTCCTTTCATCTTAGTTATTGAATCATGAATATTAGAATCCATAGAATAAATTGATGTTTGAACTGAAATCAAGGGGTTTGACTTTATCTCGTTTATAATCTCATCTGTTAATAGTGTTAAATTAGTCAGAATATTAACAGACATATCTAATTCTTTGCATTTTTTTAAAAATCCCAAAATATCCTTATGTAATAACGGCTCTCCGCCGGACAATGTCACATTTATTACGTTCAATTTTTTAGCTTCATTCAAAATCTTATAGAATAAATTAGCATCGATTGTTTCGGTTTTTAATTCGTGCGGAATGTAACAATGTACACATCTTTCATTGCATTTATTTGCGATTTCTATATGGACACTTCTTAAAAAATCATTTTCACTAAAAATGTTTTTTGAGAAATTTTCTACTTTTTCAACAGTTTTTGTTTCATCATTTAACTTATTCAATTTTATATCGTCTTGCTTCTTGCAATCTTCAACCGTTTCACCACAAGATAAAAATCCCGCATCAACAAACTGGCTAAAAAACAAGATAGTTTCAGATTTCAATTCATCATAATCAATATCTACAAAAATTTTAAAAAGTTTACCAACTATATTATCTATGTGTTGAGGTTTTTTACTTAAACATTCGAGCATAATCGCCCCGCTTTCAGATACATATTTTTCACCAGGGTATAATCTGTTATCATCTAATAACCTATACCCAAACATAGAATTATCAGTAAGATATCCATACTCATTATATTTTCTAAACATAATGTTATCTTTAATCTTAAAGTACATTTTATAAACCTCTTAAAAAACCCTAAATAAAATAAAAAGAGCGCAGTGAAAGAACACTGCGCCCAAAGTAAGAACATTTTTATTATGCTCTTTTGCTACAAGGTCTACCACTTGGACCGCCACCGCAAACTGCCATTTTTACTGTTTCCGCATTAATAACAACAGGTTTAACAAATTTCATAGCTTCCTCCTTTTACCATAAGTACTAAAAAATGGGTTAAATTCTATCTTTAGTTTTCATGATTATAATATATATCAGAATGATTGTCAAGCAAATTCTCGCTAAAATGATAAAATGTTCACTTTTGCATTATTACTAGGCACCGTGGCGTGTGCTTGTCATAGACAAGTGGCGGCGCGCTGACGCGCTCCGCCAGACAAGCACACGCCGCTACAAAATAATAAGGCTGAACGGAAAGCGAGAGCGAAGCGGAGTCGCCCGCTGAACCGCTTGGGCGCACTTCCGCTTTAACGCTCTCTCGAATTTTTCCTTCATAAAGCCTTATTGTATTTTTTCCTGTCGTTTTGCATTTCCGTATTCTCCGAATATTGCTTTTTCGAGGGCGCAGGTTAGCATAGTTCCTCGCGGGAGTCAACGGCCGCAAAATCGTCGTCTGAAACGCCCATAGAAAGAATTTCGAAACCGAGTAAGGATGTTTTTCATTGCTCGGTTTTTTTAATGTCTGATAAGCCGTATATACCTTGTACGCAACGATTTTGTCTTTGTCCCGTTGACCTCCGCGGACTTTATTTTGAATTGCCGCCATTTACCGTCCTATGCGCCTCCGCCTGTTGCCCAAAAAAGGCAAATGCAAATTCGGAGGTGTAAGGAAATGGAACAAAAGATAACGGCAAGAGATTACAAGGTGTTGACGGAGAAAATATCTCCCGACAACTTGGCAGAAATGTCAGAACTCATCGCCCTGTACGAAACCAAAGCGCTCATAGGCTTTATGGGGTATCACGCGGAGAAAACGTACAAACAACTCTGCCGGGATATCTTCGGCAAAAACGAGTCCGGTTATAACTTTTCCGACAGTTACGAGCTTGTCCAAAGCGTGGCGTTGTTCCTGTGCGGTCATTACGGTGAATATCTGGATGATGTCCTGTATATAGCCCAAAAGGGTAAGCAGAGAACGATAAAAACGGAATGCTGTATGATTATCACGAGAATGTTAGCCGAGGAGCACAGATTCTTGTATAAACACCGGAGCCTTGAAGTTACGAAAGAGAAAACAGAACCCGAATATGAACAGCCGACAGACGAAGAACAGGATTACTCGCGCGTAGATGAAATCGTGGCATCTTTGAACCTTACGGAAAACATGAGTCTTGCACTCAGTTACCGCATGTCGGGGTTGAGCTATCCCGAAATTGCGAAACTGCTTTCGAGAGCGGTAAGCACGGTATATGAATACTTCGAGAAAATGCGTGCGAGGTATTCCGCAATATACGGATAGATTTTCCGCGCCATACTTCATTAGAGGCGGTTGCTTGCTATAAAGCGGCTGCCTTTTCTCATGTTCCTCGGTGCATAATTTCTACAATTTTTTTCAAAGTGGCAAAAAACTTGCCCCTTAGGTTTGTATGCTTATAAAAAAGTTTTTTGAATACGTCAAAAACTGTCGTGTTTGCGTGCTAAAAATTTTTCAAATAGGAAGCGTATGGGTTATCTGAACTCATACGCTTATTTTCTGCTGTTAATACCATTATTTAATGAGTGTCCATAAAATTGTGTCGCAACCAAAAAACTTGGTAAAATCAACCCGTCCCATTATACTGGGAAAACTCGTAATAATATAAAAAGATCTTGTTTTCTTTTCACAAAAACGACGCTTTTTGAGAAAAGTACTCTATGAGACCGAAAGCCGCAGGGTGAGGTCGAAGCGGGGAGGGGAGACAGTAAGTGGAAACACAAATCACAGCGTCTATGAAAAGGGCTGTCCTTGCGAACAGCCCTTTGATTAAGCGACGGGATTTTGGTGCCCCTTGCTAAGCGAAGCGTCAGTTTTTGTTGCTATGCAACGGCGCGGGTATCCTTCCGCCTCTGTTGACGAACTTGGACGGGTCGCTGCGGTTTATCGGCATGATCGGCGCTTCGCCGAGCAGTCCGCCGAAAGTCGCAGTGTCGCCCTCTTTCTTGCCGTAGACGGGTATGACTCTGACGGCGGTCGTCTTGGTGTTGACTACGCCGATGGCGATCTCGTCCGCAATGAGCGCGGAGATTATCTCGGGAGAGACATCGCCGGGGATCGCGATCATATCGAGACCGACGGAGCAGACCGCGGTCATCGCTTCGAGCTTTTCGAGGGAGAGCAGTCCGTTTTGCGCGGCTTTTATCATGCCGGCGTCCTCGGATACGGGAATGAACGCGCCCGAGAGCCCGCCTACGTGGTTGCTCGCCATGATACCGCCTTTCTTCACCGCGTCGTTGAGGAGCGCGAGGGTCGCGGTCGTACCGCAAGCGCCCACGCTTTCCAGACCTATTTCTTCGAGTATGTGAGCCACGCTGTCGCCGACTACGGGAGTGGGTGCGAGCGAGAGGTCGACGATGCCGTAGCTTACGCCGAGGCGGTTTGCCGCTTCGCGCGCGACGAGCTGACCCACGCGGGTTATCTTGAACGCTGTCTGTTTGATGACTTCGGCGACCTGGGTGAGATCTCCGTCCACCTGTTCGAGCGCGACTTTGACCACGCCGGGACCGGATACGCCGACGTTGACCACCGCGTCGTCCTCGCCGCTTCCGAGGAATGCTCCCGCCATGAACGGGTTGTCCTCGACTGCGTTGGCGAACACGACGAGTTTGGCGCACGCTAAGCTGTCCTGATCGCGGGTGAGATATGCGCAGTCCTTGACGATCTGTCCCATCAGCTTGACGGCATCCATATTGATGCCCGCCTTGGAAGTCGCGACGTTGACAGAGGAGCATATCTTCTTGGTCGTGGAGAGCGCCTCGGGAATGCTGAGGAGGAACTCCCTTTCGTACGGCGTCATCGCCTTGTGCACGAGAGCGGAGTAGCCGCCGAGGAAGTCTATGCCGATCTCGTCGGCGACCTTGTCGAGCGTGCGGATTATCTCGAGGTGACCTTTGCTTGAAGCGGCGACGAGGCTGACGGGGGTGACGGCAATGCGCTTGTTGACGATCGGCACGCCGATCTCGCCCGATATGTCGTTGCCGATCCTGACGAGGTTGCCCGCCTTTTTCATCAGCTTGTCGTATATCTTGTCCGCGGTGCGCCTTGGGCTGTCTGTAATGCAGTCGAACAGCGAGACGCCGAGGGTTATCGTCCTGACGTCGAGGTGCTGGTGCGACACCATGTTTATGGTTTCGAGAATTTCGTTGGTAGAATACATAAATTTCCTCAGTTTTTCATATTAAGGGCGACGTTGTGCATGCTGTCGAAAATGCTCTTGAGCTGTATCTGTATCTGCACGCCGATTTTTTCGCCGAGCTTGTTGAGCTCTGACTTTATGACGTCGAAGCGGGGAGCGTTTTCGCAAATTTCGACCGCCATTATCATCGTGAAATATTCTTCCTGAAGTATGGTCTGGGAGATGTCCTCGATATTGACGTCCATGTCGTAGAGGGCGCCCGAGACCTTGGCGATGATGCCTTTTTTGTCTTTTCCGATAACGGAAACGATTGCTTTCATATATTACCTCTCAGTAGTTTAATATCACTTTTCCCACGATCCAGTCCATGTCGATGCAACCGTATACGTGGCTGTCTTTTGAGACGTTGCGGTTGTCGCCCAGCACGAACAGTTCGTTCTCGCCCACGGTGAGACCCGTCGTCGTAAGCGCGTCGATCACCGCTCTGTCGGCATTGTAGAAATACTCGGCGGAGTAACCCGTCACGGAAGCGAAGTCGTCGAGCTTTTCGCCGTTGACCGTGTAGTCCATCGTGCCGAGGTCGAAGAATATCACGTCGCCCGGCATGCCGATTATGCGTTTTATAGGCGGGTTGTCGTTGCCCGGGATCCTGAATACGATAATATCGCCGCGTTCAAGCGAGTAACCCACTTTTGACAGCAGGATGCGGTCGCCCTCGTCGTAGGTCGGATACATCGATTGCCCCGATACCGTCATAGGCGTGAGGAAAAAGAGCAGGACGACGATGACCGCGACGAGCGCCACGATTATCACGCTCAGCAGGATATTGATCATATCCGCGCGGCGGTTTTTCTTTTTGGTTTCGTATTCTTCGAGAAGATCTCTCAATCTTCGCCTCCGATAATTTTCTTGACGCTTTTTTCAAACCTGAGTGCGTCTATCATCACGCTTCGTCCGCACTTGTCGCAGACTATGCGCACGTCGGCTCCCGTGCGGGTGATCGTCCACACGTTGCCGCCGCAGGGGTGAGTTTTTTTTGTGACGACTTTGTCTCCGACTTTATATTGCATAAGGTCTATACCCACAGGATGTTTTTGAACAGAGTGCCGTTTATCCTGGAGAAGGTCAGACTTTTTATGTTTTTCCAACCTTTCAGCGGCACGAGCGTCTGCGTTTTGAAAGAGGAAGGCGCAAGCGAGCACTTCGTCCACTCGCCGTCACCGTTCACCGTGCAGACCGCGGTATATATCACCTTTTTGCCGTTTTCCTTGTTGCAGACCCTGACTTCCACCGTGGTGCCCACGGGGCTGTATGCGTCGAACTGCAGCAGACTTTCGTCAGTTCTGAGATACTTGTCCTCGCCCACGCTGTAAGTCGTGATGTCCGCGTCCTCGCAGGTGATGCCGAGGATGTCGTAAGCGCCCGCTTTGAGAAAAGGAGCGGTGCAGGCGAGATAACAGCGCGGATTGTCCGCGACGAAAGTGCCGACGCCGTTCTTGCGTTCGTATACTATATGCGTCCTGCGCGTCTTTTCGCGCTCAATGCCCTCGGGGAACCTGAAATAGCTCTCGTAAGAGGATAGGACGGTGCCGTCCTCGTATTCTGCATTTACGAACGCGAACACGCATTCCGCGTTTTCCGCGACGGGGATCCCGCAACGCTTGCACCCGTTCTGCGGCAGGATGATCTTGTTCCAGTTCCTGATCGTGGAATCCTGCTCGTCGAACGCGTACCAGACGCTGATCTCCTTGGTCGCGAGAGGCGCGTCGACGGTGATCGAAGCGACGACCTTGCCGTCCTCCGCCGCCAGAGTCAGCTCCGGACTCTTTTTGAGAAGGGGAGCCTTGTTGTCGTAAAATTCGACGAAATTGAGTTGTGTGGACAGCGAATACTGAGGCATCATCAGACCCGTATTGGGACATATCGTGCAATAGACGCGATCGTTGTCGATCAGCGAAAGCGTGTTTTCTATCCTGTCCACGCTGGTTATCGGGTTGTTGGAGCCCGCGAGCAGAAGAACGGGACATTGAACGTATCTCGCATAGGTCTGACCTGCGCAACCTGCGAACCACCTCTCGAGCTGATCGGTCATCTGCAGAGGCTCTGCGTCCTCGTCGAATCTGAATATTTCGTCGTACTCTCTCCATCCCGCGTTGTTGATCGCCACGACCGCGTCGACGCGTTTGTCCATCGCGGCGGTCTGCCAGAGCATATCGGCGCCTTCGCGCGCGCCGACGAGTATGATCCTGCAGTCGCGCGACAACGTCCTGACGAGCGTGATGACTCTGCGCGTAACGGTCGTCCACAGATACTGACAACTGTCTTTAGCCGTGGGCTCGGCGACAGAAAGATGCCCGTCGCTGAAAGCGGCTTCGCCGTATTTTACGCTGTCGGGATAGCGCGAACGCCTGGCGGTATCCTCATTGTCGGCGTTGTAGTCGAACTCTATGTAGCCGAAACCGTGCTCAGCATAAGCCTGAGCAAAAACGGTCGGAGGAGGCGTGCACGAGCCGTCCTTTATGTAGATAACGATTTTGGGAGAAGGAGAGACGGGATAGGAGCCGCTGACGAAAATTCGCGGCGCGCCGTCCTTAAAACCGTCTGCATTGAAAAACGCCTCGAACGATACGGTACCTCCCTGCTTGCGGAAGTCCGTGAAGGAGATCTGCAGGGGAGCCGCTTCGGGATCGTAATCCTGCCATATCTGCAAAGGCGTCAGAATCGTATTTTCCATACGACATATTATAGTCTAAAAATAAAAAAAATGCAAGTGCTTGCGGCAAGCGAATAAAAAAGCGGAAAAGACCGCCTGACGCGCGCGCCGCGGCATAAAGAACGCCTTTGCGGCATATCATTGCAATAAACGGAGGTCGTTATGACGGATTATGACGATTACAGGATCGCAAACGACGATCAGGCAGCCGCGATGAACGCAGAGTTTTCGGCGGCTGAAGAAAAGGGCAGAAAGCAGGCGCTGAAAGGTTTGCCCGTATATCTCACCGACGAGGCGACAAAAGCGGCGGCGCTGTGCGCGAAAGCCGCAAAGGGGTGCGAGTATCTTCTCGACTACGCGACAAACGACGACGAGAGAAAACTTCTCGGCTATGCCGCGTCGGCAATGAGCGGACTGAGTGCCTTCCTCGGCAGAGACGACGGGTATGACGGCGACGGATTCGGGTCGACGGGAGTCAAGAGATCGCTTGCTAAGACGTTTTTGCTGTGCAACGGAGCGGCGGTCAGACTATGCGGGCTCGCAGACTCGTCGGGAGGGGCAGAAAACATCGACAGCGCCGCCAGGACCGCACTCTGCGCGGCGCAATGCGTGATGGCGGTGTATCTTATGCAAATTTAGGTGCCCGTGTAGATTAAATGCGATTATTTATAAATCGTTTCCGTCGCGCCGCAGGCGAAAAAAGCGGTCGGAGAAAAGAAAAAACGGAGAGTGCGTCTCCGTTTTTTCATTTAATCTTTTCTCGGGTAAATGCCTGAGAAAATCAGAATAACGCACATCGGCGGTTATTCGTGGTCGTGCATTTTCGTGCCCTTTTCGATAGCGTTGATCCTCTTGGGACTGAACTTGTTGTAGATCAGATAAACGATCGTCCAGATGCCCGCGATACCGACTATCGCATAGAGAATGCGCGCGCCGACGTATGCTTCGGACGTGAATATCCAGTTGACGAAGTTGAAATCGAAAATTCCCACGCTCAACCAGTTAAGCGCGCCGATTACGAGAAGCAGCAAAGCTATAACAGTTATCATAGAACCCTCCTTTTTTCGCAGATTAGGCTTTTCGCCTTACCCATAGTTTGCATATCCGCGATAAAAATATCCGCACGAAAAAGATTGAATTGTGCACCGTTTTGGTTTATAATAAATTATATGACGCGCATATTAAACAAGACGCGGAAAATCCATATCACGGGACGGAAAAATGGCAAGCAGAGGAAAAAAGAAAACGCAGGCGAGAGGAACGGCTCCCGTTCAGACAGTCGTCGCGCCGCGCAGGACGGACAACCGCTGGGCTTTCGTCGTGGCGGCGACGCTCGTCTTGCTGACGGTTTTTTTGTTTATAAATTCATTTACGGTTCAGGCCAATATCGAATATACCGACGAAAACGGCGACAACCTTCTCGCGGACATAGACTCGTCTCAGATGACGTTCGGCAAGAGCGCCGTCACGGCGATATTCGCGCCGGTCGACGGCTATGAGGACGCTATAGATTACACTTTGAAAAATCTGCCGTTGTCCAAGGACAGCACGATCGTGCAGGACATCGCCAAACAGCTCGTGTCGTCTTATCCTCAGCAAAAACTTCAGCTTCTCGACACGGCGTATATCACGATCTACGTGACCGAGACGGTATATCTCGCGGCGACGCTCGCGTTTATAGCGTTCTCGATAGCAATGCTCGTGCGCAGAAAAGAGGGCGACGACCTTATGTCGCTCGTAGCGGCGGCTGCGATGACAGTGCTTTCGGCGGCAAGGCTGATAATCGGGCTCGTCATGTGCCTCAACAGCACCAAGGAATTTATGATCACGGCGGGAGGCGCGCCGTGGCTCGCGCTTGTGACTGCGGTCGCGGCGACAATAATTCTGGCGATATTCGTCCGCGACAGAATAAAGAGACAAAAGACAGACGAGGCTAAGAGATGAAGTGCAGGGTATGCGGTAAAGAAATAGAAGAAAACAGCGAATTCTGCAGGTACTGCGGCGCTTCTCAGAAGAAGAAACGCAAGCCTACCTGGAGCGAGCGACGCAAACAGAGAGAGCGCGAGACAGAGGAGATAATCAACAAATCCCGTCTTACAGAAAAAGACGTGCTTCTCGCCGTGCCCGTCGGCGCGGATGCCATAAAGATAACCGCTCTCGGAGATACTCACTCGCAGTACGTGAAGTGCGCGCTTCTCGCGGCGCTTTACGCGGTCGTAGCGGCGGCGGCGCTTGCAGGACTCGTGCTTATGATAAGATTCGACGTCGACGGTCTGTCGAGGACGATACGCGCCGTGATAGCTTTTGCGTTGTTGCTCGTGCTTGCAGGCTTCGGCGCTTCGTTTGCGGACAGATTTTACAGCGCGAGGGTGTTTTCCAAAATGGGAAAGAGCGACAGAGCGGTCAAAAAGGTCAGTTACGGCAAGGCGCCTTACGTGTCGGAGAACGGCAAACTGTACCGCATAGTCTACGACGCGCCCTGCGTTGCGTGCGGCGCAGAAGTGCATATAGAGGAATTCGACGGCAGACTTTATACCGTATGCAACTACGACAGGACTCATCTCGGAGTGTTGTCGACGGACGAAATATTCGCAAAGATCACGGGAGAGAAGGTCGTCGGCGTGTCGGACGCGGAAAAGAACGTTGCAGAACAGAACTGCGAAGGGAAGAACGGCGAAGAAAAGATCGTTGAAGAAAAGATCGGCGCGGAAGGCGACGACACCGACGGCGCGTCTGCCGTGGCAGAAGACGCGCAGAGCGGTGACTTGGCACAAGGCGGAAAGGACTGAAATAAATATTCGGCGTGTCGTCGTACCGGGACGGCGCGCTTTTTTGCCCGTGCAGGGGCGAGACCGACGAAAAAAAAGTTTTTCACATGTCTGCGCAAAATTTTAAAAAACGGCTGAAAACCGCATACGTATCGCGAAAAAAGCGTTCTTGCGGCGCATAATGCGGCTTTAAGGGAGAAAGGGCAGACAAATAATGTCGGGCGCGGTATTTACAAAGAGAGCGCGTTAGTGTATAATATACGATGTGACTTTAAGGCATGCGTAAGAGAGGGAAAATAATGCAGATCGTAGACAAAGCCGTCGGGGTCGTCAAAGACTTTTTCCGACACTGGAACAAACCGGCAGAAGGCAATTATGTCGACAACAAAGAGGTAATAGCTTATTCCGTCGGCGGAATGGGCGTGCAGTTCGTAGCGGCGATTTGCTCGCAGATCCTCCTGCAGGCGAATTGTCTGCTGATCGGTACGGTGTACGGGTTGAAACCCACCGATCTCGCATTGCTTCTGATGATAAACACCATCGTATCCATTGTGATACAGCCGTTCAAGAGCTGGCTGATCGACAATACGCCGGGCGGCAAGGGCAAGGCGAGACCCTGGCTGCTGTGGCTGGGACCTCCTTGCGCGATACTCATGACGTTGACGGCGTTCATACCTTTGTCGTGGAGCAAGCAGACGATCCTGATATGCGTAGGCGTCCTGTACATACTGATGAATTTCATATATCAGTTCTATCTTGGTATGTACACGCAGATCGTCCAGCTCGAGACCCCCAACACCAACGAGCGCGCGAAGATCATTTCGATAAGCTCGATAATTTACAGTCTCGCGCCGACGATCACGGGCGCGGCGTTCCCCCTGATAGCCACGTTCTTCGAACTCGGGCAGGTGGATCAGAACTTTTACAAAGTCATATTCCCCGTATTCTCCTTCCTGGGTTGCGGTCTCGGTATGTTCGCGTATTTCGGCACTAAAGAGCGCATCATCGTTCCTCGCAGACAGGTGCAGAAAGTCAAGTTCAAGGACGGTTTCGTCAAGATCTGCAAGAACAGGTATTTCTGGATAAACAACGTCTCTACATGGTTCGCGTTTGCGCGTGCGGCGATCACGGGATGTATGTACTGGGCATACGTCTATATGCTGCAGAACGAGAAGATACAGTCGGTGGCGAGTCTGATCATAGGCACAGCGTCTCTTGTAGGCATGGCGATAGGGCCGTTTATGATAAAGAAGATAGGAAAGAGGAATACCGTTCTTCTTACCGACGGCGTATTCGCGCTGTCTATGGTGCCGCTGATATTCTACAACAACAATTTCTACGTGTTTGCCGCCGCGTGCTACGTGGCGTTCTGGGGCACGGCGGTACAGATAATCACGACTCCCGCGCTCAGTGCGGACGCGCTCGACTACCAGCAATGGAAAACGGGCGACCGTCTCGAAGGCTTTTCGCAGAATTTCACGATCATCAACTCGCTCGTGGCGATCGGCACCAACTACATACTGCCTTTCGTTTACGAATATTACGGACTTATCAACGACTACGACGTGCTGTACGACGAGGCTGTGCGTTCGCCGATGCTTTCGGCGATGGCTCTGCTTTCCGTGATCGGCGCGTTATTGCACGGTGCGCCGTACCTTTTCTGGAATATGACCGAAAAGGATCAGGAACGCATGATAGAAGATCTCAAGCGCCGCGCTCACGAGCAGAACGTCAAAGACGGCTGTGCCGACGCGAGCATACTTTCGAGCGACGAACATCTCAACGACGAGGACGTGCTTGCGACCGACGCAGCTGACGGCGCCGTAGACGGCGGTGCGGAAAGCGTGGACAGCGATCCCGTGAACGGAGAGGAGGGCAGAATATGAAAAGAACGGCAAAAATCGTCGCGGCATTGCTGACAGTCGTTGCTTGTCTTGCGGTATTGTTTACGGGGTGCACTGACACTCTGACCGTACAAGAGGGCAGAGAGCTGCTTCTTCAGGGTATGGAAAAAGCCGCGGCAAGCGACGTATACTATATCAAATACCGTTACAACGACAACAGTTCCACCAACGGCAAATACACTCAGTACAGTCTCAACGTGCAGGGAGACAGCGCAAAATTCACGATAGCGACCGGAGATGTGCTCAAGACCGTATACGACGACACTTACTTCGGCAGGAGCCTTAAGGACGGCGTGTCTTCCGGGAACGCCGCGGACGGGGATTACGTCACGGGCAAGGTCTATTGGGAGAACGGCGCATGGAGCGTCAGACGCTGTACTCTGGACGAGTTCCTGACCGACGAGAAGATCGTCGGCTACAATATGGACGCCGCGATCGCGCTTCTCGAAGGACTGAGCGAGGAGGAACTGAAGATATCGTCCGTGACGAGGACGGGCAAGGTCGTCTACATTTCGGCAAAGGTCGAAAAAGAGGGCAACGCGCTCTCGCAGTACGGAGACCTCGTCATCCGTCTTATCAACGACAAACTCGCTTATATCGGCGATGCAAAAGAGACTTTCAACGTCAGCATTTCATACGGAGGTCCCGTGATCAAGGTCCCCGCGTGGAAAAACGAGACAACAAAGGAGTAAAATATGAAAGACATCATTCCGAGACCGCAATCGGTGATTGAGGCAAAGAAGGGCGGCTATTTCGATCTTTCCGTGATCGACGCGCTCGTCATCGACGAAAAATTTGCGCTGACTGCGCCCGTTATTGCCGCAATACTCGAAAAAGGTCTGGACAAAAAACTGCCTGCGGACGGAAAGAAGCCGCTGAAGATAGGTTTTGCTTCCGAGCTCGCTCCGCAGAGCTACCGCATAGAGTGCGACGAGGACGGGCTGTCGATAGTCGCGGGAGACGCGGCGGGCGCGCTTTATGCCGTACAGACGCTCAGGGTCGGCGCGATGTTCGGCACTCCGCATAAAGACCTGCACGTGCCCTGCGGCAAGGTCAACGATTATCCCCGCTACCGCTGGCGCGGTATTCTGCTCGACGAGGCGCGTCACTTCTTCGGCGAGGAGGAGGTCAAAAAACTTCTCGACGTGATGTGCATGCACAAACTCAACGTGCTTCACTGGCATCTGACCGACGACCAGGGCTGGCGTGTGGAGATAAAGAAATATCCGCTTCTTACGGAGATCGGCTCGACGAGACCGCGTTCTCAGATACACGGCTGGCAGTCCACCGACGTGGACGACGTGCCCGTCAGCGGATATTACACGCAGGAAAAGATAAAAGAGATCGTTGCGTATGCGGCGGAAAGGGGCATTTCGATAATACCCGAAATCGACATGCCCGCCCATCTCGCGGCGGCGATGGCGGCGTATCCGTGGCTCGGGTGCAGAGAACTCAAAAGAGACCCGCACTACTACTTCGGCAGCAAGATACCCCTTTCGCAGGGCATAAAGGACTGGAACAGAAGCGCGTGCATAGGCAAGCCTTCGACGATGGAATTTATCAAAGGAGTGATCGACGAGATATGCGACATGTTCCCCGCGCCCTATTTCCATATCGGCGGAGACGAAGCGCCCAAGGACGAGTGGAAGGATTGCCCCGCTTGTCAGGAACTCATACGTTCTCTCGGACTTAAGAACGAAAAACAGCTTCAGGGCTGGTTCATCAACGAGGTCGCGGGATACGTCAGGAACAAGGGCAGACGTCTCATCGGCTGGAACGAGGTGCTCGAAGGCAACAATCTCGACAAGGACGTCGTCGTCCAGTATTGGACGCCGCAGAGAGACTGCAAGGTGATCAGGCACGTCAGGCAAGGCGGCAACGTGATAATCAGCAAGCACAAATACTTCTATTTCGATATGCCCTACGCGCAGTATCCGCTCAGAAATACCTATATGTTCAATCCCTATTTCGAGGGATTCATGTCGGTGGACGACAACAACGTCAAGGGCATAGAGGGCGCGCTGTGGACAGAATGGGTCTCCTCTCCGTCAAAACTCGAATTTCAGCTCTTCCCGCGTATGGAAGCGCTCGCCGAGGTGTCCTGGTACGGCGGCCCCAAGAACTGGAAAAAGTTTTTGCTAAGGCTCCGTGACTATATGCCGCTTCTCGACTCTTACGGGCTGAATTATGCGGGCGAGCAGATATACCGCGATCCCAACCCGTTCAGGAGACTAAAGACGGTAAAGACCTGGTACGGCGGCAACGAGAACGTCGAGTACGAAAAAAACGACAACAAAGGTTGAGCCGAAAACTTTCTTGCAGGTTTAGCGGCACAAAAATAAGGATATAGAGTATTATCGGACGCGCGGTCTTGCCGCGCGTCTTTTTATATATTGAAATCCTTTTTTGCGTGTGGTATAATGGTTTCAGTAAACAAAAGGGGCAACTTATGAAAAAAATCGTGATCATCGGTGCGGGCGTGATCGGTTGTTCGGTAGCGCGAGAACTCAGCCGTTACGAGGCGGAGATCATCGTGCTCGAACGCGAAAACGACGTCGCCTGCGGCACAACAAAAGCCAATTCGGGCGTAGTTCACGGCGGTTTCGACGCAAAACCGCACACTTACAAAGCGTGGTTCAACGTCCGCGGCAACGAGATGTTCGACAAGCTGTCGAAAGAGCTGGATTTCCCGTTCAGGCGCAACGGCGCTTACGTGCTCTGTTTCGACGATACCAAGTGGGACGGGCTGAAAAAGCTGTACGATCAGGGCATCGAAAACGGAGTGAAAGGTCTGAAGGTCGTGACGGGCGACGAGGTAAGACAGCGCGAGCCTTACGTTTCAGAGGACGTCAAAGGCGCGCTGTGGTGCCCTTCGTCGGGCATTGTCAGTCCTTACGAAATGACGATAGCCTATGCCGAAAACGCGGCGGCGAACGGCGTGAAATTCGTATTCGAAAAGACTGTCGACAGGCTTGAAAGAGACGGTGAAAGACTCAAGGTCGTCTGCATGGACGGCGACGTTTACGAAGCCGACGCGGTCGTCAACGCGGCGGGACTTTACAGCGACGAACTCAACAATACGGTAGCTTCCAAAAAATACAAAATAGTGCCGAGAAAGGGCGAATATATGCTGCTTGACAAGACGTCGGGTTATCTGACGTCGACGACGCTTTTCCAGCTTCCCACGGCAATGGGCAAGGGCATACTCGTCGTACCCAGCGTGCACGGCAACATACTGCTCGGACCCACCGCGGTCGACATAGAGGACAAGGACTGCAAGGTCACGACTTACGACGGTCTTGCAGAGGCGTTCGACAAGGCGAGGATAACGATGCCGTCGCTGACCAAAAAGACGGTGATCACGCAGTTCACGGGGCTTCGCGCTCACGCGGATGCCGGCGATTTCGTCGTAGGCTGGGCGGGCGACGATCTGCCTCTCTACAACCTCATCGGCATAGAAAGCCCGGGACTTACCGCGGCTCCCGCGCTCGCAGTGCAGGCGGCAGAGGACGTAGCCGACTATACCGCGCTTGCGTTCAACAAGAATTTCGATCCGATCAGGAAGGGGATCCCCTGTTTCGCCACTATGACCGAAAAGGAGAGGGCGGAGATAATAAAGAAAAATCCGCTGTACGGCAGGATAGTCTGCCGTTGCGAGGTCGTCACCGAGGGCGAGATCGTCGACAGCATCAACAGACCCGTCGGAGCAAAGGACCTCGACGGCGTAAAGAGGCGCACACGCGCGGGTATGGGCAGATGTCAGAGCGGTTTCTGTTCGGAACGCGTGATGGAGATCATCGCGCGCGAACGCGGCATAGATATGACCGAGGTCACCAAGAGCGGCAAAGGCTCCGAGATCGTGGTCGGGAGGGTCGAGTAATGGAGAAGAATCTGATAATCATCGGCGGCGGACCGGCAGGACTTGCTGCGGCAAAGAGCGCTTACGACGCGGGCGAAAGAGACATATTGATACTCGAGAGAGAGGACAGGCTGGGGGGTATACTCAACCAGTGTATACACAACGGCTTCGGTCTGCACACGTTCAAGGAAGAACTGACGGGACCCGAGTATGCGGCGAGATATATCAAAGAGGTCCTCGACAGGAAGATAGAATACAAGACGGGCACTACCGTGCTCAGCATAGACAAGAACAAGCGCGTGACCTGCGCGAGCGAAAGCGAAGGACTCATGGTCTACGAGGCGAAAGCGGTGATCCTCGCCTGCGGTTGCAGAGAGAGACCGAGAGGCGCGATCAACATCGCGGGTTGCCGCGCGGCGGGCATTTTCAGCGCGGGCACGGCGCAGAAGCTGATCAACATCGACGGCTATATGCCCGGCAAGGAAGTCGTCATACTCGGCAGCGGAGACATAGGGCTCATCATGGCGCGCCGCATGACCTTCCAGGGCGCGAAGGTAAAGGCGGTCGTAGAGCTGATGCCCTATTCGTCAGGTCTCAACAGAAATATCGTGCAGTGTCTCAACGACTTCGATATTCCGCTGATGTTCTCGCATACGGTCGTGGACATCAAGGGAAAGGGCAGAGTTTCGTCGGTCGTCATCGCGGCGGTGGACGAAAAACTCAATCCGATAAAGGGTACGGAGCAGGAGATAAAGTGCGATACCCTTCTTCTCAGCGTCGGGCTTCTGCCCGAAAACGAGCTGTCCAGAATGGCTGACGTCAATCTCAGTCCCGTCACGGGCGGCGCCGTCGTCGACGACGATATGATGACTGAGACGGACGGCATATTCGCGTGCGGCAACGTGCTCCACGTGCACGACCTCGTCGACTTCGTCAGCGAGGAGAGCGAATGGGCGGGCGCGCGCGCGGCGGCTTATATCAGAGGAGAAAAGGCAAAGGGCGAAAAGGTCGCGATAGGCGCAGAGGGCGGCGTCAGATACGTCGTGCCCCAGTACGCGCTCAGAGACGGTGAAGAAAATCTCAAACTGAGAATGCGCGTCGGCAACGTCTACAAAAACGTCAGACTTTGCGTCGTATGCGACGGGGAAGAAGTGTATTCCAAGAGGTGCATGATAGTCACTCCGGGTGAGATGGAGACCGTGAGTTTGAACGAAAAACAAACACGGGCGCTCAAAAATTGCAAAAAGGCAACCGTTTGCCTGAAGGCGGTGGAGAAATGAAAGAGATGATTTGTATATGCTGTCCGATGGGTTGCAGACTCACTGTGGACGACAGCGATCCCGGCAACATAAAGGTAAGCGGCAACACTTGTCCGCGCGGTGCGAAGTACGGCAAGGACGAGATGATCTGTCCCAAGAGAATGGTCACTTCTGTGGTCAGAGTCGAGGGCGGCGACGCGGCGATGCTCAGTGTAAAGACGAGCGACTCGATAGAAAAGGCGAGGATATTTGACGCGCTCGCCCTGCTCAAAGGGGTGACGGTCAAGGCTCCCGTGAAGATAGGCGACGTGGTCGTCGCGGACGTGCTCGGCACGGGCGTCGACTTTATCGCGACAAAAGACGTCGCGGCGCGTGCAAAGTGAGGTGTAAGATGGGGAAATACGTGATGTCGATAGATCAGGGGACCACGAGTTCGAGGGCTATCGTTTTTGATAAAAAGGGCAATATTATAGCCAAGGCGCAGAAGGAGTTCACTCAGATATACCCGCACGAGGGTTGGGTTGAACACGATCCCGAGGAGATAATCGCGGGCGTAAAAGAGGTCGTCGCCGAGGTCCTCGGCAAGGTGGGCGCGGAAAACGTCGAATGCATTGGTGTGACCAATCAGCGCGAGACGGTGGTCGTTTGGGATAAAAATACGGGCAAGCCCGTCTATAACGCTATCGTATGGCAATGCAGACGCACGGCGGACTATTGCGACAAGCTCAAGGAAGCGGGTCTCGAAAAACTTATATATTCCAAGACGGGGCTTCAGATTGACGCGTATTTCAGCGCTACAAAGATCAGGTGGATACTCGAGAACGTGGATGGCGCGAGAGAGAGGGCAGAGAAGGGAGATCTTCTTTTCGGCACGATGGACACCTACGTGATGTGGTGCCTTTCGGGCGGCAGGATATTTGCGACCGACTATACCAACGCCAGCAGGACGATGCTGTTCAACATACACGACATGACGTGGGACGAAGATCTGATCAAGATGTTCGACGTGCCCGTCGGTATGTTTCCCGCGGTATATCCGTCGGGTCACGCTTACGGCATTACGAGCGCGGATATCACGGGCAGAGAAATCCCCGTATGCGGCGACGCGGGAGACCAGCAAGCGGCGCTTTACGGACACCTGTGTACAAAAAAAGGTAGTATCAAAAACACGTACGGCACGGGTTGTTTCGTGCTTATGAATACGGGAGACGAGCCGATCGAGTCCAAGCGAGGGCTCGTCACCACGGTCGCGGCGAGCAGAGACGGGGAGAATCCACAATACGTGCTCGAGGGCAGCGTTTTCGTCGGCGGCGCGGTGATACAGTGGCTGAGAGACGAACTTAAGCTGATAAATTCCTCTCCCGAGACTGAGGAGATAGCAAAGAGCGTGCCCGATACGGGCGGCGTTTACATAGTGCCCGCGTTCGTGGGTCTCGGCGCTCCGCACTGGGATTCGAAGGCGCGCGGACTCATCACCGGCATAACGCGCGGCACTTCGAGGGCGCATATAGTCAGGGCGGCGCTCGAGGCGATAGCATATCAGGTCGTCGACGTGATGCACGCGATGCAGAGCGACGCCGATTGCAGGATAACCGCGCTCGGTGTGGACGGCGGCGCGTGCGCCAACAATTTCCTGATGCAGTTCCAGTCCGACATACTCAATTGCAAGGTGGTCAGACCCAAGATAATCGAGACGACCGCGCTCGGCGTGGCATATCTCGCAGGACTAAAGACGGGATACTGGAATGATGAGGACGAGATAAGGGAAAACGTGGGAGTAGAACGCGTTTTCGAGCCGAAAATGTCCAAGAAAAAGCGCACCGATCTGCTTATGGGCTGGGCGGACAGCATAGCGAGGGCAAAATTCCGCTGACGCGACGGCACCCGTTATCCGCAGTTGCGTAAGATTTTATTTGCATTGAGCGTAAATTAGTGGTACAATCTTCTGGTACGTCTCAAGGAGAACAGTTTGGAGAACAAGACATATCTGACCAAAATGGAAAAATCGGGGTACGGGCTCGCCGCTCTCGGGCAGGGAGCCATGTACGCGATGATGACTTCGTGGCTGAGCAGGTTTTATACCGACGTGCTCGGTCTGGAGCTTCTTTTCGTCATGGGTCTGATGTGGGTCGCACGTCTCGTGTTCGCGGTGGGCGATCCGCTTATGGGTGTGCTTGTGGACAATACGCGTTCCAGGTTCGGCAAGATGAGACAGTATCTCTTGTTTGCGCCGTTCATCGTCTCCCTTCTCAGCGTTTTCCTGTTTATCGACTTCGGTCTCGACATGACCGGCAAGATGATATACGCCTCTGTCACGTATATAGTGTGGGGCGTGGCGTACGCGGTATGCGACGTGCCGTTCTGGGGGCTTCCTTACGCTATGACTCCCAACGTCGGGGAGAGAGACAAATTTCTCTCGTTCGCGCGTACTCTCAACAGTATAGGCGGCGCGCTTCCCGTCGCGGTAGTCGCGCTTCTCATAGGAGACAATTTACTGGGTCTCAGAAAGGGACTCATGGTCGGCGCGATACTCTTTTCGGCAATAGCTATCGTACCGTTTTCGATGACCTTTTTCTTTACGAGGGAGAGGATAGAGCCGCAAAAGGAAAAGATAGGAGTAAAACGGTCTTTTCAGATAATAGGCAAATGCAAGCCTCTCGTGCTGGTCATGCTGTTCGGACTTCTCAGCTTCGGCAGATATATGATACAGGCTTCGTACACTTACGCGGCTGATTATGTGTTCACATATTACGAGACGGCGAACTCTTTCACCGCTTTCGTCTACGATATGCGGCAGATACTGGGTGCGGCGCTGATAGGCATAGGAATGTTCCCGTCTATGCTGATAATGCCCAAACTTCTCAAACGTTTCAATACGCGCGAAATCGCGCTTGGCGCGGGAGTTTTCTCGGGCGCGATGCTCGGTCTGTTCTTCCTGATAGGCACGCTGACCAATTACAACTTCTATATATCTCTCCCGTTCTTCTTCCTCAGCGGACTTCCTCTGGGGATATACAACGTCATCACGTTCTCTATGGTGGGCGAGTGTATAGATTATCTTCAATACAAACTGGATATACGCGCAGAGGGTCTCGCGTCGTCATGTATATCGTTCGTGGGAAAGCTCAGCGCGGCGTTCTCTGCGGGCGCGATACCTCTCGTGCTTGAAATAGCAGATTACGTTCAGCCGATCACGGAAAACGGCGTGACCGTGATACAACAGCAGACTTCGGGCACGCGTACGGCAATATTTATGATGCTTACGCTGATACCCGCCGTCAGTCTGTTCGTCTCCACGCTCCCGCTCCTTGCCTACGACCTCGTCGGCAGGAAAAAGATGGCGATAGAGGAAGCGCTCAAGCAGAAACAGGTGATAAAAGAGGATTGAAATATATTGTCAAGTTGTACAGTGTAGTGTACAATGAGAAGTATGAGGAGTCACTTAAATAAGTGGTATATTTGAATAAAGAAAGGGAGAGTAAAGTCCTATGAAAAAATTTATACTTGCAGCAATCGCTGTTATTCTTATTGTAGTAAGTGTATTTGCTGTTTCTTGCGATACCAAAGAACAGAAAAACGAACAGCTCGAAGGTAAAAACATTTTCTATGATGTCTTCGAAGCAAGAAAAGATTCGAAAGGAGACGTTCTGGGGTATCATTCTTGTTGGCAAAGAGATCCTATTCAGATTTGGGGTTTAGGGAAAAAAGTAGAGTATAGTTCTTGGGACGTTGTAACGGGAGAGAATCTTCCTTATAACAATTGGGGTGCGTTTTCTTTTGATTTTAAGACAAATGATTATCGTGTTACTAAAATAGAATTCGATGTGGTATTTAAAGAAGATTGCAGTAGATACTTCGAAGTCTATTCTCGTGATGCAGATGGCCCGGAGCAAAAAGTTGAATTAAAGGCTGAAGAACCGCTGCATCTTGTTTTTGACAATCTGGATTTTCGCAAAATTGAAAAGTGGGGCTGGGTCGGTATACAGAGCACTCCCGTAGGAATTAAAACCGGAGACGAGTTCGCAAAGGGGGCTCTCATTGAATGGAAGTTGATGAATCTTAAGGTTTACGGCGAATTGGTATAACAAAAATTAATATCACATGCAAACGAAAAACGCTCCCGCGAGGGAGCGTTAATTTTTAGCGAATTTATCGTCAGACCGCAAAGCCGCCTTTTATATGGTTTGTCAGCGACTGAAGCAACATGTTGCCTTTGGGAGTGCCGATATCCTGCAGATTGTCGCAGATCGTCTCTACAAGTCCCGAGATCAGGAAGCATACCGAGTATTCGAACATAGTCCTGTCGCGGTAGCGGTAGGAGTTCTCCTGCAATATCTTGTTTTCGAGCATGCCTTTGAGTTTGCGACGGAAATCGGAGTGGAAGTTGTTCTGGAGAAGATTGATGTACAGATCGAGATCCTTTTGCAGAAAATCGAATACGTGTTTGAGAAAAGGCTCGGGATTGGTCAGTATCGTAGCGAAATCGAACTTGTCGAGCACGCTCGTGATATTGGCGATTATATCGTTGTGCACCTGTTCTATAACGTCGGTCGCGTCGTAGTAATGCAGATAGAACGTGCTTCGGCTGACGTCCGCGAGCGAACATATCTCTTTTATCGACAACTTGTTGATGGGCACCGTGTTCAGAAGCTGAACGGTCGCGGTGATGATGGCTCTTTGCGTCTTTCTTATTCTCCTGTCCTTGGGCATAAAAATCGACTCCTTGTTAAAAAATTGACAAAACGCGCCATTGTGTATTGTAATGAGCAATAAAAGCGCATTTATACGTTTAAAAATATACGCCGTATCCGCTGTTTTGTTCTATAATTATTATAGATTAAAAATTTACACTTGTCTATTATCTGACACATATTTAGGAGGCAATATGATCCATATAGTTACAGACGCCACTACCGACTTCCCCAAACAGTTCTACGAGAAGGATTTCACCGTACTTCCTATGGGCTTCATGCTTGACGACGAGGACTTCGACGGGGAGAGCAAAACGCTGTCCGCAAAAGAGTTTTACGACTTTATGAGAGCGGGCAGAAAGACTAATACGCGCATGGTCGACGAAGCGACGATACTCAAGTACGTCGAGCCGCTCCTCAAAGAGGGCAAGGACGTGCTTTACGTAGTGTTTTCGTCCGGTCTTTCCGGCACATACGACAACGCAGTCAGAGTTTTCAAAGAATTGCATGAAAAGTATCCGTCCTGCAAGCTCGCCGCGGTCGACAGTTACAATGCAAGCATGGGAGAAGGACTTCTCGTGTGGTATACGCTGAAAAAACGTGCAGAAGGCGCGAGCTTTGAGGAACTGTGCAAATACGTCGAAGATACGCAGGCTCATCTGTGTTCCTACTTCACGGTCGACGACCTCAAACATCTGGCAAGGCTGGGCAGGGTCACCAAGACGGCGGCGTTCATAGGTTCTCTCGCCAACATCAAGCCGGTGCTTTATGTCAATACCAGGGGCAAGCTGATCCCGATCGGCAAGGTGGTTTCGCGCAGAAAGTCACTCAAGGCGCTCGTTGACAAGATGGAAGAAAAGATGCTTCCCGCGAGCGAGCAGAAGAAGATATTCATCGGCCACGGCGACTGTTACGATGACGCCGTCTACGTCAAGGATGAGATAGAAAAGAGGTTTGGTCTCGACTGTGTGGTCATCGACTTTATAGGACCGGTTATCGGCGCTCACGCAGGCGCAGGCGTCGTCGCTCTGTTCTTCCTCGGCACGGACAAGGTGGAAAAGAACGACACTCAGGCAGACTGAAAATCATTTGAGTCCCCGGTTATGCTTCATATAGGGGAATTTTTGTATTATTTTGTATACGTGTCGGGAAAAACGCTTGAAAAAGAAATCATTTTAATGCAAAATAAATACAGATAAGCACAAGGGGAAAAATATGTACGATTACAAATCCAAGGTCATAGATCTCGAAAAAGCTCTCTCTCTCGTCAAGGACGGTTGCAATATCGTCACAGGACTCGGCGCGGCGGAAGCGGCAAGTTTTCTCGGCTCTCTGCACACGATCGCGGGCAGGGTGAAAAACGTCAAGGTCACCACGTGTCTTTCGGTCAGAGAATACGAGTTCACCAAGTCTGAGTACGCCGACTCTTTCAAGATAGAAAGCTGGTTTTATTCCGCTAAGCAGAGAAAAGAACACTCTTACGGCAACCTTTCTTTTATTCCCAACCATCTGCACCTCGCGGCGAGCAAAAGACTGTGGGCGGCACATCCCGATATAGTCGTCGTCAACGCAAGTATGCCAGACAAGCACGGCTATATGTCGATCGGTCTGTCCAACGTCTACGAAAAGGCGATGATAGAGGCGGCTGATCTCGTGGTCGTAGAGATAAATCCCAACGTGCCAAGAGTTTTCGGCGACTGCGACATTCACGTATCGCAGGTCGATTATCTGCTCGAGACTGACTATGCGCTTCCCGAGATACCCGATATAGAGCCCAACGAGAAGGACAGGAAGATAGGCAAGCTCGTCGCCGATTACGTCAACGACGGCGACTGCATACAGCTCGGCATCGGCGGTATCCCCAACGCGTTCGCGCAGGCGCTGATGAACAAGCGCGATCTCGGCATACATACCGAAATGCTGACCACGGGCATGGTCGACCTGATCGAGGCAGGCGTAGTCAACGGCAGCAGGAAACAGAGAAACAAAGGAAAAGTCGTTACCGCGTTCGCGCTCGGCAACAAGAAGCTGTACGACTTTATGGACGACAACATCGGCATAGAGGTCAGGAGCTGCGCCGAGGTCAACGACCCTTACGTCATCGCTCAGAACGACAATCAGATCTCCGTCAATACGACCCTCGAAGTCGATCTGACGGGTCAATGCTGCAGCGAGTCTCTCGGCTCGGTGCAGTTCAGCGGAACGGGCGGTCAGGCAGACACCGCGATAGGCGCGCAGATGTCTAAAAACGGCAAGTCGTTCATAGTGCTTTATTCGACGGCAATGGTGAAAAACCACCATACGGGCGAGCGCGAGGAAAAATCCAAGATCGTGTGTCAGCTCAAGGCGGGCGCGGCGGTCTCCCTTTCGAGGAACGACATCGACTTCCTCGCGACAGAATACGGCGTGGTCGCGCTGAGAGGCACCAACATAAGAGACAGGGTGGAGAAGATAATCTCCGTCGCGCACCCGATGTTCAGAGAACAGCTGAGAGCAGACGCGAAAAAACTCGGACTAATCTGAGATGTTGAGCCCCTCCGTGTTAACCGGAGGGGCGTTTTTTTGTCTATTACATTAAAACCGTCAGATACAAAAACACAGGAGAGCAACGCGGTTTTTTTACCACAAAATAATTGTATTAAAATGCAAAACGCGCGCAGATTTAGAGACGGAAAATATGCCTCGGCGGCAGCTTTTTTTCACACGCTCTGTCGGAAAATCAGGTACAAAACAAACCTTTCGCGGCGGCAAACCGCAAAAATAAATATTTATCCGTAATAATTTATAAATATTCAAAATATAAAACCTTAAAAGAAAATTACGGCGCTGTAAAAATATGCAGAAAACGGAAAACCTTTTTCCGATAATTTGCAAAACGTTGGATTTTGGCGCTCGGGTTTTAACGCGGTAACGCGCCGTTTTTGTGTCTGAGAGCCTTTTGGGAAATGCGGCAGAGGCGGTCGTGAGATGCGGCGGGCTGTATATTTTATGAACAAAACGGTTTTGCGCTTGCATTTTTCGTCGCGAGAAAAAACCGAAATTTGAATACGAAAAGGAATAATTTGGCAAAAACTGGCTTTTTCGCGAAAAAGATGCGATTAAAAACATTTGAAATTCTCAAAAAAGCGTGTTACAATTACCATATATGCATAATGCGTAAATATCTATATCCGCGCCCGCGGGCGCAACCTTTCTTGTGAGGTGGAGAAATATGGGCAGAATAAAAAAACCGGCGATACTTATACTTGTCGTGTTCGTGGCGGTGGCGATCCTTGCGGTCGCTCTCACGGCATGCGACGGTAGCGGGAAAGTCAGGGTCGATTTCGATTGCGACGGCGGTACCGTCGGAGGAGTCGGCACCTTCTCGCTGAACGTGGATTCCGGCAAGGACGTGGATATCAGTTCTTACGTTCCCGTCAAAAACGGTTACACATTCGCGGGCTGGAGCGACGGCAAGACTACATACAAGGGTACGCTCAACGTCAACGGCGACACTTCTCTCAAAGCGATCTGGCTCGATGCTTCCGCAGGTACGACGATAGGCGCGTTCAAGGCGATATTCGCGGCAATGGCGAGCGAACCCGGCAAGGCGTTTTCTTTCGCGTTCGAAGGGAGCGGCAAGAACGCCGAAGGCACGGTGACCAATCTCGCGCTCAAAGCAACGGTCAACGACGAGGAGGTCTATACGCTTGCGTTCGAGCTTTCGGACGACGCGGGCGAGACGACCGTCGGCATATACGTTATGGACGGCGTGTTCTACGTCTGGTCTCCGGAGCTGGGCGGCATCGCGCTCGAGGATTTCGATATGAACTACCTCGTGCAGACTGCGGTGCGTATCCCCGACGTGCTCGGCAATCTTCTCGGCGACATCAACCTCGCGGGCATCAAGTTCGAGACGTTGCTTTCGATGTTGTTCAACATGTTCACCACGGCGTCCGTGCAGCAGAACGCGGCGGATACCGTATATACTATCCAGATCAATCCCAAGGGTCTGCAGGGTATTGCAAGCATTCTCAATCTCATCAATCTCGATTCCATGCTCAAGGGCGCGGGGCTCAACATTCAGACATCAGGCTTTATCAACTGGTTCAAGAGCGTGCTTCCCGATATGTCGATCAACGTCAACGTCTCCGTCGACAACACGACGGGCAAGATATGCGGCGTGACGTCGGACGCGACCTACGAGGGCGAATATTTCTTTGATTTCTCGACCGTGAAAGCGGGCTTCTATGCCGAAAACGAGGTCGTGCCCATAGCGCCCGATACGCTCAAGGGCTATCAGACGATCTCTCTCGGCAACATCGATCTCAGCGTCGATCTCAGCGTGCAGAACGAGGATGCAGACCTCGGCGCGCTTCTCAACGCGATCACAGGTACGGACGCGTTCGCGAAAGGCACGTTGTTGCTCTCGAGCGGGCTGACGTACAGGCTCAGCCTCAGGACGGCTCTCGACATCGCGCAGAAAGGAGAGGGCGACGAGAACGTCATCGCGCTCGAACTCGACGAGGTGAAAGCGGACGGTTCGACTTCGACTTTCCTTGCGGCATACTACAAAGACGGCAATCTCTACGTCGATCCTTCGACGGCGCTCGGCATATACGGCGGCAAAGGCGTCAAGATAGGCGTCGATCTTTCAGAGCTGATCTCGGGCGTCAAAAAGGTGGTCACCGACGCGATAGACAGCACTTTCTTCACCGAGGACAGGGCGCTCAGCGGCAGGACGACGTTCGACAAGAACGGAGTGACCGCGCTTTCGGGCTCTGAAGGCAACTATTACGTCTCGGGCGGAGTGCTCAATTTCATCAAGGTGCTGGTCGGCGTGTTTGGCGTTGACGGCGACAAGGTAAGCGTTACCGACGGCGAGGACGAGAACGGCAAGTTCAGCATCCTCAATTTCAGGATCGACGACGAATTCCTCACCGACTTCCTCAATGCGATAGGCACGACCGCAGAGATCCCCGCGTTCGGAGCGGTCAACCTCGGCGTGAAACTCAACGACGGAGGGCTTGCTTCTCTCGCGATAGACGCAGATCTCGCGGGAGGTATAACCGCGTCGATCTTCTGCGATTCCTTCTCGATAGGCAAGGCGCCCGAGGTGGAGGGTTACGATTCGCTCGGCGATTACGTGACCGAGAAGATAGGCGACGAGAGCAATTATACTTATTCGGTAAAAGAACTGGTGCTCTCCCTTCTCGAGGGCGTATCCCTCGACGTGGACATGAAGCTGACGCTCGCGGAGGGCAGATACAATCTGATGGATCTGATCTCGCTGTTCGGCGTTGAGAACGCGGGCGGGGTCGCGACTCCGTGGACGGTCAGCGCAGACAGCATAGTCGACGCGACTCTCGACGCAGACGTCGCGGTGGATCCCGCTACGGGCAAATTGTCCGCAAGCGTGATAATTTCTCTCAAACAGGATTTCGCACTCGGCGCGGACAAGATACTTCCCGCGGGACAACTGATCGCGGTCTATCTGTCCGAGGACGGCACGGGTTATATCGATCTGACCAACCTTGCGCTGTTCGGGGTAGATCTCCCCGCGCTCAAGGCGAATATAGATCTCAATTCTCTGATAGATTCGCTCCTCACGAGTCTCGATACGGAACTCAGGTTCGACGTATCCGGTCTCTTCGGCACGAGCGAGGAGGAGACGCTGAGAAGGCTCAATGCCGACGGCTCTGCGACTCCGCTCAGTCTCGCGTCGAGAGTTACCGCCGAAGCGGGCGAGATCATCGTCAATTCCGATTCTCTGAGACTCAATCTGACGTTGCAGACGGTGGCTTCGCTCCTCAAGGCTTTCGGCGTACAGTTCGAACTGCCCGAAGGACTTGAAGCAGATCTCGCGGCTTCGCTCGACGACAACGGGTTCAGCGTAAACGCTCAGGCTTCGGTAGCGGCGAGCGACGGTTACGACGCGCTCCGACTCGGGCTTGCGATAAGCGTGGGCGCGGACGGCCTTGCAACGGGCGTCAAGGGACTTTCCTCTCAGATAGGAGAGACGATCGCGACGAATACTCAAGGACTTGCAGACGCGCAGTCCAACGTGATAAAAGCGCTGCTCGGTACTGTGGGTAAACTTTCGCTCAACGTCAGCCTTGACGTCAGCAGTGATCCCGACGCTGATCTCGGCGCATACGTCGAAGAACTCGTCGCGGAGTGGTTGCCCGGCACAAATATAGACGTGACGATAGAGAGCGGCAAGGCAGATCTTCTCATCGCGCTCAATTCCGACAGGGGAGAATACGCGGTCGTACTCACAGAGGGCGACGGCAACGTCATTCTCAGCGCCCGCGCTTGCGGCGAGACGATCGTCGTCACGGTCGCGGACTTCGGCAGCTTCCTGCTGAGAGACACGGGAGTGATCGCGACGATAGAAAAGGCTGTCAACGACGCGATAGACGGGATAGAGAACGCAGATCTCAACAAGCTGTTTGAGAATCTGCTCAATCCTTCCGATTCCGGCGATTCGGGAACGACGACGGATCCCGAAACCCCGACGGATCCCGAAACGCCCGAACAAGGCGGCACGACCCAGGATACTACGTCGATAGACCTGATCTCTCTGCTCGGAGGCATCTCGGTCGACGACGCTATTATAAATATTGATATCACGCGCGAGATGCTCGGCAAGATACTCGCCGCGCTCGCGATAGACGCAGACTTCGTATCCGCAAGCGGCAGGATAGACGTCGTGGACGGCAAGATCGAGGTGTCTGCGAACATAGGCGAAGGAGCGCTCGGACTCGGTATCGGCATAGGAGTGGGCAGGACGGACGACGAGAGCATTGACATGGGCTTTGCAAAAGATCTGCTCGCGGCTTACGGCGACGACGGAGCGGCGGGAATAGACGAGCCCGAGAGTCTGCGCTCATACATGACAGCCGCGCTCAAGGGACTTGCGGCATACCGCGATTATATGGAAAGCTGGTCGCTTTCCGCTCTGGCGAGCGAATACTCGCGCTATCTGCAGTCGGACGGCGTGCTCGTGTTTACTTCCAGAGATGATCTCAAATCGTATCTTATGGGACTTCTCGAGGGAGTGTCTCTCGAAGCCGACGTTACGCTCGACTTTACTCCCGGCGAATACAATATTCTGGAACTTGTCGGAAAATTCGTCGATCTGACCTCGCTCGGTCTGCCGTCGGACAGCTCTCTCATCGTATCTTTCGGAGAGCCGTCCATAGACCTTGCCGTCAGATTCAACAGCGCGATGCGCCTTGACGGAAACAATGCGGACGGCGTTATGGCGCTCGAGATCGTCGCCAACAGAGATCTCTCGCTCGGCACGACGGTAGGCGGAGGAGAGGGGGTCACCGTGATAAACGCGGGAGAAGCCCTGCTCGCCGTATACATCAGAAACGGCAGTCTTTACATAGACGTGACCGCGCTCGAAGTGCTCGGACTCAGTCTGCCCGTATTCAAGGTGGACAACTTCGATCTGCCCGCGTTCATTTATACGCAGATAGACTCTGCGATCTCGGGCATGTTCGCCGACGACACCACAGATGCGGGAACTTCGGCACAGGCGCTCTCTATGAGCGGAGCGGACGGCAACGCTGGCGACGGCGGCAACATAACGTTCATCGTCGCGCGCAACAAGCTACAACTTTCGGCAACGATGAGCGCGATCGGCACGTTGCTTGCCAACTTCCTGACGGGAGACGGCGCGGCTACGGCTGACGCGATACTCGGCGCGCTCGGCAACGTGACCGTGGACATAAGTCTCACGAGAGACGATTCCGCGGGCAGCGGCGTTTACGATTTCGGACTCAGCGCGTCGGGAGACGTGATGCAGACGGTAGACGGCAAGCCGTCGCAGTTCTCGCTTGCGGTCAACGCTTCGACTGCCGGCATAAAAGTGGGCGACGATACCATCTACGACAGCTTCGGCGCATACGTGGACGGCAAGATCGCGGGATACGACAAGACGTATTCCGACATACTCAAGGGTATCGCCGACAATCTGTTCAAAGGCTCCATGGTCGTAGACGTGGACCTCGACATGAACGAAGGCAAATATTATCTCAATCAGCTCGTCAACAACATACTGACGGCGCTGACTGACAGCGAAGGCATAAGCGTTCCGATAGCGGTCGAGACGGGCGATCTGACCAAGAGTCTCCAGCTCGTTCTGCAGTGGAACCTCGACCCCGATACCAGACAGCTCAAGCTGATGTTCGAGGTCAGAGACGGCTCCAGCGTGCTTATCGGCGCTTATATGTACGACAAAGAACTCGTCGTCGATCTCAGCGGCGTAGGTCTTATGAGCATAAAGGTGAGCAACGTCAAGGTGATCTCAGATCTGACGGACAGCCTTATGACGGCGATAGACAGTCTGCAGGGACTCGATCTCAACGAACTGCTCGGCGGCTTGTTCGGCGGCGCGGCTACGATGAGCGAGACCTCGGCGGGCGACGGTCAGGGAAGTACGGATACAAGTTCCGACAACGCCTGGATAGGACAGCTTCTCGGCGTGGTGATGCTCGAGAACACCAACATAAAACTCGCGCTCTCTACGGCGCTTCTCGAAGATATCATCTACGCGCTTGCCAAGACGGAGATCTCGCTCGGCGACGATCTGTTCGATCTCAGCGCGAATCTCGGCATACTTTCGGGCAAGGTGTCTTTCGACGCCACGCTGTTCGGCAACGGCGAAGAAGCGCTTATCGGCATGAGTGTGGACGCGTCTCTCAGCAACGACACGATAGTGTCCAACGCGTACATACAGGCGGTATTCCTGCGCGACCATTACGAGATAGACGCGACGGATACCGGCACTCTGATAAGAGACGTGATAGACAACTTCGCCGACGTCGAATTTGCCGTTGACCTGTCGGTATCCTTCAAGAAAGGCACGTATAACATTGCGGAACTCATCGCTTCTTTCGGAGTCAAGGAACTCGCTGGCACGCAGCTTCTGTGGACGTTCACCGAGGACACCGACGTGACGCTGACGCTCAAAGTCAGTATGAAACTCAGTTCCGACGACGGCAGAGACGGCGGTGAAAACGGCATGGCTTCGATCGAGATCGTCGCCAAGAACGGCTTCAGACTCGGCGCGAGCACGTTTGTCGAGGCGGGAAGCGTGATAATCGGCATGTACGCATACGAAGACGTGCTGTATCTCGACGCAAGCGGCATAAAAGTGCTGGGGCTTACGCTTCCGGTATTCAGGTCGGAATTCGATCTGCTCGGCGCACTTATTGAAAAACTCAACTCTGTCGGCGGTTCTTCCGCAGACGAAAGCCAGCCCGTCGTGCTTGCGGAAAGCGCAGACGGCGAGACCACGGTGATAAAGCCGGTCAGCGACGCCAACGGAGAGATAACGATCGGCATAAAAGAAGGCGAGATCGCGATAACCGCGGCGCTCAGCGCGATACTTGGCGTGCTCGGCGACTTCGGGGTCGACCTCGGCATAGATCTCAGTTCTCTCGATCTGACGGCGGCAGTCAGGATAAGCAACGGGCTCAGCATAGAAGTGGGCGGAGTGCTGTTGCCCACTACCGACGGACAGCAAAACGAATTCGGTCTGAAAATAGAGCTGTCTGCCGATTCGCTTAAGTTCGGCATTGACGAAAACGCTCTCGACAGCTATCTCAATGCTAAGGCGAACGCATACAAGGATTATAACGACGATCTGATAGAAACTCTGAAACATACGCTCGGTAACAATTCCATAAAGGCGAATCTGACTGTGGACGCTGAGGCAAGTCAGGTAGATCTCAACAGTCTTATATCGGGACTTCTCAAGACGTTGGGAGTAAATCTCAATGTACCCGTAAACATCAGCTTCGACGAACTGTATTACGACGTGGAGATACTTCTCAACTGGAATATAGAGAGCCGCGAACTCATGCTCGAGGTCAATATGCTGGGGACGGTCAACAGCAAGACGATACTGGGCATATACGGCAACAGAAACGACCTGTACATCGCTCTGGGCGGTATAGGACTGGTCGACCTGCAGGTGAAAGGTTCGCCGCTCGTCGCGGTACTTTTCAACAAACTCGACGAAGTGCTCGACGGCATAAATCCGATCGTCATTTCCGACATACTTTCCGACCTGTTCTACGGTAAGGATCTCGGCGAAGAAGTGGGCAATGTTGCCGACGAAAATCAGACTGCGGCGTCCGGAGATTCGGAAACGCTTGCTACGGGAAGCAACGACATAATAAGATACCTGCTTTCTTCGATAAAGATAACCGACAGCCAGGTGGTCGTGGATATCACCAGCGACATTATGTCTCAGATATTCCGCGCGCTCGGCTTCGATATTGATTTCTTGCTGGAGGCAAACCTCGGCGTCGATCTCGCGGGAGACTTGATAGAAGCCAACGTCAGTCTCGGCGGCGAAGCGGATATCACCCTTACGCTCGGCTTCAACGGCAAGCCGGACAGACTGCTCCCCTCGGATACGAGCAAGTTCATAGTGCTCGACACGACAGCGGCAGAAGTGGACGGCGCGCAGGTAGTCAAGGACTTCCTCGACGGTTTCGAGCTTGCGCTCGCTCTCGATCTGAAATCCAACTCGGTTGGTACGGCAGCGGACAGCAGCGAAGAACCGAATATGTACACGAGAGTAGAGCTTAAGAAGATCACAGGGCAGGTGACTCTGGATAACAGCGGAGTTACTGTCGGATCTGTCGGAAAAAGTGCTCTGCTTATGTCTCTGTACGATATCAACGAAGCAGAATATTACACGCACGGCAGCGGAAGCAAGACGGCAATGCTTCATTTCTACCTGGATTACGCGAGCGGAAAGGCAACTATTTATCTGTGTAAAGGTTATTTTAAAATCGTAGGTTTAGGTTTTATAACGATAGACGTAACGGATTTCGTGTCCAACTTTGCGCTTGATCTGGATATTCTCGGTATGCTTGCTCCCACGGTCGAAAACCTTATAAAGCAGGTCAACGACGCGGCGAACAATCTCGGACAGGAAGAGACGCCGGGAGAGACGACGCCTCCTTCTCAGGATCAGGGAACGACTGAAGAAGCCACGGGTATTGCAAAGGTGTTCGCTGAGCTGGATATAGAAGCTTTGCTGAGACCGGGAATAAACGTAAATCTGTCGTCTACAGGCGTAGGCAACATAAACGTGAATCTCGATCCGTACGAACTCAACAAGATGGTCGACGGCATATTCAGCTGTATATTCGGCGCGGATACGATAATCGACATGACGACGCTTCAGTTGGGAAACATACGCTTCAGCAGGAATTATCTGGCGTATATGTGGTGGGATCGCACCGCTGCTTCCAATACAATGACTGCAACCGATCCAAGCTACACTCCGTACAGCACCTGGGACAGTATCATAAGACAGCTGCCGCATATCGTGGACGATGCGCTGAACGGTATGGGCGGTGCTCTGAGCGCTCTCGGAGGAATAGTCAATTATGAGCGTACGGCGCAGAATCTGCACAGGATCGTCAAGAGACTGCTCCCGCTTGCGGCGTGGAACGAAGCCGAAGTCAACGTGAACTTCGTAGAAGGAACTCTCACAAACGTATCGTTCACGGGAACAGATACCGGTCATAAGATAGAGCAGTACGCGCTCAACGAGACGACGGGAGAATGGGAAAACACGCACAAAGTGCTGACCCAGACGGTCAGGAGCAAATTCAACGTCGTTGACGGAAATCCCGATGCCGAAGGCGTATATACGTATTATTACGAATACGGCTCTTACGGCGATTGCTATTACGGCGGCAAGGGCATCATGCACCGCACGGGATTCAGCGAATATCTGGGATCTTACAGTTATACGTCCAACAGCTTCAGTACCGAAGTGCAGATATACAACAAGTCGGGATCGGTCGGCAACCCGTCCTACACGCTGAACGGTACTGACGGCGCGATAGACTGGGGCAACCTGTCGCAGCATATCACCTTCAATCCTTATATGTATTCGTCAAGCAACGGATATCAGGCTGCGGTGGACGAGTACTGGAACAGGCACTTCAGCGATTTCGGTACGGTAGTATATCAGAAAGGCGAGACGGTCAAACGCGGTACGGTGGCATTGACTTATAACGGATCCGCATTCAACAAGACAGTCCTCAAGACTCTGATGAACACGGCGGGTACTCATACGATAAAAGCCACGGCGACTTACAGCGACGGCACGACCAGTACGATGAACATTTCGTTCAAGGTCAAAGACGTCGGTACGGGCGGCGCGGACAGCGTGCGCAGCGTGGATACCGTAAATCTGCACGTTTACGAGTCGTTGCCCGACTACTTTACGGTGACGACCAATTCCGGCGAAAGGATAAAGTATTACACGGACGGCGAGACGGTGAAACTGACGGGCGACTACAAAGCAACCAGCCCTGCAGGCGGCGTCAGGACGGCATATCTGACGTTTGCCAACGGGTCGAGCTGTCCCGTGACGATCAACTACTACGACAGTACGATCAACGATCAGACGATAGAGCTTTCGTGGTACGATCTCGACTTCAGCGGCGCGGGTACGGCAGCGGGCAAAGACGCCGCGGTACAGTCGCTGATCGAAAGATTCAACCTGTATTATGCAGACGGCTCGTTCATACCCGAAGCCATTACCGATGGCGCGACCTGGAATACCGATGCGCTGTACGAACTTGTAGCGAGAGACAACGGGGATCTGTCTGCGGCGACGGTCGAAATCACGATAGTCTTCGACAAGCGTCTTGCGTCTGACGGGGAAACGCTGGAGACGGTCGAAAACGCTTTGAAACAGACCGTGACGCTGACGCTGAAGATGGCGGACAAACGCAAACTGTCAATCGTCTATACGGGCAATACGTCGGGCAATTACCTCGCCGTCGATCCTTACAGATATTATCTTTATAAGGTCACGGGCAACGAGAGCGACAACCCGATCCCGTCTACGGTCACGGCAACCTACGTTGACGGCACGAAAGAGACAGTCAACGTTGTAACCGACTTTGACGCGAACGCAGATTGGAGTTATATGACCGAAAAGACGGTCACGGCTACGCTCAGGATCGATCCGACCAAGTATAGCGGCAACGGTTGGTTTGAAGAAAATATGCAGATCAGCATCAATATCAACCGCAACATTATACAGGAGATATACTTCGACGACGCCAAGTCGCAGAATTATATCGTCAGAGGGGAGAAGTACGACACGGCGACCGTGGTGTTTACCAACGGACTCGAACTCGTCATGCCTGTCGCAATAGTAGAAAACGGAGACAAGGCAGACGTGTATATCGGTTTCGACGTAGAGACGTATAAGACGTACGGCAAAATAGCCATATTCAGCGGTATCAACGGCACTTTGTTGCAGGCGTTTACCGTAGAGATAAGATAAAAGGCAGGAGAGATATTATGAGTAAGACTAAGAAGAAATTGTTTTATTCGGCAATCGTAGCGGTAGCTGTATTGCTCGCATTCGTCGCAGTCGTTTTCATGACTTCGATGACAGATCAGCAGAATGCGTCCGTAGTAGCAGGTACAGGCGAAAACGCGGACGTAGTGAGCACCGCAACGGTCAGTCCGTCGAACGACAGCGATTACAACGCTATCGGCTTAAAGACCGAGATGACTTATCCGGGATCTTTTTCCGGTATGACTCAGCAAGGGCAGAGCATATCGTCTGCGAGCCAGCTTGACAGCGCACTTAAGACAAGCGGTACATATTACCTTACGCAAAACATTTCGTACACGGCTTCTACGAGTAGTAGTTCGGCGGCGTCGAGCGGTACGTTCAGCGGCGTGCTTTACGGCAACGGTTATACCGTAACGGTCAATGTGACTGACGGCAGCAAATACAGCTGGTCAACGGACGGATCTTACGGCTTCCTCGTAAAAAATCTCAAAGGAACGATCAAGGATCTCAACGTCGTGATAGCCGCCAATCAGAGCAACTGGACTAAATTCGGCTTTAATACAAGCGGTTCGAACACGGTTTCTCAGGTCGACGGCGAAAGCGCTTATATGCAGAATATCGGCGGTATCGCAGGCAACATGACAGGCGGTCTCATTCACAACTGTTCGGTAAAATATACAGGATATCTGTGGCTGGTAACCAACGGCGCAGGCCCCGGTGCCGGCAATGCGTGGAGTGGTGACAATATGGCTAACATATTCGGCGGCGTAGCCGGCAGAGCGAGCGGAGGCATAATATCTTATACTACCGTTGATTTCACGGGCAGAGTCGTCAATGCCGGACAGCAACGCGGCGACGGAACCAATCACCTTATGATAAGTACGGGCGGCATTGTCGGTCAGGTCGGAAACGGCACCGTGTATATGAGAAAAATAACAGTGCAGGGCGGCGGCTGGCTTGCTTCCGAAGCTCATACTTACAGCAGAGGAACGTTCGATTATCCTTATTCCGACGTTCTTACGGGCGGTATTGCAGGCTGGGTCTCTTCTGCAGCCAATGCCAATCTGCAGGTAAACGGCGTTTATCTCAATCTTACTTATTTCTCTCAGGGCGCGGATACGGGCGCATATAATGGCGTAACCGCCAGCAACGGCAACGGCGGCGCGGTAAAATCTTATTACGCGTCAACCGGCGGTATAAACAAAAACGCTTTTAAATCAGCAGCCGACAGCATTGCAAACGATCAGGCAGGAAACATTAGCAGCGATGCATACGCCAGCGAAATGAGGACTTCTTACGGTATCGGCGCGGTGCATCAGAGTAAGACTAACAGCGTATCTCTCAATAACGTATACGTATCTTCTGCGACGGCAGACATCATACAGAAGCACCATCCGTATGCGGCTCATCAGATATACTACGGAAGAGACACCTCCAACACATACTGGAACAGATGGAACTGGGTTTACACCGTGGTCGATACGGCTACGCTGGGAACAGAATTTGCTTTTGCTCCCACGACGAGTGTCGGAAATACCGTCAATCACAACACCGCCGACATTCTGAACCTTACAAACAGTCAGCGAGGAGTATACTTCAAGGTTTCCAACCAGAGTGCGAGCAGATTCGTCTACAATATAATTCAAGGCACCGACACCTTGAATGACATATATCAGATATATTCAAAGACTTACAACAACTTCGGCAACGGAGGTACGTTGTGGGTGCCCGCAATGTTTGCAGGATATACAGGCACCGTCAAATCCGAGGTGAGAGGATACAATACTCTTACAGATACCAATTCAAGCACGGTAACGACTTATAAAAATACTGTTTCGGCAGAATTCGGTTCTTACCTTTATATGGACTTCGAGATGACCAGATCTTATGACGGCATAGACAGATACAGCGACGGATATACGGGAAGCGGCGACAGTTATACTTATACTTACAACGGCGATATGCTTTACGTGCCCGCTTTCGCAGGTTACAAGACGTCGTACGGTACGGGTGAAAAAGTCAGCTTTACAGAGGACGAACTCAATTCTATGGGACTGAGCTCCACTCATTTCTCGCTGTCGTCGTCTTATACCATAAAGAATTCAGGTAATACGGATTACAGCCTTTACAATTATCTGCATTGGAGCGGAGCGGGCAACGTGGGAACGTATACTATGACGTTCAATAAAGACGTTTCGGGAGCGAAATTCATAAGCAAGGACGGCAATAACTATTATTGCGCGTTTATGGACAGCTATCCGTCAAAGACGGTTTCGGTAGTGCCTTGTCAGATCACTCTCAACTGGTCCTCCGGCGATCTGATTTACGACGGTACCGGCAAGGACGTATCCGCGACTCTGCAGAACTTGCCCTCCGGCACGTCTCTCGGCAACGGCGACGCGACGAGACTATCTGTTGCCGTGACTTATTCCGCGCAGAATTCCGCACTTCTCGTTCAGAACAAGCCGTATCACGCGGGCGATTACACCGCAGAGGCGACGTTGACTTACGACAGCTCGACAGAAAACGAAATGACGGGCAACTTTACGCTCTCCGATTCTTCGCATCCGTTCAGCGTGGGCAAGGTGCAGATGACGCTCAATCCTTCGACGGTGACTTCAAAATACGGCGACAATCACACCGAGACGCTTGCCACTGCCAGCGTCGGCGTTGAGGGCAATTGGGTCGGAGACGACGCGAGTTATTTCGAGTTTGTAGTAAAGACCGTCGACGATACGATCAATTTCGCGACGGTAAAAGGAAGCTATCCCACCACGGTCGAGGTGACCCTCAAAGAAAATGCAACGGCAGAACTTTTGACAGATTATGAATTTTATGTCAATCAGGGCAATCTCGCGATCAACGAGAGACCGATAAACGGCGTGCTGACGATAAACAACGGGGTTTATAACGGTTCTGAGTATGTCGCCACGCTGACTCTCGACGAAGGGGTCAGAGTCAGCACGGACAAGGTTTACGATCTCGGATACGTGCAGGATTCCGTCGATACGGCTACTGCGGTAAACGCAGGCGAATATCTCGTCAGGATCACTCCCGAGGCGAATAAATACACGATAGGCAACATCCTCATTCAGGGCAAGGACGAGCTTTACGCGTACGGCGAGACAAAACTCGTGATAGAGCAGAGAAGCGTCGACGTCACGCTGTCTTTCGACAACGGTTACGTATACGACGGCGATCACAAGGTCACGGGTTACGAAGTGCAGAGCCAGGAAGGCGACGCGGGTATCATCGGCGGCGAGAGCGTCGACGTGACGATGAGTTACAACGGCGGGACGCAAGCGGTAATGCCTGCGACCTACAAGGCGATTGCGACGTTCTCCGACCCGAACTATAAGGCGGGCACTATCGTCGGCGGCGACTTCACGATAGAAAAGGCGGAACTCGCCGATATCAGGATAGATTCCGCTTCTGCTGTCTACGACGGCACGGGCAAGAGCATAGCTTACACCCTCGTCGGCGTGGCGGCAGAGCAGGATATGGACAGCCTCGTAGGCACGCAGACCGTCACCTACAACAAGTCGGTCTCCCTGCCCGTAAACGCAGACGTTTACGAGGTGGAGATAACCGTAGCGGAAGGCGCGGCATACAAGGAAAAGACTGTCTCTGCGACGTTTACCGTCGAGAAAGCGGAGATAACGTTCATACCCGAGACGACGACGACCTATACCGGCAGGAACATCGAGCCTTCCTACTCGATCGAGGCTCCCGGCATGACGGACGCATCGTCGCTCAAGAATTACGTCAGCGTGACTCATACGACGATACTCAACGCGACGACCTACGACGTAACGCTCGATTTTGCGGGCACGGCGAATTACAACGCGAAAAACGAAACGTATACGCTGACCGTTCAGAGGGCAGACCTCGTCGTTGAAATAGCAGAAAATCAGACGCTCGTATACAACGGCAGAGAGCAGGCTCCGACTTATTCTGTCACCGCGCTTGTCGACGGCGACCCGTACGGCGAAGTAACGGTGACCGTAAGCGGTGAAAAGGCGACGGACGGCAAGGCGATCAACGCCGGCAGTTACACGATAAGCGTAAGCGTTGCGCAAAGCGTCAACTACAACGCCGTGACAAAAGAAGCGACGTTCTCGATATCCAGATACACGCTTACCCTTATAGGCGCGACAGAGCAGTTCGTCACCGTGCTCAAAGACGGCGGCGGCGCAGAGATAACGACGATAGACAGCTATCTGCCGTACGTCGACGTTGCGCTGACGGACGATACCGGCGCTTATGACGAGACCGATCTGCTGTTTACGACCAATCCCGCCGACGATCTGGTTTTCGCAGACGGCAAAGCCGTATTTACCGCTGAGATCACCGTAGACGGTCTGAATACGGACAACTACGAATTCACGCCCGTCACGATCACGGTCAACGTGCTCGACGCAAGCATAACGATAACCGTAAACGGCGAGGAAACCACCCTGACGGCGGTCACGTTCGGCGACGCGCTCACGATTGCCGCAAACGGCAGTTACGGCGGCGGAGAGGCAGAGGAAGTCACAGACGTGACCTGGTATTCCGCGGCTGACGGTTATACTTCGGCTCTCGCAGGACAGCCGACCGACGCGGGTAGCTATATGGCGACGTTCAGGTACACGTTCGGCGCAGACAGCAACTACGTTACGAGAGCGCTTTATCTGACGATATCGCCCAAGGCGGTGACGGTCACGCTCAACGGCTCGGCAGTCAACGTAACTTACGGCGACGAGATAAGCGACGCTTCGTTTGCCAACGCTTCTTATACCACAGACGCGGGCAACCTCTCGTTGAAGATCGGATATTCGACGAATGCGGTCAGATATTCCGCAGTCGGCAGTTACACTCTCGGCGGCGAAGTCATCGCGGTGACGGACGGCAACGTGAACAACTATTCGTTCACGGTCGTGCCCGGCACGCTCAACGTCGTAAGAAAGACGGTCTACGTCAAAGCCGACGACGTGACGGCGACTTACGGCGACGAAGTGATATTCAGCAACTACACCGTCTATACCGACGACGGAAATACGGAGTGGGAAGGTTATGCAGACGCGGCTCAGCTCAGAGTGACCTTCTCGGTCAGAGAAGGTATCCTTACCGTAGGAACTTACGACGTGACGGTCACGGGCGAAAATTCCAACTACATCGTACGCGAGACCACGAATAAGGGCGTGCTTACCGTTGAGAAACGCGCGATCACCATTACCGTGAACGCTCTCGGCGTGACTTACGGAGCGCAGGAACTCCCCGTCGTAACGGGAAGTATCACGGGCGGCAACCTCGTCAACGGCGATACGCTCGGGACGATAAACGCGGCGTGGAAGCCTGAAGCTGAGGCGCTGAACACTCTCGACGCGGGCGGATATCTCCTTGCCGATTACGCGACCCTTTCCGCAACGCTCAACAGCGCGCAGGAGGGCACCAATTACGAGATAACTTTTGCAGACGGCACGACGCTTAACGTATCGCCCAAAACTGTGACGATAATCTTTATCGGCTGGCAGTCCGACGGCGTGCTCGGTACGGATAACGTCGTGACCTACAACGCAGAAGCATGGACCGTCTCCGCTGAAGTGGACGGCATAATCAATGACGACGTGGTCGAAGTCGCAGTTGACGACGCTACCGTGATAAAGAATGCGGGTACGTATACGAGAACGCTTTCGCTCTCGGGCGACGACGCGGCGAATTACGTTGCGGAGGATTACGTCGCAACGCTCGAAATTCGTCCTTATAAGACGGCGATAACGGTCGACGCAACTTCCTATACCTACACTTACGGCGACGCTAAGACGGCGATAAATCAGAGCGTGAGCGTGCTCGGGAACGATACCGACGACGGCACTTTCGTGCAGAAATACTACGTCGGCACCAATACCGGCGTTACGGGCACTCAGGTGAGCTGGGACGAAGTCTGGAACGCGGGCACGTATACCGTGGTCGTATCCTATAACGGCGGCAACTATACAGCAGATCCCGTCAACGTGACCGTTACCGTCAACAAGAAGCAGATCTCAAAGATCGACCCGTACAGCGACGGCAACCTCGGTCAGAAAGTATACGACGCGACCAATACGCAGATAAACGCGTCTACGGTCGCCGACATAAATTCTCTCGGCGACGCTCAGAACTTTGTCTATGCGGTCTACATGCTCGGCGACACTCAGGTGTCTGTGATCAGAAACGCGGGTGAATATACCGTCGATCTCAGAATGACCGAAAACGTCAATTACGAGATAGAGGGCGGCGGAGAGTCTCTGCTCAACAAAACGGCTACGTATACCGTGACGAAGGCTCAATCAGGGAATCTCAATTTCTCGCTCACTTACGCCAACAGGGTCTACGACGGCAGCGATATGACAGATTACATCAAGTCGGTCATCGCGGTAAGCGGCGTGAACGGAGAGCCGGTAACGGGAGCAGTTCTCACGCTCACGGTCACCGACGAGGGAGGATCGGAGCTCGCGCCTCTCAATTCCGGCGTTTATAAAATAAGCGTAACGGCGACCGATATGACCAACTACGAGGATATGACCTCGGCATACGAAGCGGGCAACTTCACGATAGACAAGGTGACCGTGTCGGTAGAGCTCATAGAACTGCCCGACGGTACGGCGACCTACGATTCAACCGTCAAGACGATAGAGGGTCAGGGCATTCAGCAGAGCGCGGTGCTCAGGAACGTCTCTTATGAGTACAGCGACGGCTCCGGCTTCGTGTCCGACAGCGGCGTCACCGAGGCGGGCAATTACACCGTCAGGATGATCATCCTGCTCGACAAACTCAACGTGAGATTCAGCAGCGACGTCACGCTCGACAGTTACGTCGACGAGGTGTTCGGCGAGGTCTACAAGTATGAAGCAACCGCTACGCTCGTGATAGGACAGGCGATCCCGAAGGTGAATATAGTCAACGACACGGGCGCGTATTACTTCGACGGTTACAACCACTCGATAGAGTTCTCCCTCTCGGGAGTAGGAGCGGACAACGGCATGACAGCGTCTTACGACGCGTCGACAGGCGCAGGTCAGACGGTCACGGTCGACGGGCTCGGTACGTTCAGCGTCAGGTATTATAAGGATTCTGCGTACTCGTCTCTGCTGACCGACGGCAACGGAGCGGCGGTACTGCCGTTGACCGTGCTTGCGGACGGCGGTAAGACTCTGCCGTACTACGCTATGATCTCGTTCGTATCGGCAAACAACAACTATGCGAGTTACGACTTCAGAAATACGTCCAACGATCTGACGCTGTACATAATGCAGTCGATCGTCACGTTGTCCTTCGGCAATCTGTCCGCACCTTACGGTCAGCTCGCTTCGCCGACGGCGGCAAACGGGTACGTCAGAGATAACATCACTTATACGTATACCGTAAACGACGAAGGCAGCAATTCCGTAAATTACGATCCCGAGGCTATGATCGAGATAAGCTACAACCTCAATTCGTTCTCGGCAAACGTCGGTTCTTACGAAATAGCGGTCAGCGCGCAGGCTCTTAAGACGGAATACGCGGGCTCGGTCACCGTCGTGGTCAGCAATGCCAACAACATCAGGCTCAACGTCACGCCTGCCGACTTAACTGACGCTATCAAGGCTGTGTTCACTGACGTCAGCGACACTTACGGCAACAAGACTTATACTGCTGCCGATTTCGCGTGGACGGTCAAGGATAAACTCAACAACGACGTCGCGTATGTCGTTGAGTACAACGGCGCGACCGACTTCTCGATCTCTGATGCGGGCAACTACGAGATCACCGTCAGGATCCCCGCTGGCAACTTCAACGAGTGGACGGGCAGCATTACCCTCGACATCGCAAAGGTCGGCGTAGACGTGGTCTGGACGATGAACGGTCAGCCCGCTGAGAACGGCACGTTCACGATGACCTACAACGGTCAGCCCGCTCCCGTTTCGATCGAGGTCGTCGACGTCAGCGGCGTTGCGGCAAACGTTGTATACGTCAATTCCGAGGGCGCGGAAATAGACGCACCTTATGCGGTCGGCACTTACAGCGCAAAGGCGGTGCTTGACAACTCCAATTACTACGTCAACGATTCGAGCGCGACTGCGACCGTGGTCATCGAAGCAATGGTCCTCGACGAGGCGGCGATAAGAGGCTGGATCAAGGACGACAGCGACGTCTACGGCTCCGTACAGGGTATAGACATAACCGGTCTCCCCGAAGGCTTCGGCGCGACTTCGATAGTTTACACGGACGGCACGACGGTCTACGATATGACTACCGTCAAGGGCGCGAAGGTGGGCACTTACGATGCCACCGTCACGGTCAGCAACGGCAGCAGCTCGGGCAGCGCGACGTTCAAGTACACCGTCACCAAGCGTTCGATAGTGTTCACGGTCAGCGTCAACACTACCGCAGGCAAGAAGATCACGGCAAGCGACGTGACTCTCAGATCGGATAAGAGCCTTGCGACGGGCGACACCGCAAGCGTCTCGGCTATAACGTTTACCAACGCGTACAGCGAACAGCTCGCGTTCGGCACCTACGATATGGCGGATTACGTGGCTTCCGTGACCGTAGCGTTCAACAGAAATGCAGATTGCTACACGTACAGCGTAGTCATGGGAGATCTCGTCATCGCTCCTTCCGCAGCTCCCGAAGTCGCTTCGGTAAGCGCTAACTACAACACGGTTACCGTCAAGTTCGCGACAGAGGGACTCTACGCCTACAGAGTCGGCTCGAGAGGAAGCTGGATCGAGATGAGCGCTCCCAGCGATACGCTCATCGTGACGGGTCTCAAAGCGGATACGAATTATAGCGTATACGTCGCGTACGCGGGCTTCACGTCTGTCAACGGCAGTCAGACTGTCAGGACGACAGCAGATCCTGCGGTTCTTTCCGAGATGATCGACTCCATTATGGAAGGCGGTCTGACGGTCGAGAAGCAGGAACAGTATGACAGCATCCTCGCTTACTACGAGACGATCGCAGAGGGCGACAGGGCAGAGATACAGGCAGAGTACGACGCGCTCGTCGCACAGTTCAACGCGCTCGGCAAGGGCGGCGGCAGCGGCGCAGACGTGCTCGTGATAGTCGTGTGCGCGATATGCCTTGTGCTGATAGTCGCTTCGATAGCGGGCGTCGTCGTCGCGGCGGTAATGAAGAAACGCAGAAACGACAATATGTTCAGAAACGACGGTTCGCTCGTATAACGGCATAAACGCGTTTTAAGACACAAAAGACAAGTCACGCTTCCGAGGATATCGGGAGCGTGATTTTTTCGGGGATTTTGATTATCGGCGATTTAAGGTGAGGAAAGCGGCGCTTCTGGTCGGCAAGTGTCGATAAAGGGTGATGTCGGGTAACCGGCGACTTCCGGAAAGACAAGCGATAATAAAGAAAGATGAAAGGTGACTTTTGAGAGAAAAACCATGATGTCAAAAATTACTTCTGTCAAGACAATCGGCGAATTGAGGTGAGAAAAGCGCGTGCCGATCGTCGTAGCGTCTAATGAAAAGTCGTGCCCGCGACTAAATTCGCGCCTCGGACGGACGACAAAAAAACGCCTTCCGCTCGGGGAAGGCGTGGGGAGATTTGCGTCCTTAATTATTTTTTAGATTTATCAGAGACTTTTTTCTGCGCGGACTTCTGAGTTTGAGCCGCAGGCTTTGCCTTGACAGGCGCCTCTTTTTTCACTTCTTTTTTCTTGGCGGGAGCGTCTTTTTTTGCTCTCGGTTTTTCTTCGGCTTCATTTTTCTCTTTCTTTTCGTCGTCGAACAGAACGTCGATCAGAGACTCGTTGCCGACAAGGTCGAAGTCCTCGTCTCCCTTGTTAATGCAACCCTTGTATATCGCGACGTCGAGCTTCTTTTCTCCGCTGCCGTAATCGTAACGTATGCTGAGTACGTTCTTGTCGCTGAGAGACACGTCGTTGATCTTTGCGCGTCTGCCGTCGAAAACGTGCGCGAGCGCGTTCATCTGCAGATCGTTGTATTCGGATACGTCGTCCGACATGAACAGCACGCTTCCGAACAGCTTGTTGATCTCCGCGAGCGTGGTCTTCTGCTTGAAGGTGAGAGAGTTGTTGGGATTTCTCAGTATGAACACGTCGGGGTCGTTGCCGAACGCCCTGCCGTCGAGATGGCGGCGGAATGCGGAATTTGCTATCGCGTGGGAGGTGGAAACGCCCTCTCTCGTGTCGTAGTCCTTTTTCTGCCAGCTGAGAGATATATCCGGTCCGATACGGCAATAGTCAACTTTGCCGAAGGCGGGCATAAGCGGTACGCCGCAACCGAGAATCAGCTTGTCGCCCACGCATTCGCGCAAAAGGTCCATCGCGTCGTACATTATCTTCGCGCGGCATTTGCCGTGTGCGGGGATCATTGCCGCCGCATACAGGAAGTCGAGTTTGACGAGGTCGAATCCCCAGGTGTTGAGGATCACGTCGAACACGTTCTTCAGGTGCGCGCGCACGTCTTCGTTGTATATGTCGAGAGCGTAGAAGCCGCCCCAGTTGAGACCCGCCTTGACGGGTCTGCCTTTTTCGTCTTTCACAAGCCAGTCTTTGTGATCGCGGAAGATCTCGCTGAGTGGTACGACCGCGAACGGCGCGAGCCAGAGACCTGCGAGCAAGCCCTTTTCGTGTATCATGTCGGCGACGGGTCTCATACCGTCTTTTACGTCGAGTTTCTTTTGCTCTTTCGCGCCGCCTTCGCTCAGATCTTTGAGTATGTCGTTCTGCACGTGGTAGAAGTCGGATCTGATCTTCAGCCAGTCGCCCACCGCGTGCTGATATCCGTCGTCGACCTGAAAGACGTCGGCTTTGCATTTGCATGCGGCAAGGGCCTCGAGATCGCGATAGATGACCTCGGAGTCTATATTTGCGTAGTAGTTGTACCAGGTAGTGTACCCCTTTCTTATGGGACAGGGACGGCATTTGATGCCCGCGGCGGCAAAGTATCTGTCGAACGCGGCGTCGTATTCGTCGTTGATCAGAGTGATTCTTGCGAGTACGTTTTCGCCCTTTTCAAGCGTCCTGCCTTCGAGATCGACAGAGATCGTCAGTTTGTCGGCAGTCGTGTCGAAGTCAAACACGGTATATCCCGTGCTGTCGTCGAGAGAGCCTACGAGCGAGATCTTGTTGTCCTTTCTGATATAGCCGTAGGAAAAACCGTAAAATCTGCCCGCGCCGTGAGAGGGCTTGTAAATAAGGTAATCGCCCGTGCGGGAGAGTCCCGTCATACGTCCGAGCGGACCGTCGAGGAATTTTCTCATCAGAGGAGCGGGAGAATACTGTTTTGCGTTTTTCGGATATTCGAAGCTGTCCGTCCACGACTGGAAGCCGTTGGCGTAAATGCGGCAGTTGTCGCTGAATTTGCAATTGGTTGTCAGCCTGAGCAAACTTATTTCGGCGGGCGCATCGCATTGCGCGAGCACGGTGACGACGTTGTCGGTCGGGACAACCCCGATTTTCACTCCCTCTGTCGAAGCGGAATATTCGAGCGTCGATTTGCCGAATACTCCCGCGTCGACCTCACTTGTCTTTAATGCAACGTTTTTCATGGTCGGACTCCTTTGTCTGAAGCTCTTGTCGGGAAGGCAGCCGCTTTTCGCGTGTGCCCGACAAGGCGCGCAATCAGTCGCGCTAATAATATAATAACACAAAATAAGGTTTTGTAAATAGCAAAAACCGCTTAACGGCGGGAATTTTGGGCGCAGGTCAGTTTTTTGCGCCCTGAATTGACGTCGGTTGCAGAGGAGTTGCCGACGGCTTGTCCATAAACCCGATAGCGAAAAGGCATATCAGTTGCAGTATCGGGAAGAAAGTGCCCACGAGTATGCCGCCGCGCAGACCGAGCTGTTCTGCGTTCAATCCGAGATCGGCAGCAACGGATACGAGATCAGCGTTGGACGAGACCGCGTCGGCTACAAGACCCGCGATTCCGGGACCTGCCGCACAGCCCAGATCTCCGAACAGGGCGCACAGACCGAACATCGCCGTGCCTCCGTAAGGGAAGCGCGCGCTCGTATTGCTTATCGTGCCCGGCCAGAGCATGCTGACGGTAAGACCGGTAAAACCGCAGGCGAGCAGAGAGACGATGGGTTGAGGTACGAATACCATCGCAAGGTAGCAGACTATGCAACACACGGTCAGGATCTTGAGTACTCGCAAGAGGTTGAGCCTCGATCCGAACAGACCGAACACGAGTCTGCCCGTACCCATAAGCAAGGCAAACAAACACGGACCCAATAAATCTCCGAGAAATTTGGATACGCCGAGCCCCTTCTCGGCAAACAGTGACGACCATTGCGATACGGTGAGTTCGCACGCGCCCGCGCAGGTCATCACGACGAGGGCGAGCAGAAAACGCCTGTCTTTGAGCAGAGAGGCGAGAGGTGTGCGCTTTTCTTCGGGTATCGCGTCCGCGACGGGCACGAAGAAAAACCAGATCATATTCGCGACGGGTACGACCGTCCAGGCGAGCGGGAGCACGTACCACAGCGACGCGTCGAATATCCTGATAAACAGAGTGGAGAGCAGGACGACGACCGCCTGACCCCAGCAATAGAACGAGTGAAGCAAAGCCATCGTGCTCTTTTTTTCGCCGAGAGGGAGCAGTTCCGTCAAAGGGCTGACCACGACTTCTATAAGTCCGCCGCCTATCGCGAAGACCACCGTGGAGATCATAAGCCCGGCAAATGTGTTGTCCCATACGACGGGCAGTACCCCGAGCAGTACCAGACCGAGCGCGGAAGTCGCCATAGCCGCAGTCACCGCGGCGCGGAAACCGAACCTGTCGGCGATCTTTCCCGCAAACGCGTCCACGCACAGTTGCGTCAGGAAGTTGACGAGTATCACCGAGCTGAGCAGAGAAAGACTCAGCCCGAATTCGTCCTGAAATACGACGAAAAGAAGCGGTGCGAGATTGTTGTTGATCGCCTGCACGACAAAACCCGTCATACAGCCGGAAAACGTGTGTTTGTAAGAAAGACCTTTTTTCATCTCTATCATTATATGAGAGAGAAACGCAAAAGGCAAGCGCAATCGCAGGAAAGAGCCGATTTTGGCGCTGTTTGCCGACTCGGGTTGACTTTAGGGCGCCAATGTCGTAAAATCTTATTATAAAGACGCGCATAACGTGCGCGGACAATTTATCGGGAGTAAGAGGCAGAACATGCAAAACAAACTGACAAAAGGGAGACTCCTCGACGACGAGGGCAGACTTCTGCAGGCGGGTTATTCCACGACGCTTGCGCGCCGTTACGACCGCAAGTATATCGCCGCGAGCAAATGGCGCATAAAAGAATGGGATTATTATATCGTATCGGACGGCAGAAAGAGCGTGGCGTTCACGCTGTCCGACATTGGCTATATCGGGTTGATGAGCGTCAGCGTGATAGATCTCGCGAAGCCTTCTTATAAGACTTCGTCTAAGATAACGCTTTTCCCGTTCGGCAAATACGGCTTCCCCACCACTTTCGTGGAGGGCGACGTAAGTTACGAGTCCAAATCTCTGAAAATGCGCTTTCTCAACAAGAACGGAGCGCGCACGATAGAGTGCGAATACGCAAAGTGGGACGGCGACAAGACCTTCAGGGCAGAGATCAGACTGACGAATCCGCCGCGCGACGCCATGGTCATCGCAACGCCGTTCAAGGAGAACGAGCACGCATTTTATTACAACGCGAAACTCAACTGCATGACCGCGGAGGGGTATTTCGAGATCGGCGGCGAGAGATACGATCTCGACCCGTCTACCGCACTCGGTACCCTTGACTGGGGCAGAGGAGTATGGACGTACAAAAACGTCTGGTACTGGGGCAGTATGCAGAAAAGACTCGACAACGGGCATACGATCGGCTTCAACCTCGGCTACGGCTTCGGAGATACGTCGCAGGCGAGCGAGAACATGTTTTTCACGGACGGCATTGCGCACAAACTCGGATACGTGACGTTCGATATCCCTCAGACTGACGGGCGGGACGACTATATGAAAGAGTGGGTGATCAAAGACGACGAAGGGAGACTGTTCATGCGCTTCAGACCGACGATCGACCGCTACGACAGCGTCAACGCGCTCGTTGTCGCGACTTGTCAGCATCAGGTGTTCGGCGAGTTCTCGGGTTATTTCAGGACCGAGGACGGCAGTCAGATAGACTTCGAAAAGTGCGCGGGATTTGCCGAAAAAGTGCGCAACAAGTGGTAAAATAATTGACGATAACCGACACGGGCAGGAAAAAACGGAAGAACTTGCGTCTTCCGTTTTTCGTTTTGGACAAACTTATGATATCAGAGATCGTCAGCGTCCTGACAAGGCATGCCGTTTTGTCCTTTGCCCGTATAGCTTCCCAGCGCGTCGAAGTTGCCGCTTTCTTCATTGTACGCGTTCACCGCTTTGCGGGCGGCGCTGTCGACGCGTTCTTTGTTTTTTTTCACGCAATACCTCCTTTTGCCGCTTTCCGCGGCATAAATATAGATTAGTGTGTGCAGGTAAAATCATTGTAAACATTGAACGCTACGTTCTGCAGAGTATAGACACCGCCGCACCTGTGTGCTATACTTGAGACAACGGAACGGTGAACTTATGAAAGGAAAAAAATTGGCAAAAAAGTTTATTACCTCGCTAAATATGTTCTTTTTCGCGAAGGGGATCGCGTGCTGTTACAGGTACGACGAGGATTTCAGACGCTACGTCGGCATGCTTCCCGACAATTTCGTATTCAGGATGCGCGTGCTTCCCGACGGAGCTTCGGTCACGGTGACGAAAAAGGGAGACGGGATCACCGCGAGTTCGGGCAAGGAACTGACGGTTTACCCGGACGTCGACGTCTGTTTCAAGAACATCGAAGGCGCATATTCTTTTCTGACGGGCAAGAAGTCGTTTGCCGTATGTCTCGCGCAGTCGGCGTTCGTCATCAAGGGCGACGTGTCGGGAATGATGACGGTGTCGCATATGTTCGACATAGTCGGGTCTTATCTTCTGACCGTGCGCACGCTCAAAAAGTACGACAGGGCTTTGCTTCCTCGCACGGCGGGCGTCCATAAAGTCCGTTTTATGACCGTGTTCGGGAGGTTCTGATATGAAAGGAAGCAGATTTTATTACGAATTCTACAATCCGGCAAAGGTAGAAGCGGGCATAGGCTGTCTGGAGCAGGCGGCGGAGAAATTGCCTTTGCTCGGGCTTCACAACGCGTTTTTCGTGTGCGACAGACTTGAAAACAACGATTCGGCAGACAACGTCCGCAAGGCGGTGAACGCGGCGAAAGTCAGGACGGGCGCGATATACGTCTGCGAGGACAAGATAGTGCGTCTCGAAAGTCTAAGGGATATGAGAGACGTTTACAGGGCGAACAACTGCGACAGCATAGTTGCATGCGGCAGTTACGGCGTGATCAACGCCGCCAAGACTCTGAGAATGATGCTGGCGGGACAGGTGGCGCGTTTCGAGGACGCGAAAGGCATAGACGCGGTCAGGAAAAAAGTCAACGTGCCGCTCGTCGCGGTACCAACGGACGTGGGCACGAGCAACGTGGCTTCGGACGACGTTACGCTCAAGGACGACGAAGGTGCGGTGTTCGAATGTGTCTCTCCTCTTTGCATACCCGATTTTTGCATAATCGACCCCAAGGTAGTCAGCGTCAGAGACGCGGACGCACCCATTGCGGGAGCGCTTGAGTCTTTTGCCAAGAATATAGAAGAATTTGTCAGCAGACAGGCGGTCACGCTGACGAAATGTATGAATCTTATCGCCATTCGCGAAGTGAGAGACAACTTCGTGAAATCCGCCGACGATCCGACCGACGAGCACGCCGTGTTCGGACTGCAGAAGGCGGGACTTCTCGCCGGCATTTGCTATGTGGGCGCTTCGGCGGGCATAGCGCACGCCATATCGGGCGCGTTGGCAAGCGTTACGGGCAGGGAGAGGTATATCTGCACGGGCATAATATTCGCCGAGTGTATGAGATACAACCTCGAAGTCGCAGAGAAGGATTACGCTCAGGCTTACTATTACATCGTCGGCGACGACAAATACGCCGCCACTCCTGCGGGAGAACGCGCCGAAGCGCTGATCGCGGCGGCTGAGACGATGATAAAAGAAAAATTTGGAGCGAACAGACTTGCAACGCGGCTTTCCGATATAGGCGCTGACGAGGAGTTGCTCGACAAGATAGTCGAGGAGACGATGAAGTCTTACGCACTCGTCACCAATCCGAGGAACGTCACGAAAGAGGACGTATACGCGATTTTGAGGAGCGTGATGTAAATGAGTACATTCGGTTTTTCCAACGACGTCAAAATACTGTGCGGCGACCACGCGCTTGACAATCTTCCTTACGAACTGAGGGAGCGTGAATGCACGCGCCCGCTTCTTATATCCGACGAGCGCTCGTACAGGCTCGGATTTGTAAAAGAGGTCAGACACGCGATGGACAACGACATCGTGGCTCTCGGCGCGACTTATTACAAAATATCGGAGAAGGCAACTCCCAAGGATTGCGACGACGTGATCAATCTGTATAAGGCGCACGGTTGCGACGGCATCATCGCTCTCGGCGGCGAAAACGTGACCCAATGCGCAAAGGTCGCCAAGCTGATGTTGTTGCAGGGCGTGGGAGACTTCGTCTACTTCAATCACAAGTTTGACATGGACGCAGAAAAACTCGCTTACGGCGATCTTCCGCTGTTCATACTGCCGACCGAAATTCCGTGTGGCATTGAGGCGACCGATCGCGCCTCGGTGTTCGACGAAAAGAACAATCTGCTTTACAATTTCGAAAGCGTGCTGACGAGGGCGAGCGCGGTGATCCTCGACGTGAGGCTGACCGACATAATGCCTGCCAAAGCCATGGCGACGGCAGGTCTCGGCGCGCTTGCCATGAGTATCAAGGGATTCGTGGACAATACGACCAACCCGATCGCGCTGGCATACGCGACGAGCGCCATACACACGATAATCAACGAACTTTTGCCCGCAATGAGGCACAATTCCAACGCGGATTACAGGATCAGCATCTATTCGTCGATAATCAACGCGGGCATAGCGTATTACGCGATAGACGAGAGCCTTCTGAGGGATATTGCGACGGAACTTTCGATCAAGACGGAACATTCTCATCTTCAGATCCTCTCGATAATGTTTCCCGTCTATTACAAAGAAAAGGTGACCACGGAAAAACCGTTCAAGAGCGTGCTTATGCCTCTCGTCGGAGAGGAGGAGTACGCGCTGTCCAACGCAAAGTCGAGAGAGATAAAGGCTATCGACAAGATCAAGGACTTCTGGGAAAGCGTCGTCGCGCTTGCCGAAATACCGTCAAGACTGCAGTCGACGGGCATAGAGCAATCCGACTTCGTAAAACTCGCCGATGCCGTCATCACGAGATACAGAGGGACAGACCCGCACAACAACTTCACCACAATAGTTAAACTTCTCGAGGAAGCGTTTTGAAAGAATTTATCAAGCGTGCCGACGCGATCGTCGACGAACTGACGGCAAGCGGGAAAAGAGCCACGATGTTGCTCCACAGTTGTTGCGGGCCGTGCAGTACGTACTGTATCGAATATCTCGCCAAGGCGTTCGATCTGACCGTGCTTTTTTACAATCCCAACATAGCGCCCGCAGAAGAATATGCCCGCCGTGCGGCAGAACAGGCGCGTTATATCCGCGATTTTACCGACGGGGTCAGGTGCGAGATATGCGAGTACCGTCCCGAAGAATTTCTCTCTCTCGTCAAAGGGCTCGAAAAGTGCCCGGAGGGCGGGGAGCGTTGCGAAAAGTGCTTTGAGCTGAGACTCGATCGCTGCGCAAGGCTTGCCGCAGAGAGGGGGTTTGATTATTTCTGCACGACGCTGACCGTAAGTCCGCATAAGAACGCCGAGCTGATCAACAGGATAGGAGAGAGCAAGGCGGCGGAATACGGCGTCGCGTTTTTTCCTTCCGATTTCAAAAAAAAGAACGGATATCTGAGGTCTGTCGAACTGGCGAAAGAGGCTTCGCTATACAGACAGAATTACTGCGGTTGCGCGTTTTCGATGCGTTACTGATAACGGTAATTTGCCTTTTCGGGCGCTCATTCCGCGCGTTTTATAATATATTATGTAAAATTGCATAAAATATTGTCGACAAAAACTCAAAATTGTTTTACAATGTAGTTAGCGTGGGCACATATCGCGCACGCATACGTTCGGAGGTTTGTATGCAGGACGAAAAAAAAGAATTTACGCTGAAACAGGTGGGCGAAATTCTCAAAGCGGGATGGTTGACGATTCTCGTCTTCGTTTTGGTTGCGGCGATCGTTTTCGGTTCGGTTGCGGCGATCGTCAAGACGGTTGCGACAACGAGTGAATACCGCGCAAAGATAGGATTTGTCAATACGGTAGCAGCCGACAAGCTGACCGCCCTGAGTTCGTCTGAGAACGTAAGCAAATCGCTCAGCGACCTCGGCATGAAAGAGGAGGAGATCCCGGGATATGTCGACGCAATCAGAGCGGCGATCTCGATCACCCCGATAGTCTATTCCAATCAGACAGATACCGAGACCCAGTTCGTGCCCAGCAGTTATCAGGTCACGATGGAGGAGATAGAAGGTCTCACAGAGGCGAAATGCACTCAGATACTCAATCAGATAGTCACCAACTTCGTCACTTCCTACAATCAGGCTAACCTTTCTTCTTCTGTCGATACAGAGAACGAACAGGCTTTTGCCGACTACACCAAGAGCGATTACGTAGAGGTTGCCTACGAGGTCAGCACCAAGATAAAGGCGATGAGACTGACCGCACAGTCGATCGCATCGCGTTCTACGACGTTTATTTCATCTTCGACGAATATGTCTTTCAGCGACTTTCTGTCCATGCTCGAGTCCATTCAGAGCCAGATCGAGTCGTTTGACGGCTATATCACGATAAAGGGCATTACCAAGGCGACCACGGGTCTTTCGGCGAGCGAATACATCACGATGAGGATGAATATCGCCGAGAGCGAGCAGATAAAGTATCAAGAGATCGCGACGACGTGGAAAGCGGTGATAGATCAGATCACTGCAAACGGTTCTTTCAGCGGAACGATCGACGGTCAGACCGTAGTTATAAACGACAAGTCGCAATATTATTATGACTTCCTCGACAGATACATCATGGCAGAAAGCTATGCTGCCGAAGCAAGCGCGGAATTGAAGTACTGGCAGAACAGACAGACAACGTTCGACGCCGCGACAGCCTTCAAGAACGCATCTGCGGAAGAACAGGCTACAATGCTTGCAGACGCAGACAAGAAGGTCGCGCTGCTCGTATCTTCGACCGTACAGATGATAGAGATATACAACAAGATGGTCGGCGATTACAACGAAAGCGGCATTTCTTCCGCTTCTTCGGCAAGTCTCATAACGCCTGCCTACGTAGTCTCGACTTCGGTGATCCCCACCACGATCATGTTGTTGATAATAGTACTCGCGGTAGTGGTTGCGGCGCTGATGGGATTCATCCGCGTAAGGAGCAAGTATCTTGCTAAGATAGATGCGCAGGAAGCCGTTGCGACCGAAGGAGAAAAGACCGAGTAATTCCGTAGAAAGAAAAAAGCGGTTTTTCGCGACAGGATAAACGACAAATGCGGGCACTTTATCGGCGCCCGCATTTTTGTTGTGTAACAATAAACCACCGACTAAGTCGGTGCGTATCAAAAGGCTTTAGCTATGGACAAAAGAAAACCTCCTTTGTTACAATTTATGCAGGTTTGCCAACCGCATAAATTAAAGGAACAAAGGAGGAATTCCG
>CASDWJ010000043.1 GCA_949284695.1 uncultured Christensenella sp. | reverse complement strand
CCGACCTCACGCTTATCAGGCGTGTGCTCTAACCAGCTGAGCTATGAGCCCGTGTGGTGGAGATGAAGGGAGTCGAACCCTTGACCCCCTGCTTGCAAGGCAGGTGCTCTAGCCAACTGAGCTACACCCCCACGGGTATTTATTCGTGCTGTTTTTTCGACAGCTTTTATATAATATCATTACCGTCGCCCGATGTCAAACAATTTTACGGGATTTTCGCGAAAATTTTTCAACCTTTTTTTGCGCCGTTTTTCCCCGCGCCGACAGACGCGCGGTCCTCTTTTTATCCGCCCCGACAAGCGTCGACGATAAAAACGCGCCCCTTTGCGAGAGAGGCGCGGATTTTGCATTTTTCGCTTCTCAGAGCAACTTTTTCTTTTTGAGGAAAAGCGCCAGTACGGCGGATATCACCGCGCTTATCGCGACGACGACCCAGAACCCCCACCATTTGTTCTCAAACGGTACGCCTGTGTTCATTCCGAAAAACGAAGCGATAAGCGTCGGGATCGAGAACACGAGCGTGACCGAAGTCAGCACTTTCATCACGATGTTGAGGTTGTTGGAAATGACCGAAGCGTATGCGTCCATCGTACCCGAAAGAATGTCTCTGTAGATCGAGCACATTTCCATCGCCTGTTTGGTCTCGACGGCGACGTCCTCGAGCAGGTCCTTGTCCTCTTCGTATATCTTCACTATGCTGTTGGCGGTCGTCTTGGTGGAAAGCAGTCTCGAAATGACCGCGTCGTTGCCCGTCAGCGAGGTGCTGAAGTAAACGAGCGAGTTTTCGAGGTCGAGCATCTGGATCAGCTCCTTATTCCTCGTAGACTTGTGCAGTTCGTTCTGAATACGCTGGCTCGCCTTGTCTATCTGCTTGAGGTAGGTCAAAAATTTCGTCGCAATATTGTACAGTACCTGGAACAGAAATCTCGTCTTTTTGTACGTTGCGAAAGATTTGACGCGGTTTCTCGCAAAGTCGCGCAGTACCGCCGTATCCTTGAGGCAGACCGTGATCACGCAATCTTTCTTTATGAACGTGCCGAGAGGTATCGTGAAATAGCTGTAATATGCCGCTTCTTCTTCAATAACCGGAATGTCGACGAGCACCATCGAATAGTCTTCTTCTGTCTCGCAACGCGATCTCTCCTCGTCGTCGAGAGGGGTCTTGAGCACGTCGGCTTCGATGCCGGTGAGACCCGCTATGTACTCGATCTCCTTGTCGCTGGGGTTCACGAGATTGATCCAGCAATCCTTGAGGGAAAACCCTTCTGCGGAGAAAACTTCCTCTTGCAGGTGTTGGAGTTTTTCGGATTCGTCTGTTTTGAAGATTTCAATCATCGATATACCTCCTTTCGCGGCAGAGCGCCGCATTCGGGTTTTTAAAGGAAAAGTAAAGCCGCGTATTTCCGCCCTTACGCCGAACGCTCGGTAGATTTTAACAGAAATCCGCGACTCCCATTCACTATAATAGCACTACGTTGCCGTTTTGGCAACTTTTAGGCGGTATATTTTTTAAGCGCCTCCGCGGCTTCTTTCAGAGAAGCTCCGCCTTCTGCGTCCGGGTCCGTGCCGCTGACCGCAACGGCGATGCCGCTTTCGACCACTTTTGCGACGTCTTTGCTCGGATTCGCGTCAACATAAGCGCCGACCGCCTTCGCGAGATCTTCGGTAGCCGTGCTTGCAGGCAGATCGCACGCTCTCCTGATGCCGTCGAGATCCTTAGCTCCGACCACGAACACTCTGGCGCGGGACTTATCCTCAAGAGTGAGTCTGTTCTCGAAAACACGCAGTATGCCCGCCGCCGCTCTCCTTTCTCTCTTGTACGTCAGATATGCGTAGAGTCTGGCTACAAGACCGACCGCCGCCCATACCGCCGCGGTAAGCGCCGCATAACATACCGCGATCGTCCACTCGACTCCCTTGCAGAGCAAAAGCGTCTGAAGCGCGGCAACGCAGGCAAACGCGACGTAATAATAGAATACCATCGGGCGTTTTTCTGCGGTCAGAAGCCTGTTCATTTTGAACTGAAGCTCGCTTCCCGCATACTCCGAGCCTATCAGCGCATGGTTTTTCCACGCCTTTCTTATGCTCCTCGGCATATGCTTCACGCATTTTTTATAAAAACGGTGAGAATTGGAGAGGTCGATGTCGCCTCTGCTGACTACGAACCTTTTTATTCTGCGATAGTTTTTGATATTTTTGGCTGAATGCAAAATATACAAAATCTGAATAACAAAGGTGACTACGCTCAATGCGGCGCAAGCGACCGTCAGAAACTGGACGGGAACGGACCCGAGAAGGTCGTCAAGCGCGGCGCCGATCTGCAAAACAATTTTTTCCACAGCAAACATACTCCTTTTTTGTTGATATGTAAGCTGCGGAAGATCTCTTATATTATTATAATGATATTATATTATCGGGGCGAGCTCTGCCCGCCCATAAATGATTGCCCTTTTTTGCCGTTTTACACGTGCAGTATCAAATCTCTGCCCAAAACGTATATGAGCCTGTCCTTGACCTTGAGTCCCAGTCCCTTTTCGACCGCGAGAGCGTAAAGTTCGAGCTGTTTGCGGTAGCGCGCCGCGACAATGTCTGGCGGCAGTTTGCTCATCTTGAAATCCACGACCGTCGCCGTGCCGTCAGCATTGTCGGGTATCAGCAAGTCTATCGTGCCCTGCACGAGGATCTTGTCGTCAGCCGCGTCGTCTCCGAGCACGTCTTTGGCGCTGACTCTCAGCATGAACTGCTTTTCCCTCATATGTCCGACCGCTCTTGCGCGGGTTATCACGTCGCTGCACAGACACCTGAAAACGACCGACGGGTCGACGGCTTGCCTTTCCGCCTCGTCGAGCGCTCCCTGCTCGTACATCTCGTCTATCTGCGCCCTGACCGCTTCTTCGTCAACGCTGTCGTAGTCCACGCGCTCCATAACCTTGTGATAAGCCGTGCCCGTGCCCGCGCTGTCTTCCTCGAACCAGTTCCTGACGTAAACCGTGCCGTAGTCGTCAGGATTTTCTTTATTTATTCCCGTAACGGTGTGCTTTATACCCGTTTCGGCGCTCTTTGAATACGGATAAGAGTAATACAGATAATCCCGTATTTCCTTGAGTTTTTCGGGAACGGGCGCGGCGAACGTGACCCCGCCTGCCTCCTCGTCGACGTTTTCTTCGGCTTCTGCCGCGTCGTAAGGTTCAACGTATTTGTCGCAGAATTCCGGCGAATCGACGCAGACGTTGTTCAGCCAGTTCATAAAGGATTCTTCGCTCGCTCTGCCTTGGGCGAATTTTTCGACAGTACCCGTAACGAAAAGCATGTTCTTGGCGCGAGTCAAAGCGACGTACATGAGGCGCATGTGCTCCTCGAGGTTCTTTTTGTCGATTATATCCTTGCACGCGACGTACTTCAGATTCTTCCTCTTGAGTCTCGTATCCTCCTCGGGATATTTCATCGCAATGCCGAAGTCCTTGCCGAGCATCATGTCGTCCGGATTGGGTTTTATGAACGAGGACGCAGCGTCTATAAGTATGACGACGGGATACTCCAGTCCTTTGGACGAATGTATCGTCGAAGTCTGAACGCAGTCGTCGTCCTCGGGTCTCTCTGCGCTTTCGCCCGTCAGCGCCGCTTCTTCTTCGTATGCAAGCAATGACTGAAGCGTCACCGCATAACTCTTGCCCTCGAGCCCCGATACGAAAGTACGCATTTTGTCAAGTTCGTCTCTGCCGAAATGGGCGAGCACGTATTTGTCGAAGCTGTATTTCGCAATCGCGTATCCGAGGAGCCTGCCTGCAGTCTCGTGTTCTGATCTTTCTCTCAGATCCTGAATGCCCGCATAAAACGCTCTGAGTTTATCGGCAAGAGCGTCGCACTTTTCTGCCGCGTAAAGTCGGGTGCAGGAGTGGAAATACTCCTCTTTGAGATAGGCTTTCCTTATCTCGGCGAGTTCACTGCAATCGAAACCGCCGAAGACGCTTTTCATCACCGCCGCGAGCGCGACGTCCTGCAACGGGTTGTCCACGACTCTGAGCAGGTCGAGAAGCATGTCTACCCCGAAATTCTCCTCTTTCCTCGTCACGTTGGCGCTTGCGAGAGGTATGCCGACCGCGTGCAGATAACCGATTATCTGTTGCACTTTCCAACTTCTCGTGGAGCACAGCAGGGTTATGTCTTTGTATTCGACGTATCTGCTCGCGGGTTTGTCCCCATCATAATATCCTATCTTGCGTTTTCCGACCAGCGAAGCTATCTTCTCGGCGATGCACATCGCCTCCGCCTCTGCGTCGTCCTCTGCTCCCTCAGAGTCCTCCCTGACGCTGTAGACCCCGTCTGCTGGCCACTTCGACCCGACGGATTTCCTGACTTTCTTTACGGGATATATTCCTATCACGGGCTGACCGTCGTCGTATGCGGGCGTGATATCCGTTACGAGCATGGAGTCGGAGGCGTAATCCACCCCGCCCTTGTCTTTGGTCATAAGCCGTGAAAATATTTCGTTCACGAAGTCGAGGATGCGCTTGTCGCTCCTGTAATTCCTGTTGAGTGTGACCACTTCTCCCGCGGACGGGTCGGAGCGGTAAGCGTCGAATTTGTCGATGAATATCCCGGGTTCGGTCAGGCGGAAGCCGTAAATGCTCTGTTTTACGTCTCCGACCATGAACAGATTGTGCCCGTCCGAAATGCGCCCGAGCAGGAACTCCTGAACGTAGTTGGTGTCCTGATACTCGTCTATACAGACGTACTTATAGCGCGACGAGACTTCTTTCGCGACTTCGGGATTTTTCAGGACCTTTATCGCGTAATATTCGAGATCGGCGAAGTCCATCTTGTTTTCGTTCTGTTTCTGCTCTTTGTATTCCTTTGCGACCTCGTCGACTATCTGCACGAGTTTCCTGACGTAAGGCATGGCGTTTTCGCCGTATTCCCGCCACTGCGCTGCCGTGTATGCGGTGATTTTTTTCAACTCTTTCGCCGCAGAAGCGCACGTCGACGCAAATGCCTTCTGCAATTCTTTGATTTCGTCGTATCTGAGATCGGCTATCGCATAGTCGACGCCGACTTCGTCCGCCGCAGCGATTATCTTCGCTTTCGCCATATTTCTGCCTGCGGCAAAGTGCCAGTTTATCGCATTGACGGCATTGACGAACCCGTCGCCCGTCCTGCCGACCGCCGCCGCGCAACTGTTCGCGATCCTTTCTGCCTCCTCCCTGTTGGACGGGTCGAAGCCCGGGTATTCGTTCATAGCGTCGGCAAGCGAGCGCGCCTCGGCGCCCGCTTTCTCGACGATCTTTCCGTATTCGGAGAGCATTGCGGATATCTCGCGTCCGTCATAGCCGTAACCGCTATGCGCGTTTGTCAACCACTTCTCTCTGTCGGGCTGGGACTCGAGGAACGCGTAGACGCGTTTGATCTGCGCGCGGAGCGCACTGTCGTTGCCGAACATGAATTTGAGTGCCGACAAGATCGGATCCGCTTTTTCGCCGTAACGTTTGAGCACGGTGTCCACGGCTTTGTCCAGCATACCGCCGCTCTCCGTCGGCTCGAGCATCGAATAGGACGGGTCGATCCCCGCTTCCTCGAAAAATTCTTTTATCAGATTGCCGCAAAAAGAGTGCACCGTGCATATGTCCGCCATGGATACGTCGTCTATCTGCTCTCTGAGGTACTCCTTGTCAGCGCCCTCCTCTTTCATCGCGTCGACGAGGGCGGACGATATCCTGTCTTTGAGTTCGGCGGCTACGGCGTTGGAAAACGCGAGCATGACGATCTGTCTCACGGGAGTGCCCTGCTTTATAACCCTGACTATCCTCTCGATCGTGACGACAGTCTTGCCGCTGCCCGCAGAAGCGGACACCAGCGTATTTTTGTCGAGACTTTCTATCGCCGCCAGCTGTTCTTTATTCCACGTCTTTGCCATTTGTCTCCTCCGCGAAGAACGGATATTCTCCGAAGCCATTACTTTCGCTCATCACTCTCTTTGCCCCGCCCGTAGCCGAGAAGGCGCATATACCGCCGTACTCGCAATAGGTGCACGCTTTCTCTGTCGGCGACGCCTTGATGTAGCCGTCGTCTATCTCCTCAGCCGCTTTTGAAGTGAGTTTTTCCACATAATCGCAAAGCGCCTCAAATCTTTCCGGGCTTGTCGCAACGCTGTCCCCAACTGCGACTATACTCCCTTCGCTCCCCTTTTTCGCAGAACGCTTTATCGGGAAGAGTTTGCTTTCGACACCGTTGACAGTGCTGTCGAAAACGTGATCGAAATGCTTGAGAATTTCTTTATCCGTGTTTATAAACCCGACATATTTAAATCTTATCGAGCTCCTGTTCTCACTGAGAAATTTGTTGTTGAGCGGCAGATAGAAAACTCCTGCGGGCTTAGCTTCAGTCTGTCCCGCAAGCGCTTTCATGTAGATGAAAAGCTGTATCCTCTCCCCGTACATCACGTTGGGAAGGGAGAAGTAAACGCTCGAGGAACTCTTGTAGTCGATCACGGCGATATAATCTCCGTATCTGTCCACCCTGTCTATCCTGCCGAACATGTCTATCGTCTTGCCTTTGAATTTTATCTTGATCGGTGCGTAACTGCCGTCCATACCGAACGCTTCTTCGAGTATGTACGGCTCGAAATCGCTGTTCTTCATCCTTTCGCACAGCGTTTCGATGAGGAAAATGCAACGCGCTCTGAGTTCCTCTATCTCGCCTTTCAGGTGCGGTATGGCATTCATCTGCGCATATTTTTCGTCGCTAAGCACCTTGGAGGTGATCTCCGTCGCCTTTTTCTTTATCCCGTCTGCGTCGGTGATTTTATAACTGCATTCGCTGAAAAAGCGCTGGAGCACTTCGTGGATGATAGTGCCTATGTCCTGCACTTTTATCTCGGCTTTTTCCCTCGGGTGCAGACAGAGTATCCTCTCGACGTAATGTCGGAACGGGCACTTGGTATACAATTCTATCTGGCTGACGCTCGTATGCCCGCCCTTCCAGACGACGGCGCGCGAGGTGTCCACGTATTCTTCGGGCGCGATCTCGCCGAGCAACGCGTCGACGTAACCCTCTCCGTACTGTTCTGCCGCGATGGCGCGAAGCGCGTCGTATTGTTCACGGTCATCGTGCCGCACGCCCATATCGTACAGCAGTTTGTATTCTATCAGTTCGTCCGCGACGTTGCCTTTGCCTGCAAAATACTCGGCGTACTTTGCGGTATCCCACAGCGCGTCCGTCCTCGGGGGTCTCTGCTTTTTCAGAGAGAGCATTTCGCAAAGCTGTCTGACGACAACGCTTTCGCTCTGCGCCTCTCCCGCCGGGCTGTATCTGCTGTAACTTATCTCCAGCCTCTCCTGCGGCTTGAGCAGAAACATCAGCGTATTGAGCCTTTCGGCGTTGTTCTGTTCTTTGACGTCGGGTTCCACGACAACGCCGCACTCCGCCCACGCTCTGCTTTCCTTTCCCGCGAATATGCCGTTGTCGCCGTGCTCGGGAGGAAGCGCGCCCTGCGAAGCGCCGAGCACGTACATCGTCTTTATCCCGTCGTATCTGCTCTCTCTCGACTCTCCGACGAAAACGCAATCGACGAAAAGGGGCACGAGCGATATCTGCGTGGACGCTATCGCGGAATTTATTATGTTGAGATAAGCGGAGACGGTAAACCTGCAATCGCCGAGAAGCCGCACGCTCCTTGAGAAAATATCCTTCAGCTTTTCGACAGCCTGATCCGCACAGTTGAACGCCACTTCTTCTCCCCTGTCGGCAAGCGACTGCACGTATGCCGCGTTGCGCTCGTCGAAGTCCGCCTTCTGCAGAAATTCGCGCAGCTGAGCATAAAATTCTTCCGCAGTCGCCGTCCTTAGCGTAAACACGGACAGCAGATCGCCTATATATGCCCTGACCTCTTCCGCCGCCGCGTAATCGGGATCGTTGACACCGACCTTGAAAGGCGAGTCGGGTCTTACGTTCTCAACGCCGTACTTTATGCAGAAATTCTCAAACGCGCATACCTTGAGAAAATCGAGGTCTATCAGTGCGTTTTTGGCAAGTTCTGCCACGTCTCTGCGCCTGAACCCTCTCGAGACCGTCCTCAAAGCGCCCGTGACGAGTCGCGTCGCCGCCTGCGTGTCGAGGTTTTCCTTTTTATCGAAAAAGTAATTGATGCCCACGTTGCCGAACACTCTCGCAACTATAGGAGCGTATGCCGCGACGTCGCAACACACGACCGCGAAATCCATAAAGCGACAGCCCTCTCTGACCACCTTGCGCTTTATCTCGCGCGCAACGCGCCTGACTTCTTCCTCAGCGCTGTCGGCGACGTATATAAGCGTGCTTCCATCGCTCTCGAAGCTCTTGCCGCCGTATGCGAAAAGTTCTTGCGAAATGACCTTTTTGTCTCCTTTCAACGTAGACGGCAGTCGTTTTACCGTCGGGTTACACCCGCACGCGCGCGCACGTTCGACGAGCGTCCGCAGACAGCGCGACGGGTATATCCTCGCGTTGCCGGCTCCCTCGTTGCACACCATGAAAACCGCGCAGTAATTCGCGGCGGCGAACAGTTTTTCGCATATACGTCTCTGTATGTTGCTGAGATAGAGGTAATCGCTGATGTAGACGTCGCAGTCCTGCATGCCGTACCGCTCTATCGAGTCGGTCAGCGCTTCGAGCTTGGACGAGCCGTCCGAATATCCCGTTTGCAGTTCTTCGACGTACCCCTTGTAAAGCATCACTATGTCTTTGGTCTTGTTGCGGATCTTGACGGGCAGAGAATCTGCGATCTTATCTATCGCGTCGGTGGAAACGCCGCTGTTTCTTATCTGAGAGATGACCGCGTAAATCTCGCTTGCGAAATCCGCGTTGTTGTACGCGCCGCGGAAACAGGACAGTTGCTGTTTGTTCTTCTCGATAACTTTTCTCAGCAGCATTACCGCACCCTGAGCGGAAAGATAATCTTTCATCTTCGTGCCCATCGTCTTGTTGGCGAGACGCGAAAAACTCACCACCTCTATGTCGAAACACGCCTCCAGACCGAGGTAGTCCATCACCGCTTTTTCGTAATGCATCATAAAGCGGTCGGGCACGATGAGAAGCTGTCTTTTTCCCTTGCCCCTTCTTTCTCTTATCTTTTCGAAAACGGCGCCGCAATCGAGCGTATCGCCGATAAAAAATTCAACCATAATACCATTATAACGACAAAAAACGACCTTTGCAATACTCTCGGCTCCGTTTTATCGGACGCGACGACAAATATTGCCGCAAATCAATTGATAAAATCAAAATATATGATATAATAAAAATACTATGAAAAAACTGATTTTTGCAATAATAATCATCCTGACGGTCTGCCTTATCGGCGTATCTCTCGCTGGTTGCAAAAGCGCGACCCCGACGCAGAAACTGCTGTTCAACAGCAGACCCTGGACAAGCGAAGTCACCGACGAGACTCTCGTCTACGACGTCGTATACAAAAACGGTACGGACGACGCCGTGCACGGTACCATGACCGTCACAGTCAAGAGCTTCAACGGCGAAAGCGCCACTGTCGGAGACAAGACGATCGACAACGCGGTCGGTTACGTCACGACCACGGAACTTGAGATGGACAACGGCGATATCAAAACTTCGGGCGCCTTCTTCAGCACGGGCATCGAAGTAAAATATGCGTATGCCGACCAGACGATCGCAGGCGTCAACAGCGGTTACAAAGCCGAATACAAAGACGAAAAATGTTATTATACGACCTATGACGGCGACTCTGAAAATTCGGGAGAGATAAAGCTCGGCGAGTTTGAGGAATCCCCGTATATCGACAACGCGATCCTCTATCAGGTGGCAAGATGCGTGCCCGACAGCGTTTCGTCCTTCACCTTCAGCGTGCCCGACGTCACTCTCGGAGAATCTCAGAGCGTCACCGTGACCGCGGCGCGCAGTTCCACCACCGCGATCAAGAGCGCAGACGAAGCTGGGACGGAATACGTCTGCTACTTCGTATCGATAAGCCTCAACCGCACTTTCCCCGGGTCGGGAGAAAGCCTCAAGTGCGCGATAAGCACCACCCCTTACCCGTCGTCGGACGATCCGCAGATAAAAAATCTGATCGTGCAGATAGCTGAAGGCGACGCGCTTTACACGCTTAAGAGCGCGACAGCGAACAACAAAGATTAAAAGGAGCCGCAAGGCTCTTTTTTTTATCTCATTTATTATTTTCCTCACGCCGACGTCCGTCCGCGTTGTAATATCGCGGACGTTGCCCGCATAAATTCATTTCGGGTGATATATGTCGGTTTTTTATTTTGACGCACAAGACGGGTTCGTCACCGTCAACGGCGCGCTCGCCGAAAATTGTTTCGTTACCGAAAAAGCCTTCGCCGTCGGATATTTCAAAGACGGTTGCGAGCCCGTTTTCGCTCGCATCCCTTCCCGCCCGCAAACGGGCATCCGCGATATTGAAATATGCGACCTCGGCAACGCAAACTACCTGTTGTCCTTCTCCCCGTCGTCCGTATCCTGCATAGAGACGCAGACGCTCTGCCAGACGGTTTGCCGCACGGAGAGCGCGACTCATCTCGTCACGTCGTGCAGACGAGGCGGCTTTTATCTCGTCGTAGAGACAGACTCTGAAATACACGAATTTCCCTGCCCGTGTGCGTTGACAGACCTGAAGGTCGTCGCGGCGCGCGTCGGCGACGGTCAACTGTTGAGGATAACCGCAAAAGCCTTACAGAGGAAATTCGCCGCCGTGCTCTTTTACGGCGACGACTACGTTCCTCTGTTTTCGGGCGTATACGACGACCTGTATTTCGACGGGTCCGAAGTCGTGTGTACCGAGAAAAAAGGCGGTTGCAACGGTTGTGAACGCACTCTGCGCCTCGGCTATTCCGACGGCGGTTTTTCTGAAAAAGAACTCTCGTTCTCGTACGCGCACGATCATCTCTACGTCGACGAACTCGTGCCGTACGCGTTTTTGGAAAAACTAATGTTCAGAGACTTAGACGGCGCAGAAAATGCGCTCCGTCGCGGGCTCAGTGCAAAAGCCGTGCTCGGGATAACGGGAGATTTCGACCGCATTGCCGATTTTGACTTCCTGCCCTACCGCCCGTTCGTCATCGGTCTGTATAAAAAATCTTCATTCTGCAAAGTAGGATACTTCCGTTTCGAGGTCAGAGACGGCGTGATCTGCGACGTATACCCTACCGTCAGGAACTGACTTTTCCTTTATTTTACATATTTTTTTAATACTTGTTAAACAATATATGATATCATCTAAATAGCGAGGTGAATCGTATGAATCTGATTTTAAGCGCCGACACTTCAACTCTGCAACTTGCTTTGCTGATCGTCTCGGCGTGCTTTATACCCTTACTGATATGGATGATCGCCGCGGGTGTCCGCGTCAGATCTGAGTTTAGCAAATACTCTCAGGTGCTCTCGGAAAAAGGCTATACGGGAGCTCAGGCGGCGCGCGCGATACTCGACGCCAACGGCTTGCACCACGTGCAGATCGTGAGATGCGCGGGAAGCCTGACAGACCATTACGACCCGACTACGGATACCGTCGCGCTTTCGCAGGCGACGTACGACAGCACATCGGTCGCGGCGATAGGCGTTGCGGCGCACGAAGTGGGTCACGCGATACAACACGCCGAGGACTATGCGCCCGTCAAGATACGCGAAAAACTCGTGCCTGTCGTGAATTTCACTTCGAGGCTAAGCATGCCGCTGATTCTGATAGCCCTGATATTCGAGCTTCTCGGCTATTTCAGCGACTTTTCGATGACTCTGTCGACGGTATTTCTTGCGCTCGCGGTGCTGTGCTATTTCTTCTACTGCCTGTTCACCTTTATCACTCTGCCGACGGAATACAACGCCAGTTCTCGTGCAAAACGCCAGCTCGTCGACTGCGGTATACTGACGGACGCGGAGCTTGACGACGCTTCGAGGGTTCTCAAAGCGGCGGCAAAGACCTATCTCGTCTCGTTCGCATTCTCTCTTATGCAGATGCTGAGACTGTTGCTCGTAGTGCTTATCAGGCGCAACAGACGCCGCTGAAAGCATAGTGACAATTCAAAAACACAAAAAATGCGCCGCCCTTTTCGGACGGCGTAAATTTTGCGTTTCAGCGGTCACTGAAGCGGAGTGACCTTTACGTTGATAAAGGTGGTGACGCCCGCCATAAGACGGATCTCCACCTGATAACTGCCGACCGATTTGATCGGATCGGAAAGCAATATCTTTTTCTTGTCTACGTCGTAGCCTATCTCTGCAAGCCTTTCCGAGATCTCCTTGGACGTGACGGCGCCGAAAGCCTTGCCGTTTTCTCCGCAACGTATCTTCACGTCAACGGCAAGCCCCTTGAGCCTCTTGCTCTGCTCGACCGCGTTGTCGTATTCTTCCTTTCTGCGCTTTTCCTCAGCCGCCTGCTTTTGTCTCGTCTCGTTGAGTACGGAAGCGGTCGCCTCTATCGCCATTTTTTTCTTTATCAGGAAATTGCGCGCGTAACCGTCGTTGACGTCGATGATCTCGCCCTTTTTTCCCTGTCCTTTAACGTCCTGCAAAAGTAATACTTTCATATATGCCCCGCCTTGTTTTTTTATATGATAACACACGCGCGCTCAGTTTGCAACAACAGCCGACGATATTGCGACAATTTCGACGACGTTTGCCGTTGCCGCGCATTAAAACAAAGAGACGGCGGATACTAAACGCGGAGGTGATGACATGAAAGGACTCAGATGTACAACTTGCAACTGCGAATTCAACCGCGCCTGCCATTGCTACGCGGGCGTTATCAAGGTGGGCAGATCGGGCGCGTGCGAAACAAGACAGAAGCGCCGCTACGGTATCATACAGCAGAACAGCGTGAATATCGAAGCCGCAAAGGACTTCGACTACGACGGCGGCAAAGAAGTGCTTATACAATGCGACTCCACCGACTGCATATTCAACAAGAACCGCATATGCGCGGGCGACATCGTGAATATGGGCGACGGACTCGTAAAAACGAAGTGCTTTTCCCGCGCCCGCAAGTGAAGTTGCGCGTTTTCGGCATAGCGTGCCGATACAAAGCGAAAACGCTCCCGATAAACACGGGAGCGTATTTTTTGTCAAGCGGTATGTTTTTCCGCATCGTGCGGTTTACTTGTCGCCTTCTTTCATATACTGCGCGGGATCCACTCTGACGCCGTCCTTTGTCAGTTCGAGATGAAGGTGCGCACCCTGCGCGATCTCGGCGAGCGCATCGCCGCTTATCACGCCGATCTTGTCGCCCTCTTTGACCGCCGAGCCTGCCGTCACGGTCACGTCGTCGAGAAGTCTCATCGTCGTCTCGAAGCCGCCGTCGTGAGAGATGACGACAGTTGTGCCGTAGAAAGTATCGGTGTCTACGCTCTTTACCGTGCCGTCAAACGGGCAGTAAACTTCGCTCCCCGCCCCGGCGAGCATATCCAGACCTTCGTGTGTCGCCCAGTGCTGCATCGTGGGATTGAATACGAGTTCGGTATTGCTGAAGCCGATATCGATAGTATAATCGGAGAGCATCGTGCCGAGAGCAAAAGTCTTGGTCTCCTCCTCGTCGGTATCGTCCTCGTCGTCTTTGTCATCGTCGACGTCGTCCTTGTCGTCGTCCACGTCTCCGTTGACGTTGCTGTCGTCGTCGTTCAAGTCGCCGTTTACGGGCGGATTTTCGTCTTGAGAGCCGTTTACCGCCGCGATAGTGATCATAGTGCCGATAGCAAGAACGCAGACGATTATCAGCACAAAATAAATATTGCGCTTGAAAAACGCCAGAACCTTGTTGCCACCGCCTTCCTGATTTGCCTTTTTCATAAAAACCTCCGTTTTTTTTGTTTTATTTATTTCGTACAAGCCTGCGCTTACGATTTCAGTAACTACCCATTATCAGCGGACTGCCGACAACGGTCGCGCCCTCTTTGAGGACTATTTGCATATTGACTACGTTTCCGTCCGTTTCGACGCCGTAGCCGCAACCTTTCGAGTATGCGTACACAACGGTACAGCCGTTTTCTTCATCTATCGACAAAGCCTTTGCGCCGTACGCCTCCAGCACGTCCGAGAGCGCCAGTTTTGCGTCATAAAACACCGCCGCACCGAGAATGTTGTCCACTTTTGCGGCAATCATACCTGCCGAGCCGATCTGACAGCCGTAGACGTTGAACGCTCCCGTAGACACGTATGTATAATCTTCGCTTTTCCCTTTTGCGTATATCTCCACCTTCGCGACATCGGCACAAAGATCTGCCTCTCCCGCCTTGTCTATAAGCCCTTCCGACGACTTCCCCGCCGCCGTATAAGTGACCGCAGCGGCTATAACTACTGCAAATACTATAAGCAAAAACTTTTTCATATCCTCACCTGCCTCGTAAACAATTGTTGACCGATTTTTTGTGTTTATACACGTCAGTCCGCGCTAAATTTTGCGCCGACCCGAGTCCGCTTGACTAGCGCGCGGGCGTATGTTATATTTGTTTTGTGAGGTTTTTATGAACTATTTGTCAAGACGTTGCAAATCTATACTTCCGTACACCGCGGGCGAACAGCCTCAGGATAAAAAATACGTGAAGCTGAACACGAACGAGTGCCCCTATCCGCCCTCTCCCGAGGTCGAAAAGACGGTGCGTGATTTCGAGACGGCGAGACTCAGACTGTATCCCGATCCCGAAAATACGAAATTGGTATCGGTAATAGCGCAGAAGCACGGGCTTGCTCCCGAGAACGTATTCGTCGGCAACGGCAGCGATGAAGTGCTCTGTATGTGCTTCCCCGCGTTCTTCGATGAAAACGATACGGTTGCATACGCGGACGTGACCTACTCTTTTTACAAGGTATGGGCGCATATGTTCGACGTAAAATCCAAAAAAATACCGCTCGACGACGAATTCAAACTCCTGCATACGGATTATCTCTCCATGCAGGGCGTCAACGGCATTATTATCTGCAATCCCAACGCGCCTACCGGTACGGCGCTAGGCAGGCTCGATCTGCTGAAGATCGTCGAGACCAACCCCGACAAGATAGTCATCGTGGACGAGGCTTACGGAGAATTCGCATCATGCAGCGTCGCAGGTCGCGTATGCGACTACCCCAATCTGCTCGTCGTAAAGACTCTTAGCAAGGCTTACGCTCTCGCAGGCGCAAGGTGCGGTTACGCACTCGGCAACAAGGCTCTCATAGACGGTCTCAAAACGATTAAAAACTCGATGAACTCATACACCGTCAACGCGGTGACAGAAGCCGTCGCCATCGCCGCGCTTTCGGACAAAAAATATTATGCCGAGCTTGTTGACAAGATCAACTCCCAGAGAGAGGAAACCGCCGACGCTCTCAGAGAACTCGGCTTTGAGGTTCTCCCTTCGTCGAGCAACTTCATATTCGCGAGACACAAGAGCATTTCGGGCAGCGAGATCTACTTCCAGCTCAAAGAAAACGGCGTGCTTGTCAGACACTTCAAAAGCGACAGGATAAGCGATTTCGTCAGGATCACGATAGGGACCAGGGATGAAATGAAGACCCTGCTGACGGAAATAACCAAAATAGTCAGAAGAAAGAACTGACGCGGCAGTCTCCGCAAGATACGGCGCCCCGAAAGGGGCGTTTTTTCATAAACGGAGTTTTTGCGACAAAAGACGGCATTTTTCGACGCAATATCTGTGATAATATTTTATCTATAAAAATACGGGAGAAAGAAATGACAGATCTGAACGGATACTCTCAGACAGAATATCGTTGCAAATGCGGCAAGACGCACCGCTCCTACACTAAAACCGTGATAGCCGAGGACGACGCGCTCGAAAAACTTCCCTCGGTATGCAAGGATATCCTCGCAGAAGGCCGCCTCGGCATTGTCTGCGACGAAAACGTCAGGCATATCGCAGAGCGCGCCGAGAGCCTGCTCGCCCGCGCAGGATATATGACCAAACTTTTCATACTGCCCGCAGGTTTTGCCGATATAAGAGAGCAGTCGGAAAAACTCGTAAAGGCACGCGAGGACGTGAGGCTTTTTGTTGCCGTCGGCACGGGAAGCATAGCCGACGTCGTGCGCTACGCGGCGTCCGAAAGAGGCAACGAATGGGTGCTCGTACTGACCGCGCCGACGACGGACAGCGTGCTCTACCCTTATTGCGATTTCTATGAAAACGGCGAAAGGATCGTCGTGCGCGCCAACCCGCCGATTGCCGCCGTCGCCGACTATACGGTGATAAGCGACGCGCCCAAATTCACGATCGCGGCGGGATACGGCACCCTCCTTTCAAAACTTCTCCGCTCGTTCGACTTTGCGTTCGACGAAGTGACGGGCAAAGGCAGATGCGCATACCTGACCCGCGAGTTCTGCGAAAACGTCGCCTATTATTTCGACACGCAGTCGTGCGAAAGCGATTCTCTCAGAATATGCCGTTCCCTGCTCCGACTCGGCATAGTCGCCCAGCTTGCGGACGAGGACGACTTCTGTCAGGGCGGAGAATATTTCGCCGCGCGCTGTCTGATGTCGCGCTACGGAGACGCGCGTCTTGTAGGCGAAAATGCGGCGATATGCGCGTTTATAGGCTACTGTATTCTCGAAAGCTATCTCGGCACCTCTCCCGACGACCTGTTCATACCCGCAAGCCTTCCCGACTATTTCAGATATCTCGATAAGAACTGTAAACTCAACAACATAAAACTGCTTGCGGGCGCAAAAGTCAGATCCGCAAGTGAAGCGCACCTGTACGTTCTGAGAGAATACTCGGAAGATCTCCTTGCAAAACTGCGTGAACTTTTCGCGGGAGTCAATGGCTATACGAGGCATTTCCGCAGAATGTACGAGGACGCGGGCTATTGGCTCGGCTCTTACTGCGACACTCGTGCCGCAGTGCAGACGGTAACGGCGGCTTATGCGGCATTCGGAGACGGACTCTTGTCATCGATATCGCGCGGCGGCGCGCTGCAGAGCGTATTCTGACGCATCGCTACCCGGCGCATAGCCGAGACCGCGCGTAATTATAACGTCGGCGCGTGATTTATACCCTTATTCGAATAAGAAACAATGAATAAGTCTTGTCGTCAAAGCCAAAACGCGACAAAGACAACAAGTTTAAAAATACGCAACAAAAAAGACGCGTTTTCACGCGTCTTTTTTATTGCTTTTGAGATAGAAATTACTTCATTTCGACGTCTGCGCCGGCATCCTTGAACTTCTTGACGATCTCCTCAGCGGTATCCTTGCTGATACCCTCTTTGATCTTGCTGGGAACTTCTTCTGCCATCTTCTTCGCATCGACGAGACCGAGACCGGTAACCTCTCTGACGACCTTGATAACGGCGATCTTGTTTGCGCCTGCGCTCTTGAGAATGACGTCGAACTCGGTCTTCTCTTCAGCGGGAGCAGCAGCCTCTGCGCCGGCAGCGGGAGCAGCAACAGCCATAGCCGCAGCGCTTACGCCGAATTCGGTCTCGATAGCCTTAACGAGCTCGTTGAGTTCGAGAACGGTCATGCCCTTTACTTCTTCAATGATTTTAGCAATATCTGCCATTTTTGTATCCTCCAAATAATAAACGAATTTTTTTGTAATTACTGTGCCTTCTTTTCAGCAACCTGTTGCAAAGCTCTTGCAAGTCCGCTGATAGGACTCTGCAGCAAGCCGAGCAATTGCGCGAGCAATACTTCCTTGGAAGGAATGGATGCCAGCTTTTCTACCGTTGTTGCGTCGATGTACGCGCCGTCCATCAAACCGCACTTGACCTCAAGCGCGTTGACGGTTTTCTTTGCGTTGGCAACGACCTTTGCCGCCGCGAGAGCGTCGCCGTTTGCAAAAGCGACTGCGGTCGGACCTTCGAGATGACCGTCGAAGCCGCCGATGCCGAGTTCGTTCAAAGCGATCTGAACGAGACGGTTCTTAAGCACGCGGTACTCAACGTTCTCTTTGCGGAAATTTGCACGAAGCGCGGTGTCGTCTGCAACGGAAATACCCTTGTAATCGACGATGACCATAGCCTTGCAGTTGCTGATCTTAGCTTTGATCTCTTCGACCTGGGCTTCCTTCTGCTTTCTCGCTTCGGAAACTTTCGCAGCTTTCTTTTCGTTGTTAGCCATTTCTACCTCCTATAAAATTATCCCTCCGAGCCAAAGACACGGAGGGATACGAAATCCTTTGTCATCTCCGCCTCGGCAAGAAATTAAGCGAAACGCACTTGCTGTCTTTGGCTCGAATATTTACTTGTAAGACAAGTATATTTTATACCAGTCTTTTTGTCAAGCGTTTTAAAGCGATTACGCTTTGACTGCGACCTTTACGCCCGGTCCCATCGTGCTCGCGACGGTGACGCTCTTGACGTACTGACCCTTTGCCGCCGCCGGCTTAGCCTTGAGGATAGCCTCGAAGATCGCGTTGAAGTTCTCGGTCAGCTTTTCTGCGCCGAAAGACTTCTTGCCGATAGCGACGTGGATGATGTTGGTCTTGTCAAGTCTGTACTCGACCTTACCTGCTTTGATCTCTTTGACCGCCTTGGTGACGTCCATCGTGACGGTACCGCTCTTGGGGTTAGGCATGAGTCCCTTGGGACCGAGCACCTTACCGATACGGCCGACCATACCCATCATGTCAGGGGTGGTGACGCACACGTCGAAGTCGAACCAGTTCTCGTTCTTGATCTTGTTGATCAGCTCTTCGCCGCCGACGTAATCTGCACCTGCCGCCTCGGCTTCGTCTGCCTTCGCGCCCTTTGCGATGACGAGGACTTTGGAAGTCTTGCCGGTGCCGTGGGGAAGAACGATGACGCCTCTGACCTGCTGATCTGCGTGACGGGAGTCAACGCCCAGTCTGACGTGGATCTCGATCGACTCGTCGAACTTTGCGGTCGCGCTGTCTACTACTGTCTTCATTGCCTCTGCAACGTCGTACGACTTAGCGCTGTCAACGACCTTGGAAGCCTCGATATATCTCTTTCCTCTTTTCATAACTCAAACCTCCTTAGTCCTTGACGACGATGCCCATACTGCGGCACGTACCTGCGATCATGCTCATAGCGCTTTCGATGCTGCTCGCGTTGAGGTCGGGCATCTTCATCGTAGCGATCTCTCTGATCTGCGCGGTGGTTATCGTAGCGACCTTGTCCTTGTTGGGCTTAGCCGAGCCGCTCTCTATCTTGCACGCCTTCTTGATGAGGACGGGTGCGGGCGGGGTCTTGAGCTCGAACGTGAACGAACGGTCGGTGTAGATCGTCATTACGACAGGGATGATGAGTCCTGCCTTGTCCTTGGTCTTTTCGTTGAAGTCCTTGGTAAAGCCGGGGATGTTGATACCGTGAGGTCCAAGCGTGGATCCTACGGGAGGTCCCGGAGTAGCTTTGCCGGCAGGAAGCTGCAACTTTACTATTGCGGAAATTTTCTTTGCCATAATACTACCTCCTTATAGCAATCGTGGTATTGACGAGCCGTATGAAAGATTTGCGGCTCTCCCAGACCCTTTCGGGTGAATTAGCACTTTTTCTCGATCTGACCGAACTCGAGATCTACGCTCGTTTCGCGACCGAACATCGAGATGACGACCTTGACTTTCTGGACGTCGGGTTTGATCTCCTTGACCTCGCCCGTAAAGCCCTGCAACGCGCCCGAGATGACCTCTACGGTGTCGCCGACGTTGATGTGGAAGTCCTCGACTTTCACCTTTTCAAGCTGTGCTCTCTTGACGTCCTCTGCGGACATCGGGAGCGGCTTGCCGTCGCTGCTGTTGCAAAAATCTCTTACGCCTCTCGTCTGTTTGACCATATACCATATCTGTTTGGTATAGATCATCTTGATGAACACGTAGTTGGGGTACTTGCGGCGCATGACGAACTTTTTCTTCCCGTTGCGCTCGACGACCTCCTCCTCTTCGGGAACGACTACGTCGAATATAAAATCCTGCAGACCGCTCGTCTCGACCATACGCAAAATGTTGTCTCTTGCGATGTAGTCGTAACCGTAGGTCGTGCAGATGATATACCATTTGGGCTGCTGGTTGATCTCTTCTGCCATATAGCCCTCCTTAAGCCGCGCCGCCGACGAGCAATCTGAGCAGCCAGCTGCACAGCGAATCGAAGCCCATGATGATAAGGACGAATATCAGAACGACGAAACACACGGTGCCGAACTGAGCAAAAACCTTGCCCGCAGTAGGCCACGTGACCTTTTTGAGTTCGGATACTATACCCTTGAAGAAGTTCTTCACACGCGTGCCGAACCCTACTTTGTCGTCGTTTTTCTTGCCGCTTTTACCTTTTTTGGGCTGTGTCGCGGGGACGTTGGAGGATTTTTCGCCGAGTTCTGCGTTGTTCAGAGCCTCGTTTATAACTCCGGATTCCTCGACGGAACTGTTTTTCTTGGACATATTTCCTCCGTATTACTTGGATTCTTTATGCAAAGTGGTTTTCTTGCAGAATTTGCAGTATTTCATTATCTCCAGTCTGTCGGGAGTATTCTTCTTATTCTTATACGTGTCGTAGTTGCGCTGCTTACACTCGGTACAAGCAAGGGTAATTCTTGTTCTCACGGTAAACACCTCCAAAAAAATTACACCCTTTTAGGTGCTTTATCATTTTAGCATAGCGCAATAGCTATGTCAAATAAAAATAAGCACAAAAAGAGTGTTTTTGATATTTAAGGCATTCCGTGACGCAAAAAAGCGCCCTTTTTGCCGTCAGTCTTTGGCGAACGCGCCCTTTTCGGGCACTTCTTTGAGAGAAGAATACATGATCTGCTTTCTCTCTTTCAGCTCGAGCTTTATCTCGTCTTTCTTCTCGATCTGCTCTTTGAATACGGGAGCAAACGCGGGCACGTAATAGCAAGCCGCTTTCATCACCTTGCAGGTGATCTTCTGAGTCAGAGACGGAGCGACTCTCATGCCGAAGTCCATCATCTTGGCTATAAAGTCGATCAGCACCCTCGTCTTGCGCTTTCTCATAGCCTTGATGATACGCTTTGCCGCCGTTTCTGCTGTTATACCCACTTTTTCGACGAGCTCGTAGTCCTTCTTAGCCGCGCCGTCAGCCGTGTCGCGAGACTTGTAGAGATCTGTCTTGACGGGTCCGGGCATGACGCACGACACACCGATACCGAAGCCCGCGAGATCCTGAGCAAGGCTTTCGCTGAACGCTTTGACCGCGCCTTTCGTCGCCGAATAGACGGTCTCTCCGCACACAGGCAGCAGCGCGCTTGCAGAAGAAATATTGACTATGTAGCCGAATTTGCTTCTCTTGATGTGTGGCAGGAACGCCGCAACGCCGAATATGACGCTGTTGAAATTGGTGTCCACGATCTTTCTGATCGTCTGCATGTCGAGGTCTGCGTACTGCGTGAACTCCTGGATCATGCCCGCATTGTTGATGAGCACGTCGACGCCGAAGCCTATCCTTTCAAGTTCCGTAGAGAACTCGTACCACGCGTTTTCGTCCGAGATGTCGAAGCGGCGGTAATCGAATTTGTCTCCGAGTTCTTCCTTGAGAGCGTCGAGCTTTTTCTGATTCCTCGCGACGCCCATCACGTTGCAGCCAAACTTTCTGACGAGTTGCACGGTAAGTTCTTTGCCTATGCCCGTACTGCAACCCGTTATGACCACGTTTCTACCGAAAATCCAATTCTTTTTTGCCATAAAACTCTCTTTCTTTACAGATATTGTACTAAAGACATTTTACCATATTTTTACAATTTTAAAAATACAAAAATGCGCAAGATTGTACAATATCTTACAGTATATTTTTTATTTTTACCAATAAACGGGATATTTTTATACGCACCCGTCTTCAGACGCGCAAAACTCGTCACCTGCCTGTCTAAAGTAACACGCGAGTATTAAAACAATATTGAAAAGTATCAACGGGGGTTTGAAATAAAAAATAAAAATTATCAGGGCGATCAGAACACAAAAAACAAAGCCGCCCGAAACCGAGCGGCCTTTTGTTGTTTGTGTTTTGCGATTAGCCAAGAATCTTGGAAACTACGCCGGAACCGACCGTTCTGCCGCCTTCGCGGATAGCGAAACGGAGACCTTCTTCGATAGCGATCGGGGTGATGAGTTCGACTTCCATCGTGACGTGGTCACCGGGCATAACCATCTCAACGTCAGCGGGGAGTTTGATGGAACCGGTAACGTCGGTCGTTCTGAAGTAGAACTGCGGACGATAGCCGTTGAAGAATGCGGTGTGACGACCACCCTCTTCCTTCTTCAGTACGTAAACCTGCGCGCTGAACTTGGTGTGAGGATTGATGGTGCCGGGTTTAGCAAGGACCTGACCTCTCTCGATACCCTTGCGGTCGATACCACGCAGAAGTGCGCCGATGTTGTCGCCTGCGTAAGCCTCGTCGAGGAGCTTTCTGAACATTTCAAGACCGGTGATGGTGGTCTCGACGGTGTCGTGTATACCGACGATCTGAACCTTATCCTGAACCTTTACGCTACCTCTCTCAACTCTGCCCGTAGCAACGGTGCCGCGGCCGGTGATGGTGAAGACGTCTTCAACAGGCATAAGGAAGGGCTTGTCGGTGTCGCGCTCGGGAGCCGGGATATAGCTGTCGATCGCGTCGAGAAGTTCCTGAATGCAGTTGCAAGCGGGATCGTCTACCTTGCCGTCGGAAGCAGCTTCGAGAGCCAGGAGCGCGCTACCCTTGATGATCGGGGTCTCGTCGCCGGGGAACTCGTACTGGCTGAGCAGATCTCTGACTTCCATTTCGACGAGCTCGAGAAGTTCGGGGTCATCGACCTGGTCGGTCTTGTTGAGGAAGACGATGATATACGGAACGCCGACCTGACGAGCGAGCAGGATGTGCTCTCTGGTCTGGGGCATCGGGCCGTCGGTAGCAGCGACGACGAGGATTGCGCCGTCCATCTGTGCCGCGCCGGTGATCATGTTCTTGACGTAGTCTGCGTGTCCCGGGCAGTCAACGTGAGCGTAGTGACGGGAGTCAGTCTCATACTCAACGTGAGCGGTATTGATTGTGATACCTCTTGCCTTCTCTTCGGGCGCTTTGTCTATTTCATCGTATCTCATCTTCTGAGCGTGACCCTTAGCTGCGCAGTACATCGTGATAGCTGCGGTCAAAGTGGTCTTGCCGTGGTCGACGTGACCGATGGTACCGATATTAACGTGCGGTTTGGTTCTTTCGAATTTAGCCTTAGCCATTTTGTTATTCCTCCTGAAATCTTTCGACTGTTATATTTATTTTACTTATATTATAGCGATTTGTCAACGACTTCGCGATAATTATTTTTTTCTCGCGTCGATAATGCCTGCCGCGACGTTCTTGGGTACTTCGGCGTAGTGGTCGAACTGCATAGAGAAGTCGCCTCTGCCCTGAGTGCTGGAACGGAGCGTGGTCGCATAACCGAACATTTCGGAAAGCGGGATCTCGCAATCGACAACCTGATCGCCGCCGCGCATTTCCATAGACTTGATGTTGCCTCTTCTGCCGTTGATGGTACCGATGACGTCGCCGAGGTACTGATCCGGGGTGACGACTTCGACCGCCATCATAGGCTCGAGCAGTACGGGGTTTGCCTTCTCCGCGCCGTCCTTGAGCGCCATGGATCCTGCGATCTTGAACGCCATTTCGGACGAGTCGACTTCGTGGTAAGAACCGTCGACGATATCGACGTGGAAATCGACGAGCTCGTATCCTGCGAGGATGCCGCCCTTCGCCGCTTCTCTGATACCTGCTTCGACTGCGGGGATGTATTCCTTGGGAATGCTTCCGCCGACCGTCTTGTCCTCAACGGTAACGCCCTTGCCGGGCTCGCTGGGAGTGAGGACGATCTTGCAGTGACCGTACTGACCTTTACCGCCCGACTGACGGACGTATTTGCCCTCTGCGTTGACCGCCTTTCTGATCGTCTCGCGGTATGCGACCTGCGGCTGACCGACGTTGGCTTCGACCTTGAACTCTCTGAGGAGTCTGTCGACGATGATGTCGAGGTGCAGCTCGCCCATACCTGCGATGATGGTCTGACCTGTCTCCTGATTGGTGTAGGTCTTGAAGGTCGGGTCTTCTTCTGCGAGCTTCATAAGCGCAAGGCTCATCTTTTCCTGACCGGCCTTGGTCTTGGGCTCGATAGCAACGTTGATAACGGGCTCGGGGAACTCCATGCTCTCGAGAATGATCGGCTTGTCAACGTCGCAGAGCGTATCGCCGGTGGTCGTATCCTTGAGACCGACTATTGCGATGATGTCGCCTGCATGCGCTTCTTCGAGCTCGGCTCTGCTGTTGGCGTGCATACGCACGATACGTCCGACCCTCTCGCGCTTGCCCTTGGTACTGTTGAGCACGTAAGAACCCGCCTTGATCGTACCGGAGTACACTCTGAAGAACGCGAGCTTACCGATGAACGGGTCTGCCATGATCTTGAACGCAAGACCGCTGAACGGAGCATTGTCGTCCGCCTCGCGGTGGAGCACTTCGTTCTTGTCGTCAACCGCGGTACCTTCGACGGGGGGAATGTCGAGAGGAGACGGCAGGTAATCGACGATGGCGTCGAGCAGGAGCTGAACGCCCTTGTTGCGATACGCCGAGCCGCAGAATACGGGGGTGATCTCCATGGACAGAACGCCCTTTCTGATAGCCGCTCTGATCTCCTTGGGGTCGATCTCCTCGCCCATCAGGACTTTTTCCATAAGAGACTCGTCGTACATCGAAGCCTCGTCGAGAAGCTCTGTTCTCTTTTCTTCGCAGATGTCTTTGAGCTCTGCGGGGATCTCTCTGTATTCAAACTTCAGACCCTCTTTGTCAATGTAATAAATTGCCTTGTTTTCGACAAGGTCGACCATACCCACGAAGCCGTCCTCTTTGCCGATAGGAACTACCATAGCAACAGGCTTAGCTCTGAGTCTGTCCTTCATCATCTGAATGACGTTGTCGAAGTCTGCGCCGTCGCGGTCCATCTTGTTGACGAACGCGATCCTCGGCACGTGGTACTTCGTAGCCTGACGCCAGACGGTTTCGGACTGAGGCTGAACGCCGCCTCTTGCGCAGAATACCGCTACCGCGCCGTCGAGAACGCGGAGGCTTCTTTCGACCTCAACGGTAAAGTCAACGTGTCCCGGGGTGTCGATCAGGTTGATGCGGCAACCCTTCCATGCGGTGGAAGTAGCCGCCGAGGTAATGGTTATACCTCTTTCCTGTTCCTGCACCATCCAGTCCATCGTCGCGCTGCCGTCGTGAACTTCGCCTATCTTGTGGTTGATACCCGTATAGTACAAAATTCTCTCGCTGGTCGTCGTCTTGCCTGCGTCGATGTGCGCCATGATACCGATATTTCTGGT
>CASDWJ010000042.1 GCA_949284695.1 uncultured Christensenella sp. | reverse complement strand
TACCTCAACAAAATCGCTGAAACACTCACTAAAAATCATCGCCTGCGGTAGCCTGCAGTTTTAATCCGTATTGATTACCCTGACTGAGTTGCATAATGCGAAGCCTTTCAATGCACCCGTCACACGGGCAAGGCATTTAACACAGTAGCTACGGAAATTTGCCGCTTTAAACCTTGTTCGTATTATTCAGGTCTGGTATAAACAAATATCCTCCGACATTTTCATCGGAGGATATTTTGTTTTGTCTCGGTTTGTTAAGGTCTCACCCTGCTGTTGACTATCTCTTTTGTCGCGGGATCGATGAGCACAGACATGTCGTCGCCGCGGTCGCGGGCAAAGCATACGTACCAATAATATTTGCCGTCCGCGTCCTTTCTGTCGCCAACGTATCTGACGAAAATCTCCCTCTGCCAGCCGTCATCGGATGCCATCTCGGCGTCGATCTGCTGCTTGTAATATTCGTAAGCCGTCTTTACCGCTTCGTCCGAATTTATCACGTCTGCCATTCTGTCCTCGAGCGCAACAGAATAAGTCGTAGCGTCGTCTCCGCTCCCCACGGTCACCGTCACGGTCGTAGGCGTTCCTATCGCGGAAAGATCTGCGATCTCGGCGACGTACGCACTGCCGAGGACGTTTTTGGACAGCGTACCTTCCAGCTTGCCGGTCTCCGACTGCAACGTATAGCTGACGTCTCCCTGAGGAGTATCAGCGGGTCTGACGACGAGCGTCGTACGCGTGACCACGTTGCCGACTTTGCCGTCTGCGATGAACACTTCTTCCTGAGAGAGCGTAGTCAACGTGACTTCTGCGTTTTCGTCCGATCCCGTAAAGCATGCGGTCTGGCGACTGCTTACGCTTTCGGACAAGATGTCGTCCGTGGTCTTGTTGTCTCCGCACGCCGCAAAGATAAGCGCGCAACATGCGAGAATACTGACTGCAATGATTATCTTTTTTGTCATAAACCCTCCGTTTAGTACAATAAAGCATATTGCGCGTTGTGCAAAGGTATGACAAAAGGACAAACTTTTTTTGCGTTGCGTTTTAAATATATAAAATAAAGATTTTTCCTGCGCGTGTAGGTTAAAACATATATTACGGTATAAAAAATCCGACGGATAAACCGTCGGAGATCCTGCTTGTTCGATGTTTACTGTTTGTCTGCGAGTATCGACTTGATCTTCATCAGCCTCACGGTATTGCCTCTCTCGTTCTCGTCCAGCTTCATCGTGATATAACGTATTGTCTCCTCTGTCTGAGGTATCATCACGTATTCGAGCGCGTTGACTCTCCTGCGGTTTTTCTCGATCTCGTCTGCGAGCATATTGCAGGTCTTTTCTATCTCTGCGAGCTTGACGAGCTTTTGCATAAGTTCCGTCAATATCGCTATCGAGCCGTCGAGCTCCGCGGTGACAGAGCCGTATGAATAAGGATATTTATCCTCTCCCTGCGTCTTTTTGAGTTTAAATTCGGGCACCACGACGCTCATCACGTTCTTTGTCGCCGCCTCGAGCGTGATCTGAGAAGAAGGCATTGCGACGGCTTCCTGAATCGCGTATTCGTCGCTGACCGCTTTGGCGAGAACGAAGCTCTTGAGAGCGTCGAAGAGTTCTTCCTCGACCTCCTCTCTTAAAGCCTTGTTCTGCTTGGCGTATTCCATAAACCGTCTTATCATTTCGTCCGACTTGTCTTTGAGCAGTTTGTGACCGCGGACAGCCGTTTTCAGCCTGTCCTTGAGTCGTCTCAATTCCATTCTTGTCGGATTTACTTTAAGTCTCTCTGCCATAGATTATTCGTCCGCTTCGGGTTTCTTGATCTTGTCGTAATACTGCTCGAGGTATTTATCCGAAATACGTTTCATCTCAGATCTCGGCAATATCGTCAACAGTTCCCAGCCTATCTGCAAGGTCTCCTCTATCGACCTGTTTTCGGTAAAGCCCTGATTGACGTATCTCTCCTCGAACGCCTCTGCAAACTCCGCATACTTGCGGTCGACGGGAGTCAGCGCCGCGTCGCCGAGGATCGCGGAAAGCTCTTTCGCCTCTTTGCCCTGCGCGTACGCCGCGAAAAGCTGGTTCATCGAATCGGGGTGATCCTCTCTCGTCTTGTTCTTTCCTATGCCCTTGTTCTTGAGACGTGACAGCGACGGAAGCACGTCGATCGGGGGATTGATGCCCTTCTTATACAGCTCTCTGCTGAGGATTATCTGACCCTCGGTGATGTAACCGGTAAGGTCGGGGATCGGGTGGGTCTTGTCGTCCTCGGGCATGGTCAGAATGGGTATCTGCGTGATACTGCCGCCCTTGCCTTTGATCCTGCCCGCCCTCTCGTATATCGTCGCGAGGTCGGTATAGAGATAACCGGGATAGCCGCGTCTGCCGGGCACTTCTTTACGCGCCGCAGAGACCTCTCTCAGAGCCTCGCAGTAGTTGGTGATATCCGTCATGATGACGAGCACGTGCATATCCTTTTCAAACGCGAGATACTCCGCCGCGGTAAGCGCCATTCTCGGGGTCGCTATTCTCTCGACCGCGGGGTCGTTGGCGAGGTTGACGAACATGACAGCTCTCTCTATCGCGCCCGTGCGTCTGAAGTCCTGCATGAAGAACTCCGCTTCTTCGTAAGTAATGCCGATAGCGGCGAAAACGACCGCAAACTTGCTGTCTTTGCCGAGGACTTTTGCCTGTCTCGCGATCTGCGCCGCAAGCTGTGCGTGCGGGAGGCCGGATGCCGAGAACACGGGGAGCTTCTGCCCTCTGACGAGGGTATTGAGACCGTCTATCGCGGACACGCCCGTCTGAATAAATTCGTCGGGATAATCGCGCGCGGCGGGGTTGATCGGCTGTCCGTTGATGTCTATCCTCTTTTCGGGGATAATCGCCGAGCCGCCGTCCTTGGGGTTGCCGAGACCGTCGAAAACTCTGCCGAGCATATCTTCCGACACGCCCAGTTCGAGGCTTCTGCCGAGGAATCTCGCCTTTGACGTGGACATCTGTATGCCCTGCGAGCCTTCAAAGAGCTGAACGAGCGCGTTGTCTCCGTTCACTTCGAGGACCTTTCCGCGGCGGACGCTGCCGTCCTGTCCGCTTATCTCGACAAGTTCGTCGTACTTAACGCCCGACACGCCGCTGACCAGCATCAGCGGTCCGACTATTTCTTTTATGGATTTGTATTCTTTCAGCATATTCTCCCCCTTATTCCTGCGACGACAGAGCGCTGAGCTGCTGTCTCATCTGTTTGCCGATCTGTTCTATCTTCGACAGTTCGGATTCAGGGATATATTTTATTCTGCCTATCATCTCGCGCGCGCCGATTTTGAGAATATCGTCGAGATCGACGTCTTTTGCGAGCGCCTCGCGGCTGTACTTGTCGCACTCGAGTATCAGCCTCAGCATCATAAACTGCTTCTTGAGGCTCGCATAGGTATCCACCTCGTGGAAAGCGTCCTGATGCAGATAATCCTCTCTCAGCGACTTTGCCGTCTCCATCGTAAGGCGGTCGCTGTAAGAGAGCGCGTCCATACCGACGAGTCTGACTATTTCTTCGAGCTGAGCTTCTTCCTGCAATATCCTGAGCGCCTTTGCGCGGTTTTCTTCCCACTCTCCGTCGACGTTGTCCTTATACCACTCTCCCATGCTGTCGCCGTACAGCGAATATGACTGTATCCAGTCTATTGCGGGGAAATGCCTTCTGTATGCAAGCGACGCGCTGAGTCCCCAGAACACCTTGACGATACGAAGGGTTGCCTGAGAGACCGGCTCGGAAAGGTCGCCGCCCGGGGGCGAGACCGCCGAAATCGCGGTAATTGAACCCGTTCTGTCGTCAGACCCTAAAGTCTTGACGATACCCGCTCTTTCGTAATATTCCGCAAGACGTGACGAGAGGTATGCGGGATAGCCTTCCTCGCCCGGCATTTCTTCGAGACGACCCGACATCTCGCGCAGAGCTTCTGCCCAGCGTGACGACGAGTCTGCCATGATAGCCACGTTGTAGCCCATGTCGCGGAAGTATTCCGCGATCGTAATGCCCGTATATATCGACGCTTCGCGCGCCGCGACCGGCATGTCCGACGTGTTGGCGATAAGCACGGTGCGCTTCATGAGCGGCTCTCCCGTCGTCGGATCGACGAGCTCCGGGAACTCGTTGAGAACGTCCGTCATTTCGTTGCCGCGCTCTCCGCAACCGACATAGACGATGATGTCGGCGTCAGCCCATTTCGCGAGCTGGTGCTGAACGACCGTCTTGCCGCTGCCGAAAGGTCCGGGTATACACGCCGCGCCGCCCTTTGCAACGGGGAAGAAAGTGTCTATTACTCTCTGTCCCGTAACGAGCGGAGTGACGGGGCTCATCTTGGTCTTGTAAGGTCTGCCGCGTCTGACAGGCCACTTCTGCGTCATAGTCAGTTTTCTGTCGCCCTTGTCGGTCTTTACCGTGCAAACGACCTCGTCTATCGTAAATTCTCCTTCGGATATTTTAGAGACCGTGCCTTCGACGCCGAAGGGCACCATTATGCGGTGCTCGACGACCTTGTTTTCCTGCACTGTACCTATGACGTCGCCTGCCGTGACCTTGTCCCCTTTAGCGACTTTGGGTACGAATTTCCATTTTTTCTCTCTGTCGAGCGCAGACATGCTGACGCCTCTCGCGATACGGTCGCCCGTAGCTTCGACGAGCTTGTTCAGCGGTCTCTGAATACCGTCGTAGATGCCCTCGATGATACCAGGACCGAGTTCGACGGAAAGAGGCTCGTTGGTGGACACCACGTCCTCGCCCGCTCCGAGACCGCCCGTCTCCTCGTAAACCTGAATGGAGGCTCTGTCTCCTCTCAGCTCTATTATTTCGCCTATGAGGTTCTTGTCGCTGACGCGGACGACGTCGAACATCTTGCAGTTCTTGAGTCCTTCCGCGACTATAAGCGGTCCGGCGACCTTTACAATCTTTCCAATTTCTTGCATAATCAGTCTTCCTTATTGAACAATATATCCGTGCCGACAGCCTTTTCGACATCTTTTCTTATATTTTCCATGCCGTAACCGGTGCTTCCTGCACCCGACGGAATGGGCACGATCGCGGGATATGCGGTGCTTTTATAGCGGCTTATCACGTGTTCGCACGCCTTGGCGTAATCCTCGGTGATGAATATGACCGCATGAGTCTTTGCCAGCTTCTTGATCAGATTTTCGCATTGTTCGACGTCGGTGGCGGCGAAAACCTCCATACCTATCGCCTTGAACGCGAGTATCAGATCTCTGTCGCCGACTACGGCTATTTTACCCTCACGCATAGTAATCCCTCAATCTTGCTTTTATTTGCGCCGTGTCCACGCGATTCTTTATACAGATAAGAATCATTCGCACGACCTTGATCTCCTGTTTTTTCGCGACGTAAAAACCTGCGAGCGGACTTGTCGAAAAGATGTCCGTGCGGTCTCTTTTGAAGATGTCGAGCAGGTAGTTGTCCTGCGCCCGCTCGAAAGCCACCATCGCGTTGACTTCTCCCGAAAACGCCTCGTAGACCGTCTTCCCGTAAGAAGTGTATCTGAATTTTTCGGCGACCGCTTCGTCGCTCGCCTCGTAAGCGCTCTCATAAGTAGAGAGAGGTATTTCTCCCCCGTCTACGTACGCCTTTCTGAACGATCTGAGTTCTTCACCCTCTCTGCGCGAGCGTATGAAAGTGGTGACGTTGGCAAAGTCTATACACGCCGTCCAGTAGCGGATCACGGTCTTTTGCTTTCCTTTTTTCGCTACCGCGAGCACGTCTGCATAACATGCCTTGTCAAGCGTGACGTCAATCGTCCTCGGGCTCTTGTCGCCGTTGGCGCGCGCGAGGTCTATCTCGGACAGCGCCTTCGCCATAAGCGCGGGAAGCCTCGTATAGGTGTCGCTGTTGACGCACTCCTTGAGCAGAGACAGATCGACGACTCCCTGCGGCGCGAGCATGAAGTCCGCGTCCTCGAGGCGCATATATTTCGCCTTGGTGAGCGCTTTTGCGTTGTGGTAGTCCTGTTTCATAAGAAAACTTTCAAGACCGCAACCGTCCGGCATGGATTCTGCCATAAAAGCGCTGACCTTGTCTTCTTCCGCGCGCAAGATCTTTTCGTAATCCCCGTTCTCCGCGATCGCGCCGCCGCCGTAATTGGATTCAATAAGCACCCTAACAGCCTCGTCCACGCTTTCGCTGTAAACGAGTCTGTTGAACTTCTCCTGATTGAGAAAGGTGTTTTCCATTACCCTGACGCGGGCGTTTGAATATACGGGCGATTTGTTTGCCATGTCTTTACTCCCCGAACAGCACCTTGGCGACTTCTCCCTCGCATTCCTCTCTCAGGGTCTGCAGTTCGATGTCGAGCGAAAGGTTCTTGTCGTAGTTCTTGCCGACGAGTATCGCGCCGCCTTTGACGGGCGCATACTCCTTGTCGAGCGCGAGTTTTATCTTGCACTTTTTGGCTACGGCGTCGACGAACGCCTTGTCGAGGACGTCCTTGTCCGCCTTGGCAACGCGTACTTTGTCTCCGTCTTCCGCCGCCGACGCGATCATCTTGCCCACTAAGTCGCAATACTTCTTCTTGTCGGCGCGCAAAAGCTCCGCCGCTCTGTCGAACGCCTTGCCGATAAGCTCAGTCTTGGCAGTCAGAAGCGCTTTTTTGCAGTCGAGACCCGCAACCACCGCAGCGTTTGCCACGACGGTATCGAATGCGGCTTTTTTCTTCGCTTCGCCTTCTGCGATCACAACTTCGGCTGCCTTTGCCGCCTCTTTTGCGATAGCGTCTGCCTTTGCCTGCGCTTCTGCGGCGATCTCAGCCGCTTTTGCGTTGGCGTCGCTGATTATTTTATCGATTATTGCCTGCTTGCCGTTCATACACTTTTACGCTATGAAGAATACGCCGAGGAAGGAGATCAGCAGCGCGAGAAGCGCATAGGTCTCGACCATGACGGTGAGAAGCAGACCCTTGCCCGAAGTCTCGGCTCTCTTGCCGACCATCGCGATGGATGCCGCCGCGCACTTGCCCTGATATATGGCGGATACGAGTCCGACGATGGCCATAGGCGCGCAAGCCGCGACCATTGCCCAGCCCTGCATATCGGTCATCTCTTTGACCGCGCCGCCGAGAAGTCCGGTCTGCATAAACACGATAAACGCGATGATGAGCCCGTAAATGCCCTGCGTGCCGGGGAGAAGCTGCAAAATGAGCAGTTTGCCGAACTTGTCGGGGTCTTCGCTCGTAACTCCTGCCGCCGCCTGTCCTGCGGTGCCTACGCCTATTGCGCTGCCGCAACCTGCCATCAGAGCGGCGAGCGCCGCGCCGATAATAGCGATATAAGCTCCGTTCATTACTTTTTTACCTCCTGATTGTGGATATAGTAATATTTCATTTCACAACCGAGCGGACGGAACAACTCTCCTCCGCCGGTATAAAATTTTCCGAAAAACTCGACGAACTGAAGTCTCGAGTTGTGTACGTACGCGCCCAGCGCGTTGATACCTATGTTAAACACGTGACCGATGAGGAACACGACAGCCGCCACGATCACGCCGACAGCCTTGATCGGGATCATATTCATCATCAGCGCGCCTATCTCGTTGAAAACCATTCCTATGACCGCAGAAGCGAGACCGAGACCGAAAATTCTCGTATAACTCATAAGGTCTGAGAAGAAGTTGATGATATCGTACAGGCTTGCGAACGCGCCGCTGATCTTAGCCGCGCCTTTTTTGTGGAGCGCTCCAGAAAGCATGAGCAGGAACACGCCGACGCCGAGAAGCACGAATCCGACAGTCTTTACCCAGGACGGTATCGCGACCGCCTTGATGAGCGAACTGCCGAACGCGAGCGCGAGACCGAGTATCATAAAGTACCACGAAAGCGTACCCGAGATCGCGTCGAGAGGCTTTTTCTGTTTGAACATCGCGACCATGTTGATACCCAGACCGAAACACATCTGGAACACGCCCATGCCGAGGCTCAGGAACAACATGTTCATCGGCTCCTCTATCGGGTTGAACCAGCACCAGATGCCGAGATCGGTAGCCGAATATCCGAAGTAACTGCCGAAAATGATACCCCATATCACCGTCGAAATGCCGCCCATAAAGACTATCTTCACGAGGCTCGCCTGACCTTTGGGCGGACGCTGTTTTATCAGCACTATTCCCGTCAGTATCATAAGAATGAGACCGTAACCCGCGTCTGCAAGCATCATTCCGAAGAAAAGGAAGAAGAAAAACGCGACGAACGGGTTGGGATCTATCTCTCTGTAAGCGGGCGCGCTGAACATGTTCGTGACCGTCTGATACGGCTCTACCACCGCGTTGTCCTCGACGTAAGTCGGCGGTTTTTCGTCCGCGAGCGGCTCCCTGATCTCGTAAGTCAGCGCGAGAGGACTGCTCTCGAGCGTTTTGTCGAGCTGATCTGCCTTGTCCACGGGCACCCACGCTTCGAGTATATACGAAGTCTCTGTGCAGCTGGTCTGCATCTCGCATTCGAGTTTGCGCTCCTCGATGATGTAATAGTCGTAAAGTCTCTTGCAGTCGTCGAGGATATACTCGAAAGAAATTATCTGCTCTATCAGCTTGGCGCGCATGAGTTCGTTTTCTTCAGCAAGTTTTTCGCTTTCGGCAATAATGTCTTTGGGCACGCCCGTATAATTGAGCGTGCAAGCGGCAAATTCCGCGTCGGAAAGGATTTTCGCGACCGCGTCGTAATTGTCTTTAAGGAAAATGCAGACTACGGTGCAGACCGTGCCAGCGTCGAAATAAAGTATCTCCGCGCCTTCTCCCTCCGCTTTCTGCACGGCGACTTTTTTGGAAGAAGGAATTGTACCCAGCATTATGCATACGTTGGCGGTATCCCTGAAGGATTCGAGCTTCGCGTCAACGTCCTTGTACGGCTTCAGCTGAGCGACCGTATTCTTGAGTTTTATCTCGTTGGCTTTGTTTTTTATAAGTTCTTCGGAGAGTCTCGTCAGCCTTTCGACGGCATCGAAAACGCCCTCCTCGAGCGCGGGAGTATTGTAAAATTCCTCCATAGTAAGCGAAGGTTTGCCCGCGAGAAAAGGTTTTTTGACGGGGGTGTAGCTGATCTTTTTCGCCTTGATGAGCGTCTGCGCTTCTATCTGACACGACTTCAGAAGATCGAAAACAAAATCTATTTTCGCCTTTTTCGCACCGAACGACTCAAGCGCGCTCTGCTTGTCCGCATAGCGCGTACCTTCGGGTCTGACTGCGGCGACTATCTGCGCGCATTCCCCGGTGTGCAGAAGTTTTATCAGGCTTTCCCTCTCGGACGAATTGCCGATCAGGACGAGCTTGCGCATTTCAACTACGGGCATATCTTTCTTTCAGCCTCCCGATGACGAGCTGTGCCGCCTTGTCGAGGTTTTTCTCTGCGGCTTTGCCGAGAGCCTCCGTCTTTTTCGCGTTGTCGGCGACTGCCGCGGCATAATCGGCGTCAGCTTTTTTCATCGCGTTTTCCGCGTTCTTTTTAGCTTCGGATTTCGCCCTTTCCTTTGCGGCGGAAATGACGTCCTCCGCGGCAGAATTGGCATTTGCGACCGTCTCTTTCGCTTTCGCGCTCGCCTCTTTGACGATCATATCCGCCTGATTTTCTGCCTTGACTATGCTGTCAACGATCTCTTGAACCATCTTTCACCTTATTTGAAATATTTGTTTTCTATCGCCGTGATCTTGGCGACTCTGCCTTCGTGCCTGCCGCCCTGGAACGGGGTGTCGAGCCATATACCGACCATCTTTGCCGCCTGTTCGGGACTGACCACTCTGCCGCCGATCGCTATGACGTTGGCATTGTTGTGCGCGGAGATCATCTCGGCGGTGAATTCGTCGTGAACGACGCCCGCTCTTATGCCCTTGACCTTGTTGGCGGCGATGGATATGCCGATGCCCGTACCGCAGAGCACGATGCCCTTGTCGCAGTCTCCAGAAGCGACCGCTTCGGCGACCTTGAGCGCATAGTCGGGGTAATCGACGCTGCTCTCGTCGTAACAGCCGAAGTCCTCGACCTCGACGCCTCTTTTTTTCAGAACTTCAACGATCGACGGCTTGAGAACTATTCCGCCGTGATCGCAACCGATAGCAATTTTCATAAGTATTTCCTCTTAAACCCGCTTGTATCCAGTATAGCACGCTTAAAGCGCGTTGTAAAGAATAGACATTTTTTTAACGATCTTTAGTATAAAAAGTGCGTTTTATTGCCGATTTTAAAGCGCGCAGTTATCAATTCTGCCCGTTCTGCAGTTTTTTGCAGACCGCTTCGGCGAGCTTGTCCAGTTTTGCGGCGCAATCTCTGTACGCCTGAATGTCTTTGCCGTAAGGGTCGTCTATCTCCTCTCCCGTCAGGTCTTTCGCCTCGAAAAGCCTGTCCGCAGAGACGTAAGGTCTCAGCGCCTCTTTATGCGGCGACGTCATACATATCACCATATCCGACGAGTCGAGAAGCTGTCTCGTCACGGGACGCGACTGATGCGTATAGAATATTCCCCTTTCGGCGATGATTTTACGTGAATTTTCTGATACTTCTTCGCCGTAACCGCATGTCAGTCCCGCGCTTTCGCACTCCGCGTCTATCTTTTCGTCGTCCAGCCGCCTCTGCGTTATCGCCTGAGCAAGCGGCGAACGGCAGGTATTTCCCGTGCAAACGAACAATATCTTCATACCGTCTTACCTCCCGCGGATTTCATCACTCTGTTCATCACCGAGCCGCATATGCCCTTGTCTCCGAAATGTTCGCAGATGATGAATCCCGCTATCTTTTCCGCTTTGTGAAGCGCGGCGTAAATATTCCTGCATATCTCCTCGTCGGTAGATCCGACGTCGATCCTCGTGCGTTCGCCAAGTGCGTCGCAAACGCGGGAAGACGCGATGATCAGTGGCTTTTTTCCCTGCTTTTCCGCCTCGTCGTACGCTGTTTTCGCACTTTCTGTACCGAGCGCCACAACCGTCTCGCAGGACGGTGCATAATGCTTGTATTTCATGCCGGGAGCCTTGGCGACCACGACTTTACCTTTGAAAGTTCTGACCGCGCCGAGGACGTCGGCAAACATTTCAGCGGTTATCGCGCCCGGGCGCAGGATCGTCGGCACGTCTGTCGACATATCGATTATCGTGGACTCGATGCCGACCTCGCATTCCCCTCCGTCTATTATGAGAGGTATCCTGCCGTCCATGTCCTCGAACACGTGCTCAGCGCTGGTCGGACTGATATGCGTCGATCTGTTTGCGCTCGGCGCGGCGATCGGTGTGCCGCAAGCCCTGATAAACGCTCTCGCAACGGGATGCGACGGCATTCTTATGCCCACCGTGTCAAGCCCCGCGGTGACGCTGTCCGGCACTTTGGCGCTCTTTTTCATTATCACGGTCAGAGGCCCCGGCATAAACTTCTCCATGACGGCGCGCGCGCCTTCGGGGATCCCGGACACCAATCCTTCAAGCCCGTCTGCGTCCGCGACGTGCACGATGAGCGGATTGTCGGAAGGTCTGCCCTTCGCGGCGAATATCTTCTTCACCGCTTCTCCGTTGAAAGCGTCTGCACCGAGACCGTAGACCGTCTCGGTAGGGAACGCGACCACTTCTCCCGAAGCTATCAGTTCCGCGCCCTTTTTCAATGCATCTTCACCTTTCAGAACGACAGTGCGCATAGACTCTCCTTTGTATCCCTACTTTTTAATGATATACTTATTCGTGCCAACTTGCAAACGATTTAAGATTTTTTGTTGCGCGCAAAAAAGAGTATTACATCTATTTTACACATATCCTGCCGCAAAACGGCGACTTGGCACGCAAAAAAATAATTTAATTGATATCTTTATTTATTTTTGGCTTTACAACCGCGCACGAGTGTGTTATAGTTAGAATATAAAAAAAAGGGAGAAACCGATCATTATGACAAATTTCATCAACTCGCTTGTCGCCGCGTCTGTTACCGATTTCCTTCAGCAGAGCGTCGTGGGCGGGATTACAATGTGGATGATCCTCGCTATCACCGCGGCTATCGTCGTGATTTGCATCATCCTCATCGCCATCATTTCGAGAAACAGCAATAAAAAAGCCAAGAAAAAGGCTGACATAGTCGTTACCGTCGGCGACGAGTCGTCAAAACCCGACCGTCCGTCCGAGCCCGTCGAGCCTGTCAAACCCTCCGTCATTCCCGACGTTGTGGACAACGCCAGCGCTCCCGAAGAAGTGGCTCTGAGCGAAGCGAGCACGGGTGCGGAAGCAGAGAAAGAAGAAGAAAAAGCAGAAGAAGCTCCCGCAGCAGAAGAAAAGCCGACCGAGGAGAAACCCGCAGTCGAAGAAAAGCCTGTCGAAGCGGCTCCCGTCGTCGAGGAGAAACCCGTCGAGGCGGCTCCCGTTGTTGAAGAAAAACCCGCGCCGGCTCCCGTTGTCGAGGAAAAGCCCGCGCCCGTCGTAGAGGAGAAACCCGCAGAAGAAGCTCCCGTTGCAGAGGAAAAACCCGCGGCGGCTCCCGTCAAGAGACAGCCTCCCGTCAGAAAGCCTGCGGCGGCAAAAGCGGCTCCCGTTGCGGCGGCTCCCGTCAAGAGACAGCCTCCCGTCAGAAAGCCCGCTCCCAAGGCGGAACCCGCACCTGCTTCCACCGACAAGAACAACATCACCCTGCTCTTCGGCGAAGCTCCGGAACCGTCCAACGGCAAGTACGTCATCATCAAAGACACGAAAAATCCGACCCGTCCTTACAAGTTCCAGCTTAAGGCAAACAACGGACAGATCCTTTACGAGAGCGAAAACTACAAGATCAAGCCCAAGGCTAAACAGATCGACGGTTTCCGCAACACGATCAACAACGGCACCTACTCTATCGACGAAGAAAAGAACGGCACTTTCCGTTACAAGATCTTCAAGGTAGACGGCACGCTGTACGGCGTAGGCGAAGGCTACAAGTCCAGAGCGGCGGCTGAATCCGCTATCGAATCCGTCAAGAAGTTCGCCAACAGCGCAAACTTCATCGAGGACACGACCGTCGATACGACCGATGCGAAATAATCTGTTGTAAATTCAAAAAAGCTCCCGATGCGTTCGGGAGCTTTTGTTTTGCCTTTTTACCGCTTAAAATTTAAGTTTGACTCATTTTTGTCAAGTGTGTCGCAATGTGCGTCCGATCATGTCGCAGAGCCTTCCTCTCCTCTTGCAGAGCCTGTCAGCTTTGCCGGGCAATACACGTTTTCTAACTTACGTGCGAATAAGCGACGTCAGACTCTCGCGGTGATAAATTCCGCCTTGCCTTCGACTTTGACTTCGCCCATGGCGGCAGGGAGAAAATAGGTGTCGCCGACGTTTACGGGGTACTTTTTGCCGTTGTAGACAAACTCCGCCGATCCTTCTACGCAGGTCGCGGTCAGGAAGCTGTCCGCGCCGACCTCGAACGTGTGCTCTCCGTCAAAGCAAACCTTGTCCGTCGTGAAATATTTGCACGAGGCAAGTCTCGTAACGCCCTCTCCGAGTTCGCGCGTCTCCGCATTCGGGCTGACGACTTTTGAAGTGTCCGTCACTTCGACCGCCTTGTCGACATGCAGTTGTCTCGGGTTGCCGTTCTTGTCAAGTCTGCCGTAATCGTAAAGCCTGTACGTCAGAGAACTGTTCTGCTGTATCTCGCAGATCAGGCACCCGCCGCATATCGCGTGCACGGTACCCGCTTCTATAAACAGACAGTCGCCCTTTTTCACCTCTACGAAATTGAGAAGGCGCGTGACCGTACCGTTTACAAGCGACTCGCGCAATTCTTCTTTCGTTACGGGCTTTTTGAATCCGCAATACACGCCCGCGCCTTTTTCGCATTCGACTATGTACCACATCTCCGTCTTGCCGAACTGCCCTTCGCGACTGAGCGCGTACTCGTCATCGGGATGCACCTGCACCGAGAGATTAGCTTTGGCGTCGATGAGTTTGACAAGTATCGGGAAAAACGGGAATTTCGCGCTGTTTTCGCCCTTATATCCGGGATTTGCGTCAAGCACCTCGGCAAGAGGGATGCCCTCGTACTGTCCGTTTTCTATCAGACTGGGTCCGTCGGGATGGCAGGAGACTTCCCAGCTTTCGGCTATAACGTCTCCACCCCCGTCTTTACCGTAAAATTCTTTGAGTTTAATGCCGCCCCATACGTAATCTTTTGTTGCGGCTTTCAATTTGAAAGGATACATATGTCACCTCTTGAACGTTATCGTAAATTTTGAGCCCTGACCGACTTCGCTTTCTACGTCGATCTGACCGTTGCAGTCGTAGACGATCTGCTTGACTATCGCGAGTCCGAGACCGTTGCTGTCGAGCGAAGTCTTGGAATGCGCGCTGCTCACGCGGTAAAATCTCTCGAATATCCTCGGCAGATCTTTTTTCGGAATGCCTATGCCGGTATCTTCGACGCTGAGGGTCACCTCGGTTTCGCTCTCCGACAGCAATATCCTGACCAAACCGTTTTCTTTGTTGTATTTGATCGCATTGCTGACGAGATTTGACACGAGCGTATATATCTGGTTGGCATCTCCCTTTATGGTCGCCTCGCCCTCCACGCTCATTACGACGCCGATCGAATCCGCGATTATCTGCAGGCGTTTGACCACGTCGTCGGCGATCTTTCTGACGTCCACGTCCTCGACGGTCTTTTCGGCATACTTTGCAGAATCCAGCTTGCCGAGCGTGATCATCTTATCTATCAGCGACTTCATTCTCTTGGAGCTTTCGTGGATATCTTTTGCGCACTTTGTCAGGTTTTCCCCGGACAAGCCGCCCTCGACCATGAGTTCGGAAAATCCCATTATCGCGGTAAGCGGCGATTTAAGCTCGTGAGAAGCGTTGAAGAAGAACTCGCTTCTTACCTTCGCCATATTCGCTTCGCTCGTAACGTCTGTGATGAGCAGGAAGTAGCCAATGTCTTTGAGTCCTTCGAAGATCTCGTCTTTGACTATCCTGCAATCCACTCTGTAATATTTGTCGTTGACCTCTATTTCGCCGGCGGTGACGTTTTCGCCCTTTGCGACCGCCTTTTCAATTTCGGAGAGCACCTTTCTGTCCTTGATGAGATATTCGGCTTTTACTCCGACGATATTGACAGAAGTATGGAATATCTCCGCAACGACGTCGTTTGACAGGATTATAGTGTTCTGCCCATTGAGAGCGATGATGCCCTGCGCGACGTTTTCTATTATGAATTTGGTCTTGCTCTGCTCGTACTTGAGATCGGACATCGTGTTGGATATCTTCTCTGCGGCAATGTTGATATTATCAACGATATTGTTTATTTCGCTGTATTTCGCCTCGTAACTTACAGGCTTGTAATTGCCCTTGTTGAAATTCTCCAGCATTATCTGGATCTTTTCAAGAGAGACGACCTCGTTTTTCACATAGTTGGTGAAAATCGCATAAGTGATTATCGCGACGACTATCCAGCATACGATACAGCCTCCGACGGCAAGCCAGAAATAGGTGTCGTTGAAATTCATATCCATGCCGTAAGCGACCACGACGTAACCGCCGTTGTCAATGCTCGCGTTTTCTATCGACACGTACACTATGACCATGGTTTCGCCGTCGCTGTACATTCTCTCCAGCCTGGTCTGACTTCCTTTTTTGCGCACTTCGGCGGTGAATTCTTTGTCTTTGACAGCGATATTATCCTCGCTGAGCGTGCTGTTGGAGACAACGAGCGTACCGTCCGAAGACATTACGCCGACATACATCAGCCCTTCGCCGTCGCCGACGGCTTCCTGCAATTCTTCGATACTGCGCGCCGTTTTTATGCGCTCGTTATATGCGGGGATATTCCTCTCTATTGCCGACAGTTTGGCAAAATAGGTTATGCCGTATATCACCAAAAAGCAAACGACAACGCTGAGCAACAATACCAGCGCCGTCGCCAAAAATATCTTCCTGAGTATTCTTTTGTTCATATTTTACTGAATTTGTAACCGACTCCCCTGACAGTGACGATATATTGCTTGTCGGTTTTTTCGCCGAGCTTGCTTCTCAAAGATTTGATATGCATATCGAGAGTGCGTGTCTCGCCTACATAATCGTAATCCCACACGACCGAAAGTATCTTGTCGCGTTTGACCACGGTGTCGATATTCTCCATCAGAAGGTGCAACAAGTTGTACTCTTTGAGCGTAAGTTGCACGATCTGCCCGTTGACGCGCACCTCGTGTTCTCTGTCGTTGATGACGATATCGCCGTAAGACAGCACTTCTTCGTCTTTGTCGGCAGCTACGGGCGCCTTGCGCAGATTTGCCCTTATGCGAGCCACGAGTTCGTTCATGGAAAACGGCTTGGCGACGTAATCGTCCGCGCCCGCGTCCAATCCGCCGATCTTGTTTTTTTCGTCGTCTTTAGCGCTTGCGATAATTACGGGGATAGCCGAATACTCCGCGCTTTGCTTGAGTCTGGCAAGCGCGTCCAGCCCGCTCATACCGGGCAACATTATGTCAAGTATTATCAAGTCGCAATGCTTCCCTTCGGCAAGACCGGCAAACATATCTTCTGCAGAATTGAACCCGCAGAACCCAAAACCGGCGTTTTCGAGAGCCATCGCGTATAACCCCATGATGCCTGCGTCGTCCTCTACTACAAAAATGACCTGTTTCATATTTTGCCCTCTCAATTTATTATAATAATTATATCAAATATAGTTGGATTTGTAAATAGTGAAATTTTACATTAAAATCATGATTAAACATGTCGATACTCCACAGCAGTCAGACAGCTTCAGATATAAACGGTTGCGACGATACGGTCGGACACGATATTACAACATTTCCTCTATGACAGAGCGAGAAAACATCAAAGCAAATAACTTTTCGTTGCGCTGTTTTTAACATCGTTACTTGATGATTGCTGATAAAAAATCTCATGTTAGTGACCTGAAAACCGCAATCGGCGAGTATTTAAACCGTATAGTCGGCATAATAATGTAGCTATGTCGTTTTCCTTTTACCTTGAATTTATCATTAGAAAAAACACTTTCCGCCACACCGGTTTTACCAATTTTTTTGGTAAAAACGATATCAATATCGCTTGAGGTTTATGTGCTCTAAGACGTAATTGGCTGTCCGCGCCCTGTAATCAAGTATCATAGGTTACAATAAAAAAGGAAGCAATTTCTTGCTTCCTTTTTTATTGTAACCGGCATTCCGCCCTTATCTCCCGGGCCGTGTCCTTGTTGACTTGACGCTCGCATCGCAACCGCCCTATTCTTTCTCTCGTTCTTCTGCTCGCTACCAAGTCCTAGGCTGTCCACGCCCTGTAATCAAGTATCATAGGTTACAATAAAAAAGGAAGCAAGAAATTGCTTCCTTTTTTATTGTAACCGGCAACG
>CASDWJ010000041.1 GCA_949284695.1 uncultured Christensenella sp. | reverse complement strand
CAGCCCTGATGAGCTGAAAATGATAAAGGACGGTCCTCAGGAGAGGCGCAGATTTATAGATATAAGTCTGTGTCAGCAGTCAAAAAATTACCTGTATTCCCTTCAAAAATACAACAACGTTCTTGCGCAAAGAAACAAGCTTCTCAAATCCGGCTTCGGAGTCAACACCCTCAAAGAGACCCTTTTCGTCTGGGACGCCCAGCTTGCGAAATACGGCGCTTATATAATCAACAAACGCTATCTTTTCGTCGAAAAACTCAAGTCTCTCGCGCTCGACTCTCACTCAAAACTGTCGGGAGGCAAAGAAAAACTCTCTCTTTCGTACGAATGCGCTCTCGGCTTCGACGGCGCAGAAATACTCGAAAGACAGTTTGCCGAATCTCTTAAAGCGGCGTTTGAGAAGGACGCGGAACTTTGCTTCACCACCTTCGGCTGTCACCGCGACGACCTGGATATATCGGTGGACGGAGTGGATGTCAGAAAGTACGGCTCTCAGGGTCAGCAAAGGAGCGCGGCTCTCTCTCTGAAGTTTGCCGAAATAGATCTTTTCGGCGAAGAAGTGGGCGAAAGACCCGTACTTCTCCTCGACGACGTACTCAGCGAACTGGACGAGACGAGGCGCAAAAAACTGCTTGAAATGTCGTCATCTCTGCAAACGGTGCTCACCTGTACGGAGTTTGACGAGGACGTTCCTCACACCCGTTTCAGGGTAAGCGCGGGCACGGTAAAAAAAGAGTAACCCTTCTTTTATTGTCGCCTTTTTATTGAAAAATTTTCAGGATTATATTATAATATACTATATGAACGAAAGCGTAAAGATCTGGAAGGATATTTCATCTTATATAGAAGCCGCGATGTCGACGGTAAGCTACGAGATGTGGTTCGGCAAACTGGTGCCGCTGACGGTGGAGAACAACAAGCTGATACTCGTCTCACCGCTCGTATCCGTCAAAAAGGCGGTCGACAGTTTTAAAGACACGGTCGTCAGAAGCGCTATCGAAAAATCGGGCACTTACGTGACCGACATCATCGTCATTTTAGAAAGCGAAGCAGAAAACTATTCCGCACCCAAAGAGGAAGAAACTATAAAGCAGGAGCTCCCGCAGGAGGAGGAAGAATCGAAAACCGTCCTCAACCCCTCTTATACCTTCGACAACTTCGTCGTAGGAGATTGCAACAACATCGCTTCGAGCGCCGCAAAAGCGGTCGCGGAAAATCCGGGCGTGCTCTACAATCCCCTTTTCATCTACGGCGGCGTGGGTCTCGGCAAGACTCATATCCTGCACGCGATCGGCAACTATATCAGATCTGTCGACAAAAACAAAAAGATACTCTACGTGACGAGCGAGCAGTTCGTCAACGAATTCATAGACTCTATCTATTCTTCGAGCACTTCTTCAAAGGCAAACAAGATCAACAAGAGCTTCAGGGAAAAATACCGCAACGCCGACGTACTTATGATGGACGACGTGCAGTTCCTGTCAAGTAAGATGAGTTCTCAGGAAGCGCTGTTCCACACCTTCAACGACCTGTATCAGAATAAAAAACAGATCGTGCTCTCAAGCGACCGTCACCCGAGAGAACTCACGTTCATCGAAGAAAGACTTCAGTCGAGATTCCAGTGCGGCCTCACGGTCGATATAACCAATCCGTCTGTCGAAACGAGAGTCGCCATACTCAGAAAAAAAGCCGAGATGAAGAAATTCGTCGTCAGCAACGACGTCATCTTCTTTATTGCGGAACTCATTTCTTCCAACGTCAGAGAGCTCGAAGGCGCGCTGTCCAAAGTCATGTTCTTCTGCTCTCTCAACAAAAAAGAAGTCTGCGATATAGAGTCTGCAAAAGAAGCTCTCAAAGACTTCATCGGTGTGACCAATCACGTCATCTCTATTGACAACATCGTCGACGCGACCTGCGCGTATTACAACATAAAGCGCGCGGATATAGTCGGCAAAAAGAAGATGAAAAATATCGCCTTGGCGAGACAGATCGCAATATACCTCATCAACGACATTCTCGGTCTGCCGCTCACCAGCATCGCTTCTTATTTCGGCAAAGACCACACCACGGTCATGTACGCCCGCGATAAGATAACCAGCCTTTGTAAATCAGACCCGATCATACAGGCGCAGGTGAACGACGTAAGGGCGATGATACAGAAGAAATAAACGCCTTTTGTTGATAGTGTGGAAAACTTTTTCACGTTATTCACATCTTTATCAAGAGGTTGTCGGGAAGAAAAAATCGACGTTCGTGCGGATAAAACGGATTATAAAAAAGTTATCCACAAATCCACACCCTATATTAAGATTTTTATTCCTCACTTAATATAAAAATAATTGTGTAATATGCCCGAGCGGGCACGGAGGATTTATGAAACTGAGCTGTAAAGGAAATTTGTTGTCTGACGCATTGACGAGAGTTATGAAGGCTCTCCCGATAAAGAAAACCATGCCCATTCTCGAAGGTATAAAACTCACCGCAGAGGGCAACTCTCTGACTCTGACCGCTACGGATACTGAATTTGCCATTCAGAAAACAATATCCGCCGACGTTAAAATGGAAGGAGAAGCGCTCATTCCCGGCAAGCTGTTCGGAGAACTCGTAAGACGTCTCCCCTCCGACGAGGACGTAGAGCTCTCTTATATGGACGAACAGAACTTCGTTATAAAATATATGGACAGCGAGACTACTCTCAAAGCGATGAAACTCAAAGACTACCCGCCTATCCAGCAATTCGATTATGAGGTAAGCGTCGATATGCTGCAAAAGGACGTCAAGGATATGATAGGCAAAACCATTTTCTGCGCCGCTACCGACGACGTCAGACCCGTACTCAAAGGTTGCTTCCTCGAGATAAAGGGCAACAAGATCAAATGCGTCGCCCTCGACGGCTTCCGCCTTGCGGTCACGGTCAAGGATCTTGTCATGGAATATCCCGATACCACGGCTATCATCCCCGCAAAAAACCTCAGCGAGATATATAAACTGCTCGAGGAGGACGAGGAAGTCGTAAGCCTCAACTTCTGCCCCAAAAAGATAATGGTGGATATGAAGCATACCAAGATAATCAGCAACCTTATGACAGGCGTGTTTACCCGCTACGAGTCGAGCATCCCCGCAAGCTTCGAGACGGTCATCACCATAGACAAAGCCGCGCTCGAAAACAGCCTTGAGAGATCTTACGTCATGAGCCGCTTCGAAAAATCCAATATGATAAAAATAGACATCAGAGAGGGCGGCAGAATGACCATTTCTTCCAACAGCGAACTCGGCGACGTCAAAGAGGTCATTTCCGTATTCTCCACCGGCAAGGATATGACTATACTGTTCAACTCCAAATACCTGCTCGACTGTATGAAGGTGATAGACGATCAGTTTGTAAAACTCAGCCTCACCAACCCCACTTCGCCGAGCACTATCTCTCCCGTGGAAGGGGATGGGTATTTGTATATGATTTTGCCTTTGCGCGGCGGCTTCTCAAGATAAACCGCGTATAACCGCACATATTTTACCCTGTCATCGAGTCGACTCTCACAATCGTTTACGATAAGTAAACTGGATTGTTCGGTCGCTCTCGCACGTGTAAAATCTGCACGATTCTCCGCGGTTTATCGTTTATTACAAAACAGATTCAAAAGCGACCGTTTACGATTAGTAAACTGGGTCGCTTTTTCACTCTCCTTCGTACAAAACCTGCAACCCTTCTCCGCGGTTTATCGCGTAGTTAAATAAAAAAGACTTCGCTGAAAAAGAAGTCTTTTTTGTGTACTGAAAAATGTTTCCTTTTATGTTATCCCACTCCGTGCTTTGACATCGCCTTGCGGCTTTTTATATCAAAAAAAAAGCTTTTTGACGTGATGTGATTTAATGAGTTGGAAAACTTTTATTGACTTGCAAGAGTAATCACGACAAGCTCTGGCATATTGTTGACGCGTGGCAAAAAGCTGTCCCCCAGTCCTCTGCTGATTATCATGCTCGTGCCGTTTTTATAATGCATACCCTCTGTGTATTCAGGGAAAAAGCCCTGACCGGGCGTAAAAAGTCCTTGACTTCCTATCCTTACCTGTCCGCCGTGGGCGTGACCGCAAAGCACGAGGTTTGCGTTTGTCTCTGCGTATGCGTCGAAGTACTCGGGACGGTGACTGAGTACGATATTGAAAATACCTTCTTCAGTCATGTAATTTATTTTGCTTTCAAGCATTGCCGCGTAGCTGACTGTATCGTACTTATCGGTAAAAGAAGGGTCTTGCAAGCCGATCAGATTGATCTTTGCACCGTTCTTTTCTATAAAGACGTTTTCGTCGTCGAGGATACTCACGCCGAGTTCTTTCAAGGAGTTGTGAAGAAAATTGTATTCACGCATGTTCGCTTCGTGATTGCCGCTCACAAAATAAACAGGCGCGATCTTTAAGGCTTCTTTTAAGAATGCGAGAGAGTTGTCGTAGTATTTGTCGGAAGAATCCACTATATCTCCCGTTATCGCGATGATATCGGGCTTTTCTGCGGCAATAAGACTTTCAAGCTCCCCTTTCCAATCTTTGTCGTGAAGGTCTGAAACGTGAGCTATTTTGAAACCCTCAAACTCGTCGGGAATAAAGTCGTCTTTTACCTCATAATAAGAAACCTCTATGTTGTTGTTGGTATATGCTATCCATATCCCGACAAACGTAAAAACCAGCGTGATTAGCTCGAGTATAAGGATAACGATAAAGGCTTTATCTTTTCTCACCATGATTTCATTATGACTGTATTCAAGCTAAAAATCAATATAAAAAGAATATAATTTTTCAAATGTAAATAATACAAATTTTAAAAACCTTAATAGAATTTTATCAATTAAATTAGCGGCAAAATTTAATAAAAGAAGCCGAGTTTTAAGATTATAAAAACAAAATTTTTTAAATCAAATGAAAAAATCAGACGTTTTTAAAAACTTTTTTCAGTATGATGAAATATTTTTATAAAATCAATATAGATTTATTGCTTTAAAAAAATCGCCCGAAGGAGAGCCTTCGGGTTTTTCGTATGTATTCTGATATTCTCGAGTATATTGAAAGCCTTGTATTTCTCAACAAGACGATTATCGCTTGTATTTGAAGTCGTTAGTATTTCAACAACCTTCGTATTCCCAGGTCTTAAGTATACCGTGATTATTCTTGTGTGCTTTTACGTCTTTCGTCACTCGGTCTCAGTCAGGGAGTCTATCAGTTCGTATATCCTGATGAGGTCGTCTTTTGTATAATAATCTATAAATATCCTACCCTTTTCGTTGTTACCGACGGCTTTGACCTTGGTGCCGAAAGTGCGCTGCATATTGTTGACCAGCTCTTTCAGCTCGGGAGAAATAAAAGCCTTTCTCGGGGTCTTGGGTTCTTTGCCCGGCTTCAGGTATGCCCTGACCATATTTTCGAGCTGTCTGACGGAAAGCTGTTTGTCGCACGCCGCGAGAGCGTATGTCGCCTGCACGCTCATATCCTTTATCGAAGCGAGGCACCTTGCGTGACCTGCCGAGAGCCTGCCCGCTTCTACCATATCCACGACTACGGGATTGAGAGAAAGAAGTCTCAGACTGTTGGCGATGACGGGTCTCGATTTGCCCAGCTTGTCCGCAAGTTCTTCCTGCGTGAAGCCGTATTTTTCCATAAGAGAGCGGTATGCTCTCGCTTCTTCTATCGGGTTGAGGTCCTCTCTCTGCAAGTTCTCGATGAGGGCGATCTCCGCCATCTCGGACTCCGTAAACCTCCTGACTATCGCGGGAATGAAAGAAAGCCCTGCGATCTTGCTCGCCCTCAGTCTCCTCTCGCCTGCGATAAGCTCGTATCTGCCGCCGTCCTTGGGGCATACGAGAATGGGCTGAATAACGCCGTAGTTCTTTATGCTCGCCGCGAGTTCGTTGAGAGAATCCTCGTCGAAACGCTTTCTCGGCTGATCGGGATTGGTGTCGATAAGATCTGTTTTGACCTGAGTGACCGCCTCGTCCTTGGTGTCGTCGCTCGCGAGTCTGATCGCGAGATCTATCGTGGAGCGGTCTTCTGTCTTTTTAGCCATAAGTACCTCTTTTTAGTAAAAAACAGTAAAATACTGTATTATACTGTTTTCAAGTTGTCTATATGATAATTATAACAAATAAGATATGCGATTGCAATACAAAATTAACAATTTGACCGCGTGAAGAAATAGTGAAAAAGACCGTCCTGAGCGTAAAGCGTAAAAAAAAGAAAGCGCAAAGATAAGCGTTTCGCCGACGTGCCTGACCTATCAAAGATTAGGAGACGGCGCGTAAACGTCCGAAAGCGACTTCCGGCATTATTGACAAAAAAATAAGAGCGTCGTAAAATATAAGAAAAAGAAATATAAAATTTTATCGTGGCGGCGCGGGTACCGGGAGAAGTCCGCGACGACGGAAAAAGAATTGACAGCGCGGAGTAACCGTTGTAAGGAGGGATCATGTACGATCAGAAGCTGACTGTATTTTTGTCGCATTCTCACAAGGACATAGAAAAGGTAAGAAAGATCAGGGATATTCTCGAGATACTCGGCTGTGAGCCGCTGATGTTCTTTCTCAAGTGTCTCGACGACGACAACGATCAGCTCGAGGACTTTATAAAGCGCGAGATAGACGCGCGCAACGTCTTTCTCTACTGCAGGAGCAGGAATGCGGAAAGATCGGAGTGGGTGCAGAAAGAACTCGAGTATATTAAGAGCCGCGACAAAAGCCGTATATATACCGTGGATATAGACAACGACTTCTGCGGCGGCACGGTGAGTCTGCTCAACGACGTAGTCAATATGATAAAGAACAACAACGTATTCGTCAGCTATCCCGGAAAAGCGGCGAGAGCTGCGCAAAGCATAATACAATATCTGTCCGATGCGGGTATGCACGTGGTAAGCGAAAGCAACGGGTTGTCGGAAAAATGGTTAAGCATTACGGGAAAAGAGATAGAGCGCGCGGCGAAAGAAGGCGTTGTGGTCGTCGTAGAGGAAGAAGGCGAAGAAACAGGATTTTCGCAGAAAGAAGAAATAAAAATGGCTTTGGAAGAAGGCGCGAAGATACTCAGGGTCGTCGTAGAAAAAGACGACGTCGGTCCGATGATTTTAGGCAGAGGACTGTCAAGTGACGTATTTTATTTCAAAACTATCAAAAAGAGAGAAAAAAGCGCCGTTTACGTCGACGAAAAGCCGACGAAGTCACAGCTTGACAAGATGTATTTCGCTCTGACTAAAATGTGAAAAATCCGCATTTCACGGCATTGTAAGGAGAAAAAACAGAAAAAGGAGCGAGGTTGAAAAAGGGATGCGGCTCGCAACGGGCTGTACCGTTTTCTGACCCCGTAAAAAATCAGAACTTCACAGAGGATTTGTCCTCGGTTTATTGCCGCCGCGCGGATATTTTTTGTCGCACGGCTTTATTTTTTTATATACGGGCACTGCCCTCGTCTCGCCCGACGGCAGAACGAAATCGCAAGTCTTTTCAATCTTTAAGCCGAGTACTGACGCGGCGTTGCGCGCGGCGCAGATCTCGTCCTCCGCGGCGCTTCCTTTGTACGCGACGATCTTGCCGCCCGTCCTGCACAGAGGCGCGGTATATTCGAGCAGGATATTGAGCGCGGCGACCGCTCTCGCCGTAACCGCGTCGAATTTCTCTCTGCCCTCTTTCGCAAAATCTTCTGCGCGCGAATGGACGGCAACGCAGTTTTCAAGCGAAAGTTTTGAGATGACGTCGTTCAAAAACGTGACCCTCTTGTTGAGACTGTCGACAAGAGTGAATTTTTTGTCGGGAAAGATTATCGCGAGCGGTATCGCGGGAAAACCCGCGCCGCTGCCTATATCCGCGATATTGCGCGCGCCGTCGAACTCTCTGAAAGGCAGAAGGCTGTCGATGAAATGCTTGATCTCGAACTCGTCCGCTTGCGTTATTGAAGTCAGGTTCATCACCTTGTTGGTCTCCGTAACGAGGTCGAAAAACGTCTGAAAGCGCTGATACGCTTGTTGCGAATACAATCCGTTTTCAATCAGAAAGTCTTTGAGAATGGGAAATTCCGTCATTTATCCCTCCTTGCAAGCCATACCATAAGCATGGTTATGTCGGCGGGCGAAACGCCCGATATCCTCGAAGCCTGCCCGAGGTTGAGCGGGCGTATCTTGTCGAGTTTTTGTCTCGCTTCCGTGCGCAGACCCGCTATCGAGAGATAATCCGCGTCGGGCGGGAGCGCCTTATCCTCGAGTTTTTTAGTGCGTTCGACAGCCGCCTGCTGTTTTGAAAGGTATCCTTCGTATTTTGCGACCGTAGCGGCTTCTTCGAGATAACGCAAGGAGTATGTTCCGAGTTCTTCGAAATGCGCGGCGAGAAGTTCCGCCGTTACGCCGGGGTGACGGAGTATCTCTTTGAGCGACATTCCCGCGCGCGGCACGTAGTCTCCGAGTTCTGCGAAAAGCGGAGCGGAAAGCGAGGGCGCGACGTTCCTTGCGAGAAGTTTGTCTATCTCTTTGAGAGACTTTTGCTTGTCGAGCAGACGCGCGTATCTCTCGTCGCTGACGAGCCCGACTTCTCTGCCTATCGGGGTCAGTCTTTCGTCGGCGTTCTCCTGTCTGAGGAAAAGGCGGTGCTCTGCGCGCGCGGTCATCATTCTGTAAGGCTCGTTGGTACCCTTGGTCACGAGATCGTCTATCAGCACGCCGATATACGAACTTTCTCTGCCGAGGACGACGGGAGGCTTGCCCTGCACGTATCTCGCGCAGTTGATGCCCGCCATTATGCCCTGCGCCGCCGCTTCTTCGTAGCCGCTGCTGCCGTTGATCTGACCCGCGGTGAACAAGCCGTCGACGTTCTTGGACATAAGCGACGGATAGAGCGCGGTCGGATCCAGACAGTCGTATTCTATCGCATAAGCGTAGCGCATAAGTCTGCAATTTTCAAGTCCTATGACAGAGTGATACATCTCTATCTGCACGTCTACGGGGAGAGAACTGCTCATGCCCTGCACGTACATTTCATCGGTCGACGCGCTTTCGGGCTCTATGAATATCTGATGTCTTTCCTTGTCGGCAAAGCGCATCACTTTGTCCTCTATCGACGGGCAATAACGCGGTCCCGTGCTCTTGATACTGCCGTTGTAAAGAGGAGAACGGGCGATGTTGTCCATTATTATCCGTTTGGTCTCGGCGGTCGTGTAAGTAAGCCAGCAAGGCTCGCGGTTTTCTATAAACCCGTCCGACATAAAGGAGAAAGGATATATCTTTTCGTCGCCGTTCTGCACTGTCATAACGTCGAAATTTATCGTCTTTCTGTCCACTCTCGCGGGAGTGCCCGTCTTGAAACGGCGGGTGGGTATGCCGAGTGAGAGCAGGCTGTCGGTAAGCGCGGTGGCGCGGCAGAAGCCGTTGGGTCCCGTCTGCTGACGGAATTCTCCTATCACGATGTTCGCGTTGAGGTAAACGCCTGTCGCGACGACCACTCCTTTGCAGGCGAAAGTCTGCCCTTGCAGAGTAGTCACGCCGGTGACCTTGCCGCCTTCTGTGAGTATTCCGGAGATCTCGCCCTGAAGCACGGTCAGATTCTTTTCACGCTCGAGCACCCTTTTCATATACAGGTGATATGCGGTCTTGTCCGCCTGACCTCTCAGGCTCTGCACCGCCGCGCCCTTGCCCGTATTCAGCATGCGCAGTTGCAGCAGATTGCGGTCTGCGCTGATGCCCATCTGCCCGCCGAGAGCGTCCACTTCGCGCACGAGGTGCCCCTTTGCCGTGCCGCCGATCGCGGGATTGCACGCCATAAAGGAGATCGCGTCGAGAGAAAGGGTCACGACGAGAGTTTTAAGACCGAGCCGCGCAAGAGCGAGACACGCTTCTACCCCCGCGTGCCCTGCGCCTATAACAACTGCGTCGTATATATCGTCGTATTTTCTCTGCATTATTTTCCGCCTCAATCAATGTATTTTATCATAAAAATTTTTAATTTAAAGCAATAAACTTATCTATACAGGCTTAATGCTTCGGACCGAGTTTTTTCTTATAGTATTTGCCGTCGGAAGAAAGCATTTTCAGTTGGCAACAATTTGTAGTCAACTCGCTTCCTTCTTTTTTTAATCTCATTTTAAGCACGCTCCAGTACTTCCTCGGATTAAGACTGTCCGTAAGAATTCCGACGACGTCAACAACAGAAAAATACCACTGACGTTCTTTCTCGTTCCATTCTGATCTGATCTCTTTTTCTTCAAATAGTTTTATTTCGTTCATATGATGTTCTCCTGCGATACCGTCGAATATCAGGGGATATGATTACTTGATCGTCAGCGCGTCCGTTACGTTCGATTATAGCACAACGCGCATTTATTTGCAATCGCCGCGCGCGTGTGTTATATTATAAGCGTCAAAAATAAGCGTTGAAAAAGGGACGGAGACAGATATGCAGACGATAGCGGCTATATCCACTCCCGTGGGAGTAGGAGCGATAGGGATAGTCAGGATAAGCGGAGACGACGCGCTCAAGGTGGCGGCGAAAGTCTTTTCGACTTCAAAACTCAAAGACCTCGAAGACGCAGTCCCCAATATGATGTATTACGGCACGGCGAGCGCGGGAGAGATATCCGACAGGTGTCTCGGCGTATACTTCAAAGCACCCAAAACCTACACGGGCGAAGATATTTTTGAGATACATTGCCACGGCGGCATGAGAATAGTGCAAGAGATACTCAAAGGCTGTCTCGAAGCGGGCGCGCGTATGGCGGACAAGGGCGAGTTCACCAAAAGGGCGTTCCTCGGCGGCAAGCTCGCGCTGAGCGACGCAGAGGGAGTGATCTCTATGATAAACGCAGAGAGCGAGGCTCAGCTCAAGGCGTCTTACCGCGTGATGACGGGTAGGCTCTCGCGGCAGATATCGGATTTTGAAGAAAGACTGCTCGACGCGATAGCGACGACGGAAGCCGCGCTCGACTACCCCGAGGAGATGGAAGAAGAAAGCCGACGCGTAGCCGCAGAGACCGTAGAAGGGTTGTGCGGGCAGCTTGAAAAACTTCTCGCGACGGCAAGGACGGGCGCGTACGTCAAACAAGGCATAGACGTCGCGATAGTGGGAGTAGCCAACGTGGGCAAGTCCTCTACCCTCAACGCGCTGACCGGCAAGGACAGGGCGATAGTCACAGACGTTGCGGGCACGACGAGAGACAGCCTCGAAGAAAGGATAGAGGTGGACGGTATCCTTATCACTCTGATAGACACGGCGGGCATACGCGAGACGGACGACAAGGTAGAGAAACTGGGCGTGGACAGGAGCCGCGCGATAGCGAAAAACAGCGACGTCGTACTGTTCCTGACCGAGGCAGGCAGGGAGCTCTACGAGGAAGAAAAGAAGATACTCGCCTCAGTCGACGGCGCGAACGTGCTGTTCGTATACAACAAGGATGACAAGGAGCACGCAAAGGACGACCGCGAAGGCATTTTTATAAGCGCTAAGACGGGCGCGGGGATAGAGGAACTCAAGCGTGCGATAGTCGGGCGCGTAATAGACGGCAACGTCGATCTGTCGGGCAACGTAGTCACGGACGCGCGCCATGCCGACGCGCTGAAAAGAGCGTATTTTCATCTGTCGCAGGTACGAGACGGGTTTGAGATGCAGCCCGCCGAATGTCTGCTCGTGGATATGAGAGAGGCTTATTCTGCTCTCGGCGAGATAACGGGAAGCACCGCCGACGAAAAGATAATCGACGCGATATTCTCCAAATTCTGCCTCGGGAAATAGACGTATCCCCCGCAAGCAAAGACAACAAAAAAGGCAAGGATAAGTCCTTGCTTTTTTCATCGATAAAGCCGCCGCATGCGTCCCGTGTCTTGCAAAGAGACGCGTTTTCGGTCGGCATTTTACAAGCCGTCGTCAGAACGGACGGCGCGTGATGACAAAAAGGCGTATCACCAGTCGGTGGGCTGATTTTTGTGCCAGTAGCAGTATTTTGAAGTGCCGTTTTTATAATACATCGTGCCGTTGCCGTTGCGGTATCCCTGATGCCAGTGACCGTCGTATTTCTCCCCGTTTTTCCAGGTGTAAACGCCCATGCCCGAAAACCTGCCGTTTTCGTCGAAATCGCCTTTGTAAACGTCGCCGTTTGCGAAATAATAGATGCCGTTACATTTGACCCCGTTGTCGAACGTGCCGTCAAAGACGTCGCCGTTCTTGTAGCGGTAAGTGCCTGTTCTCGGTTTGTCGTACTGCCAGCTGCCGTCGAAGACCTCGCCGTTTGCGTAGGCGTAAGTGCCCTCGCGTGGTTTGCCGTAAAGGAATTCTCCGCAGAAAGCCGAGCCGTCGGCGCAGTACATAACGCCGTAGCCGTTGCACACTCCGTCCTCTATCTGACCGCAATAATATCTGTCGTGAGACCGCGTAATGCTTTTGCCGAGACCGCTCCCTTTTATCTCGCGGAACGGGCAATTCCTGTATTGTGACAAAATATCCATATAAAGCTCCCCGAGCGGACGCATATGTCCGCAAATTTTATTTTAATGAACACGGGCACGAAAAATCCGAGATCTCAGAATTTTTCGAATATCACGCACGAGCAATGGCAAGGGTTGCCGCACTGAGGGCACTGATACCCTTTTTTAAGGCTGTCCTCGTACCAGTAGTCGGGTATCTCCAGGACCTTCTTGTAGCCGCACCGCGTCAGTACGCCCTGCAGATTGATCTTGCCGATATGTTTCCACGCGGTGGAGATCACGTGGGTGACGTTCATTTCGGCAAACAGCTCCGTCACCTTGTCTGTCAGCACGGTCGCGAGCCCGTTGCCGCGGTATTTTTCCGACACGACGATCGTCGCGAGGTAGCCCAGCTGATCTTCGGCATAAAAGGACGGGAGAGTCTTTCCCTTGCATATCTCCACGGCCTCCTCCTTGGTGATGATCTTGTATATACAGAAGCCGAGCATTTCGTCGGTATATTGGTTTTTCATGACGACGCAAAAGGATTTGACTCCGTCGTCTATCAGGTCTGCGACAGTCTGAGGGGTCACGTAATCCTTGCCGAGAGCCGCGTCCGCGAGCGTGCAGATCGACGGGATATCCTTTTTGGATACGTCCGATATTTTGTACGAGGTGAACAGCCTGTTGAACACGTACGAGCCGGTCGTCAGCCGTCTGTTGGCGCTGTCGTAGCCCGACCAGTATCCTTCGAGGTGGTTGAAATTCTTTATTTCGAGGAAGAAGGTGCCGATGCCTTCGTCGAACTTGTCGTCCGCGCTGTAAATGCCGACGATCCTCGAGCCGTTGTATACCCTGCCCGACAGCTTCCATTTTCTCGTGCCGTCGAACACGGTGTCGCCCGTTATCCTCGAGAAGAACTGTTTGAGTCTTGCGGGCGCGCGCCTTATCACGAGCTTGCCGTTTTCGTAGTCCTCGTAATAGGTCATATACTCTCCCGTCAGCGAGGTCGCCTTTCTGCCGTAGTCGTTCTCCGAGAGGTACTCGTTGAGCACGGGGCTCAATATCAGCAGTTTTTCAAGGTGCAGGACTCTTTCTTTGAAGTTGTTGTTGTTGAAGAATACCGCCTCGAAATTCCTGATCTCCTTTATCTCGTCGGGCAGCTGTGCGGGAAAGACGAAGTCGTCGTCTATCGCGAGTACGACGTTGAGGTTGTACCCGAGCGCGGTCGCTATCTCCTTGCGCACCCAGTCCTCCTCGTCGGAGCAGTTGTCGAGCGCGCCTTTTGACAGTACGAGTATGAAGTTGGAGGCGCCTCTTATGTTGTTGACGATCTGCTCGCTGAACTTGCCCGCCTTCATCTCCGACGTATCGAGGAAAACGCTGAGTCTGCGCGAGACGAAAAAGTCGTAGATCCTGTTGGCGAGCGTCGAGCCCGTGGACCTTCTGTAACTGATAAAAGCGTCGAAAGATTCTCTCATGCCGTCTCCTGTGCCGCAGCCGGGGTTTCCCGCGCGGCAAAAGCGTGCCGTGGGTCCCGCCAAAGCGCGTGTGTACACTATACAGTTATAATTATAAACCTTATAAACAGAAATTTCAACAAAAAAAACGGCGTACCGTAAAAGGTACGCCGCATAACGTCTCATTGTCAGAACGTGCGTTTTTTCTCGCCGAAACTTCTCAGCTTGCCGCCGCCCGTGCGCTTGAAGTTGATGCTGTACTCGCGATTGTACATATCCTTGGGCGCTTCCTCTTTGGGCTCGTTCTTCTGAACGGGTGCGGGAGCGGGCTTCTGAGAAGAATATCTGCCGCCCTGTCTGCCGCCTTGTCTGCCGTTCTTGTCGCCCTGTCTGCCGTTCTGTCTGTCGCCGCGGTGAGGACGGTCCGAACGGCTTCTCTTGTTGGGTTTTATCACGATATAGCGGTTGGGTTCTTCGCCCTCGCTCTCGGTCGTCACGAACTTGTCGTCTGCGAGCGCGGAGTGGATCACGCGTCTCTCGAACGGGTTCATCGGCTCGAGCGCGACGTCCTTGCCCGTCTTGGCAGCCTTGATGGCGAGTTTCTTGGCGAGTCTCGAGAGGACAGCCGTTCTCTTTTCTCTGTAATTTTCGCCGTCGATGATGATCCTCTTGTCGAGATCTATCGTCTTGTTGACGACGAGCAGGGTCAGATACTGCACGCAGTCGAGCACGTCTCCCCTGTAGCCGATGAGGGTTGCGGTATCCTTGCCCGATACGGACACATAATACGCGTCGTCCTCCTCTCTGATCTCCGCGGTGCAATCGAGACCCATCTTCTGAATGAGGGTGTTGATGAAGTTGACCGCAACGTCCTTGGCGGTAGCCTTCTGAGTGACCTTGACGGTGACCTTTTTGCGGATGAGTCCGGACTGTCTGACGACGGTAGCCTCTACCTCGTCCTCTTTCAGACCGAGCGCTTCGAGAGCCTCGGCGAGCGCGTCCTCATAGCTGGACGCCGTGATTTCTATTTCTTTCATTTTCTTCCTCCGACGTAGGTCGTGGACAATATCCTGTCCTTTTCCTGCTTGTCTTTACTTTTCATAATAAGATTGAATATGAGGCTGACCACCGTCGAATACACGTTGCTAAGGAAGTAGTAGATAGCGAACGCCGCGCTGTACATGATCGCGAAAATACCGAGCATGAGCGGCATCATATAATTGAGGATCTTGGTGGTAGTCTGTTGAGTTTTCTGCTGTTCCGCAGTGCCTGTGGGCATCTGAGGATTCTGGCTCTGCATCAGCTTGGTGCTGATAAAACTCGTTGCGATGGACAGTATCGGGAGACCGAAGTAACCGTTCCATCTCGCGGCGTCCCAGAAGGACTGTTTGTTGTACAGATCCATCGCGGGCCCGACCAGCTTGTCGTATGTGAGACCCGGCGAAAGCTCGGGCATAGTCGCGCCGATAGTGCCGAGGAACGTGTCGAGATCGGGTATCACGTTGGTGCCGATATCCGACATGAATACGTTTTTGACCCACAGCCAGCTGTGGAGATCGTAACTGTTGGCAAGGAGCGTGTTGAGTTCCGTCATCGACATTTCACCCGCCTGAACTTTGCCGATGTTGTCGTTGTAGATGACCATCAGCTTTTCGATGATGATCTCGTTTTCATAGGCGACGAGCGCTCTGAAGCCTGCCCATACGACGAAGAAGATGACGATCGTGATGATCATGGGAAGGCAGGAAGCAAAGACGTGGATCTTCTCTTTCTTCTGCAATTCCGCCTGCTTCTGGCGCAGGATGTCGGGGCGATTGGCGTACTGTTTCTGCAGTTTTTCAAGCTGCGGACGGATACGCTCCATTGCCTTGGACTGTTTGCGCATGGATATCTTCTGCCATATATCGAGCGGCAACACCACCGTTTTCAGAAGTACGGTAAACACGACCACCGTCCAGCCGAAATCGCCGATGGCGTTGTACAGCAACAGCAGGAATTTACCTACGAGGTTTGTCATCTCCGCGCTGAGCAGAGCGTTCATAAAAGCCATTTTGCACGACCTCTCAAATCGTCTTTGACGGGATCGAACCCGCCTTTCGAAAAGGGATTGCACCTCAGGATGCGCCATATCCCCAGAATCACCCCTACGAAAAATCCGCGCTTCTTCACCGCCTGCACCATATAAGCCGAGCAACTCGGGGTATATTTGCAGTTGCCTGCGAAAAGGGGGTTGTAATATCTCTTGTAAATGCCGACCGCGCGCGAGGTAAAACTCATTTTGCCTCCGTCATGCCCGCCTTGGACAGAAGATCGAGCAGATTTTTTTCCAAAGCGTGAAAATCGCATTGCGCCGCTTGCGGACGCGCGACGATAAGATAGTTGAAACCGCGTTTTATTTCGGGAATGTGTATGCGGAAAGCCTCTTTCAGCCTTCTCTTGGTCTTGTTGCGGACGACGCTTTTGCCCACCTTCTTGCCGACCGAAAAGCCGACGCGCGTGCCCCTGTTGGACGGGGCGAAATAGAGGACGAGACAGCCGTCTCTGACCGAGGTGCCTTTACGGTATAGATAATCGAACGACCGACTGTTGGTCAGTCTATACCGCTTTTGCATAAATTACGCGCTGAGATGTTTTCTGCCCTTGTTTCTGCGTCTCTTGATGACGTTTCTGCCGCCGGTAGAACTCATTCTCTTTCTGAAACCGTGCACTTTGCTGCGCTGGCGCTTCTTGGGTTGGAACGTTCTTTTCATAAATCTATCCTCTCTTTTTAGTATTATCTGTGAATTGCTCCCGCAAACGTGCGGTGCGGAAAAACGCTTTCAGAGGGCTTTTTTCCACAATAGCGAGAGTATTATAATATAGGTAAATAAGCAGTGTCAAGTAAAAATCGTCCAAATAAGGTTTTTTACGGCTCGACAAACTTTACATATTATAACTGCCTTTTTGTATTGACAAAATCTTTAAATGCAATTAAAATAAACCTTAGGAATACGATAATAAAGGTTGAAAAAATATCGGAGGGAGTTTTCGTATGAATAAAAAAATTTTGCTTTGCGTTCTCGTTGTGCTGACGGCGGCGTTTCTGACCGCTGCGTTCGTCGGGTGCGACGACAGCGGAGACACAAAGTACGTTTTGTCGATAGACAACATCTTCGGCGTCAGCGACGCGGTGGTCGACAACGAAGCAAAGACGGTTGCGTTCAGAGTTCAGAACTCTATCGACGCGTTTCCGCTCTCCTCTATCCGCTTCACGGACGGAGAAACTATCGTATACGAAGCGTATGAGGACGAAGAACTGACTCGGAAGTATGAGGGAGACAACGTCCCGCTTGTCGAAGGAGACAACGTTTTCTGGGTAAAAGGCTGGTTCGCGCTTGCCGCCGACAAATACGCCGTATACAAATTCACGGTCACGCGTACGCGCTCCGAGCAGAGCGTAAAGAGCATAGCGACAGACGCCGAAACCTGGAAGACCGAATTTTTCGTCAACGAGATCTTGCCGCAGTGTTACGTGATAGTCACTTATGAGGACGACAGCACCGAAAAGGTGCTTGTGACGGCGGATATGGTCTCTGGATTCGACACCTCGACTCCCGGAACCAAGGAGATCACGATCACGTACAAAGGCTTTGAATTCGTGACGTCGATCGAGGTCGTGGAAGTCGGAAGCGTCGAACTTTCGGTAACACTCGGCGCATGGCAGTCGGCGTACTTCGTCGGAGAAGAAATTTATCTCGACGGAGCTTATCTGCTCTGTGACGACGGTGAAAAGGTATACAAGATCGCGATAAGCGAAAACATGGTCTCGGGATTCGATACTTCCGAAGCGGGCACCGTAAGCGTGACCGTTACATATGCCGGCAAGACCGTGCAGACAGAAATAAACGTCTATGCGCTTTTCGACGAAGAGTATGACGAAGTGCAGAGAAGCACCCTCGACGTCGACAGGTTCGAAGCCAATATCAACAAGATATTCAAAGCGTTCGGCGTAGATATTTACTCTTGGTCCGACCACGACCGCACGATGCTCGTGAGCATTTTCGAATATCTCGGATTAACCGACGATGACGTCGAAAGCGTAGTGGGTATGATAACCGCCGACGGCGTTACTTTGCTCGACGACCTGATAAAAATCATCAGCGGACAGGCGGAGTCGGGCTTTACGTTCATAATGACCGACGAAAACGTAGGCACGCTTGCCGACGTGCTCGCAGCGTTGAAGGATAAGATCAGCGCGAAACAGCTCGTCAGAGCGGTTTCGCTGCTTGTGAAAGTCAGCTACGGCAACATGGATTCCGTCGTGACCGACGACAGTACGGAATGGGAATACAGCGTCAATTTCAAATTTGATTTCGACCGCATGTGGGCGACCGTCTCCGCAGAGGAGATCGCGAAATTCATCGAGAACGGAGACCCTGATTCGATAGCAGTTTTTGAAGAATACACGTCGAAAGAAGCGACGGAGGGATATTCTCAGTCTGGAGACATAGAAAAGGTCCTTTCCATGGACGAGACGGCTTACGTCGCCGGCGCGATACTCGATTCGATCGCCGCGGCGTGCAATTACGACAGGGAGAAAATATGCGATATGGTCGCGCTCGCGAAGAAGGTCGTCGACGCGGTTCTGGCGGGAGATATCAACGAACTGCTCGGAGGCAACGCGGAGGGACTTTCCTACAAGGCGATGGTCGCGCAGATAAACGAACTGGGCAAACTGCTCGAAACGCTCAATCAGACGTTCGCGGACGATCCCCTGCTCGTCAGATGCGGTGCGGCGGTCATCGACGGCATACTCGATATCTGGTCGGATACGATGGTCGTGGCGTTTGACGGCAACACCATACTCAATGCGGTGCTGGCGCTTGAAAAGGTCGCGATAGGCTGTATGACAAAAGCCGACGCAAATCTGGTAGCCGGCATATATCTCGATTACGACGATTACGCTAAAGCAAGCGAAGAAACCGCAAAGGAGACAAAACTCGGATATCTCGTGGCGAAGATCGCGGCGTTCGCATATCCCGAGTATCAGAAACTGGAGCTTAAAGAAAAAGCGGCGCTCGACAACGCTACCGAAATGCTGGCTCTGATCGGCATCGATATAAATCTGCGCGGCTTTGTTGACCTTATGGAAAAAGCCGCCGCAAAAGACGTGGACGATTTCACCGAGGAAGAACTCAGGGCGATCGCCGACGAATGGAACAGACTGCTCGGCGGCGAGAAGACGGAAACCGAAGACAGGTTGACCGTAATGCCCTACGGCACTGTGCTCGTAGAAGTCGGCAGCACCAAAGAAGAACTTGCGCAGGCGATCGCTTCGACTGCTCAGATCGTATTCTACGACGCAAGTCTGGGCGTCTCGCTTGTGATAGAAGATCTCGACGCGTATACGATAAATTTCGACGCGAGCAAAGAGGGCTTCTTCGATGCGGAAATAGTCATAGAAGGCGCGAAGAACACCGTAGGATGTTACGCGTACGACTCCACTACCCCGTCGAAGTTCGTTCTGTATAAAGAAAGACACGAACTCTCGGGCTACGTATTCGAAAAAGGTGAGAAAGCCGAGATGGAGAACGGAACGACAAAACTGTCTTTCAAACACGTCGAAACGGGCAGGATAATCTCCGTGACCGCGACGATAGACGGGTTTGTTTCAGATGTCGACACTTCCGGGGCGGGCTACTCGCTCGCTACGGCCGGATATACCTCCTATGTGTTCGGCAAAGTCGAACTGCCCGTACTTATAACCGTACTGGATCTGTCCAACGTGTCTGCCGACATGGTGTCGAGAGTCATGTATACTTATTGCGACATTCTGCCGCAGGGATCCGATATAATTATTGAAGCAGACATTGTCATTGCCTACGTAATCTTCGGACATGTCAACATCATCGTATCGGGGCTTGACAATTCGACGCTCGGAGAGACCGAGTTTACCGCAACGTTCGATCAGAACGATTTCGGTCTCGAATACAGCGAACAGCTTAAAGTCACGGTCGTGACCAAAGAAGAGGCGATGACGGTCACCAATGCGTACGTCGGAGTGGACGAAAGAGAAAATGTCTATTCCGTAGGCACGACGTCTGATCAGATATATGCGACTTACAACATATCTTACAAATACTATCCCGCAAGCAGCGGATCGCAAGGGGACGTCGCCTATCTCAACGAGGCGTATCTTGCAAAGCAGGGTCTCAAGATAAAGTTAGAGGGTTTTGACGCCGATACCGCAAGCGACGTCAACGTGCCTCGCACAGGCAGGATACTTCTCGTTTCGCTTGCCGACGAAAGCGTGGTCTTTGCAGAAAGCGAATTCGGATATTACGTTTACGATCCCGAAGTGCAGCCGCCCGTTGTCATAGGCACAGAAGATAATCAGATCTGGGATATGTATCTTTCGGGCAACGTGTATACCGAAAGCGAGGTCGCTACGCTCAACGCGTTCATCGGAAGAAGTTATGAGATCGTCACAAAATACGGCGGAGATTTTTCGTTGGTTATGTCTGACGGCAGCGTAGGATTGCTCAGCGATTTTGTCAACGCAGACATGACCGACAGAGGCAGCGTCGTGCTCAGCAATATGTCTGACAGAGGTCAGTGGAAAGAATACAGCGTTTCTTTCAATATCGACTATTTGTACGTCACCGTCGGCAATATAAAAGTCATCCCCGACGCATACAAGAACCTGCCCACATCGTTAAGCGTAAATTACGCGAAAGACACCGTTTTGCTGGACGAACAACTGACGGTCGAAAGCGTCTTGGGCACAGTGACTTTCGGCTACGGGTACTCTTCAAAGCAAATCTCGGGAGAGGAAGAAAAAGACAGACTCACGATCTCGTACGATACGTCTTCTGCAGGGTACAAAAATTATACCGTAACATATACTCTGAACGGGGTCGCAATTAAAGCAACGGCTCATATCAACGTCATATCGCTCAAGGAAGCGCTGTCCAACAATATTTCCGACGGCAGTTACACTTCTTATACGTTAAGCTCCGACAATGCGACGGAGGACGCGCTTTTGGGAAAGCAGAGAGTCGGATACCGTCTTTACATGGGATATTCTGAGTTTTCTGTCAATCAGAGCGACCTGACGATGAAAACCGCCAACGAATATTGGGAATCCAACGGGATCAACGTATGGTTCGCAGTCAAGAACGCTGACGGAGAATACAACGCGTTCGACGGCTCGGTCGGCACCTTGCGCGGTTGTACGCTGTTAGTCTGTGCGGAGTATTACGGCCATTATGCGGAAGTCGAATTGTACGACGTATACTATGCCGTTACCGATGAGACAGTGCAGAACGCGGTCGAGATAAACGGTCTTAATTTCGACAGGAAAGTCATTCTCGAACAAGAAAAGAACAACGGCGCATGGCAAGATATTGCGAAGATCAGCTACTCGGTCGGAGACGAGCATAACTACGACGTGGTTCTCAGCGAATTCCTTGCGGAACACGACGAATTTACGGCAGAATTGATATACGACTACGACAGGAGCTTCTATAAGGCGGTCGTTACGGGTCCGTACTCTTATTACCGCTACGACGACCTGACCGTAGTGCCCGACGACGAGGCGAACAAACTGACGGCTGTGTTCGTTTCAGACAGCTTAACATATATTGCGTCTGACGCAGAGCCTGTGGCGGGAGTGCATTTCAGACTTACCGCCGTGTACGGATACGGGTACAAGTCGGTAGAAGTGGAAGACTACTCCGCAGTTACCGTCAGACTTTCTGAAGATAACGGAGAAACAAGAGGTTACGAGATAAGTTACGAAGGATTTACTGTCGACGTATATTATGTGCTTATTTACGACGCTTACGTTGATGGAATGCGCGACCTGGTTCTGGAGTATGAACGCAACTGCTCCGTAGATGAAGTTAAGGTGTACGGAGAAATGGAGTTGTACGTCAACGGCGAAAATTACGGAACGGTCAATTTAAGTTTCGGTAAAAACGTCGCAGAACTAAACGCCGCGTTGCAGATATGCGGATTGTCGTTGTCGTTGACCGGTTTCGACCCGACGCTTTCCTGCTACGAGCAAAACGATGTGAAGATCGTGATCGGAAATACAGAGGGTTATCCGGAAGGAGTGTTTGAAAAAGGGAAGGCATTCATAACCGGGACGAACTTCTATGCGGCAAAATATACTCAGAACGGAGACATAGGTCAGACCGTTCTCAGCGTAGAGATTTATTACAGATATATCGACGAGTACGGATATATTTACGACAACTATTACAACGGAACCGAAGAAACGCTTGAAATTCTGAACGATAATTTACTGTGGTACGGAATCTCATTTGAAATCATCGGTCTCGACACTTCTCTCCCCGCCGAGGGACAAACGGTTTCCCTGAAGTGCGGCGGTTACGTTTCGGACGCAGTCGCGCCTGAGACGGTCTGACAATGTCGTGTGCAAAGAAAAAGATATTCATCACAGCAATAATTGCCGTCGCGGTTATAGCGGCGGCAACGCTTTGCTTTGTTCTGGCAATAGCGTTTACGTTCAACAACGAAGCCGCACTGTGCGCATATCTCAACGAAAACGGAGTGACCGAAGAAGATCTGTCGCTCATCGTCTCCGGCGTGAAAACGGTTGCGGACACTTTCAAAGGAGCCGACGACAGTTATTATAAAGGCGCAAACGCTCTGTACGCTCTTGCCGTAAAAGTTGCGGGAAACAGAGATGTGGTCCAAGGGGCGACGGACGCGTATTGCAACGCTCCTATGCTCGGCAATCCTTTCCCGATGTTGAAGTATGCGTCCGTCCTGCGGGAGTTCGCAGAGCTTTTTAAAGACAAAACGGCTGACGATACGTCTTTCGTTGCCGAAAAAGGAAAAATGTCGGAGTCAGTAACGCAGATACTTTCGATATGCGAAGGGATAAGCGAAGCGGGCAAAGAAAACTTCGACGAAGCGTCGGATACGCTGCATGCCGTGCTCACGGCGGAAAACGTAACCGAAGAAGTGTCTTATAAGGCGATCGTCAACCTCGCGCTCTATGCCGTAGATGTGACGAAACAAGCCGATTTTTCAAAAGCATATATCGTCATGGACGGGATTTTCGGCAGCGGATTCTGCGATACGCACGCCGAGGGAATAAAGTCTGCAACGGCAGTTTTGAGGAGTGCAGATTACGATACCCTGCTTGCCCTTTCGGGATATCTGCCCGATCAGGGAACTTTTGCCGCCGCCGTCTGCAATTATGCGGTTTCTGTTCAAGGATTTGACGGCTCGGCGTTCTGCAGGGCTTTTGCGGCGGCAATGAACGCTTTGTATCTGAAACAAGGAAATACCGCGACGCTCGACCCCGTTGAAGTACAGGCGAATTTCAACGCGCTGGCACAAGCCGATCCCGACGCTCTTGGCGGGCAGGACAATTATGCGGTACAGACTGCGGCGCTGTATTTTCAAAACGCTTTTTCCGCGCTGGCGGCAGGCGGCGGGAACGGGCGGACGTAAGGCAGTCAGAAAGACCTCTTTCGGACAAGGCGATGACACAGAGAGAAACTTAATCGCGAAAACGTCGGAAAGACGTCAGTAAAAACGTGTTTTATCTACACGGGCAGGAAAAACTGTGCCACAAACGAGCGGTCTGCCTTCGCCTCCCTCTCCGTCCGAGGACGATCCCGACAAACCTTGCCAACACGGGACGGTACGCAAAAGCGCGCCGCTCCGATAAAAAGAAAGGGGAGAAAACTCCCCTTTCCGAAAAAGAGACGATATATCTCATAGTGCCCTTATGCTTTCGACGGGGCGTTTTTTGGCTATCGCGTATACGGGCAGGAAGGTCGCTATCAAAGACGTAGCCAGAGCTATGCCGAGCATTATCAGCCACGAGAGCGGACCGAATACGAATATCGACGCGCCCACCGCCGCGGCTATCTGCGTGTTGAGCACGGGGCAGATCACGAAGCACGCCGCCATCGCCAGCACGAAACATATCGCGGTTATTATCGAGGACTCGGAGTAGAATATCTTGAATACGTCCACGCTTCTCGCGCCGACAGCTCTCAGTATACCTATTTCCTTCTTCTTGCCGGCTATCGATACGGATATGAAGTTGAACAAAAGGAGCATTGCAAACAACGCTATCGCCACGCCCGTCCAGAGGAAGATCTTCTCGAGAGAGCCTATCAGGTTGTTCACGAAAGCGAGCTGATCTGACAGCGGAGTCGCGAGGCAGAAGAACGAGTCGTCGGACGCGACCGTATTTTCGTCGTTCACGAGCGCTTCGAGAGTTTTGTCCTCGGGGAACGGTATCACAAGATAATTGTATTTTGAGTCCGCGCTTTCCGCAAACTTCGTCTCCTCGACAGAGTAGGATTCGCCGTTCTGAGAGCCTGAGGAGTCGGTCGCCGCGTATTCTGCAAGTATAGTCGAATATACCTCGTCGTCTGCGTAGATCATCGACATAGAGAAGTTTCCGCCGTGTACGAAGCCGACGCAGGTCAATCCGTCGACACCCGCCGACGCGCCCGATCTCTCGAAGATCCCGAGCGACTTTGCCGTCAGCGAGGACGTATCGCTGAGTTGAAGCAGGAACGCTATAGCTTTGTTTATGTCGTCGGTCGTAGCGGCAAAGGATATCCCGTTCTGCTCGTAGCGACCGCTTTCTATCAACGATATCGACGAGTTGATCTTATTCCGGAATTCGTCGGAAACCGCATTGGCTACTGTATTGATCTTAGTGTAGAAATCGGGGTCGTCGGTAAAGGCGAGATTTTCGAGGTACGATTTTGCGTCGATGTCTGCTTGTTGCGCCGCCGTCTCGGGCGAATAACCCCAAGAGAGATATTGTTGATACTGTTCTTCTCTGTACGTTGCTACCTCGTCCGCGTATTGTTCCTTGTATACCGCGATCACCTTGTCGTATTCTTTCTTGTATGCCTCGTCATACATTTGCGAGGCGACACTGTCCCATTGCGACGACGCGAACATATGGAACGCGTTGAAAGTTATCAGCACTTCGTTCTTGCCGAGCGTCGTCTGCCCTTCTTTGAAGAACACGACCGACTCGCGGTTTATCGGGAACGAACCGAAAGGAGCGACATAAGAGAAAGATCCGAGTTCTGACTGCTCCTGCCCGTCGTTGTACTTGAGCGAAAGACTGTCCTTGAGGCTGAAGCGCGTGAGATCGACATAGCTTGAACTGTTGCGCGTCAAAGCCGAATGTGCGTCGTAAAAGTCGGGCGATACTAACGCCATGCCGTACATACCCGAAGCTATCAGCGTGTTGTATTGCGTAGACAAAGTGCTGTCGGACGGCTCGGTGCCGTCTTTGATCGTGGCGTACTTTTCGGGAGGATCCGCCTTATACACGCCGCGCACGGTCACGGGCACGATCGCCGACATATAGTTGTCGTTGAGGGCGAGCGTCTTGCCGACGATATCCGAGTAGCTTTCAAGGGTAACGTATCCGCTCGAGGGCGAGTAGCCGTTGTACAGTCCCGCCTGCTTAATCGAGTCGAACAGGAAAGACGGGATCACGACGTCGCTCTCGCCCAGCGCGCCGAGGTCGGTGTCCGTCAGAAGTTCGAAGTCGGTCGAGTCGCCCGTCACTTCGACGAACATCCTGATATCCGTAGAATAGTAGGACGATCTGAGCGCCTTCACGTTGCCGAGGGAGAAGCCCGAGCCGAGAGAGTATTTGTCGAGCGAGAAGTTGTACGCGCCGTAGACGGCGCCGTACTTATTCTGCGCGTCGGCGAGGTCGGCGGGCGTGAACCTCGTCATGTAAGAGGTCGAATAGGAGCCGTCCTGTTTGCCGTAAGAATAGTAAGTTGTCGTCGAGTTGTACTTCTTCACCGCGGTCATATAGTCGTAGCCAGATTGCTTGTACGTGGTCACTGCGGTGGATTTTTCGTTGTAGAAAGTGAGGGTCGAGAACAAGCCGAACATCGCAAACGCGACGAACGACAGCAAGATCGTGAAAAACAGCCTGAACGGCTTGATCTTGAGTCCGCTCGCGCCTATCTTCACCGCGTGCCTGAGAGGAAGTCTCGAGCGTATCAGCTTGCTCTCCTCTCCCGAATATTCTTTTTTCGGCGCGGTTTCGGCAGCGGTGTCGAAGAACGCTTCCCGAGAGTCGTCGTCGCCAATCTTAGCGATCTTCTTGTATGAGGAGACGTCTTTCTCTCCGCTTGCGATTATGACCGAGCCGCCTTTTGCGGTCAGAAAATCCTTTATCTTGTCGAGATCGGCAGAAGTCAGCTCTGCGCCTTTCTTTACAGACACCGTGTCGTCGCCGATAAACGAGACGTTTTCGCTCGCCTGTTTCGCCGCGACCTTTTCTTTGGTCACGTCGGATATGACTTTGCCGTCCTTGAGCTCTATTATTCTGTCGGCGTACTGCTCCGCAAACTCTCTGTCGTGCGATACGACGATGACGAGTTTTTCTTCGGACAGCTTTTTAAGCGTGTCGAGCACCTGTTTACCCGTAGCGGAGTCGAGCGCGCCCGTAGGCTCGTCGGCGAGGATTATCTCGGGGTTTTTGACGAGCGCTCTCGCTATCGCGACTCTCTGTTTCTGCCCTCCCGACAAAGTGTTGGGCTTGCGCTTTGCAAAGTCGGTGAGTTCCACCTTGTCGAGGATATCCTTTACCTCATGTCTGTCCTTGCTCCTGCCCTGAAGCTCCAAAGCAAGCGCGATATTGCTCTCTACCGAAAATTCGTCCAGAATGTTGTATTCCTGAAAGACGAAGCCTACGAAAGTGTTGCGGTAACTGTCAAAGTCGGCTTGTGAGAAATCCTTGCTGCTTCTGCCCTTTATGATTATCTCTCCGCTGTCGGGGAAATCGAGACCGCCGCACAGGTTGAGAAGCGTGGATTTACCGCTACCCGACTTGCCGAGCAGAAATATCATGCCCGTTTCCGGGAAGGACAGAGACACGCCGTCTATCGCCCGGACGTCGTTGCCGTTCTTGCCCTTGTAGACTTTTACGAGGTCTTTTACTTCAAGCATAAAATCTCCTTTGAAGCGAGGTCGGCAAAGCCGCCGCTTCTACTATATAATGACCGCACGCGACTGTCAACGACAACAAGTCCGCTTACCGCCCGTGACGGGCAGAATACGATAACGCAACTTCGCCGCAAACGCAAAGAGATTGAAAAAACGACGGTTTGAGCAAGAAAATAATTGAAAAATCAAAAACGTCGGCAAAGACGTCTTCCTGCGACGCGACCGTGATCGCCGCTTGCCCGTGCCCGTCAGAGCAACTGCACTTGCCGCTGTACAAAAGCGATTTTACATTATCAATGTTCGGTTGTGCTGCAAAGACAAATCGCGCCGATTTGTAATTGTATTATATAATACACAAATGTCCCTTGTCAATATATAAATTATAACTATAAGCAATTAGAGAGGCAGAGAACTGTTTTGTCGACGTCTATGCCGTCAAGGATACCCTATAAAACGACCAGATATAACATACTATTATAAAGCGAGAAGGGGTGTTAACTATCATTAAGAAAAGCAGAGCGATAAAACCGGGCAAAACGTTTTTTGTCTTACAAAGAGCGCGCAACACAGAATAGAGATATTTTCAGATAAACGTGTCTGTAGGCAAGACGCGACTGACAAAAACGCGAGATTTCCGTTCGTAAACGCAAAAATATGCGAAATTTCAAAAAATGCGAGAAGCTGAGCTGACCGATCGGACAAAAGCGCTATTTCGGTATACAAGAACGTTCCGCAAGTGCCAAAACGAAAAAACGGGCATTTTCAGCTTATGCTACGCAAAATCGATCTTTCCGACATACAAAATTTGTCGGGAAAACAACTTCTGCCCTCTTTTCTGACGAAAAAGACTGTTCATACGTGTTTTGCGCTTTTATCGAGTACACGACTTTCGCTGTCGTATAAAAGGCGGAAACAATGCGATCGGCGCAGAGAAAGCCGCCCGAAGTGCCCAAAAGAAGCCGAGTGCACCTCAAAAACAGGCAAAATGCCGTATCTAAGACGTATCCGCGACCGCTCGGACTTAGTCAACGCGCCGCAGACAGAGCTGAAAACCTTTATCGGAAAGAAAAAGCAAAGTCGTTGCGACTAAATAACAGTCAAACAAGCGAAATTTACCGACAACAAGCATAGCGCTTGTGGATAACGACAACAAAAAGTTTCACATGAAACACTTTTGCAAAAGAAGTTATCCACAATGCCCGACGGAAATGCCGTCAAAAAGAAAAAAACAAGCAAAATGTAGAAAAAAGGCAAAAATTTTCAAAAAATCCGCCTTCGGCGGATAAGTTATCCACACAACATCAGCCGATAATGCCGTGAAAACATCGTTTACAGGGTATACAAAACACACGCAGATACACAATTTTCAGATCGGGTAAGTAAGATATGCAAGCGATCGCAATGCAAAATCCGCCTATACTCTGCGTGATTATAAGAAAGAAATCAGCCGTTTGATGACGCGTCCGATTATCCAGAGACCTCTGACGTATCGGGCGCTATGTTCGCCAACTTATCGGCGTTGCATATTGCATACTGGGTTGGCGGCGCAAGAAAAACGTTTTCCGATCTTGCCGAATATGTATATATCAGCTCAAAAACGACGAAGCGCGCGACAAACATAAACTGATTGCCGCACAGCCTTTTGTCGTTTATGAGAATAATGCCGCTTTCGGTGATTTTGTCAAACGGGTTGGTCGATCTTATCGGAAATAACGGCAAAGCCGCTTATAATATTGCCGTGAGCGCGGGTTGGGCGGCAAAAGATCTGTAAACCGCCTTGCAAGATGCGTTTGCCTTCGCTGTCGCCTTGCAAGATGCGTTTGCCTTCGCTGTCGCCTTGCAAGATGCGTTTGCCTTCGCTGTCGCCTTGCCTGAGTTGCGCTCTGAGATGACGATCTTTTCGCACCGGTACACTGTTTTGCTTTGATTTTTTATCCGACGAGCTATCCGATTGGCGATACGTCGGCATTTTATACCGCTATTTCCGACTGAGACAATGATAAGATCGGCAGAATTTTCAATTCCGTCATTGATAAGTTGATGATAAATCGGCAAACGGCGGCATAATGACATGATTGAAGCGAAATATATCGCTATATATTCTTGCGGTGATTTCGCGCCGTTAACCAGCTTTTAGTAAAAGCATGATTGCGTCCGTCGGGTGCGAGTCGGCGTCTTTAGATATGTAAAGGAGACTTCAGTCTCCCCGTCAGATAATAGATGTTGCGGTTGTGACGGTATTTTCCGTTTAACGCTGATGTCGAAGGGCGGATAACGAGGTGAAAACGTTGCAAAAGCGCTATCATACAGATAACGCAAAGCGGAAAAGGCGCGCGACCGTGCGCAAACTTATGATATGAAGGCTACTCCCTGCTTCACCGCTTTAAGAACGCGGCACGGTCTTCTTTTGCGTTGAGACCGCTTTTTAGAAGGTCTGGACCGATAATAGGCGCGATCTTTATAACCTGTAAATCGCTTAGTAAAAGCGCGGCAGTCGGATTGACGCCGCTATATCTGCGCGATTATAAAGCCTGTAAGCAGTTAATAAAGGCGCAGCAGTTGTGACGGCGCTGTTAATCAGCTAAAGCCTGCAAGCAGTTTAGTAAAAGCATGATTGCGTCCTTCGCGTGCAAGTCGGTATCTCTTGATCTCAAGATAAATCGGGGTGCGCTATAAGGAGAAAAAGCCGACCTCGAAGTGCACCGATGAAAATCAGATAAGGCGGTTGGAGACGGCGAGGTATTCAACTGTTGAAAGTGCGACGGCTTAAGACAAAACCAATTATCGCGGAAAAGCCGCACGCTCGGGAGATCGTACGAAAACACGCGAAAACGAAGCCGATTTTGCAATGTTTCATGTGGAACAATGGCAAAATAATGCCCCTTATGCCTTGGCGAAATATCGACGGCGGTTTAGCGCGGACGCGTAGACGGGTAATGTCGGCGTGAGCCGTATTACAAGCGCGAATCGACTATCGCCCTTCTCCACGCCGCGTCAGGATGTGAAATCGCACGCTCTGACGCCCGTATTGCCGAGAGAAATATAAAAACGTCTGCGCTCTGCCGGACGGGAATAATACGAACCAGCCCTGAGGCGCCCGCGTGGCGGGAACAGTAATCGCTGTCGCGTATCATTGCCCACTTAACAATGCGAAGCCGTTTTTGTTTTAGGCCATAGGTTCCCGAAAGACTCACTAAAAATCATCGCCTGCGGTAGCCATGCAGTTTCAAGCCGTATTTATTATCCTGACTGAGTTGCATGATGCGAAGCCTATATATGCACCCGTCACACGGGCAAGGCATTTAACACAGTAGCTACGGAAATTTGCCGCTTTAAACCTTGTTCGTATTATTCTGGTCT
>CASDWJ010000040.1 GCA_949284695.1 uncultured Christensenella sp. | reverse complement strand
TTTAACATATCCAGTATAACAGATATCTTGAACTCTACGCTATACTTCTTTTGCTTTTGCCCTTTTTTTGCCATAAAATATGCACCTCCAAAAGTGTCTAACTTTTGGGGTGCACATCAAAGCGAGGCGTTTTTTGGCGTAAAAATTTTTTATTTTTCTTTGAAAATTGCGTGCAAATAGTTGACATATCTTGTACAACGTGATATAATATAATTACAAAAAACAAAGGAGGTGAGAGAAATGGACAACATAGAAAAAGCCTTGCAAGACTTGGTTGCCGCGGTTAAAAGTAACGAAACAGTTGAACGCGTTACAGTTACGATAACCCTCAAGAAACCGAAGTCCAACAAGGCAGACGCCAAAGCCGAGTAATCGGCGATAGGCAGAGCGGGGCGGGCGCAACCGCCCCCTCGTAAGTCCTATTGTAGCACAAACAAAAAATAATGTCAAATGAGGAGGACGCAAAATTGAAACAGGTAAAACACATTGTAGCAGAATGCACGGAGCGGGATATTGTTATTATCCGCGATCACAGCACAGAATTAAGGACGAGCAATATTGCACCGTATAAAAAAGCCCTCGCTCCCTATTGGGAAAAGACCGTAAAGGACTATTGGCGCGAAGGCGACGCAATGATAATTGTATTGTAATCACGATTGAAAAAATGCCGCGCGGGCGGCGGCTATTCCGCCCGAAAGGAGGTATAAAATGACAGTTGAAAAAAACGGCAAGGTGTACACGGTACGCGAGAACAAAAACTCGTGGACGGTATCAATCAAATTTGGGCGTGTGTCTTTGGTATACAACGTACCAAAAGTGGATAGCCCGACATTTGACGACTTGAAGGCGTATGTCGTCGAAAGCGATCTATTTTAAGGGAGGCGGCGGATATGGCAAGGAGCGAGGCGCAGAAAGCCGCCGATAAGCGGTATCGAGAAAAAACGCAAGATCAGTATGAGCATTTTGTCGTAAATCTTAAACGCGAAGAATGCGCCAGCATTTGCGCCGCGATAAAGGCGGCGGGAATGGGCAAAGCCGAGTTTTTACGGTGGGCGGTCAGCGAATTGGAAAAGAGGCAAAAACAATAAGGATTGCGGAATTTGGGCGGGTTGCTTTCGGGTAGCCCGCCCATTTGTTTTTACGGAGACAATATATGAGAGGGTTAAAATTTAGTGCGAAAGAAAAAGAAAAGGCGTTGAAAATGTGGCTCGTTGAAAAAAAGGATATTTTTTACGTTTGTAAAAAAAGCAGATGTACGGAGCGCAGTTTGTGGCGGTGGAAGGCGCAATACAACGGGACGCTTGAAAGCCTTGCAAACCGATCGTCCCGCCCGATAACGCCGCATAAGTTATCGCATACGGCGGAGGAGCGCGCGGCGATCGTGGCGATCTTTACCGAACACCCCGACATCAGTTACACCGAGGCGTTGGGCATACTTCGAACGGAACACGCATACAAGCGGACATACGGCGGCTTTTATCGGTATGTCGTGAAAAATCACCTCCGCGGCACTTCTGTAAAGCAAACTGAGGAATACATACCACAACCATACGAAACGCCCGAACACATCGGCGTAAAATGGCAAATGGACGTTAAGTACGTCCCGCGCGCTTGCAACCACGGGAAATTTGCCAAAGAATGGATATATCAATATACAATAATCGACGAGGCAACTCGCGAAAGGTTTTTATTTCCGTACAAAGAAAAGAGCGGATATTCGACGGTTGATTTTGTAAAGCGCGCGATCGTGTACTTCGGTTACGCTCCGCAAACCATACAGACGGACAACGGCACGGAATTTACAAACCCGAAAGGGACGGGGGAGGGAAAGAAACACGCGCTCGACATCTTGCTTGACCGCCTCGGAATAAGACACCAACTCATACGCGTTTATACGCCGCGCCACAATGGAAAAGTGGAGCGGTCGCACCGCACCGACTCGGAGTTTTTCTATAAAACATTGACGTTTGAAACATACGAGGAATTAAAAGAAAAAATGGCGGCGTGGGTGGTGCGGTACAACAATCGCCCGCACTCGTCGTTGCGAAACAAAGAGGGCAAGCGTGCGTGGCTTACACCGTTACAAAAACGCGAGCAGTTGATCGAACTATTACGCGAGGACGCGGACGCGCCGCATATACGATTTATAAAGAATAAATAGCGGAAAGCCGAACGGCGGAAAGGTCGGGCGGCGGCTCTCCGTCGAGCCGCCGCGATTTGTCGCGCCGTGCGATCATATACTTGACCTTCTACGGCAAAAATGTTATACTTATCCCACACTTCAAGCGGCAACATTGCCGCGTTTTTCGTTCGGAAGTTACGCGGTATAAAAAATTATCAAAGAATTTTCCAAAAACTTATGAAAAACGTTTGACAAATCAACAAAAAAGTTGAAAAAAACTGTTGACAAATTTTGAAGTCGGTGATAAAATGCAAACTGTAAATAAAAGAGCTCATAATTTTCCCCCTTATCATATAATAAAGGAAGGAAGGTACCCGAGAGATCGGATACCTTTCTTTCTTTTTACAGCGCGTTTTCCGTTCCTTGATCGACGAGTCGATCCGTTTTGTCCATAAAACTTAAAGAAAGCTTACAGAGACTTGAAAAACGACCGGTTTGAAGCGGTAAACGCAGTATGTCGTTAAAGACCGCATGCGTTTCGCGACCGCGGAGTCAAGTTACTCCTTTTCTGCGTTGCCGCAACAGTTGCCGCAGGACTTGCCGGCGTTTCTCGCCTTGCCCGCGCTCTTGGCATGCTGTTTGTTCTGAGTTGCCTTTTTCATCGTGTTTACCTCCTTTCAAGACTAATGGTATTGTGCGAAGCGCGCGCCGTTTTATCCCGTGCCGACGTTGTAAATATTTACCTTGCGCGGGGATGCGCCAGCGTACCGTCAGCCGGTATACAGCGAGGCGGACAGGGACGAGATCAGCATTTTACCGAGTCCTGCAGAAAACCCGTCGAGGCAGTCCGAAAGAGCGTTTTGAGATGCGAAGCTGAGATAATGTTCGCTTGCATAGCGCGACAGCGCCTGCGAAAACGCGTCATGCGTCACGCCGTCTGCGCAAAGACAGACCGCGAGCGCGGCTTTGCAGTATACGGTGATACAGTAATCGGTAAAGTCGCGGTATTCTGTCGTCGCGCGGAACACGTCGCAGAGCGCGTCCTCGCCGAGCGCGCGCTGAGATTCAACGTATGACGAGTAAGACGACGCCCAGCTTTCTCTGAGTGCGTCGGCATAGTTTTTCATGTCCTTTTTTTCAAAATAATACAGCGCAGACCATTGAGCGAGCGCTTCGTCCTGCCACGGCGCGTTCACCTGATCGCTGCCGACAAGGTTGTACCACCATTGATGCGCGACTTCGTGAGCGACTACATTTTCCGTTTCCGCGAACGACAGAGAGGCGGAGAACAGCGCGAGATTGCTAAATTCCGCTCCCGCGGTCATAAAAGGAGTGAACACGAGGAAATATTCTTTGACGGGCAGATCGCCGAACGCGTCCGAGAACAGCGCGAGCGCGTCCGCGGCATACCGCGCGGCATAGTCGTAAGAGCCGTCGTGTATCACGTACGCGGTATAGCCGTCGGCGGTAGCGGACGAGACCTCGGCTTCGGGTACGAGTATCAGAGAGAGGTCGCGCAGAGCGTCCGCCGAAAAGAGTCTTTTCCCGTTTTCCGAGCCGACCGCGGGAGCGGAACACGCGACCGTCCAGTCGTCGGGACAGCCGACGGAGAGGGAGTAGTCCGCGACTTCAAAGACGAAAGGGTCGCCTGTCGCAACGTAGTCGTAAAACGCAAAATTCCCCGCGCCGCGGTCAAAACGGCACAGCTGAGGAAAAAAGAAGGTCAGATTTACGGAAAACGGATTGTAGCCGTAACGCGCGTTGCAGTACGGCAGGACAAGGTCGAAAGAAAACCTTATGTCCGTCTTTTCACCGAGAGAGAGCGGCGAGGACAACTCGACTACGATCTTGCACGGGGTCTCGCATAAGGAGACGCTTTTCACGTCGTCGCCTCCCGCTTCGAGAAAGGTATAGCCGCCCGCGTTGAGTCCGTAAGGATAGGCGGCTCCGAGCGTCATGTCGTCGACGGGAGGAGGGGTCTTCAGCGTGAAAGAGTCGGGATAAAACGCAAAAACAAGGCGGGTCAGACCGTCCTCGAAAGTGTTGACTACCGTCACGCTCTCGTCCACGCTTATGCTGTTTGCATCGGCGTCGGCAGTCACGGTCAGAGAATAGGAGCAGTTGCCGCCGACTTCGTCGTCCGTGCAGGAAACCAATGCGGTCAGAGGTGAAAGAGCGATCGCGATACAGATTATGAGGGGCATTGCTTTCATACTATTTAATATGCGTGCCCGCAGACGTTATGCGGAAGAAAGGGTAAAAGGGACGGGAATCCGTTTTGCGCCTTGACAATGCGCGCGCGTAACCTTATAATATAATCAACGATAAAAAACACGGGGCGATCGCCCTCAGGAGGAATATATGGGACTCGGTGATTTTTTAAAGAGACAGTTCCGCAAGGTTATTCAATGGGAAACGGACGATAAAAACGTTATCGTCTGGAAATATCCGCTCGAGCGCAAAGAGGAGATAATGCGCAAGTCCACTCTCGTAGTACGCGAGGGTCAGAAGGCGATATTCATAAAAGAAGGCAAGCTGGCAGACGTGTTCGCGCCCGGCACATACGAGCTGGACGATATAAAAAATATCCCGATACTGACCGCGCTCTACAACTGGAAGACGGCGTGGGAAAGTCCGTATACGGGCGACCTCTATTTCGTGTCCACAAAGCAGTTTATCGACAACAAGTGGGGCACGTCCAATCCCGTAATGATGAAGGACAAGGATTTCGGCATGGTGCGCGTGCGCGGCTACGGCGTTTATTCGTTCGCGATAGGCACTCCGACGTACGCGATGAACGAGCTGTTCGGCTCCACGGCGGGTCTGACGGTCTCGGACGTCGACAACTATTTCAAGAAGATAATCGTCAGCGTGCTGACCAATTCCATAGCCGAGAGCGGCGTCAGCGCGCTGGAACTTGCGGCGCATTACGACGATATCGCGCTTATTGCGCTGGGCAAGATGCAGGCTGACTTCGCGAGAATGGGCATAGAGATCAAAGGACTTTACATAGAAAACCTGTCCGTGCCCGAAGAAGTGGAGAAGATGATCGACAAGCGCACGACCGTGGGCGTAATGAGCGACGCTATGCCCGGCTATGCGCAGATGGAGACGATAGGCGCGATGCGCGACGCGGCAAAGACCCCCGGCATGGGCGCGGGTATGGCGAGCGCGGGCGTAGGTCTCGGCGCGGGTCTCGGTCTCGGCAAGATGTTTGCCGACAGCATGGCGACCGTTTCGGCTACCGCGGCATCCGCGACCTGCCCGCATTGCGGAGCGAGCGTCAAGAAGGGTGCGAAATTCTGCCCCGATTGCGGTAAGCCCATAGCTCCTTCGACTATGAAATGTCCCTCATGCGGCAAGGACGTGGCGGCGGGCGCAAAGTTCTGTCCCGACTGCGGAGCAAGCCTTGCGGCAAAGACCTGCCCCAAATGCGGCAAGACCGTGACTGCGGGCACAAAGTTCTGCCCCGACTGCGGAGCTAAAATAAAGTAAGGACATACAAATGGCGAAAGAAGCTCTGAAAGAAGAAGAAAAAGACGTGTCCTCCGCCCGCGAGATGGAGAGCGATACTTTCAAATGCCCCGGGTGCGGCAATTTTCTCAAGTATGACCCGGAGTCGGGCAAGCTCAGATGCGACTACTGCGGCGGTACGCGCGACGTGCCGACCCCCAAGCCGCCTATGGAGATATATTATACTTCGCTTTCGGAACAGGGGTTCAGTAGCTGGGGAGAAGTCAAGTGCATACAGTGTCCCGTCTGCGGCGCCAAGACTATGCTCGAAAAGTATCAGACGGTCACGGTGTGTCCTTTCTGCGGCGCGCCCAACGTCGTCGAGAGCGACGAAGTGCCCGGGCTGAAACCCAACGCGGTGCTCCCGTTCCTCGTATCCGAGCCTAAGGCGCACGAGAGCCTTAAAAAATGGATGGGAAAGAAATTTCTCGCGCCGACCGATCTCAAAAAGACGGCAAAGACTTCCAAAATGAACGGCGTTTACGTGCCGTCCTGGACGTTTGACTCCAACGTTTACGCGACGTATGACGCGAGACTCGGCAAGACGTATACCGTCACCGTCGGCAGCGGCAAGAACAGGCGCACAGAGACGAGGGTCAGGTGGTACAACGTGTCGGGTTCGATCAATTCATACTTCGACGACGTGCTGATAAACGCAAGCTCGAGAATGTCGCAGAAACAGCTCACGAAGATCGGCGGATTCGATACGAAAAATTCGATACAGTACGAGGAGGAGTATCTGTCGGGCTATTCGGCGGAGCGCTATGCTCAGGGACTCGACGCGAGCTGGGAGGTTGCCAAAGAATATATGGTAGACAGCGTGCGCTCGCAGGTAAGGAACAGATATCCCGACGCAGACAGAGTGGACTACATACACGTCTATCCCGTTTTCAACGAGACAAAATACAAATACGTGCTCGGTCCGATATGGACGAGTTCATACCGCTATAAAGGCAAGGATTACGGCTTTGTGGTGAACGGCAGAAACGGCAGGACGGCGGGTAAAGCGCCTCTGTCGCCGATAAAGACTTTCTTTTTCTCGCTGTTCTGCGCCGGCGTCGCGGGACTTCTTATCTGGATGATATATCTTCTTTTCTTCTCGTAGAAGAAAATCGCTTGCATTATCGGCGGCGATTATATAAAATATATCTGTCTGATAAGACATGCATTTATATTGATAAAATAAATAATAATATATAAGGGAAAACCCTTAAGCGGAGGTAAATATGATAACCAAGGATATGCTTATAGCGGACGCCCTCAAGCAGGGCAACGTGGACGCGATAGCAAACGTACTTTTCAGCGTGGGCATGCATTGCCTGGGCTGTGCGCTTGCTCACAACGAGACGGTTGAAGATGCGGCAAACGCTCACGGCGTAGACGTGGACGAACTGGTCGAGAGACTCAACGAAGCGGCAAAGAGCTGACAAGAAGCTCCACAAGATTTATTTTGATAAGAAAAAGTAAACGAAAAAAGAGTTCCGACATCCAACGGAACTCTTTTTTCGGTAATTCAGACGCTGACGGGGAACGAAATGCGCAACTTACGGCGTAGCGCCCGTATTATTTCTGTCGGGTGTAAACCGTCATGTGTTGCTTTGGAGCATGACGATCAAGTTCACGTTAAAAGCGCGCCGCAATATTTCCGGCGCGCTTATTTAATCGTTGATGAAAAACGGTTGTCGCTTGAATAAGCTCTCATTCCAACACTGAAATGTCGAACAGATAGAACAACATGTCGAAGAAAAAGCCGTGTTTTCTTATGTCATACATATAATCCGAAACGGACACCACAAGTCTGATTATAAAAATAGCCAGAAAAGACAAAACGAGAGAAATAGATTTTGTGATCACCATCATCGGCAAAGACAGATATGAGAGAAGCCCCCATCCCGTAAGGTGCTTTCTGACACCGCTGTCGCCGTCCTGATGATATTTCGCCGTGCCTATTTTGTAATTGTCGCTGTCGTAAATATCGGCGTCGACGGTTATTTCGGGTTTTTCGTATTCGGGGTGGTACTGTTGATAAGAAGTCGATTTACCTTTTCTTCTGAAACACAGCCTCGCAAAGAATATCCCGAGGGCGAAAACAAGAATAAGCCCGATTGCCATGCCGTAATTTGAAGCGTCGAATATCGAAGCTTTGAATTCGTCTCCCAGAGGGTTGCTTACTCCAAAGAGAGACAGGATCATTCCTATTACTATCCATGAAGAAAGAGACAAAAACATGAAGATCGGGTAAAGGATCAGTTGTTTAAAAAAAGACGATATTTTAAATTTTGTTGCCGCGTGCATAATACCTCCGTATCACTTCATTTGTATATTATTGATAATTATATTATATGCATTAAAAACTCATATGTCAAGTGAAATATAACATCATTGTTATGATCTGTAAGTTCATATATAATGTTAGAAGTGTGAAAAAGGTAATAATGATGAAAGAAATAAACGTCGAGTTGGGAAACAAAATAAAAATAGCCCGTAAGCTGGCAAACGTTACGCGTGAAAAACTTGCCGAAAGCATTAACGTTAGCCCGAGATTTCTTGCAGATGTTGAGGCAGGAAAAGTCGGAGTGTCGATTCAGACGTTGTATAAGATCAGTCTCAACCTTGGAGTTACGTCGGACTATCTGCTGGGATTGACGGACGACGATCAGAGCGATGAACAGAACAAATTGATCAATAAAATAAAAAATCTGGACGGCAAATACTACGGTGTGTTGCTCAGAATGATAGAAGAGCTGGAAAAGCTGGGATAGACCGCAGAAACGTGATCGGTTAGATCAGACGCAGGAGACAGTTGGAAAGCGGAGCAATGAAACGGGCATGTTATCATAAACAAAACTTATAATCAAAGCCTTTTAAAGCCTAAAATATTGATTTTACATAAATTTTACATTTGTTTTCAAACTTTTTTATTCAAAGATTTGACTTAAAATATATAAAACTATATAATCTTCAATGCACCGCGAAAACGGGATGAAGCGGGAGGTTACTGCAAAAGCAGAGAATTTCCGCGGACAAGGGTCCGACAATCGGGCGACTAACGGAGGCGAACTGCACGCCTTTTATAATAGTCGCGGTGCGGAACACACGGGCACGTGAATATGTAAGTTAGGAAAAAGGAGAAAAAGACAATGGCAGGACAAATCATCAGAATAAGACTCAGGGCTTATGATCACAACCTCATCGACGAAGCGGCAAGCAAGATCGTCGACACGGTCACCAGATGCGGCGTAAAGGTAAGCGGTCCCATTCCGCTCCCGACCGAGAAAGAAGTAGTCACGATACTTCGCGCGGTACACAAGTACAAGGACAGCCGCGAGCAGTTTGAACTGAGAACGCACAAGAGACTGATCGATATCTACAATCCTTCCGCAAAGGCGATGGAATCTTTGATGAAACTCACTTTGCCGGCAGGCGTTGACATCAAGATCAAACTCTGACAACAACACAGACAACAATACGGTTCCGCGTAGCCCAAAATGCGCGGACGAAATAAATACGGAGGTGAACTTTATCTATGAATAAAGCAATCATTGGAAAGAAATTGGGAATGAGCCAGATCTTCACCGAGGACGGCACCGTGATACCGGTAACGGTAGTAGAGGCGGGTCCGTGCCCCGTAGTGCAGAAGAAGACTCAGGAAAAGGACGGTTACAGCGCGATCCAGGTCGCTTTCGGCGACATCAAGGTCAAGAACGTGACCAAACCCGTGAAAGGCCACTTTGAGAAGGCGGGAGTTGCTCCCAAGAGATATCTCAGAGAGCTGAGGGTAGACAACGCAGAGAGCTTCGAGGTAGGAAGCGTAGTTACCTGCGACGTGTTCGCGGTCGGCGACAAAGTCGACGTCGTGGGCGTATCCAAAGGTAAGGGATTTACCGGTGCGATCAAGAGATGGAATCAGCATTGCGGACCTATGGCACACGGTTCCGGCTACCACAGAGGTGTAGGTTCTCTTAGCGCGAACTCCACTCCTTCGAGAGTTTTCAAGAACAAGAAAATGTCCGGACACTGGGGTAACGAAAGAGTCACCGTTCAGAATCTGACCGTAGTCAGAGTCGACAAAGAACGCAACCTGCTGCTCATCAAGGGCGCGATCCCCGGCAACAAAGGCGGACTGGTAACCGTGAAGTCCGGCTACAAGGCACAATAAGGAGAAGCGAAATGAAAGTAGACGTTTTTGATATAAGTGCGAAGAAAGTGGGCACGATGGATCTGTCCGACGCGGTATTCGCTCAGGAATACAACGAGCCGCTCGTTCATCAGGTAGTCGTCGCTCAGATGGCAAATAAGAGACAGGGCAACAAGAGCACGCTCACCCGCAGCGAGGTCAGAGGCGGAGGCATCAAGCCCTGGAGACAGAAGGGCACGGGTCGTGCAAGACAGGGTTCCATCCGCAGTCCTCAGTGGACGGGCGGCGGCGTAGTCTTCGCACCCAAGCAGAGAGATTTCTCTCAGAAGATCAACAAGAAGATGAAGTTTGCGGCTACGGTCAGCGCGCTCAGCGCAAAAGTTGCGGACGGCGACTTTATCGTGCTCGACGAGCTCAAGCTCAAAGAAGCCAAGACCAAGCTGATGGCGGCAGTCCTCAAGAACTTCGGCATCGAGAGCAGAGTGCTCCTGGTCGTCTCCGAAAACGACGAGAACGTCCTCAGAGCGAGCGCGAACATCCCCAACCTTACGGTGATCAACGCAGACCTCGTCAACGTATACGACCTTGCGGCAAACGCGAAATGCATCGTTACCAAGGCGGCGGTCGAAAAGCTCGAGAAGGCTTACAATTGCGAGGAGGTAGCTGAATAATGAACAAGTACGACATTATCGTCAGCCCGTTGATGAGTGAAAAGAGCTTTGACGGCATTCAGTCCAAGAAGTACACTTTCAAGGTCGACAAAAGGGCGACTAAAACGCAGATAAAGGTAGCAATCGAAGATATCTTCGGCGTCAAGGTTGAAAAGGTCAACACCTCCAACTACGACGGCAAGACCAAGAGAATGGGCAGGAACGAAGGCAAGACTGCAGCTTTCAAGAAAGCGATCGTTCAGCTCAAGGCAGACAGCAAACCCATCGAGTTCTTCGAGAGTTTGACCTGATAGGAGGACAAAGGATATGATAAAGAGATATAAACCTACTTCTCCCGCACGTCGTTTCATGACGACTTCCGCGTTCAGCGAGATCACGACCACGACTCCCGAAAGAAGCCTGCTCGAGAGCAAGAACAAGACGGGCGGAAGAAACGCGAACGGCAGAATCACGGTAAGACATATCGGCGGCGGAAACCGCAATAAATACCGTATCATCGACTTCAAGCGCAACAAGGACAACGTACCCGCAAAGGTAGCTTCGATCGAGTACGATCCCAACCGCAGCGCCAACATCGCGCTCCTGCACTACGCAGACGGCGAAAAGAGATACATTCTCGCTCCCGTCGGTCTCAACAAGGGAGACGTCGTAGTCAGCGGCGAAGAAGCGGACATCAAGGCAGGCAACAGCCTTCCCCTCGAGAAGATCCCCGTAGGTACGATGATCCACAACATCGAGATGCATCCCGGCAAGGGCGGTCAGATAGCAAGAGCGGCAGGCAACGCGGCTCAGCTTATGGCGAAAGAGGGCAAGTACGCGATTCTGAGAATGCCCAGCGGCGAGATGAGATACATTCCCATCAAGTGCAAGGCGACGATCGGACAGGTCGGCAACCTCGATCACGAGATCATCAGCATCGGTAAGGCAGGCCGCAAGCGTCACATGGGCGTCAAGCCGACCGTAAGAGGTGTGGTCATGAACCCCTGCGACCACCCGCACGGCGGTGGTGAAGGCAAGTCGCCTATCGGTATGCCCAGTCCTGTTACCCCGTGGGGCGTCCCCACTCTCGGTCACAAGACGAGAAAGAAGAACAAGAGCAACAAGTTCATTATCAAGCGTATCAACTAACGGAGGATTGAAAGATGAGTAGATCGGTAAAGAAAGGACCTTTCGTAGAAGAAAGGCTTATCAAAAGAATCGTCGCCATGAACGAGAAGAACGAGAAGAAAGTCGTCAAGACCTGGTCGCGTTCCTCCACGATCTTCCCCGATATGGTTGGTCACACGATAGCGGTTCACGACGGCAGAAAACACGTTCCCGTATACGTTACGGAAGACATGGTAGGTTGCAAGCTGGGCGAGTTCGCTCCGACCCGTACGTTCAAGGGTCACGCCGGCGAGAAGACCACCGGAAAGAAGTAAGAGGAGGCATAAGCAATGGCTAAAAGAATAAGAGAAAAAGCTGCTTTCCGTCAGGAAAACGCAGACAAGCGTCCCAGAGCGGTTGCGAAGTACGTCAGAATATCTCCCGACAAGGTAAGGATAGTTCTCGACATCATCCGCGGCGCGAAGTACACGGACGCGGTCGCTATCCTCAAGAATACGCAAAAGGCGGCGTGCGAGCCTCTGCTCAAGGTTCTCAACTCCGCGGCTGCGAACGCAGAGAACAACCTCAGCCTCAGCAAGAGCGATCTTTACGTCGCAGAGTGCTACGCGAACGCGGGTCCGATACTCAAGAGGATCAGACCGAGAGCTAAGGGCAGCGCGGCAAGAATCAACAAACGCACCAGCCACATCACCGTCGTTCTCGACGTGATGGCGAAGTAAGAAAGGAGGTCAACATCATGGGTCAGAAAGTAAGCCCCAACGGAATGAGAGTAGGCGTTATCAAAGACTGGGAAGCTCAATGGTACGCGGATAAAAAGAATTTCGGTGATTATCTTATCGAAGACAACAAGATAAGAAACTTCATCAAGAAGAAGTACTACACCTGTTCGATCTCCAAAGTCACG
>CASDWJ010000039.1 GCA_949284695.1 uncultured Christensenella sp. | reverse complement strand
CCGATCTACAAGACCAATTAAAGCGATACAATAGAGAGTACAACCAAACTCCTATGCGCCCACTCGGCTGGAAGTCGCCTAACCAATACCTTGCCGATTATTTTAACAACAAAAGTGTAACAGATGTTTGACAAACCAACACGGGCAACGGGCGCAAAATGCCGATGCCTGTTGACAAATACCGCGGCAACGTATATGATATAAACGACAGACAAGGGACCGTCTGACGACAGCGACGGTTTTTGAATGATCAACGAGACATAAAAGGAGGCATAAATGAAAAAGTACGATGCTGTGGTGATCGGCGCGGGCAACGGCGGACTCGTGGCAGCCATACGGCTTTTGCAGGGCGGAGCGAAAACTCTGCTCGTAGAAAAGCACAATCTTCCCGGCGGCTTCGCGACCAGTTTCAGGAGAGGCAGATTCGAGTTCGAGGCGTCGCTTCACGAACTCAACGACTTCGGCACTGCCGACAACGCGGGAGACGTAAGAGTGCTGTTCGACGAACTCGGCGTCACAGACAAGATCGAATGGCTTCAGATACCCGAGGCATACAGGGTGATCTCGCGTGAAGAAAAGATAGACGCGACGATGCCTTTCGGAGTAGAAGCGTTTATCGACAAGATGGAGAGCTACGTGCCCGGTAGTCGCGAGTCTATGACAAAGTTCTTCGAGCTTTCGGAGGAGATCAGGGCGGCGCAGGCGTACAGCAACTCCGTCAACGGCAAAACGGACACAAAAGTGATGAAAACAAAATTTGCCAATTTCGTCAAATGCGGTTCTTATTCGGTCAACGAAGTGCTCGACGCGCTCAAAATGCCCAAGAGAGCCAAGGACATACTCAATGCGTACTGGTGCTATCTCGGCGCGCATTGCGACGACCTCAGCTTCGTGCATTACGCTTCGATGGTGCTCCGTTACGTCACGCGCGGCGCGGCTATGCCCAAGGCGCGTTCTCACGAGATATCGCTTGCTATGGTCGAGCGGATAAGAGAACTGGGCGGGGACGTCTGGTTCAATACCGAGGCTATCAGGATAAAGACGGGCGCGGACGGCGGCGTCGAAGGAGTGGTCCTCGGCAACGGCGACGAGATCGTGACGCGTCACGTGATCGCCAACTGTTCGCCGCATATCGTTTACGGCAAGATGATAAAAGAAGAAGTTGACAAGAGGATAATCAAGGAGACCAACGCGCGCAAACTGGCGGGCAGAGGCTTCACGATGTTCCTCGGGCTCAACAAGTCGGCGGACGAACTTGGCATTACCAATCACAACTACTTCCTATACGACACGATGGATACCGTCAGGCAGTACGAGGCGATGAAGCGGATAGACACCAACTGCGTGCAGGCAACGGTATGTCTCAACAGAGCGTATCCCGAATGTTCGCCCCCGGGCACGTGCATGATGTATTTCACGACCCTGTACATGTCCGACGACTGGGGCAACGTAAAACCCGAGGACTACTTCAAGGTCAAGGACGAAGTCGCGGATATCATGATAGAGCGCTTTGAAAAGGACACCGGCTGCAGGATAAGAGACAGCATAGAGGAGATCTCTGTGGCTACGCCGATGACTTACGCGCGTTACTGCGGTCACCCCGAGGGCTGTATCTACGGCTACGAGTCGCAGTACTGGGACGGACTTATGCCGAGGCTCCTTATGATGGCAGAAGATCACAAGACGAGGGGTCTGCGCTTCGCGGGCGGCTTCTCGATGAGATTGTCGGGCTATTCGAGCGCGTACTTCTCGGGCGACATTACGGGCAGACAGACAGTAGGCGATATAAAAAGGGAGGGCTGAAAAATGAATTTCAAGAAGAAAATGTTCGGATGGATGGATATGCTCCGTTTCAAAAAACTTGTGCCTAACCGCCGTGCGGAGTTCGACAACGCTCCCGATACCAAGCTCCCCGATCGATATAAAGTCAATTCGACCGCGCGGATCATTCACCCCGGCAATCAGAAGGCTGTTCTGACGGGGATCTCCACCGAGACGAGCGATACCAAGACTTATACTTTCAGCCTTGAAAGAAAAATGTTTTTCCGCGCAGGTCAGTACGTCGAACTGACGGCAGAGATCGACGGAGCGGTAGTCAGCAGACCGTATGCGATATCGTCGTCCCCGTATAAGGCTCTCAGAGAAAAAGAACTGTCCGTCACAGTCAAGAAAGCGGGATTCTTCAGCAACTGGCTGTTCGACAACGCCAGGCTCGGTGACGAAATGATAATAGGCGACCCGTCGGGCTTCTTCCACTACGAAGCGATAAAGGACGAAAAGACGGTCGTAGGCATTGCGGGCGGCAGCGGCATCACGCCTTTCTATTCTATGGCGCAGGCGCTGAAAGAGGGCAGCGAGGACTTCAATCTGGTACTCATATACGGCGCGAGGACAGAAAAGGACATCGCGTTCAAAGACAGGCTCGACGCGCTCGTATCCGACAAATTCAAGGTCGTCTACGTGCTCAGCGACGAGAAAAACGACAAGTACGAGCAAGGCTTTGTCACCAAAGAGATCATCAGAAAGTACGCTCCCGAAAAATATACCGTGATGGCTTGCGGACCGCAGGCAATGTACGCTTTTCTCGACAAGGAGCTTGCGGCAATGGGTATAGGCGGCAAGAGAGTCAAGAAAGAAGCCAATTGTGTGGGCGTACGCGACGTAAAGAAAGCGGAATACACTCTGACCGTGCATATCAGAGACGAGGTCTATACCGTCAAAGCGGACAGCCGCGAGACCGTGCTCGTCGCGATGGAAAGAGCGGGGCTCAGAGTGCCGAGCAAGTGCCGCGCGGGCGGTTGCGGCTTCTGCCACAGCAAGCTCGTGTCGGGCAAGTTCAGCATAGCGGGCGCGGACAAGAGGAGACTTGCCGATCTCAAATTCGGCTATATCCACCCGTGCTGTTCCTATCCCGATTCGGATATGGAAATCATCGTTCCCGCGGGACTGGAATGACGGCGGCGAGAGATCAGAATCGTTGAAATGCGAAAAATCAAAAAGTGCGGAGCGGCGACGCTCCGTACTTTTTTGCGACCTCCCGACAGACTCGCGCCGTGGTCGGCAGGGCGGAACGGCGGGATATAGGAAGGTTACCGTTTTTGCCGTTTCCGCCTCGAAAACGCGATACGTATCGCGTTTTTGTTATAAGTTTGTTTAAACAAGAATTGCAAAAAGCTTTGCACGGGGTTTGACGATTCACCATAAGGCTGACGATCGTCAATGGCTTTCTTCAGGCATCGTTTTTCTTGCCCTTTTTTAGCGCTTTCCTTTTTCTGACCTCGGTGACAACGAAGCCCGACAGGGCGTAAAGAAAGAGAGTGACAACGCATACGGCAACGGCAAATTTTACCGTATATTCAAAGTTCCTGGCCTCTTTTCTTTCAACGAGAGAGTTGTAGTCGAAGTTGTAAAGCAAGAACTTGCCATCTGAGCCGTTCTGCAGGAAAGACGTCTGATATCTGATGTTGAATACCGTTATTTTTTTCGTTTTGGTCACGTAATCGTCGGTCAGAGGGTTGTATTCGTCATAGGTCACGTGCCATACGGGGTAGAGCACCGTCACGCGGTATACGTCGTCGAGCATACCGCCCGAGACGCTGTATGCGAGGTATCCCTTCAGATCGTCCTCGTCGTAGTCCTTTCTATTTACTAAATAAGTATATTCCGCATACTGATCGCTGACGGACGGCATCACGTTGGAAGGAGTATAAGCGTCGGGCAGGTAGCTGTAAGCGAGCATGGTCTCGAGTGCGTCTATATCCTGTGCGACAGAGGTCCCGTTGCCCGCAAAAGATACGTTTGACAGAGGCACGTGCTGCAGGACAAAGGCAAAGACGGCTACCGTCAGGATCACGAACGAGAATATCGATATCCTCGCCGTCGCTTTGCTTTTGGTCAGTTCGCGGTCGAGAGCGGGGTAGAAACTCCCGTGAAAGAGCTTTGATATCGGGTTGAACGCGATCGCCGCAAGCAGATAGAGCGCGGCAAGGAAAAGTCCCCATGCTATATAATAGTGAGACTGTCTGAAATTGAAACAATACGGAATGAAGTAAAGCAGTATCGGGACGAGGACGTTTATCGTGCATTTTCTTCTGACGTATATTGCGCGTTTGACTTTATGTGTGCGGGGTTCGTCCGGCACAGCGAAATTCACGCGGTAGCTTATAAGCGCGTATACGAACAGCGAGATCCCCGTCACGGGTACGACTATGAAAAACCCCGCGGCGATATAGTCGGCGAGAAATACGGTCACGGCTGCCGCGAATACGGCAAACAAAGACGCAAAGATCACCGCCGCCGTCGCTATTTTGTGAGTATTGTCGTATCTCGCAAGCATATTGTCGAAAATCGCGGAGGCTTCTTTTTCCGCCTTTTCGGCACTTGCTTTTGCCTTTTCCGCATCGGCTTCCTGCAAAGGCGGCTCCGAGGATTGAACGGGCTCGCGTTTTGCCCTCAGTATCTCGTCGCAGGTCACGCCGTACAGCTCTGCTATCGCGGGGATCATCGATATGTCGGGAGAGTATGAGTCGCGCTCCCAACAGCTTACCGTCTTGTTGGATACGTTCAGTTTATCCGCGACTTCCTGTTGTGTGAATCCGTTGCTCCTTCTGAGCGCGGAGAGAAATTGTCCTATCGTCTGTTTTTCCATAGCGGTCTCCTTTTACAATTCAAGTCTACATTATCGTGACATTATTTTCAACAACGCAGAACGTAAAAGTGTCGCTATTTACATGGAAAAATATGAAAAAAACGCGGCGCGGATTTTGTGCCGTCGCCGTACCATGCAGTCGTGATCTTGTCTTAATATTGCGTTTAAACTACACGGGCAGGAAAATTATTTTATCATAGCCGTCAGTTCCGACAGTTTGAGGACGTAGACGTCGGCATATTTTTTTATTTCTTCCATACGGCTTGAAGAAGCCTTGTCGTATACGCCCGCCGTAAAGAAGCCCGCGCGTTTTGCGCTGGCAATGCCCACGTGGCTGTCCTCGGCAACGACGCATTCTTCGGGTCGCAGTCTGAGTCCGCGCGCGGCGCTTAAGTATACTTCGGGACTGTCCTTGCCGAGTTTTACGTCGTCGGTTGAACAAAAGAAGTCGAAGTCGCCGTATATCCCGAGGCGCTTTAGACAGGGGACGAAAAGCTCGTAGGGGAGCGCGGTCGCGACGGCGAGGCGTATCCCTTTCGCCCGCAGAGCGGACAACAAACTTGCCGCGCCTTCTTTTGTGTCGACGCTTTCCGCATAGGCTTTGCTTGCGCGCTTATACCATATCGAGACGAGTGTTTCGCCGTCGCACGGCAGAGGAGTGGAGGTCAGCGTATAGCGCACGCAGTCGTCGAGACTCATGTGGTTGACTTTGAGTATATAGCCGTCGGGCACGTCTATGCCGTATTCTCTGAAAGGCGCGGCATATATCACGTCCCATACGGGCATCGAGTCAAGCAGGGTCCCGTCAAGGTCGAATATAAATCCTTTTATCTTTTTGAAAGGTATAGTGTTCATATCAGAAGTACTTTGCGTCGGGCGCGAATATCAGCGGATAGCGGCGGTAGCCGGGCACTCTCACGTCGCATATCCTCGTCGAAGTTTTGCTTACCAGACCTTTTGAATTCACTGCGCGTATCTCGACGTCGTAAATTCCTGCGGCTTTTTCGTATATCGGCAGTACGGCTTCGGTGTTGGGGTTGGAAAGACCTTTGTAGAAATCGCTGAAATAATACTGCACTTTGCCGTCGCTGAATTCTACGCGGTAGTTGTGTACGAAATCCTTATCTATGCCTTTTTCAAATATGAGATAGGTGCGCATGCCTATCTTTTCGCTTCTGCCGTAGAGCGCGGGCATGGACGGGTAGTCGTCCTCTTTTGCGTCGGACACGTCGAAGCGCGCGTCTGTATATACGAAGTCGTCTTTGGTTATGCGCGTGGGCAGAGACCAGCGCATATGTTCCTTTTCTTCCGTTCCCGTGCCCGCGTTGACGCGCAGGACGTCTATTTTTTCCTCGTGAAATCTGAGCACGTAGCCCATCGGAGATATGTGCGGATTGGGCGGCACGGTCCCGTTGACCTTGCCCTTTTCGAGTTCTACGTAAGAAGTCGACTGCGTGTTGAGCGACGTGAAGTCGCGCTGATGTATCGAGCGTTCGTCTATCATCGGGAAATGTGTGTGCCCGCCGAAGTTGACGACTGTGGGATATTTAGAAAACACTTTGCCGAGCTCTGTGTCGCCGTATACGTCAGAGCCGTAGACCGTGTCGGCGGCGGTGTTGTGCGTGGTCACGAATACGGGTCTGTCGCCGCTTTCTCCGACCGCGAGCGCGATCTCTGCGTCGAGCCAGTCGAGCACGCGGGAATAGCCGTTGCGCTGTTTGCGGCAGTCGGGGGATACGCCTATGAAATGGTAGCCGTTCACCACGTAATGCGAATACGGCTTACAGCCGAGATTGGTCTCGAACATGAACCTCTTTTTCCAGCGCGGAGTGAACGCGGGAAAGTAGTCGTGGTTGCCCATGATTATCTGAAGAAGCGGGCTTTTGGCGCCGAATACGAGCTGGAAAGAATTTTTAAAGCGGTGATATGCGTAGAAATTGGCGATATTGCATATATCTCCCGCAAATATTATCATATTGCAACCGAAGTTTTTCAGCGTCTGCAAAGAGCGGATGAGGTTGCGCTCGAAAGTCTTGTTGTTTTTCCAGGAAAAAGGAGAGAGCTGGCTGTCGGAGATAACTCCTACTACGAGATCGTTTTTCATGGTAATGTTTTTGTAATCGCAATTGATCTTCATTTCGTCACCTTTTGAAATCTGTTGCTTGCACGTTTTTTTCTGTCGCAAAATCTGCATAATCGTCGCTTGCGGCATCGGCAGTCCGTGCATCGTCCGCTGTATTGCCCTCAGTTGACAATACTGCATCGGAATATGCCGATTTTCTTTGTCTGAGTTCTTCCATGATAAACGCTCTTCTCTTTCCAGTATACCCGTTTAACGCCGCGGGGACAAGAGATATTAAGAAAGAAATTGCGGGAATGATCGTAACGAGTGCGTAAAGACCCGTGACTGTGAAGTCGGACTGCGGGAGAGGCTCGCCGGGAACTACGGGCTGAACGAACCCGAAAACGATAAGTCCGACAGAAAGCATTATAGCCGCCGCGGCATTATTGAACTTGGTCACGAACGAATTCCAGCTGAAACAAACGCCTTCCATTCGTTGACCGGTTTTCCATTCAAGATAATTGAGACTGTCTCCGACCATAGGATAGGGCAGAGTGTTGTATGCGCCGAGTCCGAGTCCGCCGAGAGTCATGAACGGCAGAGCCGCATAATAGTTCGCTTGGCCCACGAAGAATGCCGCTGCGAGGCAGACGCCCCCGATCGTCCCGAAAAGGAGAGTGGTGCATTTGAACCCCGTTCTTTTGTATACCAAAGGCGTCAGCAGTATTCCCGCGAACATCCCCGCGCCGACCACGAGATACAGCAATACCAATACGGTGCCGGAACTGACCCCCGGAATCTTTATGACGTAAGTCGAAATGTACGCAGCCGAGAGCATAAGCAGATATCGCGGTGAAGCGAGCATCGAAGTCAGCAGAGTGAGTACCATGGGCTTGTTGCGGGCAGCCGTTTTAAACATATCTTTCACGGAGATCTTTTCTGTGTGGGTAGCAAATCTTTCATGCGAGTTTTTGTAAAGCATCATATATCCCGCGAAAGCAATCGTGCCTACTGTCGCCGCCAATGCGAAATATACCCACTTTTCAGGCAGGAATGACTGGAACAGCGGCAACAGAACGATTGTTCCCACCGTGCCTGCAGACCCGAGAGTTACGTAAAAAGTGAGCAGGGAAGATCTTTCTTTGTCGATAGGGGTTGCGACGCTCATCAGTCCCATGAACGGGACGTCCACGATGGTATAAGCTGTGTCGAAAGCCAGATACATCACTGTCGCAAAGACGCACCTGAATATCGGATCGGCGTCAGACAAAGGGAGAAACATAAACACGGACACGAAAAAAATCAAAATAGCGCCAATTCGTATGTACGGTCTCATCTTGCCTTGCGGAGTACTTGTCCTGTCTATCAGGACGCCCATCAGCGGATCGTTGAGCATATCCCAGATTCTTGCAACGATCATAAGCACGGAAACGAACGTCGTGGATACGAGCAGTATGTCTGTGAGAAAATAGGACAGATAACTCGCTATGACGTTGGCGATCATAAAACTTCCGACCGCGGCGAATCCGTATGAAAATTTTTCTTTGCCTCTTACGTATTTTTGCATATTTACCTCTTTGTTAAAGTAAGCATATATCTTTGCGTTCGGATCCGCTATCCTGAAATTGTACGCATTGCGTAAGTTTTTCGTAAGAATGCGCGGCATGGCGTAAAAGGCGAGAACGCAGACGCTTTTATACTTGCATTATATATATTATGCTGTTATACTGTATTTGCTATGAAGTTGAGAGAGAGATTTTTATTCAACAGACAGTTCGTCGTCGGAGCGATCGCGATAATACTCCCGATCGCGCTTCAGAATGTGATCAATTACGGCGTCAACCTTATGGACTCGGTCATGCTGGGTCAGCTCGGAGACGTCGCGATCTCTGCCGCCAATCTCGGCGGTCAGCCCTTCTTTCTGTTGACGATGTTCGGCTTCGGTATAGGCAGCGGGGCGGGAGTCATGATCGCGCAGTACTGGGGCAAAGGCGACATGGAGCATATACGCAGGATAATGGGTTTTGCTGTCAGGCTCGCGTTCGCCGTATCGGTGCTGTTTACCGTCGTCTGCATAGCGGCGCCGCGGCAAATCATGTCGATCTTTACCAAAAACCCGGATATCGTCGCAAGCGGTGCGGACTATATGCGGATAATAGCGATAGGCTATGTTTTTTACAGCGTGTCCAACTGCTATATGACCTCTCTGCGCGCGGTTGAGAAAGTCAACGTGTCGATGGCGATATACGGCATTTCCTTTTTCGTCAACGTGGCGGTCAACTACGTGTTCATCTTCGGCAAGCTCGGCGCGCCCGCGCTCGGCGTAAAGGGCGCCGCGATCGGTACGGTCGCCGCAAGAGTCAGCGAATTTCTGATGTCGCTGATATATATGTATTTTATAGATAAGCGCACGGGCTTCAGACTGAGGCACGTGTTCTCGCGCGGAGGAGACGTCGTCAGACCTTTTATGAAAAACTGTCTGCCCGTTGTCGGCAACGAGTTGATGTGGGGGCTCGGCACGGTGATGATCACCCTCGTGATAAGCAACCTCAGCGACGATTTTATCGCCGCGGGAAGCATTGCAAACGTGGTCAACCAGATAGCTCTCGTAGGCATTATGGGCGTATCCAACGCTGCCGCGGTGCTCACGGGCAAAGCCGTCGGAGAGGGAGACAAGGACAGAGTGCAGAAGGTCGCCGACACGATGCTCGTGTTTTCTCTCGCGGTCGGCGCTCTGGGGGCGGTATTGCTTTTTGCGCTGAGAGCGCCTATACTGTCTATATACGAAGTGTCCGACGGGGCGAGACAGATCGCTTCTCAGCTGATAATGATTCTCGCCGCGTTGCAGCTCGTGCTGGCGGTCGACATCACGGTCATCGTCGGCGTGCTGAGGGGAGGCGGAGACACGCGTTTTGCGTTTATAATAGACGTGGGCACGGTCTACCTGCTGGCTTTGCCGCTCGGCGCGGTGGCGGGATATGTCCTGCATTTCCCGGCATGGGCGGTATATCTGTTGCTGAGGTGTGACACTTTTGTCAAGACGGTGCTCGGGCTTGTCAGGGTCATGCTCAGGAAATGGCAGAGAGACGTCACCGTCAAAGACGGCGCGGACGCAGAACGGCAGAGGCAGACAAAGCACAGTAGTCTGTCGGAGAAAAAATTATGAGAGGAGGGATTATGAAGAAGGCGGTTGCGGCGCTTTTGTGCGTCATCATTGCGGCGATCCTTATGTGTTCCTGTTCGCAGGTGATAGACCTGCCCGAGGACAAGACGCTCGACGATGTGCTTGAAAAAGAAGGGTATCGGATCGTTTTCGAGGACGGTTTCGACGGGGATTCTGTCGATTACACAAAATGGAAGACGGGTTACAAGACGCCGTCGAGGAGGGCCGCCTACTACGAGGACAGCGAGGATACGCTTTTTGTCGCGGACGGCTGTCTGACAATACGCACGCTCTATAAGGACGGGCAGTTCGGCGAGGGTTGGTACACCTCGTGGGTGGAGACGGCGACAAGGGAAGATTCTTCGTCTGTCGCAAGAAGCGCTGACTACGAGGGATTTTCTGCAAAGTACGGCTATTTCGAGGCGCGTTGCATCGTTCCCCCTTGCACAGGTATCTGGTCGGCGTTCTGGCTTATGCCCGACGAGGGCACGGGAATGAGCTCGGACGACGTGCAGGGTACGGGCGCGGACGGCGTGGAGATAGACGTGATGGAGTCGCCGTGGATGTATTCTTCTCTCGAAAAGGAGAGCAACGTACACGTGCTTCACGGGGACGGATATGCCGATACGAAAAGCCAAAAGTCGCCGATGTACCGCGTGCCCGATATGTATACGAGTTTTCACACCTACGGCGTGATGTGGACGCCCGAAGAATACGTCTTTTATATCGACGGCGCGGAGACCTGGCGCACGTCGCATACCGTGGACGGCGAGACTCTCGGAGTCTCACAGGTGAAAGAATATATCATCTTGTCCGTAGAGGCGGGGGGGTATTCCGAAAAGGACGGCACATTAGTTCCCGGCAAGAACGAGGACGGCACCGACTATTGGTGCGGCGACCCGATGAGCAACGACAAGGATAAGTATTACGATTTCGTTATAGACTACGTGAGAGTGTATCAGAAAGCCGCGTGATTCTCAAGCGTTCCGAGAAGCGTAGCGGCATTGCAACTCAAACAGAAATATTTTGAAAATTACCGCACCCGTGTTTACAAGGTGCGGTATTTTAATGGAGAAATTTTCGGCGCGAAGCCGTAATGATGCTTTAATTCGCTATCTTCTTTTTGAATATACACATTGCGGTCAGAAGTGCGGTAAGGAGAAGAATGAAGTTTGCGTTCGGCATAGCCACGTCGCGTTCCCATCCGCTTACCGTCTTGTTGGACACGTTGAGCGCGTCGGCGACGTTCTGCTGAGTGTAGCCTTTTGTCTTTCTGAGTGAGGATAAAAATTGACCTATCGTCATATCGTTCATAAGCAACCTCGTCGTTTTTTATGGTTTCAGTTTATCATCGGTATGCCTCGGGCGCAATCCGCGAGACGTTAATTTGTCTTAATTTCGCAGAATCTGTACGATATTCTGCGCTTCTGTCCGTTTTTGCAATAAGATTATACGAATACGGCAAAAAATTTTCCCGAAAAACGACGTTTTTTCGCAAAAGAGTGTATTTCGCGTTTAATGTTAAAATAACGTTAAATAAATTGACTGATTTTCTTTATTTTGTTATAATGTTTTTATACTCTAAAACATCGGGGAGATTATTTATGAGCGAAAACCAACCGACCAACAACGGTAGCAAAAAGTCGTTCAAAGAGACGGCGGCGAATCTCTGGGAAAAGCTGAAAACTTTCTGGACTACGCCTCCCAAGGGCAGGTACATGAACCTCAAAGAGATATTGTGCTTCGGCGGCAGTGCGTTCGGCGTAAGCACGATGGTCACCGTCGTTTCGGGAATGATCACCGCGACGCAGATATCGGAGCTTTTCGGCATCGACGTTCTGCACGGTCCGTTGATCTGTCTCGTTGCAAGCGTGCTCGGACTTCTGATCCAGCCGATATTCGGCAAACTGTTGCAGAATACGCAGACGAGGTGGGGTAAATACAAGCCGTTCATTCTTTTGATGGCTCCGCTGTTCGCCGCGCTCGCGATCGCTTCTACGTGGTCGCCGGATCTTATAAGAGAACAGGAATTCGACGCCGTTCCCAAGATCGTATACGCTTACTGCATCTGCACCCCGACGCTTATTATCTGGAACCTTTTCCAGAATACCTTCTATATGATGCCCGGCGTGGTTACCCCCAACCAGCAGGAAAGAACGGACATCTGGTCTCCGATAGGACTCATCATCGGTTTCTCTCCGACAATTATGAACGTTCTGGGCAATGCGCTCAGAGGTTACTTCAACAATCAGGGCGTCGAGTATATGGCGTTCAGATACATAGGAGTCATCTATTCGCTCGTAGGTTTTGCGTTCGTGCTCCTTTTGTTCAAGGTCAAGGAGAGGATCATCGTCACCAACGAAAACAAAGAAAAAGTCGGTCTGTTCGACGGTCTCAGACAGATCATGAAGAACAAACCGCTTCTGATCTTTACGCTTGCGCTCATTCTCGGTTGCGTGCGTACCACGATCGAAGTCGACGCGGCGATCCTCGGCAAGCTGCGTTATGCGACCGACATCCCGACAGGTCAGGCGATCTTCGGTTCTCTGACCCTCATCACAGGCTTTGCGGTCACGCCCAACATGATATTGTTGCCGTTTATGACGCGCAAGTTCAACAACAAGACGATACTCATCTTCTGGATGACATGCAACGCTCTCGGCTATGCGATACTCGGTATCATCGGCGTGGAAAACATCGCGCAGGGCGCGCTCAGCGCAGTGCTTCTGACCGTATTGAGATTTATCGCTCTGTTCAACGCGATCGCTTCGTTGCAGCCGCTGATGCTTTCTGAAATATCCGACTACCAGCAGCTTAAGACGGGCAAGAGACTCGAAGGCTTCATTCAGATGTTCGCGTATACGCTCGTGCTCGTGTTCACCAATATCGGCTACGTCGTTATCGCTCTCGTCAAGAAGAATATGGGTTATCAGCCCAGCAACTACTTCAACGTGACCACGGTGTCCGACGATCTGATGAAAGTCGCGACCGATTACTTCAATCTCGCGCTGTGGATATCCGCTATTTCCGCGGCATTGATGGCGATCGCGATGATATTCTATCCGCTCAGCAAGAAAGAGCACGAGAAGATAGTCGAGCAGCTCAAGGCGCTCAGCGCAGAACAGCACAATGCGCCGATAGACGGCGAGACGGCTGACGAAACGGTGACCGCAGAAGCGACCGAGGCAGTCGTCGCAGGAGAAGCAGTCGTAGCCGACGAGGCGGTCGTTGCGGGAGAGACGGTCGCTGAGGACGAAGCTCCTGCCGAGGACGTCAAAAAGGACGGCGACGGCAATACGGACGGCGACAGCGGCAATGACGCCGGCATCTGAAAGACAAAGTAAACAAACGCGAAAAAGCGGGCATTATCGCCCGCTTTTTGTATAATCAATCGTCGGCAAGCGCAAAGGCTTGCGTATGAGAGAAAAGTCTTGCGCCTTGCGGGGAGGGAAATGTGAAAAAGGCTGTTGCGTTTATCGTCGTTGCGATCGTCGCCGCGGCAGTGCTGACAGCGTCTGTCGCCTGCGTCGACACGAATATTTCGGAGTACGGCTACCCCGAGGGATTTGAGGAGGCGCTCGCGGAATACGATTTTTCGCGGGGAGAGGACGTGGACGTCAGGGTCATGTCTTTCAATATTCTCGCTCACATGGAAAGTTGGGGCGGCTCTCCCGTGCCTCCGCGCGCGAAAATGCTCCTCAAAGTATTTGACGAGATCAGACCCGACGTCGTCGGTGTACAGGAGATGTCGAGCGACTGGCATAAGGTGCCTGGGTGCGAATATGCCAGACGGCTACGTCGTGCTTCATCCCGATATCGACGTGTTCAACAAGAACAAGACCGCGATCATCTACAACGGGGACAAACTTGACCTGATAACGAGCGGCTACGTCGCCTACAAAGAGGGAGACGAAAACGGCTCGCGCGCGATAACGTGGGGTTTGTTCAACGTAAAGGCGAGCAGCAGGTACGTTATCGTCACGGATACCCATCTCAACCCGGTCAGGAGCGGTCAGGAAGAGAAGTCGCTCGGGATAATGAACGCTCAGGTCGATCAGCTCACTGAACTCATAGGCGAACTGCGCGAGAGATATGCCTGCGCCGTGATAGCGTGCGGGGATTACAACTGCTCGGAGAGCGGAGATGAGCCCGACTACGGCGGAGAGACTCAGGGCGAGTATGCGGCGGCAACGGTATACGCAAGGCTGGCGGCGACGCTTTCCGACGCGAAATACGCAGACGGGGTACGGCTCGTGTGCAGAAGCGAGGCTGTAGCCACCGCGCCTACCTGGGATCACATCTTTGTCAAAGGAGATGCGACCGCCCGCACGTTTTTCGTGCTTGACGGAGAGGAGTTTGAAGACTTGAGCGACCACTACGCGATATTCGCGGATTTTTCTCTTTGACGGCAGGGCTCTCGGGTCTGAGAAGCCGCAAACGGCGCGCAAGGTTTTTGCTCGGTTCAAAGAAAATCGGACTCCCGCAATTTACGGGAGCCCGAAATATATAGAGGGGGGTAGGCGTCAGTCGTCGATATCTTCGTATTCGCCGTAGGTGTAGACGTGTCTGAAGGGGTCTTCCTCGGTGCCTGATCCTTCGACGGTGATGAACACTTCGATCATTCTGCCGTCCTTCATCACTTCGGCTTCGATATAATCCTTGCCGTTCCTCGTCTTTTTCTCGTATTTGCACTGGAACATTTCGCCGTTTTCGTAGCTCTTCATCTCGATCTCCTGCTCGTTGTTCTCGGTCTCGAATTCGAGTTCGAAGCGCTTGACGAGTTCGCGGTTTTCGTTGAAGATCCTGTATTCGTATTTCTGCTCGGATTCGCCTTCTTCTTCCTCGAAAGACTGTTCGAATACTATATATTCGCCGTTTGCGCCGCGCACGGTCATTTCGTAAGAGGTCTCGTTCTCGGTCACGCCGTCCTCGGTCTCGGTCTCAACTTCCTTTTTGCCGACCATTTCGTAGACGTTGTCGCCCGATATGACTATGCCTTCGAGTGCAAATGCCTGTTCGGTCTCGTATTCCCACAGACTCTCGTCCTTGTGACCGTCCTTGTCGACTTCGGTTTTGTTGCCCGTCTCGGTCTGATTGAAGTACATGGTGTAGACCTGAGCTTCGCCCTCGAGGTTCTTTGTGGAGACGGTCATCTTCACTTCGTAAACGCCGTAATACTCGTCGTCCTCTGCAGGTGCTCCCTGTTCGATCGAGAGAGCGTTATCGCCCATATAGTTTTCAAGTACCGCAAGCTGCGCTTTGACTTCTTCTATTTCGGCTTCGGTCAGTTGCTGACCTTCGAGCGAGGAGTCGTTGCTCAGCGCGGCGGCGAGAGCGGTGTTGCTCTGCATCTCGTCGAGAAGGAGTGCAGACGAAGTCGCGCTCATCGCAACGAGCCCGGAGTTGGTTGTGTAATTGCCCATTTCTCCGATGCCGCTCTGCGTTCCGCCGTTCGTGTTTTTGTCGGGAGACGGGTCTGTATCGAGTATGCATGCGGTGAGAAGCGCGCTCATCGCGAGCATAAGCGTGAGGATCGCAACGATCGCTGTAATTTTCTTTTTCATAACTTTATCCTCCTTGGGGGTTTCTTGTCTATAAAACAAACGTGAAGGGAATTTTGCCAAATATTTTCAAAAAATTTTTCGTTTTTTATACGAGGCTTTGTGCGCGGCGGGAAAACGTATTGACCGCGCGCATATACGAGTGATAGAATCAAAGTATCTGCAGAGATCCGCGGCAAGAGGCGTGGCGGGGATAACATGACGCAGGAGAGATATATGACGGGTGAAGAACTGATAAAATATTGTCTTGAGAAAAGAGGCGCGTATCTCGATTTTCCTTTCGGCGACGATTATGCGGTTGTTAAAATCAAGACGTCGCCAAAGCGCAACGGTTATATCTTTGCAGAAGTTTTCGAGCAGAGCGGTGAAGAGAAATTCACCTTCTCGACGTCAGCCGACGACGCGGTATTTCTGAGAGAAGGTCTCGACGGCGCGGTGGTGAGAGGCTGGCATTGTCCGCCCGTACAGGCAAGATACAAGAGCACAGCGACCCTTCCGAGGATAGGCGACGATCTTGCGAGGCAGTTTGCCGACGTTTCCTATCAAAGGGCATATTCCCGGCTGACCCGTCAGGAAAGGGAAAACATTAAATCATAACCACCAGCCGTGCTGGTGGTTTGTGCTTGCCCCCCTGGGGCATTTTACCATGCCGAGTCTGTAGACTCATCGAATTTTTGCCAACCGCATATTCTTCACGAACTAAGCCTGAAGGCTTTTGTTTCTTTGTT
>CASDWJ010000038.1 GCA_949284695.1 uncultured Christensenella sp. | reverse complement strand
AGAGACAAGTTCGCTACTTTTTTTGCCCAATTTCGCGCGCCTCCCCCTCGGGGGAGGCAGACTGCTTTCTTTCACTTAAACGCCGCCTTGCTTTGCTCCTACCTCCTCTTTCGTTAACATCATGACTTTGTAACAATTGTATTGTAAACCTACAGTCGCGTTAAATAGAATTAACGCGACAGGAAAATTTTTCCTTTTTGTGCATAAAAAAACGCCGAACTTACGTCCGGCATTCTGCACAGAAAAGTAATCAGTCTATTACTTTTCTCTCCCGACAAGATAATCAATTGTAACATCAAGATAATCTGCAAGCATGATAAGCGTTAAAATATTAGGACTCTTCCCCTTCTTCCAATTCGTAAAGTATCCGTCATAAATAGGCAAATCTTTAACGAGCCTATATCTCGTCACGCCTTTTTCTGCCATGACAGCTCTCAGTCTGTCGTAAAACGGCGGTATTTCTCTGACCTGATGATCCATTGCGCAGTCAGACCTTCCCGCCAGAAAATCAAGAGAACATTGAAAATAATCGGCGAGCTTTACAAGCTGTGAAAGCAAAATATCCCTTTGTCCGTTTTTCCACCTGCGTACCGTTTCGTCGCTTACTCCGATCGCCGCCGAAAGAGACACCGTGTTTACTCCTTTTTCGATCATCAATTCGCTAAGTCTTTCGTGAAATGCGTTCTTCTTTTCCATGATCCTGCCCCTGATTCGAGTTTCGACAAAATTCGTCAATATTACTGCTTGTTTATGGCATAATTATCCACTTTTTAGTTGGATAATACTTGCAAACCACCTATAAAGTGGATATAATGAAATCGTCCTTCGGTGCGCAACGAAGAAAAACTTCATGGTTAAGGAGAATGCACAATGAAACAAACACAAATTGCTGAAACCAACGAAAATATCGTATGCTCGGCTGTGAATTGGGTCACGACCGAGCAAGACCTCTTATTTGATCTGAAATGTCTTATCAAAGAATACTACATCGCCACTTTCACGGTATCGGGAGAATCCCTCAAGCTATCTTTGAGAACGGGCAATCTTTCCTGATCTCAGTTAAATCCTGCAATTAGCCTATGATTTCGCAAAACCGCAGAAAATATACATAATATATAAATTGCAGACAACGCGACCCGCTGAATCGGATAATGTTTGCCGCAAAAAACGGGCGACGCTCTGTCGCCCGTTTTTTGTGAATTGTATGCTTGTCTGCAAGACAGGAATCATTCGGTCGCTTCTGCGCCGCGTTCTGCTTCAGCTCCGGTTTCAGCTTCTGTTTCCGCTTCCGCTTCTGTTTCCGCTTCCGCTTCTGCTTCGGTTACCTCTTTTTCTATCGTTGCGGTCGCGCTTGCGAGGACCACGTTGTCATAGTTCTTCGCTTTTGCGGTAAAGGTCACTTCTACCTTGGTCGCGGCGTCTATCTTCTCGGTGAGCGCGCCTTTCCTGAACAGGATATTCAAGGTCTTTTCATAGTACTTGCCGTCTGCGGTAAACCTGAAATATCCGTATCCTGCCTTGCCGTTGCCGTCGACGGAGACTATCTTGTAGTCGGAAGAAGTCAACTGCACTTCCTCGCCGTCTATCTTGAGACCGACTGCGGCATCCACGGTAAGCCCGCTGACCGCCTTGTCGTCGGGGCATACGGGTGACACGGAGATGAGTTTACCCTCGTAGCCGCTCTGCTCGCTCGTCGTGAGTTCGTTGCCGAGAGTGACACTGTATGCCTCTGTCCTGTCCACAAATTCGACGCTTGCGATCACCGCGTTGTCGAAATCGGTGGCGAGCACTTCGACTTTCGCGCTCGCGGTGAGCTCGTTCTGCGGGATATATTTTTCGTCGGTTATCCTCAGATAGAACTCGTAGCCTTTTGGCATTACGTCCGCGAAGAATATCTTGTCGAGGATCTTTTCCTCATTGCCCTCTTTCGTGAACAGCACGTAGCTGTCGGGCGTAAGCGTTACGGGATCGGAATCCGCTACGGGAACGGTGACCGCCACGTTCACGTTGAGACCGCTTCCGTACTGGTCCGCGCGCTTGACGACGAACTTGAAAGTGTCCTTCCCCTGCCTCGTGACGGCGACGTTGTAACCGGACATGACTGCCTTTTCGCTGACTTCGAACACGAAACTCCTGCTGATATTATAAGGATAGTAAGCCGTTATCTCGTATCTGCCCGCCTTGTCGAACGTCAGGTTTATACCGTTGAACGACCTGCCGAAAAGTCCGTTGGAATATGCCGCCTCTGCGGTAACTCCACCGGGCACGACGGGGATCATGTCTTCCTTGCCCGACACGCTGAGCTTTTTGACGCTCTGAGCCTCGTCGAGGAGGTTGTAACTTATCGTCGCGCTCTTGCTTACGAGATATTTTTCGCCTGCGTTGACCTGCACGACCGTCGGCTCTTCCTTAGCGAGCTGATCTCCCATTCTGACCGTTCTGACAAAAGTCCTGCCGTGCGCGTTGTAGACCATATCGAAGGTGCCGAAATACTTGACCGAAGCGTTGCGGCGCGTGCCGTAGTTGTAGAATTTGTCTTCAAACCCTTCGGGATCGACGAGGGTCTCCTTGACGCTGCCGTCACCGAAAGTGACTCTCGCGACGAACTGCGGGTTGAGTTTGTCATTAAACTTGTATATCCTGTTTTCGTCGAACGCGTTGTTTGTCACGCTGCCGCCCCTGCCGTCATCGACTTCTGCGGGCTGATAGAACTCCACGTCTCGCACCGACGATACGGTCATATATGTGTCGAATACTCCGCCGGGCACCTTGAGCGAGAAGTCGGGCACGAACGATGCGACGAGATTGAGCAGAGAGGATATCGCTCCGCCGTCTGCAAGCGTTGTGGCTACGCGCACTTTCTGCGGCTTGTCGGTCACGTTGAGGTCGAGTCCGCTCGTCTTGATCACCACGGTGCCGATCTCGCTGTCTTTTCTGACGCCGTATATGTCGGTATAAGTATACTTGACGCTTCCCGACGTAGCGAGGGTATTCACCTCTGCCGCCGTCAGCTTGTTGGGATTGCCGTCTGCGTCGTGAGTGCTTATGTCTCCCGCCTTAATTATCACGTTGCCGTCGTTGCCTCTGACCCATTCGATCTCCTTGGCAAAATCCTTGCCGCCGAAAGACTTGTATTCTCCCGACGCGTCGTCTATCTTGAGGAACTCTTTGTAGACGTTGATCTTGCTGTTCTCGGGGTCGCCGTAGACAGCCTTGTTTACCCTGATCGCAAGCACGTCAGCGCCGCCGAAGAAAGGCTCGAGCATTTTCGCGACGTTCTTGCCCGTCATCGTCGACGTATCGTCGATGAGTTCGAGGATCTTTGACACGTTGAGTTGCAATCCGCCCTCTTTGGACAGCCTCGCCTCTCTGACGAAATCGAGCACGTCGAGCGCGACGTCGATCACGTTCATGCCGTCGGGGATCTCAAACCCGCCTGTTTGCGTCGTCTCGCCCGAAACAGCGCCGTCGGACGCGCCCTCGACGTTGTGCCTGAGTATCAGCGATGCGGGATCGATGTTGATGCCGACATATTCTCCGAAAAGCGTCAGCACGTCGAATCCGAACGGAAGCTCGCCGACGACGCCCTTTATCCAGCCCTTGGGAAGCAGATATTTTGCGTTGACTGCAACGTGAAGATCGGTGCTGCCGAAATCTTCGGGCGAATACGCTATCGTAAGGAAAGAGCCCCTGCTCTTTGCCTCTTTGCCCGCGCAAAACTCGCAGTCGTCGGCGCACTTGTGGTAGAGGTCGAAAAGTATCCTGCTGTCATGAGTGACGAAAAGTCTTGACGCGTCAAGCGCAAGGTTGCCATTTGCGTCCGTTACGACCGCATTGCGAAGCGCTTCTGCAAGATTGTAATCCACCCTGAGCACATAATCGAATTTCACGATATCCGACGTCGTGTAATCTCCGTTGTTCTTTTTGAGACTTACGTCGCCCTGCAAAGTGAAGTTGACCATATAGCTCTCGTCAAACCCTTCTGCATCCTTGGCGGGGACTGCGATCTCGGGCGTGAAGCCGTTGGCTATCCTGAAGTCGCTTATTTTTGCAGATACCGAACCTATCTTCGTCTCCGCAGTAAGTTTCAACGAGTTGAGAACCTGATCTCTGACGTCTGCGTCAAGCCTGAGATCGACGTTTTCAATCGCCTTGAGCGCCGCCTCGGGCACGTTGACTTTGAAAAGTCTCGCGAGTTCCGCTACCCCGGAAAGATTGGACGTCATGGAGTATACGTCGTTTTTCCCCTCCAGGCTTCCGTTGGAGAAAAGAAGCGAAAGCGCCATTCTTACTATGTTGTAACCGTTCGACACCGCGTTCGCATCGGGGAGAGTCGCCTTTTCCATCAGCTGAGCGAGGTTAATGCCTGTAAACCTCTTGTTCACCCCGTCCGCAGTGAGATAGACGTTTACGTCGTCGGCAGAGACTTCAAACAATTTCTTTGCGTTTTCCGACACGGTCACGGCGGCTCTGACAGAGTCGACGTTCTGAGGGTCGACAAAGAACCTTATCGCCGTCTTGTACTTGCCCGTGACTATGTCCGCGCTCGCGCCGAAAGGCTTGTTGGCATCGAATACGCCCTTGTTTTTCGCCGCGTCGATTATCCTGTTGATGACTGCCGCCCTCGAAAGAACGTCCTTTTCCCACCTTGCTACCAGAGTTGTGTCCGCGTCGGGCGTAAACGGGAATTTAATCCTGACTATCGCCTTTTCGCTCACGTACCAACCTTTGAACTTATAACCTTCCTTGACGGGGACGGGTTCATTTTCCACCGTTCCGCTGACTTTTGCCACACTGCTCCCTCCGACGCTGTCAAAGGTCACGGCAAAAACCTCTTTCGCTCCGACGTCGCCGCGTTGCCACATCGCGTAAAGCGAACTGTCGGCATCTGGAGTATAAGGGAATTTTACTCTTTCCCCTTTAAATTCGCTGTCTGTGAACCAGCCGCCGAATATATACCCTTCTTTTTGCGGCATCGGTTCTTCGTTGACAGATCCCGTAACCGCCTCGACTGCGCTACCGCCCGCGCTGTCAAAAGTCACGGTGTGTCCCGCGGCGGGTTTTTGTTTCTTTTCGTCCTTGCAGCCGACGAAAACCGCCGTGAATAAAGATACACAAAGCAATATTGTCAATATCAGAATTGCAGATCTTTTTTTCATATTATCCTCCTTTTTTAACAATTTGTTTATTACGTTTTAAATTTCTGTTCGATTTGGGTGTCCTATTTTTACGCAAAAAACATTGGTCGGTTTTAAATTTAGTTGTGAAAATGCGATTTTTGATTAAAATCGTCATTTTTGAAATATTAAAATAGTGTTAAAAATGCTTTATAAATATACATTTATACATTTTTTATGTACAAATCGGTGCATTTTTTCACATTTTTCAATTTTCATTTCGCACTATATCATCGATAATCAGCTTTGTCAACAGAAATTTCGAGCAGGATTTTACAAAAAATTTACAAAAAAACTGTTATTTGAATATTCAAAAATTTCGCATATATATAATACAGTCATTATAAATATTCAATAAAAATGTCGTTATTACACATTATTCCCTATTATGCTCCCGCATTTGCTCTGGTCGCACGAATAATAAACATCGGACAGGAAAACACAAAATTTTACCCGTTTACGTTTTGTGCATGTTTTAATCTAAAAAATCCATATAAAAATTTTACAATAGAATAATCGTCCGTTAGCCTGTCGTGACGTCGGGACCCCTTTCCGGCACGGACGGCTACCGCATTTTTTCCTTGCGGGTAACCGCTATACGGGGACAAGCCGAAACTGCCCGTCTCGCCCGTGAAATACTAACTCTCAAATTATACCCGAAATTGGCAGGATCTCAACTTAAATACCGCAAAATCGCATGCTTTCAGCAATTCCTGCATTATCGAAGCAGGAAGCGCGATCAAAAAAACACGCCCGTCGTCTTATCGACAAACGGGAACGGAATAAACGACCGTATAAATTGTCAAATGCGCGTGCGCAATTATAAATATCCGATAAATACCGTCATGCCGACCTTCTAAGGCAGGTTCGTCGCGACGATAAAAGGCTGAACTGTGAAAAAATGGCAAAAAAATAACAATGCATCTGCATTGTCGCTCTTGTGTCCGCAGTCTCAGAAGAATTTCACGTAGAGACCGTGTTCGCGGACGTACTGTTTGAAAGCGAGCCATATCGTTTTCACAGCACTCACCTCCTCTATTAAGTTGTCTTTCCTCAAGGGGTTTTGCTTCCCTTTCGGATTTCGCCCACAGTATATATCCGACAACTCGCTTTGTCAAGGGTTTGAAATAGGATTTTTAAAAAATTTTTTACAGTAAAATCCTCCGTTTTCCACACCGTAAAAAAGCGCGCGTCCACCGCCGATATATACCGTCCCGATAATACGCACAAGGTTTAAAGCGGCAAATTGCCGTAGTTACTTGCGCTAAACACCTTGCACTTGTGACGGGTGCATATACAGGCTTAGCATTATGCAACGCAGTCAGGGTAAATACGGCTACCGCAGACGACGATTTTTCTTGCGTATCCAGCGCTTGTGCAGATCAGGACGAAAAGGCATCGCTATGTGAGACAAATGCAGTATTCGACAGCGAAAATTGTTCCCGCCACGCGGGCTCCTCAGGGTTTTTCGGCTTATATAAAGTTATCTTCCGCGATCGCCCGCCCCTGCGATTGTCCTATCTTGCAGGTACGATCTCCAGCCAGTAACCGTCAGGGTCGCTGATGAAATAAATGCCCATAGCGGGGTTTTCGTAACATATACAGTCCATTTTTTCGTGCAGAGCGTGCGCGCCGTCAAAATCGTCTGTTTCAAAGGCGAGATGGAACTCGTTGTCTCCGAGGTCGTACGAGCGGTCGAAATCCCTCAGCCACGTCAGTTCGAGCTGAAAACCGCCGCCGTCGCTTTCAAGATAGACGATGACGAACGAGCCGTCTTCTGCGTTTATCCTGCGCACCTCTTTGAGCCCGAGCGCGTCGCCGTAAAATCTTATCGATCTTTCAATATCTCTTACGTTGTAATTCTCATGTATCGGTCTGAATCGCATTATAACATTCTCCTTTTAAACTATACGATCTTCTTATAACCGCGGCAAAGCCCTCGTGCAGCTGCCGACAAAAGTAAAGCACGGGCACGCGGTTTTGAATATTTTTCGTACCCGTGTAGGTTAAGCCCTTTTTATCTTATGACGTTCTCACGGGAAAAGCACTTTCTTGACCCTGTACATTATCGCGTCTATCAACCTGACGTCGGCAAGAGATCCGCTCCCCGCATTGTCGCGCGCGAACGAAAGCGCGTTCCACCACTCGGTAAGCATAGCCTTGTCGGCGTTGTTCCAGTCGAGTTTCGCGCTCTCGAATATCCCTTTCACGTATACCTGCATAAGAGACGGATTTTTCTTTGCGGCATCTTTAAGCCTCGCGAGTTTTTTGAGCGAAAAGTCCATGACGAACTTGTCGTTGTCCTGCTCGAATACCGACATCATTTTGAGAAGCTGTGCGGTGTCCTCGTCTATCGGATTGTCCGCGACGATCGCGTCTGCCGTCATTTTCTCCCAGTCCGCGCCGTCGCGCAGGTATACTCTCAACCCTTCGTATGCGGCTATATCCTCGGGCACCTCAAAGTCCGCGGTCTTGACGAGAGAGACGAAAAGTCCTATTTCAGCGGCGAGGCGCACGATCTGCATAAGTCCTTCGTTGTTCCCGCCGCCCGTAACGACCACGGCGCCGTCACTGTAATCGAGCGCGCCCTGAGTCTCGGAACAAGATAACACTTCTTCGCAGACATAAGAATCTGTAAAACAGCTTCTCCCGTCGCTCTGCAACGCTCTGACGAGCCTTGCCGCGCCGTCGTAGTCGTCGAACGCGAAAGTCACGTAAAAGTCAAATCTCGGCATACCCGTCACCCCTTTTTTACCATTATAGCATATCGGCTCGTCGATTTCAAGACGGTGTTTTTTGCGACGATCGCGCATTTCGGCACGTTGCGAGCGGATTTTACGCACGACTTTACGCCGGCACGCGCCCACTCGATCAGACACGCAAAACAAAAGCGGGGTTTCTCGCGAAAACCCCGCAGATTCTTCCGACCCGATTTGTCTGCGATTTACATAAGCAATTCGCCTTCGTCGCTGTCGATCACCTGAAGCACCTTGACCGCCTTGCCCGTAGCCGCGTCGACGTAGACGAAAAACCCGTAGCCGTCGATAGTGCCGTATACTTCATAGGTCAGTTTCTCGCTGCCCGCGTCGAGAGGTATCACCGCAAGGCGCACGCTCTCTGTCGTCATCTCGCCGTAGCTTGCCGCAAGCGCTTCTTCTTCGGTGACCGTCACGGTATAGTCGGTATCCCTTTGAGTGTGGTTGTAGATATACTCCCTCGCTTCGAAGCCTGTGATCCTGCCCGTCTCGAGCGAGACCTTGACTTTCACCATGTCGGGATAGAAGATTATGCCGTCTTCCTCATAGCACAGATTGACGTAAAGCTCGCTGTCCGTCACGCACGCCCATACCGCGGACATACTCTCTAAACCTATCTTTTCGCAATACTGCCTCGCGAGTTCGACGCCCTGCTCTTTGTCGTACTGCGGATTTTCCACGCTGTCGTTTACGTCCGCCATAACGAGCGCGCCGCCCTTCTTGCTGAGCATCGCGTTGCCGGTCACGCCGTCCGCCGAGAAAGTATATGCGTAGCACTCGATATATCCGCCCAGTTCTCCCTGATAAGTCACCTCCGGAGAATCGTAGCCGAAAAGATAGCCTTTTACGAGTTCTATGCCTCTTTCGGGAGTGATCTCCTCCCCGTCGAGCGCGACCGGGGTCGGGTCGTCGAGACCGTCGCTGAACGGACCGTCGTAGATAAGCGCGGGATATTCTATCGCGCCGTCGGCTATATCTGCGAACACGTCCGAAAACGCGTCGTCCTCGCCCCCGAGATCGGAGAAGGTGTACTCTCCCGCCGATATCTTATCCGACAGAGAGTTGAGCCGTCTCGCAAGAAGTCCCGTAGTCTCGTAGAGTTTGTCAGAAGTCGAATAGTCGGTATCCGACAGACTTTCCCCGTTGTCGAGCTTTTTCAGAAGGTACAGGCAGAAATCCCCGACCTGGTTGCAGAATTTGACCGTTCCCGTCATATCCGCGCCCGATACCGAAAGCGTCGCGAGACATTGCTCCGCGACCTCGGCGTCGATCGCCGTCATCGTCAGAAGTTCTGACTGAAAGGACGGGGTGCGCACTACGCGCATCTTGCTGAGATTGGTCTCTATCTGAAGCAGGCTGTCCGTCAGAGTGTAATAAGACGAAGTATAGCCGTTGTCCGCCTTCCTCGACAGCTCTTTGCCGTCGTCGAGCGAAATGCCGAGCAACACTCCGAGCGTTATCACCGCGCCTATCAGCAGCGCAACTATAGCGAATATGAAATAGTGCGCTACCTTAAGCGTCGCGTGCTGTTCGTCGGTCATGTTTTTTGTATCCATACGCACCTCATATCGCAAAACTGTGTTTGCCTATCGTGATCATCACCTTGCGCGACCATATCCACGAACTCGTAGCCGTTGCGGGGTTATAATAATAAATGCAACCGTTGGTCGGATCCCAACCGTTCATCGCGTCGCGCGCCGCGTTGTATGCGGTCTGATTTGGCTCGAGATTCATCTGTCCGTCAATGACCGCGGTGAACGCGTACGGCTGATAGATGACCCCCGAGATCGTGTTGGGGAAACTGCTGCTCTTCACTCTGTTGAGCACGACTGCGCCGACCGCGACCTGCCCCATGTACGGCTCCCCTCTCGCCTCTGCGTGTATGCATTTTGCAAGAAGGTAGACGTCCTGAGACGAATAACTGCTGTTGGAGCTGGACGATGACGACAACGTCATGCCGAGCGCCGCCGCCGTCTTTGCCCCGACGATACCGTCCGCGACAAGTCCGTTCTTCTTCTGGAAGCGTATGACCGCCGCCTTGGTCGCCGAGCCGAATATCCCGTCCACCTTGCCCGCGTCGTAGCCCCAGTTGTTGAGCTTGGTCTGCAAAGTCCTGACCTGAGCCCCGCTCGATCCCACCTTGAGCACGACGCTCTCCTCGACGTCGGACGAGCCGCCGCCGAAAGCGAAGATCGGCACGGCTATCACCGCGAGCACGAGCGCCGCGCATATCATTCTCAATACGTTGGTCTTGTTCATATATCTCCCGTCAGCCGAAGATCTTTTGCAACCATTCGGCAATAAGCGATTTGTATGTAACCTTTTCTCCCTCGCCGTCCGCGACGAAACAGAGCGGTGGGAACACCACGCACCACCAGTTGTCGCCCTCGCCGCTGCCGAGGTCTACGATGAGCGCGTCGTAAACGCCGCCTGTCAGCGTAAGTTCTCCGTAAGTCCTCGTCGGAAAATCCTCCTCGCAAAGCCTCGCCTTCGCGCCGTAATGATACCCGTTGAGCTCGAGCGTCGACACGGAGACCCCGTCGATGAGCGAGAGGTTGTCTCTTATTATCTCCATTGCTTCGCTCTTTGAAGAAACGCCGGCAAGTTTTGGCGTCAGAGCCTCGACCACCGCCGCCTTGACCTCGTATTTGACGCGCTGATCGGCGTCCGAATTGCTGTTCGCCCTGATATGTATCCTCAGATAATCCGCGTTGACGTCGTTGTCCCCGCCCTTTGCCGCAGTCGCGACGTTGATCGCTATCAGAAGTACGGCAAGCACCGTTATCAATATAAAGACCTTTTTCATACGCTGTCCTCCGCAAACGATTATTGACCGCGCCCGCCGTTTTATTCTTTTTTTCGGAATTATCGAAAATTTCACCGACCCGAAACGTATATAAAGAGGACGGGCAAAAAGCAACCGACCGTTGCATATCCGTCGCCTTTGCTTTACAACTTGCAAAAAGCAAAGTCGTGCGGGCAATAACGCAACCTGGCTGTTTGTAAACTACGGTGTATTGACACCGATGAATGCGTGTGTCACAATAAAACAAACGGAACGGCAACACGCACCGTACCGTATAAAAACAAAATAAAAGAAGCAAGAGGACATGCTGATGCTGGAAATCAAGGACGTAACCAAAATCTACCGTACAAAGGCAGGCGAAACGCGCGCGCTGGACGGCGTGTCGGTCTCCTTCCCCGAAAAAGGCATGGTGTTCGTGCTGGGCAAATCGGGGTGCGGCAAATCCACCCTGCTCAACGTATGCGGAGGGCTCGACGTGCCCGACAGCGGCGAGGTCTGTATCAAAGGCAGGAGCACGAAAGACTTCACCTCGACCGATTACGACAGCTACCGCAACACCTGCGTGGGCTTCGTATTTCAGGAATACAATATTTTGTCAGAATTTACCGTAGAGGACAATATCGCCCTCGCGCTCGAACTTCAAGGCAAACCCAAAGACCCCGCCGCGATAGCCGAGATCCTGCGCGAAGTGGAGCTCGAGAGCGTCGCCAAGCGCAAGCCTAACACTCTTTCGGGCGGTCAGAAACAGAGGGTCGCGATAGCGCGCGCTCTCGTCAAGAATCCCGAGATAATAATGGCGGACGAGCCGACGGGCGCGCTCGACTCGGTCACGGGCAGACAGGTGTTCGACACACTTAAAAAACTTTCGAGGGATAAGCTCGTCATCGTCGTGTCGCACGACCGCGAGTTTGCCGAGCTCTACGCCGACAGAATTATAGAACTCAAAGACGGCAAGGCGATCTCCGACGTCGTAAAGACGACGGAAGCGGGTGCGGAAAACGTCGAAAAACTCTCATTCGTCGGCGACGATACCGTCCTCGTCAGAAAAGGCGCGACGCTCGATAAAGAGGACGTGCAAAAACTCAACGCTTTCCTCGCTTCGTCCGACTGCGACGTGCTCGTCTCAAAGAACGGCGACGAGATAGAAAAGTACAAGAAAAACGCGAATATCTCTGCGGGCGGCGAGCGGATAGTGTTCATAGAGAACGGGTCCGCGCCCGAGACGAGAAACTATACTGACGGAGAGAGAAAACTTATCAGGTCTAAGCTCCCGATGAAGCGGGCGATCAGGATAGGCGCGAGCGGCATGAAAGTAAAACCCGTCCGCTTCGCGTTCACTCTCCTGCTCTCGATCGTCGCTTTCACGATGTTCGGGATGTTCTCGACGATAATGTTCTACGACCCCGTCACCGTCGCGATAAACAGCCTGCGGGACACGGACGAACAGTACCTGCACATTTCCAAGAATATGGTCTGCTACTCATACGAATATCAAAGCGGCGAACTGAAAGACACGAACGAATCCTATAATTACGTAAATTACACAGACGACGATATCGCCGCGCTCAGAGAAAAATACGGCGACGGCATAGTTCCCCTCTACAATGTGAGCACGATGACTTTCTCAAATTACAAGACGGACGACGAATCCTATTTCCGCCTGTTTTCCTGCGCTCCCGCAGATCGGGTGAAAGTCACCTACACGAAAGGCAGAGCGCCGCAGACGGAAAACGAGGTCGCGCTGTCGGAATACGCCCTTGCGCAACTCGTCGGCTACTCTTACAATCGGGTGACGGACTTTGGCGACATACAGCTCAAATACAAGGACTTTTCCTTTACCGTATGCGGTATATACAAAACGCCTCTGACGTCGGACAGGCTCGTGAACGATACCTCTATGCCGGTCTCCTACTCGACCCCGGGAGACAACTTTCTGCTGACCGCACTCGTGACGGACGGTTTTTATAAAAATATAAGCGAAGCCGCTAAAAACGATTACTATACCGACAATTCTGTCAAATCGTACTGTTCGTCGGTGATCGTCAGCAGCAAATCGGACGGATACGCAACCGCAGATTCCATGCAGATAGACAACTTCGCCAAAGGCAACGTGTTCGCCGCCGTCAGCGCGCTCGCCCTCGACGGAAGCGAGGCGACGTCGCTCGGAGACGGCATAGCCGTCAGTTACAAGATATGGCACGAACTTCTCGCGCCCGCTCTCGAAGCTCAGGTGACGGAAAAAGGACTCGACGACTTGTTCGACGCAAAGGACGAAAACGGGCTGTCTATCAGATCGAAATATTCAGCGCTCGGACAAAACTCATACTACACCGCAGACGAAAAGGCGACCGCAAAAGAATATCTGTCAGATCTGCTATCTTTCTGCAACGAATACGATCTTGCGGGAAATTCGGTCACTTTTTACGACAAGGACAAATCTGCCGTCGCCACCAAAAACGTAACGGATGTTATATACGGGGGCGATTATAATAATTTTGCGGCAGTCATACTCGACGACGGGACATACTCCGCCGTCAGAGACGCGGCGATAAAAGGCAGCTACTTCTTTCAGGAATTCGTGACCGACTTCGACTACGTCGACGGCGATTATTCGGGAGTGCTGATACCCGTCGCGGACGATTATCAGAGACTTGCCTCACTCGTCAGAGGTAAAAGGATAAACGACGGGAGCGGCACGTCTTACGACGTAAACAACGCCAACTACGCGTCCGTGTCCTCGGTAAGCAACACGGTGTCCCTGCTGGCGAGCATATTCCTCTACACCGGCATCGGCGCGGCGGTGTTCGCTGCTCTCCTTCTGTTCAACTTCATAAGCGTGTCCATCACCGACAAGAAACGCGAAATAGGCATTCTGCGCGCGGTCGGTGCAAAGGGCAGCGACGTGTTTAAGATATTCCTGTCCGAATCCATGATAATAGTGCTGATATGCGCGCTCGTCTCCACGGTCGCGACCGCGATAACCTGCGCGGCGATCAACGCAAAGCTGTCGACGTATCTCGGCATAACTTTCTCGCTGTTCTCGTTCGGGATACTGTCTGTGCTGATGATACTGGGCATAGCGGCGGTCACCGCGGTGATCTCCACGCTGATTCCCGTCTATGCCTTCTCGAAAAAGCGACCCGTCGACACGATCAGAGATCTTTAATATCGCACGACTTTCCGTATTTCTCCAAAAAAACCCCTCTCCGTGTTTACGGGGAGGGGTTTTCTCATATTTACCGTTTTTGTCTGTTATAATATCTCTATGCCTCGCGGCACGGTCTTTACTATCTCCGCGAACGCGCAGTCTGCGAACTTCTCTTTGAGGACTTTTTCGTCCGCGTCGTCTCCGACTATCGCAAAGACCGCGGTGCCGCTGCCCGTCATCGTCGCGTTGCCGTAAAGCCGCAACAATCTGTCCTTGACCTCGTACACGGAAGGACACAGCGTGACCGCCGCCCTTTCGAGCACGTTGTAATATCTCTCTCCTCTCAACACCGCGTCGACGCCGAGACCTCTATGCGGCGCTACGTCGTATCCCGCGTAGACTTCTTTTGTCGACGCGCCGGTCTCTTTCTGCACGACCGCGAGAGAAAAGTCTATTTCCCCGAGCGGCGTTATCTCCTCACCCTCTCCGCGCAGTCTGCAATAGCCGCCGCGCATCATATACGCTACGTCGCTGCCGACCTTTACGCACAGCTTATCCGCTGTCTCCTGAGAGATAATGCCCAGCTTTACCGCCGCAAAGAAAACCGCGCTCGCGTCTGCCGACGAGCCGCCCATGCCCGCTCCGACCGGTATGCCCTTTTTTATCTCAACTTCGAGCGCGACGCCCGTCTCCTCGAAAATAAGCGAAGCGGCGCGGTAAGCCGTGTTCTCTGCACCGCTCTCCGCACCGTCCATTGTCACTCCGACCTTTTCCGCTCTGCATACCCGCACCGTGTCGTAAGGCGACACCGAGCAACAAAGCATATCCAGCTCGTGATATCCGCGCTTGTTGACGCCCTTTATCTCGAGCGTAAGGTTTATCTTTGCATGTACTTTAAGCGTAATTTCATCCATAGATATATTATATCACACCGCGACCTCTCTGTAAACCACCACCTTTTCTCCTTCGTCGGGCGCGTCGGATATACCGCCGTTCTGCGCCGCTATGTCTTCGGGCGACATGCTCAGTTTTTTGGCAATGTCCCACAGCGTTTCGCCTTTCTTGACGTAATATATGCTGACCGAGTCCTCGCACGGCGCTATATCCTCTCCTTCTTCCACGCCGTCCACGGCGCAGATGCGCTTGGTCATGCCGCACGTAGCTCTTACGCAGACCGTCGCGGTCACTTCGATCTCGCTGTCCCTCTTTACCTTTGCGGTCAGATCGCAGGACTCTGCCTCCGTCTTTACCGTGTCGCACCCCTCGCTTATGCCGACGACCACAGAATACGGCAGATCTATGTCCGCGCTCTTGTAATCCTCGTTGTCGTCAAGGTAGACCACCGTGACCGCGAGTACGCCCTCGACAGTTGCAAAGTCGTCGCCGACATCCACCGTAGCTATAGCGTTGTCCTTCTCGAACGCGGCGACTATCCTGCTGATCCCTATGCCGTCTACCCCCGCGTCAACGCTGCCGCTTATCCTTTCTCTCGTGCGCACGGTATCGCAATAATCCTCATAAGACAAACACAGGTGCGATAATTTCAATTCTTTTGCCGGGCAGTATGCGTCTGTCACGAGCGTTGCTTGAGTGTTTTCGTAGACTGCCGCGGTCAGAGCGACGTCCACCTTTACGTCGAAAACGTTTTCGGTGGCGGGACCGCCTATGACGAGCTTTGAATCCCTTACCTCTGCCTTTACGTCGCACCTGGCGCCTTCTGCCGTGGCTATCCTCTGAACGAACGGCAGGGTCATATTCTTCTGCACCGCCTTGCCGTCGCTTACGTAGACGATCGTGACGCAGGCTTCGCCCTCAGCGATCGCGCCCGCTCCGTCCGGGGTCACCTTGCATATCCTCGCATTGCTGTCGAACGCAAGAACTTTTTCGACCACGGCTCCCGTCGAATACTGTTCGTCAACCGTGCAAACGCTCTCGTCGTACCCGACGAATCTGCAGAACGTGCTTTCGCCGCGCTTCAGAAAAGCTCCCTCCGCATTCTCCAGAAGCTCGTACCCGCTATTGACGGCAACGCTCGGACAAAGCTCGACCACCGTCTGTATCTTCAACGTGTCGCCCTCTGCCGCCGCGCGGACGTCCAATACCTTTGCGCTCGCCGTCGCGCCGCAACCCTCTTTTGCAGAAGGGCAGGCTACAGTCTTGGAAAAGTCGGATATGTAATCCGCGCTTTCGGGCGCGCCCTCGGCATTGAGATACAGCGCCTTTACGTTGAGTTTGCCGCTTATTTCCGCACTGCCGTCGGACGGCACGATTCTGAGAGAGGATATCTGCGCCCTCGCGCAAAGGATCTTGTCCACACCGCCTTTCATTGCCGTGTCTATCGAACAGGCAAGCACGGTCTGCTCGCATTTTTGCGCCTTGATCACGTCGTTTGAGAACTTGTTGAATGTTGTCTGCACTGTCATATTGCCCCCGTGAATTAGTTTTGTCACTACATAGTATATTGAGCGCTTTTCCAAATATGACTGCATAAAAAAAGCCGCGACGCGGCAATTTGTTTTATCCTTGGTCGGGCGGAAAAAATTTCACGCTTCCCGTCAGCACGTCGCTGTAAGAAAAAGAGCTGACTTTGCCCTCGTTCTCCCTGAGAGTGAATATCGCGTCGTGCACCTCGTCTATCCTGCCGTGCAGTTTCTCTATTTTGTTCCTGCCTCTGTTGACGACGAGCACGAGATCCCGCCCCGCGAGCAGCCCGACCCTTTTCTTTGCGGCATTAAGACATTTTTTTATCTCTCTCATAACATTTCCTCACGCTTATTTTTCCCTGAAAAGACAAAAAATATACGCACCCCGCCTCGGGCGCGTACGTATGACTTACGGGTCGTCCGCATTGAAATCAAAGTTTTTTCATCCTTTTGCCGCGCGGCTTGGGATTCTGGATCTCCCCTTTCTTGTTGAGCACCTTGCCTTTTTTGCTCTGCGGCTTATCCTTGCCCGCCTGCGGTCTGCCGATCGCTTTCGCGCGTCCCGCCGCGCGTTCTCTGCCTCCTGCGGTTTTTCCCGCGCGCCCGCCTTCACCGTTGCCGCTCCTGACGGTTTTTCGCGCCTCTTTCTTCTTCTTTTCCTTTTCTTTGCTTTCCTCGGACGCTATGTCCACGTTTACTGTACGCGTGCCCACGGTCCTGCCTTTAAGTTTAGGCACCTTGTCCGCTTCGTCGTCCGTGACCTGTACGAAAGAATAGGTGTCGCGTATCTTGACGTCGATTATCTTGTATTCGTTGACGCCCGCCGCCGAACATATAAACCTGACGAGCGACGGCTTGTCGAACATATCGCGTTTGCCGACGTTGAGAAAATATCTGACCGAGTGTTCTCTGTCCCTCGCGCGCGCCTCAGCGTCGCGCTTGTTGGAGCCGTCCTTGGGGAGCGTATAGCTCGCCGCGAAGTCGTAATCAAGCTCCATAGGATATATTTGAACGCCCGTGCGACGTATATACGCCTGCACGTAAGCAAGCTGATACGCCTCCGCAAACGTGTATGCCGCGCCATTTCTGAAAGCGCGCGCCGTCCTGCCTATCCTGTGCACGTAATAGTCCTCGTCCGCGGGAGGATCGAAGTTGATCACCGCATCCACGTCGTCAACGTCTATGCCGCGCGCAGAGACGTCCGTACTGATGAGCATTGCGCTCCTGCCCTCTCTGAATTCTTTCATAGCGGCTGTGCGCTCTCGCTGCTCGAGCTCTCCGTGCAACAGACTGCAACTCACGCCCTTGCTCTTCATCGCCTGAGCGAGCTTTTCTGCCCTGAACCTCGTGTTGCAGAATACGACCGTGCGCGCGAGTCCGCGCTCTCTCACGAGCGCGCGCAGACACTCCACTCTCTGGCTGTCCTTGAGCAGGATATAGTATTGCTCCACCTGCGGTATCTCGCAGCCGCCGAAATCCGCCTGAACGGTCACGGGGTCTCTCATCATCTCTTTGCATAGCGCGCTTATCGCGTCGGGCACGGTAGCAGAAAATACGAGATTTTGCCTGTCCGTGTTGGTCTTGGACACTATTTTCCTGATATCCCCGATAAAACCCATATCGAGCATCACGTCGCATTCGTCGAGGACGAGAGTCCTCAGCTCTTTGAGTTTTACCGTCCTGCGCTCTATATGGTCGAGCACTCTGCCCACCGTGCCGACGATGATCTGCGGCTTCTTCCTGAGCAGAAAAAGCTGTCGCTGTATGTCCTGCCCGCCGTACAGTACCGCGGTGCGTATCCCCTCGGTATACCTGGTGACGCTCTTTATCACGTCGCCGATCTGCATAGCGAGTTCTCTCGTCGGACAGAGTATCAGCGCGTCGACCGATTTCGACTGCGCGTCTGTCGCGTTGAGTATCGGGAGCACGTAAGCGAGAGTCTTACCCGTACCCGTAGGCGCTTTGGCTATGACGTCCGCGCCCGACGCCGCGAACGGGATCACCTTTTGCTGTATCTCCGTGGGAGAGACGATTCCCTCCTCGTCAAGCGCGCGCAAAATGCCGTCTGCGAGAGAAAAATTCCTGAAATCTTCGTATACTGCGTTTTCCATACGATTATCATACAACAAAACTTGCTTTTCGACAAATAAAATAATATAATCGAATTATGAAAACGGTACTCGTGACGGGCGGCTCCCGCGGGATAGGCCGCGCCGTCGTAAAACTTCTGGCAAAACGCGGATACGCGGTGGCTTTCACATACAGATCGGGCGACGCGGAAGCAGCGGAACTCGTCGGAGAGCTCGCGCTCGAAGGCTGTATGGTCAGCGCGTACAAAGCGGACAATGCGGACGGCAACGCCCTCGCAAGAGTCGTAACCGACGTCACGGCGCGCTTTGGCGGCATATACGCGCTCGTCAACAATGCGGCGGTATCTGTCGTCGCTCCTCTTATCGACACTTCGGACGAAGACCTGTCGCGCACGCTTGCGACCAACCTCGAGGGCGTTATCAGGCTGACCAGACTCGTCTGCCCGTTGATGACTTCGGCAAGAGAGGGAAAGATCGTCAACGTATCGTCCGTATGGGGTATATCGGGCGCTTCGTGCGAGAGCGTTTACAGTGCGGCTAAAGGCGGCGTGATAGCTTTTACCAGGGCGATGGCAAAAGAACTCGCGCTGTCGGGCATAACGGTAAACTGCGTCTGCCCGGGAGTGATAGACACCGATATGAACTCTCACCTGACCGCTGACGACAGGCGCGCGCTCGGGCAGGAGATCCCTCTCGGCAGATTCGGCACTCCCGAAGAAGTCGCCGAGGCAATCTCGTTCTTTATCGACGGGGCGGCATACGTGACGGGGCAGGTGCTCTGCGTAGACGGCGGGTTCATAGTGTGAATTGTCCTTGCAGAGAGCGCGGCGCAACATTTTTTATCTGAGTAAATGCGGATTTTCGACTGAGCGATTCTTCAACGACAGACACCGCTCTCCCTTCCCTCCCGACGATCGGGAATGCGAAAGCGCGACGGCGGCGCTACAGGAATTTTGCAGATTTGCAAAAAGTCGCCGACCCCCTCTCCGGGACAAATGGGCGCTTATTATTTAAAAAGCGTTTTTTAACTTTTTTTCCGATTTTTTGTAAATTTTTGGCACCAACCCATTGACAAAAAGACAATTTTATTGTAAATTATAAATACTTTCCGAAAGGAAAGGCGTTGAGAGAGAGCGGTCGTTTTCCTTTGCGTTAGCGGTCGTTTTCTTTTTTTATCACAATTTGAATATAAATCATAACCACCAGCCGTGCTGGTGGTTTGTGCTTGCCCCCCTGGGGCATTTTACCATGCCGAGTCTGTAGACTCATCGAATTTTTGCCAACCGCATATTCTTCACGAACTAAGCCTGAAGGCTTTTGTTTCTTTGTT
>CASDWJ010000037.1 GCA_949284695.1 uncultured Christensenella sp. | reverse complement strand
CGGCTTGAAACTGCATGGCACCCTCAGGCGATGATTTTTAGTGAGTGTTTTAGCGAGGCGAACGCAGATAATATTATAATATTTTCAAGTGAGAATCGTTAAAAAACACACAAAAGGCGCGCCTCAGGGCTGGTTCGTATTATTCTGGTCTGGTATAACGGACGGACAACTATGAAAGACAACTGTGTGACGAGGCTGTTCAGAAGCCTGAGATATTCCAATTTTCTTTTCCTGACTGTCGCGGGCGTGATAAACGCGGTGGGCGTCACGCTTATGCTCGCGCCGGCAGGCATGTACGACGGCGGCTTTTCCGGTACTTCGATACTCCTCAGCCAGCTGTCTCCGCTGTCGATGAGCGTATATCTTATTATCCTCAACGTGCCTTTCTTCCTGTTCGGACTCAGAAAACTCGGCGGCCCGTTTATCGTATATTCGCTGTACACGGTCGCGGTATATTCGCTTTTTTCTTACCTGTTCCAGAATTCGTTCGGCATAGACTTTTCGGGCGGCTCCCCGATCGCGGGCAACGACCTGTTGCTCTGCTCGGTGTTCGGCGGCATAATCTCGGGCGTGGGAAGCGGTATCACGATACGCTTCGGCGGCGCGATCGACGGCGTAGAGGTCATGGCTGTCGTATTTGCGAAAAAGATAGGCATGACGGTCGGCTCTTTCGTGATGAGTTACAACGTTATCCTCTATATCGTCGCAGGCATAGTCACAAAAGGCTGGGTCGCTCCGCTGTACTCGATAGTCGCGTATACCGTGGGTCTTAAAGCGGTAGACTTCATCATCGACGGCTTCGACAAAGCCAAGTCCGCATTCATAATCACAGACCGCCATAACGAGATCGCGGACGCTCTGACCGAGGAATTCGGCAGAGGCGTGACGACGATAGACGCGACGGGACATTTTTCGCAGGCAAAAAAGACTGTGCTGTATTGCGTGGTCAACCGCTTTGAAGTGGGCAAACTGAAAGCGATCGTGACCAATATTGACAACAGCGCATTCCTCGTCATCAACGACGTGACGGACACGCTGGGCAGCAGCCTGAAATACGAGAGGTTCATAAGAAGAAGCATTAAAAGGTCGGGCATCTTCGGCGGCAAAAAAGAGGAGAAGCCGTCCGCACCGTCTCCCGAGGTATCGTCTCCCGTCAACGGCGAGACCGTCTCTCTCCCCGAAAACGCGGATACGGGCGCGGCACAAGCGGCGGCAGAAAAAGTCTCTCCCGCTACCGTTCTCTCAGAAAGCGCAGACGTCGCAAGCAATACGGACGAAGCGAAGAAAAAGGATTAAACCTTAAAAACGCGATACTTGTCGCGAATTTATGCGAAAAACTTGTATAAAAAGAGCGAAGCGGATTTTCCGCTTCGCGTTTTTCGTTTTATCGACATTATAAAGAGCCTGTCAGTATCCTCTTATTTCTTCAAGCATCTGTTTTGCTTTCTCATCCCCCTGCTCCGCCGCCTTCGTAAACCAGTAGACGGCTTTCCCGTAGTCGTGCGCTACGCCCAAGCCGAAGTAAAAGCAATTGTCGAGAAGGCACTGAGCTTCGACGTGCCCGCGCCTTGCCAGATCGTCGAATATCTTGACTGCCACATCGTATTCTTTTGCTTTACAGTGCTCTTTTGCCCGTTCTAACAACCTTTCTTCTTCTGTCATACTTTTCTCCCGTCAAAGATTTTGGCGGTCTCGCTACCTTGCTTATATTATAACCTTTGACTGTAGCAATGTCGATAACATTTTGTTAAATTTGTCGGCTTTGAAAATTGTCTTGCTCTCATCTGACAAACGGAGCGAAAATACAAAAAGCAGGACTTTTGCCCTGCTTTTTCTTTTTGTATGTTCTTAAACCGTGACTCCCAGCTTCTGCAAGAAAGCCGCCGCCATATCGTCTCCCAGCGCGTGCGCTTTCTTTGCGTACGCGATCGCCTTTTCTCTGCTTTTCGGCACGCCCGTGCCGTTATAATAGCATTTACCCATTATCAGATGCGCCCTCGCGTTGCCTTTCCCGATCGCCAGGTTCAGCAATCTGATCGCCCTTGCGTAATCCTGCGCTGTGCCCTGTCCCTTGAGAAAACAGTTCGCCAGATTGGTATGCGCAAAGGTATTCCCATTCCCTGCCGCCTTCGTATACCAGTATACGGCTTTTGCATAATCCTGCGTCACGCCTTTGCCGTTGTAAAAACAGTTGCCGAGATTGTATTGAGCCTTGTCAAACCCCTGATCCGCCGCCTTTTTAAACCAATATGCCGCCTTGGCGTAATCCTGCGTCACGCCTTCGCCGTTGTAATAGCAATTTCCCAACGAGAACTGTGCTTTGGCAAAACCCTGCTCTGCCGCCTTGATATACCAATATACGGCTTTTGCATAATCCTGCGTCACGCCTTTGCCTGTGTAAAAACAGTTGCCGAGATTGTATTGAGCCTTGTCAAACCCCTGTTCCGCCGCCTTCGTATACCAGTAGACGGCTTTTGCATAATCCTGCTTAACTCCTTTGCCGTTGTAATAGCTGTTGGCAAGATTGAACTGCGCTTTTGCCAACCCCTGATCCGCCGCCTTTTTAAACCAATATGCCGCCTTGGCGTAATCCTGCGCCACGCCGTCGCCGATGTAAAAACAGTTGCCGAGATTGTATTGAGCCTTGTCAAACCCCTGTTCCGCCGCCTTTTTAAACCAGTATGCCGCCTTGGCGTAATCCTGCGTCACGCCTTCGCCGTCATGATAGCAATTGCCCAACGAAAACTGCGCGCTGACCAGCCCCTGATCCGCCGCCTTGGCAAACCAATATGCTGCCTTGGCGTAATCCTGCGCCACGCCGTAGCCGTTGTAAAAGCAAATTCCCAGCTTTTCTTGTGCCGCGGCATGTCCCTGTTCCGCGGCTTTTGTAAACCAATAGACTGCTCGTGCATAATTCTGTACCGCGCTACGACTGCCATAGTAGCTTCTGCCGAGACCGTATTGACCCTCGGCATTGCCCTGCATTGCAGATTTTTCAAACCAGAATGTCGCCTTTCCCGCGTCTTTTTCGGTACCCGTTGCGGTATAATAGCAATCGCCCAGCCTTGCCTCGGCGATCGCGTTGCCCCTGTTCGCCAACCTCTGAAATATAGTGAACGCCTGCACGTGCTCTCCCGCACGCGCATGCCGTTCCGCCATTTGCAAAAGCGTTTCGTCGTCAGTCATCTTTACTCCTTAGAGCAACCTTTTTGCCCTGTTTTTTTCTGCCGAGCGTGAGCTCATCTGTTTGCCGTCAGGCGATTTTCATCTGTATACCGCAGAGATTTTCTTGCGGCGCACCGCTCTGACGGTTTTCAACCGTGTTTTCGTCTTGATGTGCTTTTTCTCAATGCCACCCCAGCTTTTGTCTTGCCGGGTAATATCCTTGTTCTGCCGATTTTTGGTACAAACTCCGCGCCTTCTGCTCATCCTGCATTACGCCCGTACCCGTCTCGTAGCAACACCCGAGGAAGAACTGCGCGATCGAGTGCCCCTGATCTGCCGATTGCGTATACCAGAATACTGCCATCTGCGGATTCTTCTCTACGCCCTGACCTTTATCGTAAAAATAGCCGATACGGAATTGCGCGTCGGCATGTTCCTGCTCTGCCGCCTTTGTGTACCAGTACAAAGCCGTCTGATAGTCCTGCCCGACGCCGTTGCCCTGATCGTAACAGAACCCCAGACGGGTCTGAGCCTCTGCGTAGTCCTGCAACGCCGATTTTTCAAACCAGAATACTGCCGAGGAATAATCTCTCCCGATACCCAGCGCAAAATAATAACAAACGCCCAGTCTTTCTTGTGCGATCGCGTTGCCGGCGTTCGCCAAGGGCTGAAGGATCCCGACCGCATTTTGATAATCTTCGATCTCCATGTATCTGAGCGCCTGTTGCAACAACTTTTCGTCTTCCATATCTTCTCCTTTTAGCAGATGTCCGCCACCTTGATAACGTCTTATATTTTAAACGGATTTACCGCTTCTGTCAATATCATAATGAGCAAGCGCCGTCGCCGACGATACGTACCGCGGTCTCCCGCACTCTATGACCCTCGAAGTCAAATTACCTCTCCCTTGTTTTTGTCGTCTTTCGTCTCGTCCTCTCCGTCCTTGTTCCCACCGTCCGACTTCTTGCGCGAAAAATTCAACGTCTTGTTTATCACCGCTTCGAGACGGCAGACAAACAGCAGAACAGGCGCGACGATCGCGCTGACCGCGCCCTGAAGCACGTTCCACGGCAGATTGACGAGACCTCCCTGCCAGCCGCCCTCGGCGAGCAACAGCCCTTCTGCGAGAAAGTACCCCGCCGCCATAAGCAGACCGCCGACAAGATCTGAAATAAATGAAAAAACCAACTTCTTCACCCTGCCGCCCTCTTTGACAAGCGCCCTCTTGAACAGCGCGAAAAGCACGCCCGCGACAAGCGCTTCGACAGCCTTTATCAACAGCGTGAAAGGCGCGTAAAACGTGTAGCCGAGGATAAGGTCTCCCAGCGCGCCGCCCAGCCCCCCGACCAGCGCGCCCGCTACCGGTCCGAGCGAGGCGGCGGCGACGAATATCGCGACGTCGCCGAAGTTGTAATATCCGCCGCCCGGAAGCGGCACGGATACGAGAGTGAGCACCGCCGCAAGCGCGCAGAACGCCGCGGTCAACGTGATCTTTTTTGTTGTCAGAGTCATAAAAAAATACCTCCTTGAAATTCTTCTCCGAGGCAAACGCGACACTTCCCGACGGTAACGGAAAACCCGTTGCATATAGACGCAACGGGCAAGTAAAGACGCAAAACAACGCACAAAGTGCGCTTCTCAATTCTTTCCCAGTCTGACTTTACAGGCGGTTACGGGATCTCACCGTATCGGCTATTGAGGTTGTTGGACTAATCCGTTCTAAGACGGCATCACCACCGGTCAGCATTACGCTTGCCCAAAGAATATTTATTTGTACCATAACGGAAGTATACGTATCCTTTCGTGACGGTATTTCTAAACCCAAGTATAACTTAGTTTATATGAGCAGTCAACTGTTTCCGGTCAGTCGTTGATGAGTTTTTTCAACAAATATTCTATATCCCTTTCCGTTTCTTTTAATCTGCTGTCAGACACGTCGAACTCAACATTTTTCTTAATATACAAATCGCAATCTTGCGCGCTTTCATTTAACGTTCCTTTCGCGCTGCAAAAATAAATTTTATATTTTGAAAATCTGTAATGACTTTTTCTGTATATTGCTTTGCGAAAATTACACGATTTGCATAAATCAGACATCTTTTTCTTCCTCTATCATCCTGCGTTTTTCGGAAATTTCTGTAAGAATATCGCTTAGATAATATCTCAACAGTCTTTTGCTTTTTACGCTTTTGGTTCTGCACTCAAATTTTTTACAATTTTCGTGAACGTCGACTGTCTTATGGTTCTGACAGCACCACCCAAAATTGATTTTATTAAACTTTTTGACCCCTCTTATATAATATCTGTCACAAAACTTGCATCCTGAACAAGTCTCTTTTACTCGCCCCATAAATATCCTCTTTCGGTTTTCTATATAATATCATAATAATATCATAGGCATTGCCTATATGTCAAGAATTTTATAGGCATTGCCTTTATAATTGAAGATAAAGAAACAGGAGGGTTATTATGGTCACTCTCGAACAGATAAGAACAAGACTTGTCGAAGCAATAAAAACAAGCGGCATGACTCAATCCGAGATCGCGCAAAAACTCGGTATCAGACAGCCGACCGTAGGGCAATATCTTTCGGGTCGGGCAATGCCTGCGCTGGACACTCTCGCCAATCTGTGCAAACTTCTCGACGTCGACGCCAATCATATACTCTGCCTCGACTGACGTTTACCCGCGTCCCGACGGCGGCGGTTTTAACGTCGCCGCTTCTCTTAAACCCGCCGTAGTACGAAAAAGCCACCCGCATTGCGAGTGGCTGTCTCTTTTAAGTTTTTGCGTTATTCCGAAGTCCCGTCTCCGCCCTCGGGCTTATCGCTCTTTTTGGCAGGAGCTTTCCTCGGCTTTTTCGCGGTCGCGGGTTTCTTTTCTTCCGCTTTTTCCTGCGCTTTTTCTTCGGAGGGCTTTTCGTCTGCCGTCTTTTCGTCCGCGGGTTTTCCTGCGACGGACTTTTCTGCGACGTCTGCGCCCTTTTCCTCGCCTTCCTGCGCCTTTACCGCCTTATCCTTCGCGCTCTCGCTCGCGACAAACTCGCTCGCGGTCATACCCTTCGCCTCAGCCTGCTCGCGCTTGGGCTCGTAGTCGTAGCGGTAGGTCTGATGTTTTGCCTGTCTCTCGTCAATGGCCTTGATGACTTCTTCTGCGCTCCTGCCGTCGAAAAGCATCTCGACTTCGTCGGTATAAATGGTATTCTTGGCAAAGAGCACCTTGACCATGTTGTCCATCACGCTTCTGTGCTCCTTGATCAGCGTGAGCGCGCGGTCGTAGCTCTCGTCGAGTATGCGCTTGACTTCGCTGTCTATGATACCGCCCAGCCTTTCGCTGTAAGAATGGGTCGTGCCGTAATCTCTGCCGAGGAACACTTCTTTGTTGCCGCCGAGGAACATGTTGCCCAGTTGCTCGGACATGCCCCACTCTGTGACCATCTTGCGCGCGATACCGCTTGCGCGTTCTATGTCGTTGCTCGCGCCGGTGGAGATGTCGTGAATGACGATCTGTTCCGCCGCTCTGCCGCCCAGCATCATCACGATGTTGTCGAGCAGTTTGTTCTTGGTGACGTGGCTGTCGTCGCTGTCGGGACGGGTGAGCGTATAGCCGGCCGCCATGCCTCTCGGGATGATGCTGACTTCCTGCACCTCGTCGCACCCGGGCAGAAGTCTTGCGATTATCGCGTGACCCGCCTCGTGATATGCGGTGATCCTCTTGTCGCTGTCGGTGACCACGCGGCTCTTTTTCTGCGGACCCGCGATGACCTTGTTGATACCCTCTAAGATATCTTCCATCACGATGACCTTCCTGCCCGCCCTTGCCGCGAGTATGGCCGCTTCGTTGAGCAGGTTGGCAATGTCTGCGCCGCTGAAGCCGCTCGTCATACGCGCAAGTATCTTGAACGACACGTCGGGAGCGAGGGGTTTGTTGCGGCTGTGCACCTTGAATATCTCCTCTCTGCCCTTGACGTCGGGGATATTGACGTATATCTGACGGTCGAATCTGCCCGGTCTCAGAAGCGCCGGGTCGAGGATATCCGCGCGGTTGGTCGCCGCCATGATTATTATGCCCTCGTTCTTTTCAAAACCGTCCATCTGCACGAGAAGCTGGTTGAGCGTCTGCTCGCGCTCGTCGTGACCGCCGCCGAGACCCGCGCCTCTCTGACGTCCGACCGCGTCTATCTCGTCGATGAATACGATACAGGGCATGTTGCGCTTCGCCTGATCGAAAAGGTCTCTGACTCTCGCCGCGCCCGTACCTACGAACATTTCGACGAAGTCGGAGCCGCTTATCGAGAAGAAGGGCACGTTGCTCTCTCCCGCGACCGCCTTGGCGAACAGAGTTTTACCCGTACCGGGAGGACCTACGAGGAGTACTCCCTTGGGGATACGCGCGCCCAGCTCGCTGAACTTCTGCGGATTCTTGAGGAAGTCGACGATCTCTCTGAGTTCTTCTTTTTCCTCCTCTGCGCCCGCCACGTCCGAGAATTTGACGTTGGTGCTCATAGTCATTCTCGCCTTGGTCTTGCCGAAGTTCATCGCCTGTTTGTTGGCGCCCGCGTTCTGTTTGATGATAAAGAAGATCGTGCCGCCGAGGAGCAGAAGCATTATCAGCGGGAACACTATCGACGTCCAGCTGACGCCCGTCTCGTAATGCAGAGTCAGTTCTGGCACCGTAACGCCCTCTTTGTCTCTCAGATCGTCGAAAAGCTGAAGTATCGCGGTATAACCGCCCGTCTCCACGTGGTAATCCGCAACTTTTGCGGGATTCTTCCTGAACGTTTCGTAGTCGGTCGTAGAATTCTTTTTGAGGATATACGCGTCGCTTCCGTTGACGACGTAGACCGCCTGTATTTCTCCGTTTTCAAGCATCGTGACGAAAGACTCTCCGCTGCCGTCGTACGCAAGCTCCGCGGGCTTTTTGCCCGAGCCGAGCATGAACCATATCAGTACGATGACCGCGATGAGCGCGACGATGACTATCAACGTTCTTATTATTCCGGCTTTTTTATTCATTTTACCTCCGAATAATCACGGCAGACCGCGTTTTCGCGGTCGGTTATATAAATAATATATTAAATCGCTCCAATAGTCAACCACTATCGGGCATCCGACTTGTAATCATATTGTAAAATGGAGATTAAAAGAACGTTAATATCCCACAGATAAAAGCAGATCGGATACGCGGACGGCGAGCGAACGCACGAATTCTCCGTCGGCGGTCTTGAGCTGAAGAAGCATGTCTCCTTCCCTCTCGCCGACTATCGCCATGATGCCTATATCCCCGAGCCTGCCCGCGTTTTTTCTGAAGGCGCCCGCCGGTCTCAGACCGCCCTCGGATATCCTGAGCGTGCCGACGTCCTCGAGCGCGCCCATCGTAGCGTCTATCGCGACGATCGTGTCGCCGCGGTGATACGTCTCAAGCATTTTTCGGTACCCGTGTAGGTTAAGCGCCGTTATCGGGCGGCGCGTCGTGCCGTATACATAGGCTTTTACGCCTCTTTCCCTCAGCATATCCCCGACGAGCGGACCCAGACTGTCTCCCACTATTCTCGGTGTGCCTATGCAGACGAACACCACTCTCTTTTCTCTTGTTTTTTCAATTACGTTTTCCATACGTAACGAGTATTCCCCGTAAGGCAGTTTTTATTCGGTCGCGCCGATCGCTGGCGGCAATCTCCCCGCTTTCTTCCCGTCTCGTCAAAAAATGCGCGCCGACCGGCTCTCCCCTCGCTACTGCTTCTCTCCGACCGCAACCGTGCGCTTCTGCTCTCTTTTTTCACTCCGTCCGCTTTTTTCTGCGCCTCCTTCTGCCGCATATGCCGACGGTCGCCTGCTCCCGACGAACGTTATATCGATAAAACAGATAAATATAATATATATTTTACTGCGCAAAAATTCTGCCCGTAAAACGCCCCGCTTCGCCTTGTCATCACCTTTACTTATTTTTTACAATAATTTTGCGTTATTACGCTTTTTATTTTGTTTTAAGCCTTGACATTGGCAAAAATCTTTGGTAAAGTATTATTAGAGCCGAGGGTTATATCCTTCGGTAATACTTGCGATATAAAAATTACCGCGCTTCGCATAGTATAATATAAAGCGGTTACGGTTATAAATAACGGAGGGAGTAAAATAATGTTACTTTGTTTCAGCTTTTCCGACTTGCCGGAGCTTCCGGTCTCTTATATCACGATAGTCGTGCTCGCACTTGCCCTGCTCGGCTTCCTCGCGGGACTTTTCAAGGGATTCGGATCTGAACTTCTCGGTCTGATAAAAATGGCGGGCGTCATCTTCGGTTCGGCTTTCGCCACGACCTACCTGTTGCCGATTGCACAGGAAAAAGTGCCTTTCCTTGCCAATCTCGAAGGAGATATTCAAAAGGCGATAATTTACGCGCTGTCTTTCATCGTGATATGGCTGGTGCTGGCTATAATAGTCGGACTCATCAAGAGGATGTTCCTGCGTCCCGTCCCCGGCGGCGCGAGCAGATTCTTCGGCGGTATACTCGGCCTTGTCAAGTTCGCTTTCGTCGGACTTGTGCTCGTATATATCGTCAGCCTTATCGCAAATGAGATCGACGAGGTCGCTTACTTTATCGATAACGCAAAGATCGAACCCATCGGCACTTTCATCGTGGAAAACAATCCTATTCAGAAAGTGGTGGAACTCGTACAGAACCTCATCAAGTAAAACGCAAAACTTCGATAATACAACAAAAAACGGCGCAAGCCGTTTTTTTGTTGCACAAAACACTGCGACCGTATTTTCAACAACCTCTCTACTCTTTTCTCCATGCCTTGCCTGCGCGGTACAGCCGCCCTTCCCAAGTGATGACGGCAGAAGCTGTGCGGATATACTGCCTTTCACGCTTTATCCGCGACTTCCCGCGCGGCAGAAAAAGTATCGCGAAATGATACCGCTTATTGCCTTGCTGTGCAAGAATCCGATAAAAGTAAAAGCGTCCTCGGCGCCGTATATGCGCGATACGACCGCGTCGGAAACGGTAAAAAAGTACGCGTTTATTCTTTGCAGATCCTTGCAAAGATTTATATTACGCGTCTCCCCTTTTTTGCACGTATACCGACAACGTCTCCGCGGCGTTGCCGCGCTTCGCGCCCTGAAAAAACCGCCGCACCGCAATCTGCGGTGCGGCGGAATTGTTAAGTCGTCCGATCGACGTTTTTCGTTCAGAAAGATTTCATATAAACTTTAACGTCGGGCATATCGCTAAGACACTCAAATACGCTTGCTCCGTAAGTCATGTCCGCCTCTATGACGACGTTCCCCGACGCGAAAACATAAGAATATCCGTCTGCCCCGCCTTGAGAACAGATCTGATCTGCAAATGCGTCCGCATCTTCTGCGCTTTCAAACTCGCTGACGATCATACCGTAATAAGCTATACCGTAAAGATCGGGATCTGCGCTTATTTCGATTTTGTACTGCGCCGTCGCGCCGTCGTTATTGACACCTGCGGCGGCAGCGTATAAAGCATTATAGCCCCTGTTCTCAAATCCGCTCTTTGCCGTCTGCAAGCCTTCAAGCCCGAGACTATCGACGAACTCTCCTTTGTCCGCTGTCGGGGTCTCCCCTTTTGCCGTAGCGACTGCCCACGTCGTACCCTCGAGCACACATTTGCCGTCCGCTTCTACGCAGAGAAGGCTGACCGCTTGTTGCGCGGCTGCCTCGGCGTCTGCATCCTGTGCGTAAGCTCTGACGAAAAGTGCTTCTTTGCCGATCCCGACAAACCCTTCTTTATAATCGGATACCGACAGCACAATGCTTCCCGCGGTCTCCGAATAACTTCTGACTTCCACTCTCTCGCCCGCTTCGCGAAGTCTGCCGAGATAGGTCTCCACGTTCGGATAACCGTTTTGCACCCACTGCCTCGCCCTGATCTCAAATACGTCGTAAAGCGTTATCCCTTCACCCGCGATAAGGTTTTTGAACTCGCCGTCGGCAAACCAGATCAGCGTCGCTCCCTTTTGCAGAACGTATTCGTAGTCGCAATTGTCGGACGCGATATACGCAGAGACCTCTCCGCTTGCGGTCTGCTCGTCGGTCTCCGTGCGTACGACTATGACGTCGCCGATATATATTTCGACGGTCTGTCCGTTTACGCCGTATTGCAACAGTATGCGCTCGTCCCTGTTGCTCTCTATCAGAGGCAAAACGCCCTTATCTTCGGCATAGCCGTCGAGGAGCAAATCGTCTCTCTCGCCACGGGCGACGCTGACCGCCCACGGCGTGCCGACTATGAACACGTCGCCTTCCTTGACGAAAGTCAAACCGTAAAAAGCGGCTTTTTCCGCTACTGTGCTGTCCGCGTCCGCGTCGTCGGTAGTGAAAACCGCCACGTCTTCCGCCGCGTCGTATTTCTGACCGAAAGCGTACTCGTTGAGCGACAGACCGAACACGTCGTTGTACGTGCCGCCGACAATATTGAAGTTGTCAAAAGCCGCCGCGATATTCTGATAGTACCCGTTGATCTCAAACGCCGAAGTGTCTTTTTCTTCAACGTAATGATAAGGCTGTACGTCGTTGCCGAGCGCTTCTGCGATATCCTGCTCGGTCTCGGCTACGATCAGCAGATTGCCGTCCGTTACGCGATAATGGCTGCCCCCTGCGTTTTGTTCGTATGCCGCCGTCGCCGCGTCGATCTGACTCTCGTCCTGCAACACGTATACGTCTATCGAGGTGTCGATTTTTGCGAAATTAAACCGTTCGACCTTTATCGTGCCGAATACGCTTTCGACAGTTCCGTAACCGTCCATGAAATAATATCTCGACCTGAGATCTTCTGCCAGATCGTAAAATTTCTGCCCGAAAAAGTCGTTCCTCGCCGCTTGACTGCTGCCGTACGCCGCCACCTCGACGACCCATTGCGTTCCCGCAACGATGACGTTGCCGTTTCTTAAAACAGTCTCTACCTGACCGCTTATGGAATTTTCGGTTTCCTCGGCTATATCTTCAGCTGCAAAACACATTATCGTGATCTGGTCGTGAAATAAGTCGCTGTCGAGATAGTCGCCGACAAGCACCCACTCCGCATTGGCAGAAGCTGCGATCTCATCGGGATAAAATACGGGGGTAATACGGTATTTCTGCAAATTGCTTATGTAATACTCGGGCTGATCGACCGAGAATTGCTGTCCTCCGCCCGTTTCGCCGTCGGTATCGCCGCCCGTTTCGCCGTCGGTTTCTCCGCCTGTTCCTGCGTCAACGTTCGGAGCGTCGTTGTTGCACGCAACGAGCGCTACCGAAAGTATCAGTATAAACACCGCCAACAACAATATCCTGATCTTCTTCATCCTGCCCTCCTTTTCCCGAAGCGCATTTACAGCGCAGGATTTTATAACCATATTATATGCGAAGGAGTCGGACGTGTCAATATTTCAGACAAATCTGTACGCAAGAAGGCGCAGAGCGCAAAGCGCCGCCTGCCCGGCTATGCCGAGAAATCCGCCCGCGGCGATAAGCAAAGAATCCGCCGTTTCGAGCGCAATGAAAACGAGAGAGAACAAAAATCCGCACAAAGAATTGACCGCGAAAAGATAAAACGCCGCTTTTTTCTTGACTCCCGACACGTAAAACGCGAGCAGAGCCAGCGCAAACCCGACGAAAAAGCAGGCGGTATACTCGTATATCTGCATATCCGATTATATGCAACTGGTTTCGCGACGATACCCTGTCGGCTTCAACTCTCCCCGTTCAGCCTTAGCAAGGCTATTTCGTCGCGTTGCGACCGTTTTCCCGCGGTTTTTCGCCGCGCGCGCAATATTTTTTCTTTTTCTGTTCATTTATCCGAACGATTATGTTATACTAATACTATGTCTGAGAAAACGGCAAAATGGCTGAGGCTGGACAACAGCGCGAAAATATTCCCGATGATGGCGGACAAGCAGAATCAGAACTTGTTCAATATCTTCGTGCGCCTCAACGAAAACGTGGACAAAGAACTGCTCGGGCGCGCGCTTGAAATCACCATAAAACGCTTCCCGTCGATGAACGTGATGTTGAAGCGCGGCGTTTTCTGGTTTTATTTCGAACAGCACGGCGGCAAACCCGTGGTCTACGACGCCGACCCCGTCGTGATGAAGAAGATCACTTCGTCCAACTGCGGCGGCTTCTGCTTCAGGATAAGCTGTTTCGAAAACGTGATATTCGCAGACTTCTTCCACGCGGTGACCGACGGTACGGGCGCGGCGGAATTTATCAAAAGTCTGCTCTTTACCTACTTTACCCTCAAGGGCTACCCCGTGGACGGAGAACAGAAAGTGCTGACCGTCGGCTCTCCGGTAAACCCGCGCGAGTACGAGGACAGCTTCCTGACCAACTACAAAAAGAAAAAGATAAAGGATCTGACGATAAGCTCGCTCAAAGGCAAGAAGTCGTACAGGATATCGGGCATACGCTTCGACAACGCGGGCAAGGGCGTGATCAACATGTACACCCCTGCCAAGGAGTTCGTCGCGCTGTGCCGCGAACACGGTTGCACCGTCACCGAGATGATAGGCGCGCTGTTCATGCTGAGCGTATACGAGACCAAGATAAAGCCGGCGAGCCTTCCCCCGCAGGACATACAGCTTTTCGTGCCGATCAACCTGAGAAAGATATTTTCTTCTATGACGCTGAGGAACTTCTCTCTGTTCTCCCGCATAGGCGTGACCGCAAGCGACGAAATGACCCTCGGGTCTCTGACCGCGACGATACACGACTGCCTTGCGAGAGACACGAAAAAAGAGGTGCTCTCCGACAAGATCTCGACTACCGTATACGCAGAAAAATTCTTGCCGATGCGCATTCTTCCGCTGTTTATGAAGCGGATGATCTTCAAGATCTCCAACCTGTTTTTCGGCAAGAACAAGAAGACGGCGACCTTCTCGAGCGTGGGCGTGGTCGCTCTCCCCGACAGCTTCAGACCGTATATAAAGGACATGGGATTCGGGATCACAGCCAACAACGCCTGCCCGGTAACGATCACGGCGGCGACTGTCTACGACACGATGTGCATCAACTTTACGCGTACGATAACCGACACGGAGATAGAAAAACGCTTCGCGCGCTATCTAACCGATTTCGGCATAAAACTCAAGGTGACTTCAAATTTCTGGGAGGTGGACGAAGATGCGTTGCAAATTCTGTAACGTGGAAGTGGACTGCAAAACGCATATCTGTCCGCTCTGCCACGAACTGGTAACGCCCGACGAGGGCGAGACCCTCTCCCCCGCTTTCCCGCCCAAAACGGCAAAGGCGGAAAAAAAGCGCCACACGCATTTCACCCTGACCAACGTATACCTCGCGGTCAGCTTCATCGCGTTCATCGTATGCCTTGCCGTCAACCTCGGACTAAGGCAGAATACCAACTGGTTTCTCATGGTCGGCGCGGTGCTTCTGTACGGCTTCCTGACGATGAGAAATACGGTGATGAGCAACAACAGCGCCTGGATAAAAGCGTTCTGGCAGATAGTGATGATCTCGCTGATACTTTGGCTCGCACAGGTCGTGTTCGACGACGTTATGACCGACACTTACTGGCTGCTCGACCTCGCTCTGCCGATCGTCATCATGCTGTCCGTGCTTACGCTGGGCATCATATCCTGCGCGCTCGTAAAGAGGAACAAGGCTTTGCTTTACGACACTCTGTTCCTGTCGCTGATCGGCTTCGTGCCGCTGATATTCTACGCGTTCGGGCTCGTACACGACGTGCTCGTCAGCGCGATATGCGGGGGCTTCTGCGCCGCGGTGATAATCTGCGTCGTGGTGTTCGCGCGCAAAGAGATCCTCGAAGAAATGGAACGTCGCCTGCATTGGTGACGCATTTATAAAAATACTCTCGTACAAAGGAGACAGACATTATGTATTACATAGGTGTGGACGTTGGAGGAATGAGCATCAAAGGCGGACTCGTTTCGAAAAGCGGCAAGATAGTCGCCAGGTTTACCCTGCCGACAAACGTCTATAACAAGAATTACAGCATCAGCGAGGACATCCGCAAGGTCATAGAGGGGACTATGCAGGCGGGCGAAGTCACGATCGCGGACGTGGAAGGCATCGGCATCGGTCAGCCGGGCGCGATAGATTCGGCGCGCGGCGTGGTACGTTACAGCAACAACATCGCGCTCGAGAACGTGCCCGTCGTCGAAGAACTCAAAAAGTATTTCGACGTGCCCATCAAGCTCAACAACGACGCCAACTGCGCCGCGCTCGGCGAACAGGTATTCGGCGCGGGCAAGGGCTACAACGACGTGGTGTTCGTCACCCTCGGTACGGGCGTAGGCGGCGGCTTCATCATCAACGGCAAGCTGTTCGAGGGCAGAGAGTGCGCGGGCGCAGAGCCGGGACACATGGCGATCGTCGTGGGCGGCGAGAGATGCAACTGCGGCAGAAAGGGTTGCTGGGAAGCGTACGCATCCGTCAGCGCGCTCATCCGCCAGACCAAGGCGGCAATGGAGACAGACCCCTCCTCTCTTATGCACGAAGAAGCGGCAAAAGAAGGCAAGGTCAGCGGACTTACCGCTTTCGTAGCGGCAAAACGCGGCGACAAGACGGCGCAAAAGGTCGTGGACACCTATATCAGATATATCGGCGAAGGTCTTATCAACCTTGCCAACATCTTCCGTCCCGACGTGATACTGCTCGGCGGCGCGATCTCCAAAGAGAGAGAACGTCTGACCGTTCCTCTGCAAAAGATGATGGACACCGAGTCGTTCGGCGCAAAGTTCAATCCGCGCGTGGAAGTGAAGATCGCTTCGCTCCAGAACGACGCGGGCATACTCGGCGCGGCAGCTCTGCTGTTGCAGTAAAAAAGGCGCCGCTCCCGCGGTCGCAACTAAAAATGTAAACAAAAAGGTCTCTCGTGCGAGAGACCTTGGTTTTTCTGTAGCGGTTATTATTCCTGCGCCTTGTCGTCTTGTGCCTTGTCGTCCGCTTGCGCCGTGCTTTCTTCCTGCGCTTCGCCGTCTACCTGCGCCGGGTTTTCTTCCTCAGCTTTGTCGTCTGTGTTCGCTCCGCCGTCCTGCACCCTTGCCCGCACGGCTTTTGCCTCGTTTCTTATCAGCTTTTCAAAGTATATCTCAGACGGCACGATCGCCGCGATTATGCCCACGATGTAGACCATCGCGAGTATCGCTATCTGCGCCGCCGCTCCGAACGCCGCGCCTATCGCCACGCCGAACGCGTTGCCGTAGTCCACGACCTGCACACCTGTTTCTGTCAGCTCTATCTTGGCGTTGAGATGCTTTTCATTGAGTACATAATAAGAGATCTTCTCGCCTTTATATTCGATACTGTATGCCTTTATCGTGACGGTAACGACGTTGCCTTCGACCTCGACGTCCCTGTAATTCGCAAAGTCGGACTCGTCGTACTCTCCCGACTCTGGCACGAAGTCGGCTGTGACCCTGAACTCTGTTTTCCCGCTGACGGTCATGTTGACGGTTATCTCGTACTTGTCCGAGAGCCCGCTGTCCGAGAGGAAATCTATCGCGTCTTCGATGTTGTCGTAAGTGCCGACTACGTTGGCGTTTTTCGCGGTATACATTGCAAGCTGATAGCCGACTATGCCCGAAAGAAGGCATATCGCGGTAAACGCGGCGACTACGGTGGTCGTCGCTATTATCGGGGTCCTGCCGCGCTTTATCATGTCCTTGCCATACACGTCCGGACGTATGAAAATAAAGACCTTGTCCACGACGAAAGCCGCCGCGATGATTATCGGCAGAGAGATAAGAGTGATCGAAGAATTGACGTCGACGAGACAGAGCGCAACTATGCAGAGCACGACTGCGACCGTTGCGACGAACGCTCTTTTTTTAGCCGTATATGAAAGAATCCTCTTTGCGTCCAGACCTGTCGTTTGCATACGATCCTCCCTGTACTTTATATAATATCACACAATGTGCGCGCGTGCAATATGCAGATCGGGTTTATCTGCTTTTTCTCTGCCAACGCTCCTTTCTCCCGCCTTTTTTCTTTGCGTACAAGCGCCGCAAAAGAACGCGATCCTTCTTTTCTTATAAGATAAAAACTGCGATAACCTACACGGGCAGGTAAATTTTTCAGCTTTACGGGACAGAAAAACGTCCCCCTCGGCTAAGGGGGACGCCGCGTACTGAGACGTTGAGTTCGTCTTATATCATTCTCCGTCCTTGGGAGTATCTGCCGCGGGAGCGTCTGCGGGTGCTTCTGCAGATGCGGTCTCTGCAGGAGCTTCTGTCTCCTCGCCGTCGTCGTGCGGCACTACCGTGAACGCCGAGACCTTGCTCGTCGCGTCTTTCATGCGCATGATCTTGACCCCCTGCGTATTTCTTCCCATCCTGGAGACGTCGCCCGCCTTGACGCGGATCGTGATGCCGTTGTCTGCGATGATGATGAGATCGTCCTTTTCGGGATCAACCAGCTTGAGGTTGACGACGTTGCCCGTCTTGTCGTTGAGCACGCCCACCTTGACGCCTTTGCCCGCTCTGCCCTGCAGAGTGTATTCGGAGAGGTCTGTGCGCTTGCCGTAGCCGTTCTCGGTGATGGTCAGCGCGTCGCAACCCTCTTTGACGATCGTCATATCGACGACCCTCTCGCCCTCGTCCATTCTGATCGACTTGACGCCCTGGCTCGTTCTGCCCGTCGGGCGCACGTCTTCTTCTCTGAACCTGATGCACTTGCCGCCGCTGGACGCCATGAGTATCTCGTCGTTGCCGCTCGTCAGCTGTACGCTGATGAGTTCGTCGTCTCCGACGAGGGATATCGCTATCTTGCCGTTGGTCTGTATGCGCTCGAATTCTTCGAGAGCGGTCTTTTTGATGAGACCCTCTTTGGTCGCCATGACGAGGTAGCCCTCTTTCATATCGCGCGGCACGGATACGTATGCGTTGACTTCTTCGCCGTCGCCGAGGTTGAGCAGGTTGACGATCGCTCTGCCCTTGCTGTTCTTGCCCGTCTCGGGGATCTGGTAGCCCTTGCAACGGTAAACCTTGCCCTTGTTGGTGAAGAACATAAGGAAGTCGTGCGTATTGGTCGCGATGACGTTTTCGACGAAGTCCTCCTCCTTGGTCTTGTGAGCGGTGACGCCTATGCCGCCGCGCTTCTGCACGCGGTATTCGTCCACGCCCATGCGCTTGATGTAGCCGTCGTGGGTGACGGATACGATCAGGTCTTCTTCGTCGATCAGATCTTCTATGTCGATGTCGCTGTAATCGTATGACAGCTCGCTTCTTCTCGGGTCGTTGTACTTAGCCTTGATCTCGAGAAGCTCTGTCTTGATGATGTCGACCACTCTCTGCGGAGTGTTGAGGATATCCTTGAGATCTGCGATGAGTTTGTCGAGCTCGTCGAGTTCTTCCTGCAGTTCGTGCACCGCGAGCTGATTGAGTCTGTGCAGTCTCATATCGAGGATCGCGTTGACCTGCTTATCCGAAAGCTCGAATCTCTCCATAAGTCTTGCCGCGCTGGTCGCTCTGTCGGGCGACTTGCGGATTATCGCGACGACCTCGTCGATGTTCGCCTGCGCGATGACGAGACCCTTGACGATATGCTCTCTTTCCTGCGCCTTGTCGAGGTCGTACTGCGTGCGGCGCACGATGACCGACTTCTGGTGCTTGATGTACTCCTCGAGTATCTCCTTGAGGTTGAGTATCCTCGGGGTGCCGTCGACGAGCGCGAGCATTATCATCGAGTTGGATACCTGCAGCTGGGTGTGCTTGTAGAGAAGATTGAGCACAACCTGCGGGTTGTAGTCCTTCTTTATCTCGATGACTATTCTCATGCCGTCGCGGTCGGACTGCTCGTGGATATCGCTTATGCCTTCCACTCTCTTGCTCTTGACGAGGTCTGCGATCGCGATTATCAGGTTGGCTTTGTTGACCTGATAGGGGATCTCTGTGACGATGAGGCGGCTCTTGCCGTTGCTCATCTCCTCGATCTCGACCTTGGAGCGTATGATCGCGTTGCCCTTGCCGGTGCGGTACGCCTTTTTAATGCCGCTTCTGCCCATTATGACAGCGCCCGTCGGGTAGTCGGGAGCGGGAATGTATTCCATAAGCTCGTCGATGTCGAGTTCGGGATTGTCGAGAAGCGCGACGGTACCGTCGATGACTTCGCCGAGGTTGTGCGGAGGAATGCTCGTCGCCATACCGACCGCTATACCGTCCGAGCCGTTTACGAGCAGGTTGGGATAACGCGCAGGCAGGACGACCGGCTGCTCGCGCGTGTCGTCGAAGTTGGGATAAAAGTCGACCGTCTTTTTGTCGATGTCTCTTATCATTTCGTTGGCTATCCTGGAAAGTCTCGCCTCTGTGTAACGGTACGCCGCCGGGGGGTCTCCGTCCACGCTGCCGAAGTTGCCGTGTCCGTCGACGAGCGTACATCTGATAGAGAAGTTCTGCGCCAGTCTGACGAGCGCGTCGTAAACGGACGAGTCGCCGTGCGGGTGGTACTTACCGAGCACGTCGCCGACGATCAGCGCGCACTTTCTGAACGGCTTGTCGCTGGTCAGACCCAGCTCGTTCATATCGAAAAGAATCCTTCTGTGCACGGGTTTAAGACCGTCTCTGACGTCGGGGATCGCACGCGACACGTTTACCGCCATCGCATAGGCGATAAAGGATTTTTTCATTTCGCTTTCAAGCTCTATGTCGACGATATTCGTCTTTTCGAGCATCTCGGCTATATCTTTTTTATTTTCGTTTTCCATCTTTCACCTCTTATACGTCGAGATCGGTCACGAGGTTTGCGTTCTCCTCGATAAACTGTCTTCTTCTCTCGGGTTCTTCGCCCATCAGCAGGCTGAACAGTTCGCTCGCCTTTTCGGATTCCTTGACGTTCACGCGCAGGAGCGTACGCGTTTCGGGGTTCATCGTGGTCTCCCAGAGCTGTTCCTGATCCATCTCGCCGAGACCCTTATAACGCTGCACTTCTCCCTTCCTGTCTATGCTGACGAGGAACGCCTCGAGATCTTCGTCCTTGTAGAAATACTCCTCTCTCTTGCTGTTCTTGACCGTGACTTTGTAGAGCGGCGGCTGAGCGATATAGACGTGACCTTCCTCTACGAGCGGCTTCATGAAGCGGTAGAAGAACGTAAGAAGAAGTATTCTGATATGACTGCCGTCTACGTCTGCATCCGTCATGCAGATGATGCGGTCGTACTTGAGTTTGGAGAGGTCGCAGTCCTCATGTATGCCGCAACCGAACGTCGTGATCATGTTCTTGATCTCCTCGCTCTCGAGTATGCGGTGCAGACTTGCCTTTTCCACGTTGAGGATCTTGCCTCTGAGCGGCAGTATCGCCTGGAAGCGTCTGTCTCTGCCCTGTTTTGCGGTACCGCCCGCGCTGTCGCCCTCGACGAGGTAAATCTCGCACTTCTTGGGGTCTCTCTCGCTGCAGTCCGCGAGCTTGCCGGGGAGAGTCGTGGACTCGAGGAAGCTCTTGCGGCGGGTGAGGTCGCGCGCGTTTCTCGCGGCGTCTCTCGCCTTCTTAGCGTTGACCGCCTTGGTGATGAGTTCTCTCGCTTCCTTGGGATTCTCCTCGAGGTAGGTCTCGAACTTCTCTCCGAATACCTTGGTGACGACGTTTCTCATAAAGCTGTTGCCGAGCCTCGTCTTGGTCTGTCCCTCGAACTGCGGGTCTATAAGTTTGACGCTGACGATCGCGACGATACCCTCGCGGCAGTCCTCGCCCGACAGTTTTTCTTCGTTCTTGAGAAGTTTGAGCTTCTCGCCGTAGTCGTTGAACAGTTTTGTCAGCACTGCCTTGAAGCCGTCGAGATGCGTGCCGCCTTCGTGCGTATTGATGTTGTTGGCATAGCTGTATATCGTCTCCTGATAAGACGTGTTGTACTGCATAGCGATCTCGACCTGATAGTTTTCTGTCTCAGCGTGTATATACAGCGGCTGTTCGGGAAGTCCTCCCTTGGAATTGAGGCTGGATACGTACTCTACGATACCTCCCTCGTAGTGGAAGGTCTCGCAGTTCTCTTTGAGCGCGCGCGAATCCTTGAGTATTATCCTGAGTCCCTTGTTGAGGTACGCCAGCTCCTGCAGACGGTGCCTGAGCGTCGAGTAATCGAACTCGAGCGTCTCGAATATCTCGGCGTCCGGATAGAAGACGACCTTGGTGCCTCTCCTCTTGGTGGTGCCTATCTTGGCGAGCGGCTTCTGCGATTTGCCGCGCGAAAAACTCATCTTGTAGAGATAGCCTTCCTGCGCGACTTCGACCTCGAGCCATTCGCTGAGCGCATTGACGCACGATACGCCGACGCCGTGCAGACCGCCCGAGAACTTGTAGCCTCCCCCTCCGAATTTGCCGCCTGCGTGAAGTTTCGTCAGAACGACTTCGACCGCGGACTTTCCTTCCTTTTCGATTATTCCTACCGGAATACCTCTGCCGTTGTCGGTAACGGATACCGCTCCGTTGGAGAGCAGTTCCACTTCAACGGTGTCGCAAAAACCCGCCATCGCCTCGTCGATGGAGTTGTCCACGACCTCGAATACGAGATGGTGCAGACCCCTTTCGTCGGTCGAGCCGATGTACATACCCGGTCTTTTGCGTACAGGTTCAAGACCTTCGAGCACTTGTATGTTGCTCTCTGTGTAGCCGTCGTTTTTGGACATTTTAACCTCCGTTTTTCTTGCGCGCATACGTGTGTGCGTGCGCCAATGCGCGTGCGCTCGCGCAAGATTATAATATTTTAACAATCGTATTATATCACAGCTTTTCTTGCAAGGGCAACCCTTTTTGCAAAAAAGGTTGTCAGAGGGCGTAAAAACGCCGCTTCGGGCTTTCTCGTACTTCTTCCCGAATGCGGCTTGAATTTGTCTTAAACGGCTTGATTTCGCCTTTTGGCGTCAATTTTTTATAATTTTGCGCTCAATCTTCTTTTTCATGCTCTTTTTCCTCTGCGCTTTCCGGCACATTTCTCGTGACCGTCATTTCAGTGATTCTTCTCTTTTCCACCTTTTGCACCTTAATCGTCAGATCTCCGTCCGCCAACTCAGGCGTATCGCCGTCTGCCGGCACCTTTTCCAATTTGCCCAGCACATAGCCCGAAAAGGTTTCATATTCCTCGTCCTCGTCAGGCTTTATCCCGAAAAGATCCTCCGCTTCTTCTATCGGCAAAAGACCTTTGACCTTCCAGCTGTTTTCGTCCACGCTTTCCACCGTGTAGTCCTCTTCTTCGTCCTTGTCCGTCATTTCGCCGACGAGCAGTTCGAGCAGGTCTTTTATCGTGACTATGCCCCTCATGCCGCCGTATTCGTCCACGACGACCATGATATGCTCCTTGCTTTCCTGCATCTTGTAGAAAAGGTTGTTCGCGGTCAGGTTTTCGGGCACGAAAAACGCAGGGCGCACCGCCTTTTCCATGACCTCGCTTCTGCTCTTGTCGGGCAGTCTGAAGTATATCTTGGTGTCAAGCATACCCACCACGTCGTCCGCGTCCTTGCCGCAGACGGGGTAATAGATATGCTTGTTTTCCATGATTGTCCTGTTCCAGCTCTCGTCGTCCTCGTAAGTGAAAAGTATTACCACGTCCTTTCTGTGAGTGCAGACGTCGCCTGCGCTGTTTTCCTTGAACTCGAACACGTTTTGTATCATCTCGTTTTCCTGCTCGTCTATCTGACCGGTTTCCCTGCCTGCCTCCGCCATCAGGATTATCTCCTCTTCGGTGACCTTTTTATCATCCTCTTCCGCCTTAACGCCGAAAAGCTTGAGCACGCCGTTCGCCGTAACGGTAAGCAGCCATACCAGCGGCGCAAAGACGACCGATACCCCTGTCAGCGTACCCGACAGCGCGAGCGCGAGTTTTTCAGAGCTTTTCATCGCAAGCCTCTTGGGTATAAGCTCCCCGAACGTAATATTGAAAAACGCAAGTATTATCGTGACGAGTATCACGCACACCGTCTCAATAACGCCGCGCGCGCTTTCCTCTACGCCGAGGCTCATTATCGCCCCCGCAAGCGGCTCTGCGAAAAAGTCCGCCGCGAACGCGCTTCCCAAAAGTCCTGCAAGCGTAATCGCAACCTGTATCGTGGAAAGGAATTTCGCCGGGCGCTCCGTCAGGCTGACTATCCGCCTTGCCCTCTTGTCTCCCTCTTCAGCCATTTTTTCCAGCTTCTTGCCGTTGCATGATATGACCGCAATCTCCGCCGCCGCGAATATCGCGTTGAGTAAAATGAGTACTATCTGTAATATTATCGCTCCAACCATATTTCCTCTTTATAACGCAAAAAAGCACAATCCGATTTTTGTCGGATTATGCTTTTGTCTTAAATTATAGCTTCTACTGTGAGAACCGGGGTCCTCGCCGCTCAAATTGTTTCTCCTTTTTTCCGCCGTTTTTTTAATAGGCGTTTATACGACTATTATACATAATATAAATATATCTGTCAAGCGCTCGGTGCGACCCGGAGCAGCGGGTGCTAACCGCGGCGAGGCAGGCTTACCCGACCGTGTGACGGGGAACATGGGCAAGCCGGCGCGGAACGTCAATTACCGTGCATGGTAAAATGGGATGAATGAAAACATGAACGCACTCTTGAGCAAAACGTAGCGAAAATAAATAACAGACCATAGAAGGTACTGAACTTCCAACCCCCGGCAGACTTGTCTAAACAAGAATTGTAAAAGTGTTGCGCTTAAATTGACAATCCGCTTATTAAATAATCTGTGTTTTGCGTTGTTAATATCCTGTAATTACAGCCGTATGACCTTAAACGCGATTTATAGATTGCGCGATTATGTTTTTTCTTTTGTGTTTTTTTTCAAAGGTGATATAATTTATATATGTTCATAAAAAAGGTGACTTTGAAAGATTTCAGGAATTATCGTCAGCAGACGGTGGAACTTGACCCCGGTCTGAACATTTTCGCGGGCGAAAACGCAAGCGGAAAGACGAATTTTGCAGAAAGCGTATATTTTGCCGCGCTGGGAAAGTCACCGCGCACCAACCACTCCAAGGAGATGATAAACTGGTCTGCAAAACAGGCTTATATCAATCTGACGGTGGGCAAAAAGTTCAGAGATCATGAAATCACCCTTTTGGTGGACAACAAAGACAAGAAAAAACTGCTGCTGGACGGGCTTCCCTGCTCGCGTATCAGCGACCTTGTGGGCGTGCTGAACGTGGTCTACTTCAGCCCTGATGAGCTGAAAATGATAAAGGACGGTCCTCAGGAGAGGCGCAGATTTATAGATATAAGTCTGTGTCAGCAGTCAAAAAATTACCTGTATTCCCTTCAAAAATACAACAACGTTCTTGCGCAAAGAAACAAGCT
>CASDWJ010000036.1 GCA_949284695.1 uncultured Christensenella sp. | reverse complement strand
TTCAAGCCGTATTTATTATCCTGACTGAGTTGCATGATGCGAAGCCTATATATGCACCCGTCACACGGGCAAGGCATTTAACACAGTAGCTACGGAAATTTGCCGCTTTAAACCTTGTTCGTATTATTCTGGTCTGGTATAGCGCAACGTACTATAACGCATTACTCGGCAAGCCGTCCGCGACGTTTTCACGAAAAAAGCGCCCCTTGCGGAGCGCTTTGATCTGATTTGTCGGTTTTATCAGCCGTTATACTTGACGACCTGCGAGAAGTCGACCGCCTTCAGAGAAGCGCCGCCGATGAGTCCGCCGTCGATCTGAGGCATAGCCATCAGCTCTTTCGCGTTCTTCGGGTTCATCGAGCCGCCGTACTGAATGCGCACCTTTTCTTCCGCGCACTTGGGGCAGTACAGTTTCGCCATAGTGTTTCTGATGATCGCGATCGTGTCGTTCGCGTCCTGAGCGGTAGCGGTCTTGCCGGTACCGATAGCCCATACAGGCTCGTACGCGATGACGACGTTCTCGAGCTGATCCTTGTCAACGCCCTTGAACGCCTCGGTCGTCTGTCTCACGAGCACTTCCTCGACCTTGCCGCTTTCTCTCTCCTCGAGGGTCTCGCCCACGCAGATGATCGGTTTGAGTCCTTTTGCGAGAGCGGTGAGCACGCGTTTATTGACGGTCTCGTCCGTTTCGCCGAAATACTGACGGCGCTCGCTGTGTCCGATAATGACGTACTCGATGCCCTGCTCGAGGAGCATATCCGCGCTGATCTCGCCGGTGAATGCGCCTTTTTCAGCCCAGTGCACGTTCTCCGCGCCCAGCTTGATATTGGTGCCTTTGATAGCTTCGCCCGCCGCCCAGATGCTGGTGTAGGGCACGCAGATAACGACTTCCGCCTCCGCGTCCTTGACGAGCGGAATGAGGTCGTTGAGCAGCGCATAGGTCTGCGCCTTGGTGTTGTTCATCTTCCAGTTGCCTGCAATAATAGGTCTTCTCATTTTTATATCTCCGTAAAATTTATTCGATTATTTCTTGTCGTTGAGGCAAGCGATACCCGGGAGGATCTTGCCCTCGAACAGCTCAAGCGATGCGCCGCCGCCCGTGGAAATGTGGCTCATCTTGTCTGCAAAGCCGAGAGTCTTGACCGCCGCCGCACTGTCGCCGCCGCCGATGATCGTGATCGCGCCCTCTGCTTCTGCCATAGCCTTTGCTACCGCGATCGTGCCTTCTGCAAGGATAGGATTCTCGAACACGCCCATAGGTCCGTTCCATACGACCGTCTTTGCGCTCTTGATAACGCTTGCGAACAGCTCTCTCGTCTTGGTGCCGATGTCGAGACCCATCTCGTCAGCGGGGATAGCGTCGATAGAGACTTCCTTGACATCTATCTTCGCGTCGATAGGATCGGGGAACGCCTTAGCGACTACCGCGTCGACGGGCAGGTATATCTTCTTGCCCAGCTTTTCTGCCTTCTCGAGCATGCTCTTGCAGTAATCGACCTTCTCGCTGTCGACGAGAGACTTGCCGACCTCTTTGCCCTCCGCGACCGCGAACGTGTATGCCATACCGCCGCCGATGATAAGGCTGTCGCACTTCTCGAGCAGATTCTCGATGACCTTGAGTTTGTCAGCTACCTTCGCACCGCCGAGTACCGCTACGAACGGACGGACGGGAGCCTCGAGCGCTTTTGCCATGACGTTGAGCTCTTTCTCGATAAGGAAGCCGCAGACAGCGACTTTTACGAGGCCGTACTCGACGATCGCCGCCGTCGAAGCGTGCGAACGGTGAGCGGTGCCGAACGCGTCGTTTACATAGATATCGCAGTAGGAAGCCAGCTTCTTGCAGAACTCAAGCTCTTTGCCCTCCTCCTCTGCGTGGAAGCGCAGGTTTTCGAGCAAAACGCATTCGCCCTCTTTGCAAGCGGCAACTTTTGCCTGAGCGTCCTCGCCGACCACGTCTTTAGCGAACGTGACCTTGCCGCCGAGCAACTCGTTGAGCTTGTCTGCAACGGGTTTGAGGGTGAGTTTCTTGGGCTCGGTAGAAAGCGCCTTGTCGATATACGCCTGCTTAGCCGCCGCTCTCTCCTCCTCGGGAAGCGCCTCGACCGCCTTTTTCTCTTTCTTGTTAAGAGAAACGGTTGCGCTGAAAATGCTGTGCGGCTTGCCCATGTGCGAGCAAAGAATGACCTTTGCGCCGTTATCCATCAGGTATTTGATGGTGGGAAGCGCTCCGACGATACGGGTGTCGTCGGTAATTACGCCGTCTTTCATCGGTACGTTGAAATCACATCTGACAAGACAACGCTTGCCCTTTACGTCAACGTCTTTAATGGACATCTTGTTCATAAAAATCTCCTTCAGACGCGTTTTCACGCGTGTATTGATAAATTTTTCACGCTGATATTATATCATTGTGCGCGATAATTTTACAACTATATGATTGCAAATGTTTGAAAAACGGAATATGCGGGAAATAGCCGCGCGCTTTAACAAACACAAAACCTGTCGTGATCCTCTGCATATTTATCTGTCCAGGCTGTTCTGATCCAGCAAAAAGTTGATCAGTCCCATTGTAACTATGCCGTTTTCGTCAGTCTGAGGGCTGATATTGTCTTTTACGACGACTATCTTTTTGAACGAATCCCCGACTTTGATAAGCGAACGCTTTTCCTGTCTGAGTTTTTCCTCGGTTGGCATTTCGTAAGCGGATTGGATATAGTACTTTTTACTGCCCTTATTGGCTACGAAGTCTATTTCGAGCTGTTTCAGCCTGCGTTTTCCGTCTACCGTCTCTTTGCTCTCAACCACTCCGACGTCGACCGAATAACCGCGGATTTTCAGTTCGTTGAATATGACGTTTTCCATAATGTGATTTTCTTCGACCTGACGGAAATTAAGCCTTGCGTTGCGAAGCCCGACGTCCGCCATATAATATTTCAGCGGCGTTTCAAAATATTTTTTGCCTTTGACGTCAAACCGCTTTGCGCTCTCGAATAAAAAGGCGTCCGTCAGATAATTCAGATAGTTTTTGGCGGTAACGTCGCTGACAGACTTGCCTTTTACGCTTCTCAACGTATCCGAGATCTTTTTCGGATTTGTGAGCGAGCCGATTGCGGAACACAAAAAATCTACCATAGAGTCCATTTCGTCGGGATACTGCACGCGGTTGCGCTCCACGATGTCCGAAAGGTAGACCTTGGACATCAACGCTTTCAGGTATTCCGTCTTTTGCTCGTCCGTCTTTCTCTCAAACAAAGCGGGCATGCCGCCGTAAAGATGATATTCGTCCCAAGCCTCGTTTTTATCGCCTCCTCTGGCAGAATAAAACTCGCTGAACGAAAGGGGGTATACTCTGACTTCGTCTCCTCTGCCGCGGAATTGAGTAAGAATGTCGCTCGACAGAAATTTTGAATTGCTACCCGTAACATAGGTATCGACGTTTCTCAACTGACTCAGGCTGTTGATCAATTCGGAAAAATCGTCAACGTATTGTATCTCGTCCAGAAACAGATAATATGTCCCGTTATCGGTCAGTTTTGCCGTGATATCGTCATACAGTTTTTCGGGATCTCTCAGCCGTCTCATTCTGATATTGTCAAGCGTGTATTTCAGGATATGAGTATCGTCGACGCCCGTACTCCTGAGATAATCGGCAAAAATATCAAACAACAGTACGGTTTTACCGCAACGGCGAATACCCGTAACGACCTTGACAGAACCGTTGTTCATTCTGTCGATCAGCCTGTTTAAATACAAATCACGCTTTATCATATCCACCTCGCCAGTAATAAAATAGTGGACGTGTCCACTAAATTCCAAGCAACTTTATTGTACATCAAAATATTGAGTTCGTCAAGAAGTATGCGAAAAATTGATTATTGACAAAATAAAAACGGAGAGGTCAGAGCCTCTCCGCTTACGATGCGGGCGACGGTTTAATTTTCAAAGGAACCGTTCGGGATACGCCGCCCGTATACGTAAAACGTAATCTTTCTATCTGAGACGTATGCGCCGCGGGTACGCTTTTGCCTGATACCTGCTCCGCGCTTCTGCTCTGTTCTTCCGCTTCGTGCTTCCGCTTCGTGCTTCCGCTTCGTGCTTCCGCTTTTAACTGTCTATATAAAGATTATATCTCCCATTATACTGGGAAAGCAACTATTTTTCCCATTTTTATGGGAAAATTTCTATATGAACGAGATATTTTGCGAAAGACTCAGAGAATTGAGAAAGGAAAGAAAGCTCGGACAAGTCGCTTTGGCGGACGCTCTCGACGTGGGCAAATCCGTCGTCAGTCTGTGGGAACTGGGCAAATGCGAGCCCGGCCTTTCAAAACTTGTCGCCATGGCGAAGTTTTTCGACGTATCGATAGATTATCTCGCGGGACTCGAGGACTGAGAGGAGCGGTGCCTGCAGGCTTTTCGCGGCTGAGGCCGTTTCTGCTTGCACAACGCTCCCGTTGCCGTAATGACAAAAGACAAAAAGTCTTTACCGCGCATTGACAGCTTTTTTAATACGACGTTTTTCATACGCACCCATGCCGAGGGTGCGTTTTTCATAAGCGTATTGCACGTTGCGCGCTTTTCCCGCCTTGAACGGTACGCGGTATCCGCTGCGCAAGCGACATCGTTTTTCCAACAACACAATGACGTAAACCGACAACGAAAACTTGCATTTTTCCTTTTTCGCCTTATTCTTTTAGATCAAATCATAACCACCAGCCGTGCTGGTGGTTTGTGCTTGCCCCCCTGGGGCATTTTACCATGCCGAGTCTGTAGACTCATCGAATTTTTGCCAACCGCATATTCTTCACGAACTAAGCCTGAAGGCTTTTGTTTCTTTGTT
>CASDWJ010000035.1 GCA_949284695.1 uncultured Christensenella sp. | reverse complement strand
CGGCACAGCTTTCGCTCTCCAATATATTCGGAGCGATAACCAACTATTCAACGTCCTATTCGGTTACTGTTGAAGATGTCGGCGAAGTGACAAACGACCTCGTTTGCATTGATTACTACTCTTCAAAATGGGGCTATCATACATATGAATCCATGAACGAAACCGGTGCAAGTTCCAGACAGCTTGTTCACGATTCCATGAACTTCTCCATATCCGGAAATACGCTTAAGGCAGCGATGACGCTTGTTCCTTTTACTCATTATGACAGCACCGAATCCGAAGGCGACAATCTGCACTATAACAACAGAGTTGCTTTCAAAGGTCTTGCAGATCTGTTATATCCGTCCCCATCCGAAAATTATGAATGGGCATCTAAGAACGACATAATTAGTTATGCAAATAAGAACGTGACCGCAATCGAAAGCCAGAAAATCAAAGTTACGGTAACTGAAACAAACTCAGGCGCATCAGCATCTTTCTATTTTAAGTACAAGTACGTTGCGCAAGTTTCTGGCGTAAGTCTGAGCAAGACCGAGATCACGTTCTAAGTAGCGCGCTAATAAGAACTATGCGTAACTCGGATTGACGGCGATCAGATCGCGCCGCAATCACGTTCTAAGTAGCGCGCTAATAAGAACTATGCGTAACCACAAAGAAATTAAAAGAGGTAATCATAATGGCAAAACGTAACAGCACATTCAAAAGCGTTTTCGGAGCTCTACTCGCGATCGGACTATTTGCTGTCTGCGCGCTTCTCGTCTACGTTTTCGCAATAAGTCCGCTTTTGGAAGACGATCCGACGACTCCTGCAAGCGCAGATTTTTCCGTTACGATCGGAGATACGACTTACGACAAAGATTCTACAATCTCGCTCTACAGCGAATTTACGGTTTTCGAAGTGTCTTCCGAAGAAGAATTCAAAGTCGAAATATTGCCGCTTTCAAGCGTAAATTTCGGCTACTTTGTAGACGGAGCGGCGGAGCGTTATGCCGACGTCGAAGATCTATTCGGTGTTTTCGGCGTGCTCTATACTGATACCGGCTTTTCAGTAGATCCGCCGCAAGGCGATATCGTCGACGTCCTGGCGAAATACCACAACGTCGACAGATCTGCGATCCAGATCGACGGCGACATATCAAAAATCGAAGCGTTTTTTGCGATAAAAATTTCGACGTCTGATAGCTCTATAACGCTGAATTGCGTATTCGGTTCCGGCGTCACCGGCGTCGAGCTGAGTGAAGACGAAATTGTCTTCTGACGAGGTACAACATGAAAAAAGGCATATTCTCAACATTGCTCATTTCTGTCATAATACTTCTCCTTGCGTTCCCGATCCCCGCCTTTGCGGCGGAGACCGGGGACGTTACCCCCTCTTACGAAACATTCGAAAACACGAACGTCGTCGACGATCTTACCTCTGCCGGCGTAGATCTCGACGCATACAAGACGAAAGACGAAGTCGCTCTGATAACCTTCCAGGAGTTTGCTTACAGCTTCTACTCTTCAAAAATGGGAGACTTCGGGCTTTACGTTTACATATACAACCCGTCCGGGAAAGCGATCCTGACGGACTCGAAAAGCAGTATTACGATCGCCGTTTCCTACGACGAAGACGGCAAACCAGACGATTACGAAAAATTCAGCCTGAAGGTTTGCAGTCGCTCCACAGGCGAATACAGCAATCTCTTTTATAAATTCCGTATCGTGGATCACATCTCTGCAGAGGGATCCACGATAAAGCAGCGCGTCTCTAAGACGTCTTCAGAGCGTCGTTATGACGTTTCAGAGTTCGAGCTTGACTTCGGCAACAATACTATCGAAGCGTACGGCGTCGGCGGCACGTTTAAGTTCAGCGGTTACGCTGCCGGCTACGGCAAAGACGGCGAAACAGATACTTCGACGTTGAAATGTGAAGTTACGAATCTGACCACGATCGAGCTTGAAATTCAGCAGACGAGCTATATCCAGGATCCGAACAACTCCTCAATAAAAAATCATAATCAGGTAACGACAGCGTATTTTGCCGTTCCTAACTCGATCCTCGAAGAATACGGCAAGCTCCAAAAAATAAAAGCGACCTGGAACGAATACCGTACAACCCCGATCATCGTAACGGATAATACCGATTTCTATAACTTTCTTCTACCCTTGCTCGGCGTAGATATCGGTGCTGATCATCAAGACTGTGACCTGGATTACTGTTTCGGAATTGGAAGAAGCGCCGGTGGTCAGTACTTACTATTTGACCAAGCTTATAACATGAAGTGGAAATCCAGTCAAGATTACAATGAGGCTATCACGAAAATATCGTGGCTGTTTGATAGTGAAGGTTCCGACGTCTTCAATTACACTTTGCCTTCAGAACGTATTGAAGAATACCTTTATAGCTACGGCGGTGACCGCTCAGACCTACTAACTGAAAATGTCGGAGACGATCGCAGCGTTTACAATCTCGTCGACTTCGATGCAGACGAAGACGCTTTTGATTTTACCGCATACGAGCCTGACGTTAAAGGTTTGGGACAGCTCTGGGACTACCTTTTTAAGGAGGATCAGGCTGTTCTGCAAGACGTTGCGCCAATCATTGCAATATCATCGAAAGATCTTTCCGGAACGGCTGAAAGCGTTTCAGAAAGGCTTCTGGTCGGAGAAGCAGACGTGTCAGATATCAAGACGTATGTAGCGAACGCAGAGGCGAACGACCAGACAGTCTTCCTCTTTCGGTTCGCATGCACAGAATATTATTCAGAAGAAGTTAATGTCTATAAATACGAAAATCATTGGTCTGACGGTGTCCCGTTGAATCATAACTTCAACAATATTGGTTTGATGGACTGTGCTTATGTAGCTCAAGAAAACGTATTCCTCGGCTTTGATATTATTCAACTGACATTCAACGCAGACGGTGTATATACCGTAATTCCGGTCGTTGCGTCACCTGTCGATATAATCCCGTCCGTCACGCCGCCGGCAGAAGATCCTTTTAGCGACGCATTGGATAAAACGAAAGACTGGCTCGAAGCTCTCTTGGAAAAGATCCAGGAGCTTTGGGACAAGCTGACCGCGGCGCTCGGCTCTTTCAAGGAAAATTGGTGGAAATACGGTCTGCTTGCTCTCGCGGTGATCGTCGGGATCTGCGCGATACCCTACATTTTCCGCTTTATTATCTGGCTGATAAAACTGCCGTTTGAAGCACTTGAAAACAGTTATAAGAAAAAGAGGTAAATATGAAAAAAAGACGTCTTATCAACATCATAATTAAAAATCACAAGGATAAAAAAGGCGGACATCCGCATGTTATTGTCGATAATATTGACGATAAGCATGTTTCCGTTGGTTTGTCCACAAAACTCAAAAAAGGAAAAAACAATCCTAATTACAAGTTGGAAGTCAATCCTCTTGGAGACTCAAAACATTCTTATGCTCGAAGACAAGGAACCGTCGCACCACAGAAAGACTATTCAGATCCTCGCTCCGGTAAAATGTCATCAAAAGATTACGATCGAATAAAATCTTACGGCAAGAAGGCAAAACAAAAATACATAGAAAAAAGAGATAAAAAAAAGTAGTGAACCGCCAAACACTCAATGAGCATCAGCACCGTTCCAAAGGAACTGTCACTACTATTAAAATAGTTTATCATATTATTTTGATTATGTCAAACAGAAATAAAGGATTATCAATATGCTTTTTCAGATATATATAACCGAAGACGGCAAATACGGCGCCTTAGACGTCGACAACGACGCTTTGGCGTGTACCTCTGACAATCTAGAAGAGCTGAAAAAGCAGATAGATCAGATCTTGAAAAAAGCCATAAAACGAGGTGATCACAATGAGACTCATAGACGAACTTTTCGCTCCCCCAGTCACGGATCCTGAGCCCGCATACGAACCGCCCAAGAAAACGAAAAAGGAATCGGGGCGTAAATACTACACTTTTTACGTAGCGCTCGGAGCGCTGAAAAACTTCGGATATCAAGTTTTTGAAATGCCCGGCGGCGATCGCCGTACGTTTTCCGAACTTATCAAGCGTCCTTGCGTTCCCGACGCAAAAGCGAAGATCTTTTATCCTCGTAGAGACGGCACAATGCTTGATATAAACGACAATATCATTCTGAACGGAAAGGAGTAAACCATGAAAAAATACATTTTGACTATTTCTCTTGCGATCGTCGTCTGTTTGATACTCGCGACGTTCGTATGTTGTTCATACAATACCTCCGTATCAGGCACAAGCGCCGGCGTCGAAAACGGCGCCGCGCTTGCGCTCCCTCTCTCTCCGGCGCCCACGCCGGAACACTTCTCTCTCCCGTCCGGATTTACCGCGGCAGAAATCGAAGTGAAATCCTCAGTAAAAGATTACAGCTTCAGCGTGATCGGCTGCTATATGTTCGATACAGAGATCGCTCGATTCGTCTTCAGAGTGTATCAGAGCGAGCTCGATTATTATAAACATTACCTTCAGGTCGGCGGCTACACGTTCGACGGATTCAGCGGTTGGGAAGTCGCGCCCCAGGGACTTTATTACACGGCGAATTTCGTCTCTCTGAACGACGTATCACTCGACTGTATACATACGCCCCTAACTTACACCGTTCAGTTTGTAGACGGTATCAGCGGCGACTTTATACAGACTTTGACAGCTTCGCACGGCTCGACCGTGACCGCGCCCACGCCGCGGGACTATTCTGCTGACGGTCTCGTTTTCGTCGGCTGGGACGGTGGCAATTATGAGACCGTTACTCGAAATACGACGCTCTATAGCGTTTACGCGCCGGCGCGTTACGTCGATGTTGCTCTCCCCGACGGTTCCGTCGTTCGTTTGACTGTAGCAGAAGGGACTAAGCTATGCGACGTTCCGGCTCCCGATTATAATGGAAAAGCTCTCAAATATTTTGAGACGTCTGCTGGCGATCGCATCGACGAGAACACGATCGTTAACTTCGATATATCCGTCGTTGGGGTTTATTCAGGCTTTGAGTTCCCTTCCTGGGCTAAAAACGTATTGATCATACTTGCGGCTGTTTTTGCGGCTTCATTGATCATCTGCGTTACCGTTTTGATATTCAAAAAGAAGGTATCGCAATGAAAAATTCGCAAACACGTAATACTTATATCTACTATTTTACTCAGTCAGCCATTTGCACGATATTCTTTGTATCGTGCATTGTTTGGCTGTTTTTTGCGTTTAACAGTTCAGATCTTGTGAATATAATATTCGCTTGCGGCTTTTCGGTTATTCCGATCTTTGCGTTTTTCGCGTCGTTATTTAAGGTTTCGTTTGTAATATATTGTGATCACAATTATCATGACTATATCCGCGACGTCGAAAACGATACGGATCACGCTTTGCTTATCGAGGGTCTGCAGGGATCCGGAAAAACTGATACAGCGAAGCGTTACGCTGTAATCAAAGCGGATTTTTTCTGGCAACAAATACAAAGTGAATATATTCGTATGTCGCATGAGTTTCTTGAAAAATCTTGCGATAAAAACTGGTTTGAACATTATCTCGAGGTAAAAGAAGTTTACGATTTTTATATAAATCGTCCAGAGCTTTTTCCTTGTCTTGTTTCAAACGTACCTATGCGTGTCGACGGAAAAGAAACGCTGCGTTTTGATTTTTCAATGTTATTGCAAAAATCCCGTCTTCCTTATAAGTCCTTAATTTTATTAGATGAAATCAAAAATTCAGGACTTTCAAATCGTTATAGCGGGAAAATATGTTCTGAGCTTGATGAAAGTCTTCGTTTCTTAAGGCAGTTTTCTGAAACTGTTATTGTAGCAACTGAGCAAAATAAATTCATGGCTTTGCTTGAATTTCGAAATATGGCTTCGAACTATACTATGCAAAGCATGGACACTTTTTTAAAGCCAAAATTTTTATTATGGATCTTAAATAAAAAAATAGATAAGTTTTTAAAAAAGCATAGTCCTGTTGATTATCGAGAAGAAGGTTTAACGCAGATCTTTCCTATCGTAAACGACGGTAGGATCTGTTTTGATAAATTATATCATTCCGATACTAAAACGGCTTTGCGTTTAAGAAAGCTTGAAAGTATTGTAAATAGTATCGGGTTTGTTCGTTATGTTCGCGTTTTCAGAGGTTCGACTCAAGGTAATACGGTTAATGATGCTTCAGAGAACGCTCGTGAAGTTGAAATAATCGGAAGAAAAAAGATTAATCGATATTATATGCCTGTAAAGAGGCGTTATGAATCTGATACTCGGTTATTTCGTGATATAAACAAAGCTAAAGATAAATCTTTAGATTTGTCCTCTTGGGGTAATGAAGTTACTATCGATCGTTTATATTGGGACAATTTAAACGCTCAAATAGACGTTCACGTCGCTAAAATAAAATCGAAAAATTGATAACGCTATTATACCGCGCCGCCGCGAAAGCAGCGCTCGCGGCGGCGCGGTGTTCAGCGATTAAAGATTGCTTTAGAAATCCGCTTATACGCGCGTAGCGCGTCCGATATAAAAACTGAAATTGAGGTGTAACATGTATATTCTTTACAAACAGACAAAGACGAAAAAAGAGAACGAGAAACCAACGATTCTCGATGCCGAAATAGTGCCCGATTCTAAAATTCAGGAGATCCTTCAAAAAATCAAAAACTTCAACGCTAACGATAAAAATGTCGAACGAAAAGTCGTTGAAGTCGATGACACCACTCTGACCGCTTTTCTGGCACGCGATCGTCAATACGACATGGAAAAGTTCGATGAAGCAATTGCTGAGACAAGACAACGCTGCGAGAATTTGCATGCAGCTTTTGAAAAGCTCTTTGCATTTTATAGCGAAGCACGGGAGTATAATGATCTGCATAAGCCGGAAGACTGAACGTCAAGCGTGACCGAATTCGGGTGAAAGTCCCGTTGATATAGATCCTACTCTTAATAACAATAACGCAAGGATATGAAAATACCCTTGCTTTTGTATGCCCGATCGTGTGTGAAAAATGAGAAATAAAGAAAAGTGCGTCAAAAGAAACAAAGAGAGTAAAAGTTACAATGATTAACTAATAAATTAACTTACGCGTTAGCGTAATTATTATCAATCAAAGATAGTATTTACTATAAGCTAATCTCTTTATAATATTATAATATTTTAGCGACACCCTGTGGATAACTCCGGCAAAAAAAGAGCTGGAAAAGAAGAGTTGACTATTCTTGAATCCGCTCAAGGAATCTCGAAAATGTGTAAATTTCGTGTATTTCTAATAAAAATAGGTTTTTTTCTTAAATTCAATTACCCTGTTGTCTTTACTGGAGGAGAACCCGTTATTTATCCAAAACTTACAGAAATTTTACAGTATATTAACACAAAAAGGCACAAGGTGATTCCAGCCATGGCGACCAATGGTGTTTTATTGGAAGATTTCGAGAAGTGCAAGCAACTAGTGGATAATGGGATAAAATACATTGATATTTCTCTAAAAGGAAGTTCCGATAAAGAGTGTTTAGAAATTGTTGGAAAAGATTGCTTTTCTCAACAAATGAAAGCTATCAAAAATTTGTCAAAGTTAGGTGTGGAATTAACGTGTTCTATGGTTTTAACAATGCATAATATTAATTCTTTTTGTAAAGCGATTGGCGAAGCACGTAATAATGGTGCTAAACAATTTTCTTTTACATTTGTTATAGATAATAGTGAATCAAAAGAAAAGGGAGTTTCCTATCTAGAAAAATACAATCCTCTTAAATTGATAGATGCGTTTATAAAACAAATAGATAAACTCAACAGCATTACAAATAATTGGTGGATTGAGTATAGTTATCCTACTTGTTTCTATACTGAAGAACAGTTAAAATTGCTTGAAAATAAATTGGCAACCAAATGTCAAATCCATACTAAAAACTGCATTACAATCGATACAAAATTAAATCTTTTACCTTGTAATATGCATACTAATATAAGTCTGGGACATTTTGGTGTGGATTTTACGAACTATAAAGAGTTTGAAAAATTAAGAAAAAATAATGTATACAGTCAAATTACAAGAGAATTAGATGCACTTCCTTCCAAAGAATGTTTATCATGTAAGCATTTGAAATCTTGCCGTGGTGGATGCCCTATTACTTGGAAAAATTATACATATGAAGAATTTAAAGAGTTTAAGGAGCTAATAAAGCGAAAGTTCTAGAATATGAAAAAAGATTTTATTGATGATTTACAGAAAAACAAAGAATTTATTGTAACAAAAGAAAATTGCAAAGATTTAGAAAAATAAATAGATGACTATTTTATGCCTGAGGACCAAGAAGATAAATTTAATGTTGTATATATTTACTCTTTAATTAATGAAAAATATCAATACCCTAAAAACAAAAACAATGTTTTATATATTGGGCATACAAGGGGACAAATTCATAACGGGAAAAACTCTTTAGGATTTAGATTTAGACATTGTTGTTTAGGGGATGATAATATGCAAAATATCACGTTAATGGAATATGTTCTCACATTGTGTAAAGCACTATTGATGGAAATTTATATAATTAACGACGATTGTGCAATAGTTGAAAGTAACAAAAGATATGAATTTTTAATGAAATTTGGTTCGTTGCCTATCGCAGATGTAGCTTCGTACAATAAGATAAGAATCTAGCAAGTATCTGAATTGATAGAGATAGAAGATAGCTAATTGAATTATAAAAATCTATGTGAGTTGAATAGGTTGATTTATATCGTTGACTAAGGTTTTGTTGTATTTGGGTGGGTATCATGACAACTACAAAATTTATTTTATGGGATGGGATATTTTCTCGTCATTTTTTCTTGCTTAAAAGAGTCGTTTTACGTTTAACTCGCTCTAGATTGGGCAATGCGAACTTTGGTAATACAAGAGGTGTTTTTTGTATTCCTTTAACACTATTAAAATAGGATAATTAAAAAGTATCCATAAAAATATGTGACAGTATTGCGAACAAACAAATGCTCTCAGGCGATATTATCTTCAGCCTCGACAATGACGATATAACGTATTATGAGATAAGCCCGACAGCGCAACAATAAAAAGCATACCGATATAAAGGCGACCCGAGAGGGTCGCTTTTTTTGTCGAAAGGGTAAACAGACTGAAAAACAGACTGAAAATTGTAGTATATGTGAGCAAACTTGTAAAAATCACGCCTTCAAAATAAATATTACCGTCAAAATGAATAGCGCAGACAGTTTTGTCAATACTCATTTCACGGAGGTAATTATGCAACTCAAAGACAGCGAAACTTTTAAAAATCTTGCCCGCGCTTTTGCGGGAGAATGTATGGCAAAGGCGCGTTACGACTATATCGTATACGGCGCAAAGCAGGAAGGCTACTCTGAAATGGCAAAGATCATAAAGCAGGTCGCCAACCAGGAATTTCACCACTCAAGAATGTTCTATTCTTTCATTCAGACGGCGGACAAGAACGCGGCGATAGATTCTGTGGAGATATGCGCAGAATATCCGTTCAAGGAAAAGTGGGATCTCGTCGACAATCTGAAGTTCGCGGCGGAGGACGAAAACGAAGAAGCGACGAGGATATATCCCGCTTTTGCGGAGACGGCGAGAAAGGAAGGATTCAAGGACATCGCGGGGCTTTTCGACAACGTGGTGCAGGTGGAGACCTGCCACAACAAGCTGTTCACCGATCTTTACAATCAGCTTTCTCAGGGCAAGCTGTACAGCCGCCCGACCGCGGTCAAGTGGAAGTGCGCGGACTGCGGCTACGAGGCGACGGCGAAAGAGGCGTGGAAGATATGCCCGCTCTGTCAGGCAAAGCAGGGCGCGGTGATGCTCAAGCTGAACGACAACAACTGATTTTTTCATACCCAATCCCCCTCACAACGAGGCGGCGCGATCCTGCGCCGCCCCCTTTTTTGCCTGTTTTCACGCGTTTTACAATTTTTTTGTTCGCTATTGCAGATAATATGATATAATGATTATGTTATGAAAAGAAAAACCTTATTGTCGCTCATCCTCGTCGTATTTACGCTGGCGCTCCTTGCGGGCGCGCTCGCGGGTTGCAGCGATATCAAGAATATCTTTGAAGTCGACGCGACCAACCTCGCGCATTTTGCCAACTTCACTTACAGCAACGGCGACAGCAAGATCAACTTCTCGCTGAAATCGTCTGAAGAAGCCTGGGTCAGGGTCTCCTGGGACAGCGCGGTCGTCTGCAACGAGATCTTCCTCTACGAGAGCGGCAACAACGTCACGGGCTTTGAAGTGTACGTCAACGACATGCTCGTCGCCTCGCAGGACGAAATTGGCAAGATGAGGAACGTCTACCTCGGCACCGTGACGGCAACGTCGATCACGATCAAGGTGACTTCGTGCAAAGGCACTTACAAACTGACGGACATCGGGATATACAACCTGCCGAGAACGCGCGACTTCCATTCGACGGCGTTCGTCAGACTGAACACCGAGGGCGAACCGTTCAAGGACGTGAACGTCTCGCAGATCAAGAACTACACAGACTATATCGTCTATCCGCTCGTATACTTCGATTCTCAGGGCAACCTGACCGCAAACGGAGCCGACCTCGCCGACGTGACGGGAACGATACGCGCTTTCAACGTCAGCGCGAAGATACACCTCGTGATACTTCCCGCCCCCGCCGAGGATGAGGACGAAAACGACGTGCGCCACAACGCGTTCAAGAACAACGCGGAGACATTGTCGCAAAACGTGGCGGATCTCCTCAAAAATTCGGGCTTCGACGGCGTAGTCTTCGGCTTCGACTTCAGCTTCGGAGAAAACCTGTTTGACTACGGCTCTTACAACGACTTCATTGAGACCTTGCGCGGCAAACTGATGTCGCAGTACGAGATAGGCGTTTTCGTCAATCCCGACGCTACGATGTTCAACAAACAGTCCAAAAAGCTCGTCGACAACTTCTATGTGCTGACCCCCAACCTCGACGACAACACCGCGTGCACCTTCTCCGATACGGTCTGCGAGACGCTCGAGACGCTCAAGGACAGCGATCTGCCAAAATCCAAGGTCTATCTCACCCTGCCATTCTACAGCTACGACAAGGAGAGCAAAACGCTTTATAAATACTGCGACTACGCAGAACGACTCGGGCAGTACGGCAACTCGCTGACGCTCGACGACGGCACGTCGCTGCGCTTCACGGGATACGAGTTCGTCCGCGATATGGCGGCGTTCTGCTACGACTACGGCATAGCGGGCATACTTTCGGTCTGCCCGCATTACGACGCGAGCGGCTCGCTGTCGCTTGCCAACGCGATAAAAGAAGCGATGCAATAAAACGCTTTTTCAAGTCGAAACGCAGAGAAAACCCGATACGTATCGGGTTTTTTTATATTTTGCGACTTCCTTTTTAGCGGCTACCCGTTTTCTTCTGCTTCTTTCTTCCCGACTTCATTTTTTGACATCCGCGCCGCAAACCTTGCAAAAAACGATTCTCCATTGCCTTGTTGCTAATCTTTGACGGCGCAAAACGCGTCGCCGCCCGCCGCGCACCCCGACGAGCTATAAGGCGCGATACTTTTCTGTTGCCGCGCAAAACGAGACGTTTTTATTCCCGACCGGGCGAGTTTGTTAAAAAAATGTTGATTCCGCGACTTTTTTCAACTCAATTTGACAAAAGAGCGTATTTATTTTATAATATATTTAATCTTTTTATAAAGGTTTTTTTATTGTATGGGTTTGGGAACGAGAAAATTGGCAGGAGTCTCTGTGCTCCTCGCGTTGAGTCTTATCGCGTTTATGTTGGAGAGTTTTTTACCGCCTATGTTTATACCGGGCGCAAAACTCGGTCTCGGCAACGCGTTTTCCATGCTCGCTCTCGTCCTCTATTCGCCCGCTGTCGCCGCACTTATCGTGATACTGCGTTGCGTACTCGGCAATCTGATCGTCGGGTCGCTTTCTTCTATGCTATTCGGTCTCTGCGCGGGCGCGGTCAGCGTGAGCGTCGCGACTTTCCTGTACTCGTTCGCTTTCCCGAAAATCAGTTTCGTATGCATAAGCGTATGCTCTGCTGTCGTGCACAACGTCGTGCAATGTCTCGTGTTCTGCGCCATATCGGGCACGTGGCAGGCGGTCGTCTATCTTCCCTACCTGATACTTCTCGGCTCGCTGAGCGGCTTTGCCGTGGGCGCGGCGTGCGTGCTCGTCGCGAAGCGTCTGCCTTCTTCGATGTTCGCGAAGATGGGCGCCGTCGTCGATCAACAGAAAACCAATTGTCCCTGAAGGGAAAAGCACCTTGGTGCAAATAAATCATCGGAGGTAACTGTGAAAGCAAGAAACGGCAAGTTTTTCAGTCGCGGCGTGCATTTCCGCGATATGAAATTCATCAGTAAAGACTGCCCGATCAGTCGGCTCGAAGCACCCAATATCGCGTCGATAGCGTTGCAACAGCACATCGGCAAGCCTGCGGCACCCGTTGTCGCGGTGGGCGATACGGTGAAATGCGGACAGCTCATTGCAAAAGCGGACGGCTTTGTCAGCGCCAACATCTACAGCAGTGTTGCGGGCAAGGTCATAGCGATAGAAAAGCGCGCGAATCCGCGCGGCGGCATGGACACCCACGTCGTGATCAGCCGCGACATAGATGCGGACGACACCTTCGTTCCTCTTGAGCCGCTCAAGGAAAAGACCAAAGAGACGATCATCGCGAGAATAGCCGAAGCGGGTATCGTAGGCATGGGCGGCGCGGGCTTCCCCACTTTTATAAAGCTCTCGCCCAAGACCCCCGTCGATACGCTGATCATCAACGCGGCGGAGTGCGAGCCTTATCTGACCTGCGACTACCGCCTTATGGTCGAACAGACGGACAAGCTGGTCGAAGGCTTCAGACTGATAGCCAAAGCCCTCGGCGTGAGCCACATCATCGTCGGCGTAGAAAAGAACAAGCCGGACGCGATCTCGCTGTTTGAAAAGTACGACGATCTGGACGTGGTGATACTGCGCAAGCGCTACCCGATGGGAAGCGAAAAGCACCTGATATACTGCTGTACCGGCCGCAGGGTCCCACCCGGCAAACTTCCCGCCGACGCGGGTTGCGTGGTGCAGAATATCGCGACTTCCTACGCGGTCTACGAGGCGGTCGAACTCAACAAACCCCTGTTCGAGCGCGTGGTCACCGTCTCGGGTCAGTGCGTGGAAAATCCCGCCAACCTGATCGTCAGATTCGGCACGAGCTTTGACTTCATGCTCGAAAAATGCGGCGGCATAAAGGGCGATATCGGCATGATAATCGACGGCGGTCCCATGATGGGCGCGACGATGCTCTCTACCGACTACTACACCCGCAAGACGGACAGCGGTCTGCTGCTCCTGCCCGCGAGCGAGGTCTCGCTCTCCAACCCGACCCCGTGCATAAGCTGCGGCTCGTGCGCGAGAGTATGCCCGATGCACCTGATGCCGATGGATATCGACTTCTACACGCAGGCGGGCGACTACATTATGGCGAAAGAACGCGGCGGCGTGCTCAACTGTATAGAGTGCGGCAGCTGCGCTTACGTCTGCCCCGCAAGCCGTGCGCTCGTCCAGAGCATTCAGCTTTGCAAACAAAAACTCAGAGAGATGAAATAGGAGGGAAAAATGGAAAAAGTTATCGTATCCGACAGCCCTCATATAAGAGGCAAACGCACTACGAGAGGCATTATGCTCGACGTGGTCATAGCCCTCCTGCCCGCGGCGGTGATGGGGTGCGTGTTCTTCGGAGTAAACGCGCTCGTCACGATACTGATAAGCGTCGCGGCAAGCGTGGCGACCGAGTTCGTCTACTCGCTGTGCCTGAAGAAAAAGCCGCTCGAGATAATCAGGTCTTTCGACTTCACGAGCGTCGTGACGGGTCTGTTGCTTGCAATGTGTCTCCCGTCTCACGTCAAATGGTACGTTCCGCTGATATCCGCGATTTTCGCGATAGCGGTCGTCAAAATGCTGTTCGGCGGCACGGGCAAAAACATAGTCAACCCCGCGATCACGGGCAGAGTCTTTGCGTTCATAGCCTTTCAGTCGATGATGGTCTCGGGCTGGGTCGCTCCCACGATCGCCGCGCTTGACGGCAACGTCGCGACGGGCGCGACCGAGCTGACCTCTATGCTCGGCGGCAACGCGGCTTCGGTCAGCCTGCTCGATATGTTCCTCGGCACGGGCATGATGGGTTGCATAGGCGAGACCTGCAAGCTCGCGCTTCTCATCGGCGGCATTTACCTCGTCGTGCGCAAGGTCATCAAATGGCAGTTCCCCGTCACCTACATAGTCGTCGAAGGCTTTGTCGCGGTCTGTCTCGCCAAGTTCGACTTCGCGCAGTTCCTGCCCTCGATACTCTCGGGCGGTCTGTTCCTCGGCGCGATATTCATGGCGACCGACTACGTGACAAGTCCCAACAGCACGGCGGGCAATTACGTCTACTTCGTCGCGCTCGGCGTGCTCACCGCGGTGCTCAGAGCGGCAACCAAGATAGAGGTCGTATCCTTCGTGATACTGCTGATGAACCTGCTCGTCCCGCTGATAAACGCTTATATCCGTCCGCGTCCGTTCGGCGCGCCCGGACTTGTCGAGCGTATCCGCGCTAAGATCGAAGCGAAAAAGGCGGCGAAAGCGGCAAAAGAGGAGGGCGGAAAACAATGACGGTCAAACAGTTTTTCACAAGTCAGGCTTTTAAATGCATAATCGTCCTGCTCGTCATAGCTCTCGTCGCGGGCGGCTTGCTCGCGATCCTCAACGACGTTCTCTACGTCACCGACGAAGAACGCACGATGAGAGCGATCGAGAAGGTCTACGGCATGGAGATGAATTATCAGGAAAAAGAATATTCGTCCGATCAGCTTGCCAATGATTACGGCTCTCTGTCCAAGGTGTATCTGCTCGAGAACGGCAATTACCTCGTACAGGCGACGGGCGGCGAAGGATATAAGGGCGGCACGATAACCGTATGGGTCGTGCTGACTGCCAAGGACGGCGCGTTCGGCGGTATTGAAAAGGTCGTGCTGGAGAGCTACGAAAAGCAGACGCTAATGTCAAAACTCACATACGACGTCTACTCCGCCCACAACGACGAGATCACGGGCGACGTGTATTTCACGACGGGCGGCGACGGCATAAAGGTGCTGATAAGCGGCGCGACTTATTCTACCAACGCGCTCAACAACGCGGTAGACTGCGCGTTGCAATTCGCACGCGAAGTGCTTTTCGCGGCGGGATCCGAGGAGGTGGCTTAAATGACGGGAAAGGGATTTAAAACGATAGCCTTCGACGGGCTTCTCAAGAACAACCCGACCCTGCGCCTCGTGCTGGGCACCTGCCCTACGCTCGCGCTCTCTACGGCGGCGTTCAACGGCATAGGCATGGGTCTTGCGGTCACGTTCATACTGATATGTTCCAACGCGCTGATATCGCTTCTCAGGAAGACGATACCCAATGCGGTGCGTATCCCCGCGTTCGTAATAATCATCGCGACTTTCGTCACGATAGTCAGAATGGTGCTCGACAAGTTCATTCCGTCGCTGTACGACTCGATGGGCGTGTATCTGCCGCTTATCGTCGTCAACTGTATCATACTCGGCAGAGCGGAATCCTTCGCGAGCAAGAACAAGGTGCTCGACTCCGCTTGCGACGGTCTGTTCACAGGTCTCGGCTTCACCTGCGCGCTGACCCTGATCGGTGCGGTCAGAGAGATCCTCGGCGCGGGCGCGATATTCGGCTACACGCTATGGGATTTCAAGATCGAGTTCTTCACCTCGTCCGCGGGCGCGTTCTTCGTCTACGGACTCGCGATAGCGATTTTCAACGCGGTTTACTCCAAGATAGAGAACGTCAGAAGAAGCAAGACGTTCGCTCTCAGGATAATGCCCAAGCCCGACGTATCCGCTCCCGACAACCTCGACCCCGAGGCGAGCGAACAGGCGCAGGCGGAAGGCGCGGCAGAGCCCGCAAAGGAGGTAAAGTGATATGGGTACTTTCTTTACGATACTTATAATAGCGGTCTTTGTGAACAACTTCGTCGTCGTGCAGTTCCTCGGCATCTGCCCCTTCCTCGGAGTTTCCAAAAAGACGAACAACGCCCTCGGTATGGGCATCGCCGTCACGCTCGTTATGACGATAACCTGCCTTATCACATACCCGATATACGAGTACATACTCACCCCGCTCGGGCTCGAGTACCTCGAGATCATCGTGTTCATCTTCGTCATCGCGGCGCTCGTGCAGATGATAGAGCGCGCGATCAAGCGCTTCTCCCCTGCCCTCTATCAGGCGATGGGCATCTACCTGCCGCTGATCACGACCAACTGCGCGGTGCTCGGCGTAGCCGAACTCGTGATCGATAAGGCGCAGATGATGAGCCTGCTCGGCATTTCGTCGATGAACCTCGGCGTGGCGGTGCTCTACGGCTTGTTCGCGGGCGTGGGCTTCATCGTATCCATAGTCATAATGAGCGGTCTCAGAGAAAAGATAGACCACCTCAAGATGCCCGGCCCGATGAAAGGCTTCCCGATCACGATGATGGCGGCATGCTTTATGGCAATGGGCTTTTACGTATTCAATATGATAGGCTGAGGAGGATGAGACAATGATAAACGTATTGATTTCTGCGGCTATACAATGGGGTAAAGTCGGAATGGTGCTTGGAATAATCGCGGGTCTTGCCGTGATTTTTGCAGTGCTTATCCTCATCGTGACCAAAGTCTGCCATATCAAGGAGGACGAAAAGGTCGTCAAGATCCTCGAGCACCTTGCGGGCGCAAACTGCGGCGGTTGCGGTCACAGCGGCTGCGAAGGCTTCGCGAAATGCCTCGCTTGCGGCAAGGCTTCTCTCGACGACTGCAAAGTCACCTCGGACGAAGAAAAGAAAGTCATCGCAGAGCTTGCCGGCATAGAATTTTCGTCAAGCGAGCCCACCGTTGCCGTCGTCAAGTGTAACGGCGGCGTAAACGCGACCGACAAGTACGAGTATATCGGCAACGAAGGCTGCCTCAACAAAAAAATGTACCTCGGCGGCTGCAAGCTGTGCCCGAGCGGTTGTCTCGGCGGCGGCACCTGCGAAGAAGTCTGCCCCGTCGGCGCGATAAAGGTAAAGGACGGCGTTGCGTTCGTCGACAAGACGCTGTGCACCTCGTGCGGAGCCTGTATCCACAAGTGCCCGCAACTGATAATCGAACGCATACCCGCAAGTGCGAAAGTGTACTGCGCGTGCTCGACCACATGCAAGGGCAAAGAGACGATGTCCTTCTGCAAAGTCGGCTGCATAGGTTGCGGTATGTGCGCGAGAGTGTGCAAACAGGGCGCGATAACCATGGTGAACAACCTGCCCGTATTCGATTACTCAAAGTGCACGGGTTGCATGGAATGTCTCAACAAGTGCCCGAGAAAGATCATCAAAGAACATTGACGTATCTTCAGACCGCGGGTCGCAATGCCGTGCGCGGTATTGACGGTCTGCAAAAAACGACAAAAAAGGCGGTTTTTTCACCGCCTTTTCTTTTTTACGCTTAGTTTCGCCCCGCGTGTCGCGCCGTCGCAGGCGCGCCCGGTATCCGCTTCACAGCTCCTTGACCCAGAGCCCGTGCAGATTGCAGTACGCGTATACCGCGACCGCCTTGTCGTCTGCGAGAGCGAACTCCGCGACCGGTGCGTCGCCCGGCATGAACGCCTTGCGCTGACCGCCCTTTTCCGTCTGCAGATACACCCACTCGATATAGTGCTCCGCAAGCATGGGATGATCGACCGACCCGACTCTGACCGTCACTTTGTCGCCGACGACTTCTGCGACAGGCACGTGCTTTTCGCCACTCGCTTCCACCGAATTGGGAACGAGAAGTTGCATCTTCTCACCGCAACACACTACGGGCACGCCCGAATTTTTTACCATTCCGATAATGTTGCCGCAATGGCGGCAGATATAAAATTTACCCGACATGATCTCTCCTCCGTTTTGTTATTTCAAGGGCGCGGGTAGCCCCCTTATGCTTTTTACCTGATGCGCTTTACGCCGCAATCGGTCGCGCAATCGCCGTCGAAGCGCGACTTTTCCATGCTCGAATACAGGCGGTAGCCGCCCGCAAAATTGTAACAGTCGAAGCCGTTCTGAGCGAGCATCCTGCAAGCGACATAACTGCGCAGGCCCGACTGACACATCAGATATACGGGTCTTTTCTTGTCTATCTCGCTCATGCGTTCTCTGAGCTCGTCGACGGGAATGTTTTTGTCAAACCCAGCCGCGCGTCCGCATGCGTATTCTTCCGCCGTGCGCACGTCGAGCAACTGAGCGTCGGTGCCGACAAGAGAGGGAACGTCCTCATAGAAAAACTGTCTGACCTTGCCTTCGAGCACGTTCTCGGCAACGAAGCCGACCATGTTGACGGGATCTTTCGCCGACGCGTACGGCGGCGCGTAAGCGAGGTCGAGATCTGCAAGATCGGTGACCTTGAGACCCGCCTGCATAGCTGTGGCTATCACGTCGAGACGCTTGTCCACGCCGTCGAATCCAACTATCTGCGCGCCGATAATTTTCATGTCCGTGTTGGTAAACAGCACTTTTATCGTCATTGCTCTGCCTCCCGGATAATAGGAAGCGTGAGATGCGGGCGATATGATCACCTTGCCGTAGTCTATGCCCGCCGCCTTTGCCGTCTTTTCGTTTGTGCCGACGAACGCCGCCGTCATGTCGAACACCTTGAGCACGGAAGCCGCGTGCGAGCCCTTGTAGCGGTGATCTACCCCGGCGATATTGTCCGCGGCGACTCTGCCCTGCTTGTTGGCGGGTCCCGCGAGCGAAATGACTGCCTTTCCTCCTGTTACCGTGTTGGTTATCGAGACCGCGTCTCCGACGGCGTACACGTCGGGATCCGAAGTCCTCATCCTGTCGTCGACGGCGATACTGCCTTTGACTCCGAGTTCGAGTCCCGCTTCTTTCGCGAGCTTCGACTCGGGCGCAACGCCTATCGCGAGCACGGCGATATCCGCTTCTGCGGGAGCTTTGTCCTTGATCAGGACGCGTATCCCGTTTTCTGTATCCTCGAAGCCGAGAAGGGGAGAATCGAGTCTCAGATCGACGCCGAATCTGCGCATACGGCTGTGCAGGAAGGACGCGGTGTCTCCGTCTATCGGACTGAGCACGTGACCGCTTCTCTGTATCAGAGTCACGTCAAGACCCGCTTCCCTGAGATTTTCCGCCGTCTCCACTCCGATGAAGCCGCCGCCTATAACCGCGACCGATCTCACTCCGTCGGCAAGCGCCGCCTCTCTTATGCGGAAGGTGTCCTCGACCGTGCGCAGAGTGTATATCTTTTTGCTGTCCGCACCTTTGACGTCGGGCACGACGGGGTGCGCACCGGGGGAAAGTATCAGCTTGTCATAGCTTTCACGATACTCCCTGCCGCTCGCAAGATCGCGCGCGACGACCTCTTTTGCCGCTCTGTCTATCGACAAAACCTCTGTCAGTACGCGCACGTCGACATTAAACCTCTCTTTGAAACTTTGAGGGGTCTGCAACGTAAGATCCTCTTTATTCTTTATCACGCCGCCTATATAGTACGGCAGACCGCAGTTGGCGTACGATACGTATCCCGTGCGCTCGAACATCACGATCTCTGCATTTTCGTCCAGTCTGCGCAGTCTTGCCGCGGCACTCGCGCCGCCCGCTACGCCTCCGACTATCACAACTTTCATTATCTGACCACCTTTCCTCTGTAAGAGGATATACCGCCTATGTTTTTTACATTTTCATACCCGAGCCGTCTGAGAAGCGCCGCCGCCTGAGCGCTTCTGGCTCCGCTGAGGCAATAGACGAATACGGGCACCCTCCTGTCGATCTTATCCGTGACCGTGCGCAGCTCGTCGAGCGGAAGATTGACGCTCTTTTCCACGTGCCCACCGTCGTATTCTTCGCGCGTCCTTACGTCGAGCAGTACGGCGGACGGCGTAGCCGAAAATTCCTTTACGCCGTCGTCGAATGCGCTTGAACCGAAAAATCCGAATATGCCCATTTCACACCCCGAGCATTGCCGCGATCTCGGCTTTCGTCTTATAGCCGACGGCGCCTGCGACTACCGCGCCGTCTTTGACGACGACGAGAGTGGGTATGCTCGCCACACGGAACGCCGCCGCAAGCGCGTTTTCTTCGTCGACGTTGACCTTGCCGACCTTGACTTTGCCCTCGTATTCTTTTGCCACGTCCTCTATCACGGGCGCGATCATTCTGCACGGGCCGCACCAGGGCGCCCAGAAGTCGAGAAGTACGGGCACTTCCGACCCGAGCACTTCTTCTTCAAAATTGTCATGAGTGATTTTCAGTTCTGCCATATTTTCGATCTCCTTGTCTTTTTCGATCGTATTATAGCAAAAAAAATCGCCCGATTCTGTGATATGGTCACATAAGGCGATATTTTACGGGTCAAAGCGCGCTTTTGCTTTGCCCGCGCCGCGAGAGCGTATACGCTATGCGCGCGGGAACAGATAAACCGCTCCCTTGCCGTCCGCTTGCCTGCGTGTATGCACAAGAAAGATTCAGCCGTGTTTCTTCCCGTCTGCGCCGACGTCTTCTGATACAACGGCGAAAATCAGATCGCAAAGCTCTTTCCTGCCTGCGGCAAACCCTGCGCGGTCGCCCAGCCTTGCACGCGAATCGAGCGCTCTTTTCAGCCTTGCTATGCGCGCGAGCGCACCGTCCCCGTTGTTTTCCCCACGTCTTGAGCCGAACGTTTTCGCGCTCTTTTTCCTGCGTACGACCTTGCTTATATCCACTATTTCCATATGAGACCTCCCAACCACACAAGCCGAATTATAGTATTTGTCGGGATATAATGCAAGGAAATTTTATCACCTTTAATTTTTGCGAGCAAAATAGTGTTTTTTCGACTTTTTCCGTACCCGCGCGCGAATGACGTGCAAGTCGGATAAAATCTTTTCCGCGTTTTCATCCCTCGGCAGACACCTCGCGAAAATCTGCGACAGACCGCGGTTTTTGTCTTTTTATAGTGCGTTTAATCTACACGGGCACCTGTTTTAGCTGAAATGTACCCGATCGTACAGCTTTATGTTGTCAACGTCGCCGAGGTCGAGGATTATGCCTTCGTGCTCAGCCGTCTGATAGATCGGAGTCATGTTGATCATCGTCACGACTACCTGCACCGAAAGGTTGGCGGGATTGTCGTTGGTCTGTATCGCGAGGTCGGGGTCGAGTGTCCTGATATAGCCGAGCGTGGACGACCCGAGATAACCGTGATGTCCCAGTTTGAGCACGTCGACCTTGCCTATCTCGGGCGCAAGTCTCTTTTCGTCGCCGTCGAAGTTGTTCAGATCGCCCGCGAGGAAAACTCTGTAGCCGTCTTTTTCCACCATTACCCCGAGTGAATTTTCGTTTTCGCCGACCTTATCGTCGGGATCTGCTTCCTGCCCGTTGAACAGCGTTATCTGAAAATTGCCGAACGTGAATGAGACGTCCTCGAGGTCCTGTATCAGTTCCGCGCCCTGCGCCTCTACTGCGGCAAGAGTCTGCTCGTAGACCTCTTTATTGTCCCAGCCTTCGACCTCGCTGCTCTTTATACGGTCTTCGTAATACCGCTTTAAATACGCCCTTTCAAGGTGCACATTGTCCTGCGACAGCACAGTGTCGAAGCCGCCGAGATGATCGGAATGCGCGTGCGTGCCTATTATGAACTCTAAATATATCTGCCCGTCCTCGTCTGCGCAATATGCGTTGAGATAGTCCACTACGCGGTCTTCGTACCCTTGCAGATCGAGACTTGAAAAGCCGCGGGGGTTGTCGTTGTCCTCCCCGCAGTCGACGAGCGCGAATCTGCCGTCGCTCTCGAGAAGTATCGCGTCACTGTTGCCGACGTCGAGGAAATGTATCCTGTCGCCGCCCTTGCTTCCGTCGTAAGCGACAAATATAAAATCGTCCTCTACCGCCATACCGAAAAGCGCGCAGCTTCCCGCTACTATGCCCGCCATCAGCACGAGAATACCGATGACTGCCGCTGTGATGATAAGAGCTTTTTTAAGTTTTGACATAGCACAACACCTCGCAATTATTATACCCCTTTTGCCGGCGCAGGTCAATACGCGAAAAACTCGGAAGAAGCGCGCCGTTTCCCGCCGCGTTTGCATTGATTTTTCCGACAACGACTGTTTTTTTGTCTCAGTTTATCTCTTTTCTCCCGCACCGCCGTCGTATTTCACGCGATATACCGCGTCGTAAAGCCGTGCGACTACGCCGTCGAAGTCCGTGAGCGCGCAAGGATAACTCATCAGATACATCGGCACCCACGCGCCGTCTCTGCGATAAGCGGGTTGCATATAGGCTTGCGGATTTACGACAAAGCCGTGTCTTTCGTAAAAAGCGACGCGCCTTTTCTGAATCTCGTCCACGGGCAGTTCTGCCTCTAAGACGACCTTGCCGAACTTCTTGCAGACCTCGTCTATCGCCCTGCCGCCTATGCCGCCGCCGCGCACGTCTGCGTATATCACGAAATGCTCGACAAAAGTCACGTCGCCGAGAGCCCATATACTTATAAAGCCGACTTCGGCGCCGCCTTCGGAAACGCCGTATATGCCGAATCTCACGTCGTCCATGACCGCAAAAGCGTCGTCACGGTCGCGCAATTCGTCACCCGTGAAATTCTCAAGCATAGCCGCGTAGATCTTCGCCGATCCGTCTTTCCCGATCTTAAAAAACTCCATAACAGATGCCCTCCTTTAAACAACGTAAAACTGTTGCCGTCACATTGGGAATTATACCATATCGACCGTGCGTTTTCAAGTATAGCTTGATTGTATGAACAACATGCTGTCAAACGTCGCCCCGCGAGCTGAAGCGGGGCAAACCGTCCTCGCAGTCCGGGGCAAAACAAAACCCCGGCAGAGCCGGGGCTGTGTCTTGTGCCGACTATTGTCAGTTGTTTCTCATATCGATAAACTGCTGCAAAGTCATCATGCCCTTGTTGAGCATCATGAACTTGTCGTTGTAATCGTCGGTCGTAATGACGGCGACAGCCATCATCTGGTAGAAGAATCCCTCGCCCATCTCGCAATCACTGTAGCTCGTGGTAAGTCTGTATCTGATCTCGCCGTCATTGATGTCGAGGTCGAAGCTGCCGTTTACGAGACCGTAGTTTGCCACGCATACGGCGACCGCCGCGTCTACGCGCTTGCTCTCGTCCATTTTGAACGGAAGCGGCGAAAGATACTGGATGACTTCTCTGCCTGCGTCGATCCTGATGATGAATCTGACGGGAATATCGTCGCCCGAATAGTTGGATACGATCGTGAGATCCTGTTCACGCTCTTCAAAGTGCCAGTTTTTCTCTTTGAGAGCTTTTACCATTGTTTTGTAGACTTTTTCAGCCTTAGCCTGCTTGTCTGCCATTATTTTTCCCTCCTTGGAAATTGTTTTTATTATTGCGTGCGGTTGGCGCCGCACCCTGTTTCAGTTTTTTACGTCCTTGAGAATCTCCTCGATCTCCTCGGTCTTGAGCGCGCTTTTTTCGATCAGCTTATCGACCAGCTTGTCAAATATCTCCTTGTTGTTGCGGACGATATCGACCGCCTTGGCGAGCTCCTCCTTGAGTATATCGTTGATCTTGGCGATAATGCGTGCCATCATCTCGCTGCCCACAGCCTTTATCTCGGACAGAGCGCATTGCCCGAACTCCTCGTACATGCCGTAAGTGCATATCATATCTTTGACAATGCCGCTCGCATTGGCGAGGTCTGCCGAAGCGCCGGTTGAAATGCCGTCCTTTTCTCCGTAGTAGACGATCTCCGCCGCTCTGCCGCCGAGGCTTGCCCTGACGAAAGACAGCAGTTCGTCTTTTGTATAGCCGCCCTTTTCGTCAATCTGCGCCTGATTGTAACCGCCGTGATTGCCACGGGAGACGATCGTCATATAGGTGGATTTTCTGCCGAAATGTCTGTGCACTATCGCGTGCCCTGCCTCATGACGCGCGGTCCTGAGAAGTTCTCTCTCGTCCCACTTGACCTCCTCGCCGTTGTTGAATATCTCAAAAGACTCCTCGAGTATCTCGTCGGTGAGCGTAAGACTTTTGGACTTGATCACGTTTCTGAGCGCGAGTTCGAATATCGAGTCGAGCGACGCAAGACTTGCTCCCGTAGAGCGCATGGCTATGTTGTCGAGCATACCCTGAGTCAGCGAATGCTTCTTTATCTTTGCGACCTTTTTCCTGATGAACTGCATGCGCTCCTCTCTGCCCGGCAGATCGACGTATATGCGCCTGTCGAATCTTCTGAGAAGCGCGTCGTCAAGACTCCTGTTGGTGCCGCTCTTGATCGAATAATTGGTTGCGGCGAGTACGAATACGGGCTTGCCCGAATCCACTCTGAAACCGTCCATCTCGGTCAGAAGCGCGGTCAGAATGTCTGTGTGATGCTCGTGCTCCGACATACCGCGCTCTTTGCCTATCACGTCGATCTCGTCGATGAACAGTATAGACGGCGCGTACTTTCTCGCGGTGCGGAACAGATCGTGTATCGCCTCGGGTCCCTCGCCCACGTAACGCTTGAGGAACTGGTTGCCTTCCGCCCTGATGAACGTGACTTCGGACTCTCCCGCCATAGCCTTGGCAAGAAGTGTCTTGCCTGTGCCCGGAGGGCCGTAAAGCAGTATGCCCTTGGGCGGCTTTACGCCCGAGCGCACGAATTTCTTGGGATCCTTAAGATATTCTATGAAATAATTCAGCTCTTCTTTAGCGTCCTTTGCGCCGATGACGTCGTCGAACCTGACGTCGGGCTTGCTGACGTTGTCGAGTATCTTCTTGTTGTCGCCTGCGTCGGGCGCGATCTCTTTTCTGAACCCGAAGAAGGTGATGCTCGCTTCACTGCCGTCCTCACTCAAAGACTGCGACGTCCTGTAAGATATGATCTTGTTGGCTTTTGCGAGGTCGAGCAGACAGCTGTTGCGGTACTGCTCCTCGATCTCTGCGCTGACGAAAGCGTCGATGCTCTTGTCCCCGCTGCCGTTGACGTACGCTACCGATCTCGCTCCGCTCTGCGCCAGCGAATACGCTTCTTCCTTGCCTATGTCGCCCTCGTTCTCGAACACGATGATGACGGGCGCAAGATTGCGCGCAGTGACGTAATTCATGAAATCTCTGCCCTCGGAATCCACGTCCTCTATATTGAGCAGATCTCCCTTGGTCCTCTTTTTATAGGTGATGTCGCAGAGGATGCAGCTGACGTCTTTATTGCCGAGTATGCGTTTGGCGGCTTCTGCACTTGCGGCATAGACCACCTTGTGGCGTTTGATCTTCTCTGCGCATTTTTTGTAAAGTTCTTTGTCTCCGAACACGAGCACGGTCGCGACTCCGCTCTTTTTAAAGTACGGCGCGATCTCGCGGTCGTCGGATACGGCAGCTTCAAACGATATCTTCTTAAGTTTTGCGACCTCGTCTTCGCCCTTGCCTCTCACGAGTCTGAGCAGTTCGTATATCTCGTGATATACGAGCGCTCCGCTCTTGCTCTTTACCGTTCTTGCGTCTGCGTTCGCGCCCTCGGAATAGAGCATCACGTAAGGCACCTTGTCGTCGCTCACGATGCTCAGCCCGGTAGAAGCGCCTATCTCTTTCGCGCACTTGTCCATCTCACCGTTCGCCACTCTGAGAAGCTGAGAAGCGTCCATTCTGTTGAACATGATGACGTTGCCCGAAGCAAAACGCGAACATATCGCAGGCGGGAAGTAGGTTGCCCCGGTCACGGGATTTGTTTCCGACGACAATGCCTTGAGCACCGCTTTGCGCGATACGGACGCGAGGTTGACCGAATCGTCCTCGTACAACTCCTTGCCCGCATTGGTCGTCAGTATGATTATCGCGTCTTTGAAAGACACTTCCTTGTCTGTAAAATTGTCTCTCAGCCTGCCGGCGTCGAGCATCTGAAGGAACAGATATATTATGCTGATGTGAGCCTTTTCTATCTCGTCGAACAGAAGCACGCAATGAGGATTTTCATCCACAAAGCTCGTCACGTTGCCCTCTTTGCCGTTTTTGTAAACCTTGTCCGATCCGCAGAATTCTATATTGCTCTCGTGGTCTACGTATTCGCTCATGTCAAAGCGTCTGAAAGGCAGACCGAGCACCCGGGCGACCTGCTCTGCAAGGAACGTCTTGCCCACTCCGGGAGGTCCCGCGAACAGGAAAGAAGCGCGGGGTTTTGACCTTTCTTTCATAGAAGCCGCGCGCAGTTCCGCCTCAAAATAGCCGGATATGAACGAATCTATCGCCTTTGCCTGTCCGAAGACGTTCTTCTCAAGTTCCTCTCTGACATGGGTAACGGTCGCAGACAGTTCAGACAGAAGTTCCTCGGGTTTAACAGCCGGTTCGCGAGGCTCCGTCTCCTCTTTCTTTTCTTTCTTTTTTTCACCTGCTCCGCTTATATCTGCCCATGTTTTCAAGACAAGCTCTTCAAAGATCGGATCCGACAACGGGTCTGTTTTGGCAGGCGCCTTGCCCTCGTTGTACACAATACATTCGTTGATCTGACTCATGTCGTATTTGAAGATGGCGCGGCAGATCTTGTCTGCCGACACGTTGTCTCCGTGGGCGACGTTATCTTTGACGCATCTGTCAAGAACGCTTTTGAATACCAGCTTTTCCTCCCACTCGTCGGCGCCGCTTCTTTTGAACGCGGCGAGTTTTTCTTCGGTACTCTTCAGATCTATTTCCTGCTTTGCAAAAAAATCTCTTATACTTTCAAGCTCCGCCTTTATCTCGTCGATCTGATCCTCGTTCTCTGCAAAATCCTCCGCAGGCGTGGAAAGCACTCTGATGACCGCAAGCACGAATTCTCCCGCTTTGACTTCTTTGACGTTACCGCCAAAGCACTTTTTCATTATTACGTTGAATAATCTGCTGTATCTGCTCATATCTCCTCTCTTGAGTTAAACGTCGCGTACGATCGACGCACTATAATAAATATAATATATAACTATATAAATTACAAGTCTAAATTAAAAATTTTTACAATAATATACAAATCGTTATAATCCACGTGTCGGGTCTTATTTTGCAAAACCGCAACGTGTGACGACGCACGCACAAAACAGCGCGCCCGTATAGTGGTTTTTCCCCACGGGCAGGTTGACGACGTCTTCCCGGAAATCGGTCAACTGCTCGTTGCGCCACGCATACCCCCTCTGATAGTCAGGCACGCGGAAAATGCGGTTGTTGAAAATTTCAGACAACGATTGCAATTCTTCGGACATAATTTCCCCCTGTTTGGCTATAAATTTTCATATTCAATGAACTTATCTCAAAACTTCCGTACCCGGCACGCGGCGCAAGCCTGAGCATACGCGGACGACGCCCTGAACGACGTCGCTACGGTCACTGCACGGGCAGGAATACGAAGACAAGGGCAAGGATATAACATGCCCATTCGCTCAGCTTACCCATACGGAGTTTGAAAAGGCTCGGCTCTCCGTCGCACGGTTTTTCCTCGTTCCAACGGGAATGCCACTTGTTTTCAAACCTGCACAGACTGTAATTGAAATAGGTCGACGGAATGATCGCCGCCATTACGAGCAGATACAGCCATATAAGAGCGAATCTGCCCTTAACGATCATAAACAACAGTCCGAGGATCGCGACCGCGATCTGACATATCATAAATACGACGTCTTTTTTCTTCTCGGTCATGACAAACCTCCCGTGACGGATACGACCTCATATCCCGAATCAAACGAGAAAAACGGAAGTTTCACCGTTTGTTCCAACTTGCCGCCTTCGACAAGATTGCCGCTCAGACTCACCGTCTCGCTGTAATCGCCTTGGAGAAAATCGTGAAAAGCGACGTTGACAGTGATATCGAGACCTTTAACGTCCTCTTTTGCCGTTATGCGAAGGATATGCTCGTCACAATTGAAATTTCTCGTCGGCACGAGGTCTATCTCTATGTAATCGTTATAATTTTCAAGCGTGATCTCGCGCGGGCGATTTACCCAGCCGAAAAACTGAATCGCAAGCTGTATGACTATAACGGCTACGAAAACGGTAAATACCAGATATCCGAACTTGCGTTCCGCCGCAGAATAACCGTTGCGCCCGCTCGGTTTTATATCGATCTCGTTCACGGGGTCGCCCGACCGTAAGGTCTGATCGTCCGATTCTCTCTCCACGCTTTCTTTCTGCGCATAGCCTTGCGACTGCTCCGTCGCGCCGCCTCCGCGCAAAATATCCTCTACGGACACGCCCAGTATCGAAGAAAGAAGGAGCAAATGCTCCGAATCCGGCGTCTCGCCGTCTTCCCAGCGCTCCACCTTCCATTCGGAAATGTTGAGCATCTTCGCGAGTTCGGATACCGAAAGTCCCTTGTGCTCGCGCCTGTCGCGCAAAAAATTCCCTCTGTCCATCAAACGTATCCTCTCATGTAACTAAAACTTTGTCATAAAGACTACGTGGATTTCCGACGTGCCGTTGTCGGTCAGACCGCAACAAGCGTCACCACTTGACGATCGATTGCCCGTCGTAATGCCAGTAATTTCCGCTTTGTACGGGTTGGCTCTCGGAGTAGTAATACACCGTGGCGTTCCCTGCAAAACTGCCCGCGCCCGTTACCGCAGTCCAGTCGTCCGCACCTCAGACATAATATATTTCCGCAAGCGTATATTCGTGCGTTGCGCCGATGTAGGTGACGCTTTCGGGTATTACTATACTTTCCAGCTTCTTACATTGTGCGAAAATGTAATCGCCGATACGTTCCAATTTACTGCCCGGCGCAAAGGTGATCTGCTTCAAAGAAGTACATCCTGAGATGGCTCCGTCTTCGATCTCAACAACGCTCGCCGGCAAATTCAGGACTTCGAGAGCATAGCAATCATTGAACACTCCGCCGCTGATTTTCTTGAGTTTTGAATCCTTTGCAATTTCCACGGACTGCAACGACTCACACATATAGAAAGCGCACGTGCCTATACTCTCCACACTTGCAGGGATCTCCACAGATCTCAATTCGCTGCAATACTGAAATGCGTACATGCCTATACTCGTTACGCCCTCAGGTATCGTAACGCTTGTGATATCTGCGTTTAAAATGAACGCATAATCGCCGACGGCGGTAACAGGAAGCCCTTCGTATTCGTAGGGGATAACTATATCGGTATCCGTCGCCGTCCCTATCCCCGTGACCGTATACGCCGTGCCTTCTCCGTTGAGCTCATAGCTCGATCCCTCCGTGTAGCCGTATTTAAGACCGCAATTCTGACATACGCCGTCTATAAAGGAGTGACCGGTAGCGGGGATCGGTTCGGTATAGCTGTCTCCGCAACCGACTCTTTGACAAGCAAACGTCTTTACGCCGTCCTCGCAGGTTGGCTCGACGGTAACTTTCCATTCCCCGAAAGCGTGAACGTGCGCCTCAGGACAGGTCACGGTGAATGTATACGTCACTTTTGCGGACGGAGCGTCCTTGTGCCACGCCTGTATGTAAAAAATATTTTCGCCTGCCGACAGCGCGACTTCGTTTTCGATCTCCTCGGTAAGCTCCTGGTCGGAATACGCTTTGAAAACGATTTCCGAATTGTTGCGGAAAGTTATCCCCTAAAGACCGAACTTTCCCGAATCGTCGCTCACGGTAAAGGTCGCCGTCTTGTTCTCGTTGTCTACGACGAGATCGTTGCTCTGAGCGACGTAATACAATTCAACCGTCAGATCTTTTTCTTCTGCGGGATCGTCGTGTAAATCGCACGAAGCCGACATGACCAAAATCGCCGCCAACAGAACGAGCGTCAGAACGGCTATGCAGATACGTCTGTAAAGCAAGTCTCTCATTTTTTGTCTCCTTTAATATCGATACGACGTCTGTCTTCTCTCACCCGGAAGACTGATAATTTACGGTATGACTTATGTCATTTTTTGGAAAGCAGTACCAGCGTCTCGACGTGCTTGGTCTGCGGGAACATGTCGTATGGGGTCACAGACTTTATCTCGTAACGCGCGTCAAGCCTTGCGAGATCGCGGGCAAGCGTCGCGGGATTGCAGGACACGTAGCAGACCAGATCGGGGCTTGCCGCCTTTATCGCTTCGAGCACGCGCTCGTCGCACCCCTTGCGCGGAGGGTCGAGAACTACCGCAAACCTCTCTCCCCGCTCTCTCAGCTTTTCCGCAAGCGGAGGAAGCTCCCTGGCGCAGTCTCCGCATACGTTCCTGACCTTGCCCGTATTGCCGCAGGCGGCAGTCAGCTCGTCCGCGTCGGCGACCGCCTCGGGCACGATCTCTATCCCGTAGACCTCTCCCGCACTCTTTGCGAGCACGTTGGTCAGTACGCCCGCGCCGCTGTAAGCGTCCACCACGACATCCGCGCCATCTTCTTTGACGACTTCTGCAACTGCGGTATAGATCATATCCCTGACGCCGTCGTTGATCTGCATGAACGAAAGCGGGCTGACTTTTGCGCGCACGCCGCAGACGTTCGCCTCAAGCCTCTCCTCGCCGTAGATCGTCTTCAGCTCTGGAGACATGATCACGTTGGTCTTTTTTGTATTGCTGTTAAAATATAAAGAAAATTTCCTGCCCGTGTCTGTTAAAGCCGATATCAGCTTCTTTTCGGCGGGCAGTTTTTTGCCGTTGCCGACCACTACGACGGCATACTTGTCGCCCACTCTGCGCGCTACGAAATGGCGAAGAAATCCTTTGCCCGTCCTCTCGTCGTAGCAATCGAGCCCGAGCTCTTGCGCATATCCGAGAAAAGCGTCGAGCATATCCTGCATGCCGCGCTCGTACATCACGCATGCGCCCAGATCGTCTCTGACCCTTTCCCCGAAAGGCACGACCGTATGCGTGTTGCCCTTGTAATAACCTGCGACGACCTTGCCGCCCTGCATGGCAAGCGGCACCTGTATCTTGTTGCGGTATCCGAAGATCGCGCCGTCGCCGCGCACCTCGTCCACTTCCACGTCTCTGCCGAGCGCCTTGTAGAGACACGCCTTGACGTTGGCTCTTTTTATCTCTTTCTGCTTGTCGTAACGTATATGCTGCATATCGCAACAGCCGCAACGGTAGAATATAGGGCACAGCGGATAGACCCTGTCGCCGCTCGCCTCGAGCACTTTTATCACGGTAGCGCGCGCGAATTTCTTGTTTACCTCGCGCACCATCACTCTGACCTTTTCGCCCTGCATGCAAAGCGGCACGAAGACGACCATGCCGTCTACGCGCGCCACTCCCTCGCCTTCCATGCCCGAGGATACTATATCTACGTCAATAATATCGCCTTTTTTCACATCTCTATTGTATCACACCTGTCGCGAGCCTGCAACAGTTGTGAATAATCGGGCGCATAAGTGCCACACTATATGCGGAGGAAAACTATGAAAAACGCAAAAAACAAAGCAAGAAGCAAAACCAATCCGTCCAAAGCGCGCGCGGTCGACGCGGCAAATCTCGAAATGAGTCTCAAAGACGAGGCAGACGGCTTCTACAACTTCGAGGACGAACTCTCGGATTACCTTGAATAAGCCGAACGGCGCGCCTTGCTTAAGGCGCGCCGTCCTTTTCTCTGTCGAAAAACCATTCGAATATTTCCCTCAGGGTCAGATCCTCTATCCCGAGATCGCGCGGCGACTTGTCCTCGTAACCGTCGCCGAGAAAACCGAACATTCCCGCTTCGTCGGCTTTGCCGAGCTTCTCGAGCGTCAGGGACGAATACGCCCAATACGCCGCGCAGGATACTATTATCACCGCGACGACTATCCTTGTCAGACAGCCGCCGCACCCGCAACCTCTTTTCATAACACGATTATTGACAAACGCGCACAATGTTAAACCGACAAAAAATCGGGCAGGAATTTTTCCTGCCCGTGTCTGTTAAAGAGCTGATTTATACTTATCGCGCCCGTGTTGCGGGTATGCTTTCACTTCTTGGACGTCAGTACGAACACTTCGCAGCCGTTGCCTTCGAGCGTCGCGCACAACTTGTCCCCGAGAGGATAGGTTTTTCCCGAGTATACCTCTTTGCAGTCGTACGCCTCCCCGCTCTTTATACCCGCATAGCCGTCCTTTATCAGAGCCGCCACGTCGACCGACGCTTTCCTGCGCCTGCCCGTCCTGTTGAACAGACAGACCGCCGCACCGTTTTCAAGCGGTCTCGCAAGTACGTCGACCCCTCCCCTTCCGACGCGTTTCGCGGGTCTGCACAGCTTGTCCTGATCCACGGCGATGAGGTCTGCGTTGGTGACTATCGCGAGCACGTCGTCGCCTATGCTCCTTATATCATTGCCGAGTATCAGCGGCGCCGCCATCATGCACCACAACGCGAAATGCGACTTGTTCTGTTCCTTTGTCAGCTTGCCGTTGCCCACCTCGAGCATATCGGGGTCGTTAAACGCTCCCGCCGAAGCGTATTTATACAGCCCGACCGTCTTGTCGTATATCATTTTTATGCGGAACCACCTCGGGAAAATGTCGCCCGTCGTGCGCCACATATTGCCCGCGAGCGCGCCCCACTTCCACGGCTGATTCTTGCCCCACTCGCATATCGAGTAGACTATCGGCTTTTCCTCTTTTCCCGTCTCCGCGGCTACCCTTGCGGTGGCTTCTTTGAGCGCATTGCCCATCGTCATGTATTGAAGCATCGCGCTGTCAGCGCGGCTTGAGACCGGGTTGAATATCTTTATCCTGTTTATACCTTTCCCGAGCGTGACGACCGTCTGGAAGCGCGAAGTCACGTTCCAGAACTTCTGCGGCGGAACGGGAACGAGATGCATATCTCCGTTTACGAATACCGCCGCGAGTTTTTCGTAAGGACTGTTTGTCTTTTTGCAGCAAAGCGTAAGCACGTATTCGCCGCCGTTCTCGGAGTATACGTTGTTGTATTCCATCGAACCGAGGCATTTGTCCATACCGCTGACGAAGCGGCCGGTCGCTATCTTTTTGCACGGCATAAACTTGGCAAGCCCGTCGAGCCGCGCGTCCGTACAAGGATAGAATACGCCCTCCTTTTCACCCTTAGGGGTCAGCTCTATGCCGTAGACGAGCGGCGCGTAATAAGGCAGAGGGACGTTGTGACAGAAGTCGTATTTGAAAAACTCTATCCCCCATCCGGCGAAAGTGTATGCGTCTCTCCTCTCGTTGCCGAGGCTTGCGGGCAGATCTTCGCAGGTCAGCGTGCCGTTGGACGAGTAAATGCCCACCTTGAAACCGAGTGCGTTTATCTTGTCGACCAGCGTCCCGATACCGCTCCTGAAGCGCGTCAGATCGCCCTGAAGGTCTCCGTTTTCGTCCCTCAGAGAACTGTGCCAGCAGTCGTCCATATTGACTCTGTCGTACCCTGCCGCGAGCAACCCTTTTTCTTTCATCGCCACGGCGGTCTCGTATATCATATCTTCGTCGATGTTGTTTTTGAACGTATTCCAGCTCGACCAGCCCATAGGAGGCGCGGTCAGCTTGCCGTCGTCATACTTGGCGGCGGGATACACGTTGCCGACCTTTGACGGGCGTGTGAACAGCGTCCTGAGAAAACATATCGGGCACATAGAATTGCGTTGCATAGCGTCGTCCTCCCCGCGGTCAGTCCTTGACCGCTTGTTTCATTATATCATAGCGCGCGCGCAAATACAAGAGCTAAAATCAACTGCGCCGCAGACGCCGCGCTTCACTCAATCGCGTTTTACCTACACGGGAGAGGAAATTTTAACAAAATTGGAAAATTTTGTGGGTTGCTGCGCTTGTATATTTTCTGTTAATATGTGCTTGCGGGCAAAGCCCGTACTAAATCATAGGAGGCAGGAAAATGAAAACGCTAACCGTAATCGCCGCATTGACGTTGATCGCGGTCTCGGCATTCGCGCTGGTGTCGTGCGGACAAACAGAAGACAACGCGTTCGCTTTCTCGATAGCGGACAAGATCGACGCTCTGATCTACGCGAACTATATCGGACAGAACCAGAGCGGCGGCAGTCAGACCCCGTCGCAGGAAGAAAAGGATCTGCTCGTCGTTTCCCTGACCGACGGATTGACCGTCAGAAGCGGCAAAGGCACTTCTTACGCTCCGCTCGGAAGCCTCGACAAGGGCGACATGGTATCGTTCGTCGCGCTTGAGGACGGCTGGTACAAGACGGTCTACAAAGAGAGAGTCGCTTACGTGTCTGCAAACAGCTCTTACGCAACGATCTACCGTATGGACAAGGCAAACGAAAAAGTCGAAAGCGTCATCGCTGTTGGCAAATCGCTGCTCGGCTACCCTTACGTATGGGGAAGCCAGCGCTACCACTGGGGCAACGGAGTGCTCAACGCAAACTTCAGACAGGGCGAGTTCGACTGCTCTGCGCTGACGCAGTACGCATATTACAAAGGCGCGGGCGTGCTCCTCGACGTCACGACGAGGACGCAGGTGCTTCAGGGCGTCAGGGTCACGCGCGAAAATCTGCAGAGAGGCGACCTGATGTTCTTTACAAATTCCTCAAGATACAACCTCTCGGGAGTCAACAGAGTGGGACACGTCGCGATATATCTCGGCGACAATTATATCCTTCACACCGCAAGCGATCACGCGGTAATAGAGCAGATTTCTTCAAAACGCTGGTCGTATTTCATAGAAGCGCGCAGAGTGCTCAACTGACGCTTTTCACAACGCGCCCTCCGCTACGGCGGGGGGCTTTTTTGCGCGGCACTGTTGCCGTAGCGCGAAAAAAAGCGCCGTCAAAGCGCCTTTGAGATATTCCGTTATCCGTTATGATACGGCGGTCAGCGTCGCGTCTGCGATCTCCGTGCACAGCTCCCGCCTGAACGCCTTGCTTTTGAGAAGGCTCTCGTCCTCGGCATTGGAAATAAAGCCGCATTCTATTATCACCGACGGCACACCCGCGCATTTCGTGATATAGAAGTCGCCCGCCTGCGGTGCGAGGTCGCAACGCTTGCTGTACTTATAGTTGATCGTCGCGTTGAGCCTCTCCTGCATATACGAAGCAAAACTGCCGCCCCTGCCCGTATCGTCGTAGAACACCTGCACCCCGCGCCTCGTCTTGTCAGGGTAACTGTTGAGATGCAGACTTATCACGCAATCCGGGCGACTGCCGCGTATGATCTCCGCGCGCGCTTTCATATCATCGCGTTTAGTATCGCCGAGAGCCTCGTCGGTCGTCCTCGTGTATACGACGTGCACGCCGCGAGCCTTAAGCAAATCGCCGAGAAGCAGGGCGAGCGCGAGATTGAGCTCGCTCTCTCTCGTGCCGCTCACGCCTACTACGCCGCCGTCGTAACCGCCGTGTCCGGCGTCTATCGCGACCACCGCGCCGACGGGCACAATCTGCGCCTCCACGGTAGCCGATACGGCGAAAATTCCCGCGCCCGTGAGCGCTAAAACCGCAAGCGCCGCAACTATGCACAAAACGCTTCTTTTTCCTATAAAAATCATACGAATTTTCCGTCCTGCAAAACTTGTCGCTAATCTGCTTATTTTCGCGAAAAGCCGCATTTTTGCGGAGTTATCCACAGAGTTATCCACAAAAACATTCGTTCTTGTGGATAACTTCGCGAAAAATACGACCTTTCCGATATCATTTATATGTGTGGATAAACCGCAATATTACCAGCGAAAAACGTCGAAAAACGCATACCCGAAAGTGTGCAGTCTTCTGCCGTTTCGTCCTTGATTTTCTCGTTTTGTCTAAATTATCAGGCATTCTTTTTCAGCTTTATCCTCGCCTTGTAATCGGGCATGAATCTGCCGAGATAACCGTAAAACTTCTTCTGATGATTGGGGACTCTGATATGACATATCTCGTGAAGCACAACGTAATCTATCACCTCAGGACGTTTTGAAGCGAGCACGCGGCTTATCTTGATCTTCTTCTTGTTTACGTCGCATTTGCCGAGGTAGGAGCGCGCCGAAGTCAACTCGACCGACCGCACGTAAAGTCCCGTCGCGTTTTGCCATTTTTCAAAAAGAGGCGGAAGAAGCGGAGCTAAAATTTCTTCGTACTTCTGCATCAGAGCCTTTTCTCTCGCCTTTTCGTCGACGCCTCCGATACGGCATATCCCGTCGCCGAACTCCGCGTATGCGTTAAGGCTGTACTCGTCCTTTCTCTCGTAGCCTTTGCCGAGAAGATAGACCTTGACAAGCTTCTTTTCCTCGACGCGCCGCCTTATCCACTGCTCGTGCTCAGATACGAACGCGCATATCTTTTCGTCGCCGACGTATACGGGCGCCGTGACGACGGGTCCCGAGGGTTTGAGCCTCAGCACCATGGTCTTCACCCTTTTTCTGAGCACTGCAAATTCAATGCCGCTTGCCGTCAGCCTGTAAGAGCGTAGCGTTTTGCGTGCCATCAGCTTCTCCTGTCGGAGATCCTGCCGCTCTTGACGAAATTCTGAAAAGACTCTCTGTATTCGTCGAGTTTGCCGTCGTGCAGAAAGCTGTAATAATCGTTCTTGGCTATTATGATGTGATCGATGAGAAGTACGTCCATGATCTCGAGCGCGCTGACCGCCCATTTTGTGAAATCCACGTCTTCGGTCGAAGGTCTCGCTATGCCCGACGGATGGTTGTGCGCGAGATAAACGTATTTCGTCTGCGAATTCTGACACAGCATGACAAGCTCTTTTACGCGCAGTTTGCAATCGTCGCTGCCGCCTCTGCCCAGCTCGCATCTTTCCTTGAGCCTGCCCGCGCTGTCCACGCATATAGCGTAAATGCGCTCGTCCTCGAGCGTACTCATGAAACTCATCAGATATTCGAGTATCTGACCTCTCGTCTCCATCTTGGGTTTTATGCCTATCTTGCTGGAATTGTAACGACGCGAGAGCGAAGAAAGGCTGCTGAGATAAAGCGCCGCGTTTGCCGTCATGCCCTTGACAGCCGTCAGCGCGTTGGCGTCACTGTCCATCACCGCGGCAAGAGAACCGAACTTGGATATCAGCGCGTGCGCGATGCCGTTGGTATCCTTGCGCGGTATAAACGGATACAGAAGATATTCAAGCACTTCGTGATCGCTAAGCGAATCGAGAGAGTTTTCCCTTACCCTCGCACGCATCCTCTCTCTGTGATTTTCGTGAGGATTAATTTTCTTCTCCACCCTTCTTTTCTTTCTCCTCTTGTTTTCTGTTGTATCTGTCAATTCTCTTTTGTTTGAAGTCCTTTATCTTTTCATCCATTCCATCGACTATTTTTTCGCCGTAGCGGTTGTCGAAATAGGTGATCACCCATCTTGTGCCCAACATCGCGACGAGCGCTATCGCAGAGCTTACGATGATCCACCAGGCGTATTGCAACGGTACGAAGTCCATGCCGAGGAAAGTGCCTCCCATAAAGCTGTTGTCAAACCATATAGCAAGCAAAGACACCGCAAACATTACCGCTATCGTAGCCAATCTGAACTTGTTGGGCGGCATACTGATCACAGTCAAGCATACGAATCCCGCCATGGTCAGCGCAAACGTAGCCATAACCGCCTTGACGGCTTCGAGTTCTTCGTGCGTCGCGGCTATCGGGGAATAATCGATGAAGCCGTTCATTATCATGATAAAGCCCGTCGCCGCTATAAGCCCCACCGATGCCGACAGAGAGGATTTGAGCACGTTCCTCAAAAAGTTTCCTTTTGGTCGCGCTTTTGTCGGTTGCAACGCGAAAAGGAAGGTCGGCACGCCGATGACGAAGAACTCTATCATCAGCATCTTCTTGGTGTCGAACGGATAGCTGTTCTCTTTTGTAACGATCGTGATTATCGCGTACAGCAGGGTCATGAACATCACGAAAATATTTTTCATAACGTAAAGGGCGGATACCTTTTCTATATTGCCGATGACCTGCCTGCCTTCGCGCACTATGTCGGGCATAGACGCAAAGTCGTTGTCCATAAGTATTATTCTTGAAATATTCCTCGCGACGTCGTTGGCGCCCGCGAAAGATATCGAACAGTCCGCTTCTTTGAGCGCCTGCACGTCGTTGACTCCGTCGCCTATCATGCCTACGGTTCTTCCTTCGCTCTGAAGCTGCTTGACTATGACCGCCTTCTGCTCCGGCGATACTCTGCCGAATACTGCCGTATCCGAAGCCGCCTGCCTTAGTTGTTCGTCGTCGACCTCGGCGCAGTTGAGCGTATGATCGCAATTCCTGAGCCCCGCCTTGCCGGCGATATTGGCAACCGTCTCGGCGTCGTCGCCCGAAATGATCTTGATATCCACGTCGTTGTCATAGAACCAGCCGAGCGTCTTGCGTATGTTTGAACGCAACGTATCCTCGAGCGCGAACACGAAACAGGGTATTGTGAGCGTCTTGTCTATCTCGGCTATCGGACCGTCAAAGCGCGAAAGAAGTATGCTTCTCCTGCCCTTTGACGAATTCTCTTTGACGGCTTCGAGGACCTTGCCTTCGGGCACGCCTACGAAGTCGGGTGCGCCCAGTACGTAAGTCGCGCCGTCCTCGAGCGTGACCGCGCTGTACTTTCTCGCGCTGTTGAAACTCATCACGTCGGTCGTCGGCATTATATTGCCCTCGCCCACGCCCTGAAGCAGAGCGAGCGCGGTCGACTTGCTGTCGTGAGTGGCACTCATTATGGTATTGAGAAGGTCGACGGGACTTTCGACGTCTCCGACTCTTACCGTCTCCACAAGCTCGAGCTTGCCGTCGGTGATCGTGCCCGTCTTGTCGAGAAGAAGGGTATCGGTCAGAGCGAGCATCTCTATTCCCGAAAGATCCTGCGCAAGCGCGTGCTTCTTGGAGAGTTTGAGCACGCTTGCCGCAAGCGCGGTCGACGTCAGAAGGAACATGCCTATCGGTATCATGCCGAGCACGCTGCTCGAAACCGTGATTATCGTATCTTTCCACGCGCCGCCCACAGTAATCCTGTCTGCCGCAAGCAAAAATCCCGCGAGTATGACGAGCACTACGGTAATGCCCTTGATCAGAGAGTCGAGCACGGAGAAGATGCGGCTCTTGGGCTTGCTGACGCGCTTGGCGACCTTGGATACTCCCTCGATATATCTGTCCTTGCCCACGCGTTCTGCGATGCAGCACGCCTCTCCCTCGTGCACGTTACTGCCCGCGAGTATCTTCGCGCCCGCCTCTTTGCGCACGGGACGCGATTCTCCGCTGATGATGGACTCGTCGACCTCGATATATCCGCTCTGCACCGTCGCGTCGACGGGCACCTGCGCGCCCGCATGGATATAGAAAACGTCCTCGTACACGAGATCTGCGGTATTGATATTGACGCGCTTGCCGTCGCGGACCACGTCGCACTTGGACTGCGCGACGAGAGAGAGCTTCTGCACCGTCCACTTGGCTTTGATCTCCTGAATTATACCTATCGCAATGTTGAGAAATATGATGCTCGACGAGAGCGTGTAATCCCATGCCCCGATCGCGAGAAGAAGTATCACGAGAAGTATCGTGACCGTATTGCAGAAATTGAAGATGTTTTCAAAAACTATCCTGACGTAGGACTTGCTCGAATTGTCCGTCTTTTTGTTGACGAGACCTTCTTGTTTTCGCGCTTCTACCTGCGCGGCAGTCAGACCCGTTTCTGCGGAAGGATTGAACTTGTCCGCATTCTTGAGTTTGTAACTGTCGTGCTTTTTCTTTTTGCGTGCCCGCTCGAGTCTTTTGAGATCTCTGATTTCTTTCATAGTAATATTATAATAACATACGCGCGCGAAAATATGCAATAATTCCTTTGTTCAATCTTAAAAGAAGATAAACTCCGCGGCGATTTGTCCGCTGTCATGCCTTTCCGTCGGCAAGAATCCTTCCCGTCCTGAGATTGAACCTGAACACGAACGACTCCCCGTTCTGCGTATATTTTATCTCCGCAACGTCTTTTGCGGCATAGCGCACGTCCGTCACTTCGGCTTCTCTTGCAAAACATTCTCTCGCGAGCGCTTTTTCTTCTTCGCCGTACTCTCCCGCGTTGTCCGACACGAAAAGCACTCCTCCGACGATCGAATTGAACTTCGCAAGCAGCTTTTTCTGCGCGGCGGTGAATCTGATATTGTCTTTTCTCAGAAAGAATACGTCGGGATCGCAGACGAACGCCCTTCCGTCGAGGTGCTGACGGAACGCGGACGAAGTCATCGCATTGTATGTAGACACTATCTCGTTGTTGGTGATTTTTGAGAAAAACCTCTCTTTAAAACTGAGGTCAACGTCGCTCCCCACCCTGCAGAAATCGCAGGTGCCGAACGCGGGAAAAAGAGGGACTCCGCAACCCAACAACCACTTTTCTCCTACACAGGCACGCAAAAAATTCATCGCCGAAGTCATCAGCTCGCCTCTTGTCTTGCCGTCTTTGGGAAACATCGCCGCAGCATAGAGAAAGTCGAGTTTGACCATGTCGTATCCCCAGTCCGAAAGCACGGTGTCGAACACTTTCTTCAGGGATTCTCTTACCTCGCCGTTGGTAGAATCGAGCGCATATGCGCCGCCCCAACCCACGTTGCCGATCACGGGTCTTCCCTGCTTTTTAATCAGCCAGTCGGGATGCTCTTTCGCAACGCAACTGTCTTTTGCACAGAGGAAGGGAGCCAGCCACAATCCCGCCTTGAATCCCCTCGCGTGTATCTCGTCGCACAGCTTTTTCATGCCCGACGGGAACTTGTCCTCTCTAACGCTGAGCCAGTCGCCGACCGCTGCCTGCCAGCCGTCGTCAATCTGAAATATCGTCGCGCCGATATCCGCCTTTTTGAGTCCGTCGAGATCGCGCATCACGCTCTTTTCGTCTATTTTCCCGAACAAGTTGTACCAGCTCGTATATCCGCACAATTTTTTCTCACGAGGTTTTTCAAGCCCCAGCTTGCCGAAATAAAAGTCGAAAACTTGATTCCTCGTGCCCTTGCAGAAACAGAGATCGAACAGTTTGTATCGTTCTCCCGCGCGCAGAGTCAGTCCCTCGAGGTCTTTGACTACCTTAAGCTGTCTGCCGTCCCGATTGTGATAAAACACCGTATAACCGCGGCTCTCGTCAAGACTTCCCGCAAACGTCAGCCCGTCCTTGTCCCTGACATAGGTATAGTAGAAAGAATGGCAATCGCCCTCTCTGAGACTGTAAGTCGCAAAGTCATAATCGCCGAACGCCGCCGCATACTTTCTCGCAACGCCGAACCTGACGGGCAACCGCAGACCTTTCTGCACGTCGGTCGCGCCGTATTCTCGCGAATGAGTCCACGACTGATACCCTCCCGCATAGACGGTCGCTCCCGCGGGATAAGGATACTTGTATCTTAGCTCGCAGATGAGCGGGGTCACTTCCTTGTGCGCAAGCACCCACAGCCTGTAAGCATTCTCGGAATATTCTACGGTAAACTCCACCTCGTCGCGCGATCCGTTCGCGGTCAGAATGTCGTCGCCGCATCTGAATGCAAATTTCAATGCGGGAATACCCAACATGATTACCTCTCTTTTTTGCGGTATCTGATATTTACCGCCGCATTTTCTATAAGATTGTGCAGACCCTGCCAATGCAGTTGTCTTCTTTCAAACCACAGTTTCTGGAAAAACGCCCTGACTTTCCCCGGCATCGCCTGTCTGCGCGTTGCGCCGTCGTAACCGAATTTTTTGAGGAAATTTTCCGTGTGGTCGAGTCTTTGAAGAAATTCGCCAAAATCTCCGCCGTAACCGCCCCACATCTTGTCGGCGATTGCGCACAGGCGCGGAAGCGCCCTTTTGCACGCCGTCCTGAAGTCGGGCACATATTCCGTCCACAGGGCGGTCTCCGCTCCGCACAGCTTGCTGCTGTCCGCGCCGTCGGGGATCGGCTTGAAAGAATAGCTTTTTTCGAGACTGACGTCTGCATACGGCCAGTCTATATATACGTATGTGCTTTCGCTGTTTATCAGTCCGCCTCTCCTGAATGCCGCGCCTATTATTTCCTCAGTCTGTACCGTTCCGTCCGCAGTCGTCCACAACTGCCATACGATATCGTCGTGGCAGGGCAAGGACAGATCGGTTTCGTTCCACATAACGGGGATAAAGCCCTTTTTCACTACGTGATCGGCAATGCGCTGCATAAAATGCGCCTGTAGCTGGCCTTCTTTTTCAAGTCCCAGCTCCTTCATCTTTTTCTGACAATGCGGACATATCTTCCAGCGCGTCTTGACCGCCTCGTCGCCGCCTATGTGCATATAACGCATATTGTCGCCGAAAAGCCCGACAATCTCGTCAATCACGTCGAACACGAACGTATACGTGCTTTCTTTGCCTGCGCAAAGTATGTCGTGTTTGACGCCGGAATGAGTAGCGACTTTGAGTTTTCTGTCAAAACAGCCCAGCCAAGGATAACACGCTATCGCAGCCTGAGAGTGCCCGGGGACGTCAATCTCGGGTACGATCTCGATATTGCGCGCCTTGCAGTAGGCAGATATCTCCGTCGCGTCTTGTTTTGTATAGTATCCGCCGTGAGGTCTGAACCCGAAATTCGTGTGAGAGCGCATGCTCCCCTTTTCTGTTAGCTCCGGATATTTGTCTATGCTTATTCTCCACCCCTGATCTTCGGTCAGATGCCAGTGGAACACGTTGATCTTGTGAAGCGCGCACAGGTCGATTATTTTAAAAACGTCCTCTTTGCAGAAAAAATATCTGCCGCAGTCGAGCATAAAGCCGCGGTATCCGACGGCGGGGGAATCCTTTACCGTACAAAGCGGAAGGTCGTTTTCGTAATTATGCAACAGCTGTACGAGCGTGACCGCTGCATAGAAAAGCCCGGCGTCAGAGTTGGCACACGCGACGATCCCGTCTGCCGACACGTCGAGAACATATGCCTCTTTACCTTCTACGTCGCATCCTTCGGCAGAAAATCTCGCCTTTACGCCGTCGTCTCCCGTCCTGATGCCGTAAGCGGCAAAAAAATCTGAAATTTTCAGACCGTTTATACTTTCTTTGCCGCACGCTTTTATTGCGTCGCATCTCAACGTGCCGCCCTTGAAATCCACTCGGGCGGGATAAGGTATAAGATTCAACCTTTCATTCATAACGCTCTCCCTTGTTCAATTTTTGTCGGAGCCTGCACGGCTCCGACCGCGTTTTTATTCCTCCGATTGAAGGATCATATACGCTTCGCCGCCTGCGACGCAGATCATCTTTGCCGCCGCCACAGTGTACTCGTCTGCGTATACGTGCAGTTTTTTGGTCAGTCTGTCGCTCTCGGTCACGGCAAGATAGTTGGCGTTGACCGCGCAGAGTCCCTTTTCTCTGACAGCCGCGATATCCACGACGTCGCCGTCCCTGAAGTGTTTACTCAACTCCTTGAGCGAAAGCTGAGCCTTGATAAATCTTCCCGCCTTTTCGGGCGCCGTGATATATTCTACCGCGTTGGTCGCGAAGTCGTCGGGTATCTTGTCGACTTCCTCTTTTACTGCAACGCCCTCGGGATTGACGAGATATCCGTAACCCTTGCGCTCCACCGTCGTAAATCCGTCGGCAGTCAGTCCCGCAGCAAAGTCCTGCTCGGTATACTTCTTGGGGAAGATAACCAGTTCTTCGGCAATACGGTCGATGAGCATTTTTACTTTCTTGACAGCCACTTTGGAGCGGACGTTGATCATCGTCGGCAGTTCGGCAACGCCCTTCTTGTCGCTGACATCGCGGTGATGATAATACTTGGGATCTATATCCGCGGGATTGATCGCAAGATATATCTTGAGCGTTTTGCCGTTGATCGCCATACGCGCGATATTGTTTCTTCCCTTGTTGAAGTTCTCCTTGTGACGCGACATTCTCGCGTGCATTCCGTATGAGAGCAACGCGTTCTTTATATCGCTGTAAAACTTCTTGACGTTGTCGTCAGCGATGCGCAGCTTCATGTCAAAGGTATAACGCGGTTTCGCGCGGCGCTTGTTGGAAGCTACTTCTTCCCAGGTTATCTCGCCTGACTGCTCCTCTGCGGGAGCTTCTTCGGTCTCCTCCTGTTCTTCGTCCTCCTCGGGCGCTTCCTCATCCTCGGGAGCTTCTTCTTCCTCGGCAACTTCTTCCTCTGCCTGTTCCTGTTCCGTCTGCTCCTCTGCGGTCTCCGCTTCTTCTGCGGGCACTACGCCGTTTGCGAGAAGCCATTCCGCATAAGTCAGTCTCGAGATCAGCTTTTCGAGCGTGAGCATTATGAACGCGTGGTCGGACAACATCGGGCACGCTTCTTCTTCGACGGCAAGCTCCTCCGCCTGTCTGCCTATCAGGAGTTCCGCATAGGACAGTCTCGAATATATGTTTTCGAGCGACTTCATCACGAACGCCTTGTCGTCTCCGTTTTCCTCTTTCACGACGACGGTCTGCGTCTGTGCGCCCGCTTTCGTCTCAAGGTATGAGAGCCTCGACGTGAGTTTTTCTATATCGAGAAGCACGAATCTGTAAGCCGCCTTGTTCGCCGCCGCCTCTTTTTCGAGCGCCGCGATCTTGTCCGTCTGTCCGGCGAGCGCCTTTTCCGCTTTTTCAAGTCTTTCGGCGAGTTCCTCGTTCTGCTTGTAAAGTCTGTCGAGAGTGCTCTGCACCGCCTCGAGCGTCGCGCCGTAGTCCTCGTGTTCGGAAGCTACCGCGGCGATCGCGTCGACGACTTCCTCTTTTGTTTCGGGCGCGGAACAAGGCTCGGGCGCTTCTTCGCTCTCCTCTTCCTCGTCGGGGATATCGTCATAATCGCATACGATGCTGTCTGTCAGATAACTCGTCTTGGCGTAAAGTATCTGCAACGCCGCCGAGATCACGAGCGCGCCTATCGCGAGCACGAGTGTCGCGGTATGCTGAACTATCGCGTGGCTTATCACCATGATGATGCCCGCGGGAGCGATCGCGAACGAGAACGCGTCCATAAAATTGAGCGTCTTGTTGTAAAGCCTTATCGCAAGACCGATAATGAACAGTACGCCCGCAACGCCTCCCATGACCGCGCAGTTGGTTATCATCGTATTTCTGGCGCTGTCGTTGAGTTCGAACACGTCGAGCCAGCCCTGCGCCTGCGCGAGTACGAACATCAGCGAGACCACCAGCGCAACGACCGTCATGAACCACGTGGAAGGTCTTTTCAGAAGATCTTTATAGTACGTCGCAAAAGTGGAATTGCTCTTTTCTCCGTGAGTGGATATCAGTTTGTTGTTCTTGGGACGGAATATTATCCATCTGATTATGCTGATGAGCACCGTGCAGGCGAGCGGTACAGCATAAACGGCGATCTCCGCCCTCGTCTCGATTATGCCGTCTATCGAGAACTTCTTGACCATGATCACGATGTCCGCCACTCCTACGACGATGAGCGCAACGTCGAGAGCGCTCGTCCGCCTCGAAGCTATTTTCAGCGCGACGAACACTACGACCATAAGTGCGATCACCGCGCCGACCGCGATCAGCGAATATCTGAGCGCGTTATTCGTCGCGAGCTCGATCTTGAGGTCGCCAAGTATGTAGTTGTAGAACATATAGTAGATGACGTATATCATTGCCGAAAGCGACAATGCCGAAAATACGCCGCCTACGCGTGCGACCGTTTTGTAGTAATCGAACAGCCTGAATCCGCTGCCGTACTTTGCTTTTCTCATAACAACACCTCTCCTCTTTGCTATTGTTTATTCGTTGCGCTTAAGCGCAAACCGTCAGATCGTCACAGCGTGGTCAGTATGCCCGCCACGTCGCGCGGCGCAGTCGCGAAGATCTTCGCGCCCGCCTTTTCGAGCACGGAATAATGCCTGAAACCCCAGGTCGCCGCGATGAAATCCACCCCCGCCGCTTTGGCGCAGAGCACGTCCGCTTCGCCGTCTCCGCAATATGCCGCTTCTCCCGCGCTTACGCCCGCCTCGTCGAGCAAGTTCAGCAATGCGGTCGGGTCCGGCTTCACTTTTATCCCGTCCTTTTGCCCTACCGCGTACTTTACCTTGTCGCCGAAATAGTAGCCGCACAGTTCCTTGACCGCGCTGTCGTATTTGTTGGACAGCACCGCTATCTCCACGCCCTGAGCGACTATATCCGCGAGCATCTTGTTTACGCCGTCGTAAGGTCTCGTCTGATTGCGCATATCCCTGTCGTACAGCCGTTTGAAAGCCGCCTTGCACTCTGCAAACCTGCTCTCGTCGCCGTCGAGCGCGCGCCGTATCAGCATATCCACGCCGTCGCCGACGAAAGACCTGACCTCGTCCTCGCTGCGGTAATCGAGCCCGCATTCCCACAAAGCGCCGTTGAGCGCCGCCCACAGATCCTTGAGAGAATTGAGAAGCGTTCCGTCAAGATCGAATATCATCAGTTTCTTCATATACAAATACCGTCAATACGCCTTTTTGTGCGGATATCTCCGCTTCTTTGCCCGTAAACTCGTTGCTTACGCCCAGCGCGACCTCGTTGGTCAGCGTTACTCCTTCGACCTCGTACTTCAAGCCCTTTATCGTCACGCCGCATGTGACGTCGGGACTGAAAACGGACACTCTGCCGCTCTTCCTCGCGGGCAACCTGAGACTGCCGTCGCAGACGAAATACACGTCGTAACCGTCGCTCGCGAACGTCGTCTTTATCCCGCGCCTTGCGAGCCTCGTGCCCAGCTGAAGATTGGCGAGCGCGTGATCTGTCTTCCCTCCGAGACAGGCATAAAACACTATCTCGTCCGCACCCTGCTTAACCGCGTATTCCGCCGCGTGATCGGTATCGGTATCGTCCTTCTCGCGCCTCAGCTTTACCACGTTGCGCGCGTCGGGCACGTATCCGAGAGAATCGAAATCCCCTATCACGACGTCTATCAGACCCTTGTCGGCTATCTTCCCGTAACCGCCGTCTGCGGCTATGAGCAGATCGTCGTCTTTTTTGACGAGCTTGCGCGCGCAGAAATCGTCCGCCGCGCCCACGATATGGGCAGTCATCACATTATCAGCCCGTAGATCTTCCCGAGCTCGTCCGCGCCGAGAAGTCTGGGGACGGGATAGAGCGGATTGCCTTCCGCCGCCGCTCTCTTTGCCATCTCGGGCACGTCGGCGGGATCTATGCCGTCAATGGTCGCAGGTATCAGCATTTTTGCGTTCATTTCCTTTATCGCGCCGATGAATTTCGTCGCCTTAGCCGCGTCGTCGCCTCCCTCGATGCCGACGATCTCCGCAAGTCTCGCGAGAGGCTCGTGCGCGCTTTCTCCGTAATACTCGAGCACTACGGGCAGAAGCACGCTGTTGGCAAGCCCGTGCGGAGTGCCGTAAAAGCCGCCCAGCGCGTGGGCGAGCGCGTGCACGTATCCGACGTACGCCCTCGTGAACGCTACGCCCGCATAATAGGACGCCTTCTGCATATTCTCTCTCGCGGTCAGGTCGTCGCCGTGCCCGTATGCCGTGAGCAGATTGTCAAAGATCAGCTTCACCGCTTTTTCTGCGTTCTCTTTCGTCTTTTTTGTATTGCTCCTGCCTATGTACGCCTCGACCGCGTGAGTCAGCGCGTCCATACCCGTCGTCGCCGTCGTCTGCGGAGGAAGCGCCGCCGTCAGACGCGGGTCGAGCACCGCGTATCTCGGTATCAGACTCAAATCGTTTATCGGATATTTCTCGTGAGTCACGGAATCGCTCACCACCGCGGCGATCGTCGTCTCGCTGCCGCTGCCCGCCGTCGTGGGTATCGCGTAGAGGTCGGGGATTCTTTTCATTATCTTGAGCAGACCCTTCATCTTCTTGACGGGCTTGCGCGGTTTCGCCGCCCTCGCGCCGACGACCTTGGCGAGATCCATCGGAGAGCCGCCGCCGAGCGCGATTATCGCGTCGCACCCCTCAGCTTTGTACAGCGCGAACGCTTCTTCTATATTGTCTATCGTCGGATTGTTGACCACTCTGTTGAAAAGCGCGTACTTCACGCCGTTTTCTTCGAGTCCTCTTATGAGTTCGTCTGCAAGACCTCTCTTGTAAACGTTGGGGCCCGTAACCACGAACACCTTCTTGTACGCCTTTTTCGCGACGAACGCGCCGATCCCGCGCGTGCCGTTATCTAAATGCAGTATCTCGGGCTCTCTCCACGGCAATACCGCGCTTGCCGCTCTCATCACAGTCTGAAAAGTCCTGCACCATATTTTTTCAAAAGCATTCATAAACACCTCATAACTCAATACTTATCTCACGTTTTAATTCAGTATACCCCTTTTCGACGCTTTTGTCAACGCGTTATATTGCGAATATAATATATACGCGCATATGTGACAGCCTCAAAAACGCGGCTTTTTATTACTCTTTTCGCGTCAATCCGTTTACTTAAGTCGGGCGCAGTGCTAAAATGTATAATATACGAGGTGAAAAAATGAAAGTTCTCAGAAAACAGACCAACAGCAAAAGTTGTATCATCTGCGGGCTCGACAATCCCGCGGGCGTAAAAGCTCCCTTCTACGAAATGGAGGACGGCAGCGTAGTCACGCTTTTTTCTTATTCTTTCGGACATCAGAGTTACCCCGGCAGAGTGCACGGAGGCATGATAACCTGTATGCTCGACGAACTCATCGGCAGAGTTATATGGGTCACCGAGCCGTCTGTGCTCGCGGTGACGCTCGATATCGAGGTGAAATTCCGCAAACCCGTCCCCTACGAAAAGCCTCTGATAGGCATCGGCACCATAGTCAAGAGCGGCTCGCGCGCCTACACCGGGCACGCCGTGATAAAGGACGAGAGCGGGACCGTGCTCGCAGAAGGCACGGCTACATATTACAAGATGCCCGCAGAGAAGATCACGGACGCAAATATGCACGAAGAACTCGATATGTTCGTGCCCGACGACGTGACCGAAATAGCCCTGCCCTGACCGCAGACGTCGCGCGCTTGACGTCGCGCTTTGCGGCAAATCCGGGAACTTCGCTTATCGTCCTGCGGATAACCCTTCCGTCAAAATGACCGCAAAACAGCGGAGACCGTCAAACGGCAGCTCGGAACGACTGCCCGATTTTACGGGTCGGCGGACGGAACGCGCCGCATTTTGAGACCGCTACCTGTCGGTATAGATGAAAAAACGCGCTTTCCGCGCGTTTTTCTTTGCTTTTCAATCTCTTTACGACGTTCTTTATCCCGCGTTTTCGGGTCGCCCGCTCAATACACCACGTTTATCGGGTCGCCCGCAAGGAATGCGTCGATATTAGCCTTTGCCGCCTTGAGAAGTCGCGCTCTCGCCTCTCTGCTCGCCCATGCGACGTGCGGGGTGATTATGCAGTTGGGCGCGCCGATCAGCGGGCTTCCGCTTCTCGGAGGCTCCTCGGCGAGCACGTCTGCGCCGAATCCCGACAGCGTGCCGTCGTCAAGCGCCTTTCTGACCGCTTCTTCGTCTACGAGACCGCCGCGCGCCGTGTTGACGAGTATCGCGCCTTTTTTCACCTTGGAGAGGAAATCGGCGTTCACCATCTTCGCGTTGCCCGCGTTGAGATCGCAATGCAGGGTGATAACATCTGCCTCCTCAAGCAGCTCGTCGAGACTTTCTACCAGTCTGACCCTTTTGTCTGTCGTGCAGGTGTGACGTTTGCACGCGACCACTTTCATGCCCATGGCAAGCGCTATTTTAGCGACCGCTCTGCCTATGCTCCCATAACCGATTATGCCGAGCGTCTTGTCGCAAAGCTCTGTGACTTCGCCCTTGTAAAGACAGAAGTTGTCGCATCTTCTCCACTCCCCGTCGTTTACAGCCGTGGCGTGCGCGAAAAGCCGTGCAGCGAGCGCGGTCGTCAGCATTATCGCGTGCTGGGCGACGCTCATCGTCGAATACGCGGGCACGTTGCATACGGGGATCCCCCGCTTCTTTGCCGCGTCGAGGTCGACCACGTTGTATCCCGTGGACAACAATCCGATGTATTTCAGATCGGGAAGCGCCGCTATCGTCTCCGCCGTGAGATTCACCTTGTTGTCGATGATTATGTCCGCTCCCTCTGCCCTTCCGACAACGTCGCAGTCGGCGGTATGCGGATATACCGTCACGTCGCCGATCTTTTCAAACTCCTCCCACGAAAGGTCTCCGGGATTTGCGCAGTTGCCGTCAAGTATCACGATTTTGTGTTTTTTCATATTTATTCCGCCTCTCCGTATTCTTTGAATTGCGCCTCGTAAAGCGACTTATAAGCGCCGCCCGCCGCGAGCAGTTGCCCGTGCGTGCCGCGTTCTTTTATCCTGCCGTTCTCTATCACGACGATCTCGTCCGCATTCTTGACCGTACTCAGTCTGTGCGCGACTATCAGCGCCGTCCTGCCTTTGCACAGCTCTGCGAAAGACCTCTGCACCGACACTTCGGTAGCGTTGTCGAGCGCGCTCGTCGCCTCGTCGAGTATCAGCACGGACGGGTCTTTGAGAAATACCCTCGCTATGCTGAGCCTCTGTTTCTGCCCGCCGGAAAGTCTGACGCCTCTCTCCCCTATCTGAGCGTCGTAGCCGCCCTCGATACCCATGATAAAATCGTGTATCTTCGCCTTCTTCGCGGCTTCGACTATCTGCTCGTCGGTCGCGTCTACGTTGCCGTATGCGATATTGTCTCTGAAACTCCCCGTGAACAGGAACACGTCCTGCTGCACTATGCCCACGTTCTGCCTCAGCGACTTCGCCGTTATATCCCTGACGGGAACTCCGTCAAGACGTATCGTACCGTCTGTCACCTCGTAAAACCTCGGGATAAGGTGACACAGCGTCGTCTTGCCGCCGCCGCTCGGCCCGACCAACGCATATACCTTGCCCGCCGGAATAACGAGATCGACGTCGTGCAGCACTTCATGCTTGCCGTCATAAGAAAAACTCACGTGCTCGAAGCGCAACTCCCCGACAGGCTTGTCGATATCCTTTGCGCCAGGCAATTCCTTTTCTTCGGTCGCGTCCATCAGCACGGAAAACCGTCTGAAGCCCGCAATGCCGTCGACGAGCTGTTCGCAGAAAGCGAGAAGTTTGTCGACGGGACTGATAAACAAGGTTATAGAAAGCATGAATGCCACTATATCGCCGTAATCTATCCTGCCTTTTATGCAGAATATGCCTCCGACTATCAGCACGACCGCGTTGCACAGCTGAGTTGCAAAACCCGATACGGCGTTAAAACTCCCCATGATCCTGTACGCCCATTTACGCCACTTGACGTAGCTTTGGTTGTCGGCATCGAACTTGCTCTGTTCGTGCGACTCGTTGGCATAAGCCTTGGTCACGCGTATGCCCGAAATGCTGTTCTCGAGCGTCGCGTTGACGTTGGCTATCTCTGCATTGCTCTTGTCGAACGCCGTGTTCATCTTGTTCTGCGCCTTTATCGACACGAAGATGATGAAAGGCAGAAATGCAAAGACGATGAGCGCCATTATCCAGTTTATCGTGCAAAGGTAGACGAAAGAACCGACTATCATGAAAGTCGAAATAAAAAGATTTTCGGGGCCGTGATGAGCAAGTTCCGAGACAGTGAACAGATCATTGGTCATTCTCGACATTATTTGTCCCGTCTCGTTGTTGTCATAGAAAGAATAAGGCAGTTTCTGCAGGTGCGAAAACAGATCGCTCCTCATCGCCGCCTGCATCTTCACGCCCATGACGTGCCCGTAATAACTGATGTAATAATTCATCAGCGCGCGGATTATGTACACCACTATCAGCGCCGCGCCGAAGACGACGACCTCGTTTATCCGCTTTTCGGGCACGGATACGTTGAGAAGCCGTCTCGAAAGTACGGGATAAAAAAGACCGCACAACGAAAAGACGAGCGACGCGAGCATATCGAACGCAAACGTCGCCTTGTGCGGTTTGTAATATGCTACGAAACGCTTGAACAAACTGTCCTTCGCGCCCTTTTTTTCCGATTTTTCCATCGCCTCAGTCCCGACTGCAATACTCGCTCGCCGCGAGCGCCGCCACGCTTCCGTCCGCCGCCGCGGTCACGAGCTGTCTGACCTTCTTGGTGCGGCAATCTCCTGCCGCGAATATGCCGTCTGCGGCGATACAGTCCTCGCCCGCGACGATATAACCCGCCTTATCTCTCTCTACGAGTCCTTTGAAAAGGTCTGTGCTGGGGGTCTGTCCCACCGCGACAAAAACTCCGTCCAGCGCGAGATCTCTCTTTTCGCCGCTCTTTACGTCCTCGAGCGTAACTCCGACCACCTTGTCGTCGCCCTTAAGCGCGCTTACCTTTGCGTTGAGAATAAATTCGACGTTGGGCATATTCCTGACCTTAGCCACCTTTTCCGGCTCCGCCCTGAATCCCTCTCTGCGGTGCACGAGATATACTTTTGCGCAAAGCGCGGCGAGCACCTCGGCGTCCTCGAACGCGGTATTGCCGCCGCCTATCACCGCGACTGTCTTACCTTTGAAAAAAGCACCGTCGCAGGTCGCGCAATAGGATACGCCAAAGCCTGTCAGTCTTTCTTCGTCCTCGACTTCAAGTTTACGATTTTTCGCGCCCGTGGCGATTATAAGCGCTTTTGCCTCAAGCTCTCCTCCGTCGTAGACGATATTGAAACCGCCGTCCTTGCGGCAGACCTCCTTGACCTCTGCGCTTATCATCTCGGTGCCGAGTTGAGTCGCCTGATTGAAAAGCCCCATAGCGAAGTCGTAACCGCTGACCTTGCCGAGCGCGGGATAATTGTCCACCTCGGGAGTCACCACAATCTGCCCGCCGGGCATATAGCCCTCGAACATCACCACCTGCCTGCCCGCGCGTTTTGCGTATATCGCGGCGCTCATGCCCGCGGTGCCCGCGCCTATTATAGCTATATCCGTCTTTCTCATATCTCTCCCCTTCAGTTCGTTCCTATTTTCTCGTCCAGATAGGACGCCATGACGTCCGCAATATGCGTGAGTACCGCAAGCGGATACTTCTCGTATGCCTTAGAAATGCTGAAATCGCCGCCCTTGACCCTCGTGTCGTAGCCGCCCATATGCCAGTTGATCGCCATCGCTTCTTCTCTCGTCAGGCGCATGAAGCCGTTGATTATATACACCGACTTTTCGCCGTGACCGTACGGCAGATCTTCGTCTATCGCAAAATAGGGCACCTTCTCCCAGACGTCGTTTTTCTTCTGGTTGCGGTACTCTACCTTGTAAAAATTCGCCTTGCATACGTCGTGCAGAAGCCCGCAGATGACAATGCTCTCGTCGGTTATGCCCGTCACCGCGTCATTCGCGGCGTGCAGTTTTTTCTCCTGCTCGACGAGCATTTTCAAGCGTTTGCATACGTTGATGCTGTGCTCGCAGAGCCCGCCCTCGAACGCATTGTGGAACTTACTGCTCGCGGGCGCATAAAAGAAATCCGACTTGATCAGCCACTCTAAAAACTTGTCTGCCCCCGGGCGTTTGACCGCGTTGTTGAAAATAGCGATAAATTCTTTCTTGTTGTCTTCGCAATCCATTTTGATACTCCTCGCTGTCGTTAAATTTTATTATATAGGATTGCCTGAAAAAAGTCAATGCACGCCCGCGCGTATAATATGTCTCAACATCGCTTTATTTCTTGCTCATCACCTCGGTCATATCCTCTTTGAAATCGCGTTGCAACTCTATCGTGCGTCTGACGTAGTCGCAGACCTCGGGATCGGCAAGCGAATACGTCCTCGCATTCCTCTCGAGCGACTCGATCGCCTTGTCCGCGCTCGATACGGCAGAACTCGCCACAGCCTGAGTGTCGTGCTCTCCCGCGAACTTGAACTCGATGCCTTTGAGCGCGAACCATTCTGCGATCTTCCATACGTCCTTGGGCTGTCTGCCCCCGCCCGCGATCGCGCCGTCTATCTCTCTTGCGAGATCTCTGTGCTTTACGACGTAATCCCTGATCGTGTCTTTGACCTTGCCGTCCTCGCAATAATCCGCCATATGCGAAAGCGCCGTCGCACCCATCTTTGCTCCCTTGGAACACTTTGTTGCCAGTTTGTAACTCTGTCCGTCCATACAGACCTCCCGTAATTTTTCGTTAGTATCTGCAATAAAGTGCGAAAATAATACGTATTTTCCGACCCTGACGTCGACAAGCGTATTCCTCGCCTGCTGTCATGTGAAAAAGACAAAACAGAGCAGCTTTTTCTGCTCTGTTTTCTTTTGTGCCTGCCGCACTCAAACCGCCCGTACAAAAAGCGCGGACATCTTGAAAACCAATAGACATCCGCGCTTTTAACGTATCAAACGGTTATTTCAAGGCTCAGACAGCGCGTTTTTTACGCTTTATAAAGAACCAGACGAGAGCGCCGACCGCTCCCGCGCCTGCCACCGCGCCGATTGCAATGCCTGCCACCGCGCCGCCCGAAAGTTTGCTTCCGCGCTGGTTTATCTGCTTTGTGAGCCCTACGCGACCTATTAGCTCTTTTGCTCTCTTTCTGCGCTCTTTCTTGTCATCGAGGCGAAGGAGCGCAAGTTCTACGTTTTCAAGTACTGTGAGGTTTTCGATGATATTGAAATCCTGAAAAATCGTAGCGATATTCTTTTCGCGGTACTTTTCCCATTCCGTTTCGGAATAGTGAGAAGTTTCTTCCCCGTTTATGTACAGCTCCCCTTCTTCATAGGTATCGTTCGCTCCGATGACATTCAAAAGTGTAGACTTACCCGAACCGCTCTCGCCCTCGATCGTTACAAATTCGTTGTAATCAAATTCGAGGTTAATACCGCGGATACCTATTGTGAATATATCGTTGCTGTCGTATATCTTTCCGATGTTTTTAAGTTTTAATAACACCGCACCCTCCAAGTTCGCCAAAGCGAACATGTTGTCAAAAAATTAAGTTCGCATTAGCGAACTGCTAACGATTTTTTATCGGCACGGCAAACTTTTTAAGTTCGCCATGCCGAATACATTATATTTTCGCAAAACTATCCAGCTAAGTTAAGGATTGAAACACTGATATGTTAAATATTTTCAGATGAAAAATATTCCCTGACGAGTTCCTTTCCGCCCGCCTTTGCAACGACGCCGTTTTCAATATAGATCGCCCTATCACAGAGGGCTTCGGCACAGCGCACGTCGTGCGTTACGGTTATCATCGTGTTGCCCGTTTCCATATGCAAACGGTTGAGTATATCCGTCATTGCGCAAAGTCCCTCATAATCCTGCCCGACCGTAGGTTCGTCTAATAAGAGCACTTCGGGCTTGCACGCAACGACCGCCGCAATGGACACCCTGCGCTTCTGCCCTTCGGAAAGCGACTGCGGGTGACGGGCAAAAAGGTGCTTTACATTGAAAAGCTCGGCAATTTTTTCGGCATACTCCTCACT
>CASDWJ010000034.1 GCA_949284695.1 uncultured Christensenella sp. | reverse complement strand
GCGCAATATACGTTTATCGCGGGCTTTGTCGGACATCTGAACGGCGGAAGCGTCAATTATACCGATCTTACGTTCAAAGGCAACGGAATGCTGGACGGCGTAGCTAATGCCGGCGAGGGCGTACATACGGCAGGCGCAGGCGTTGTCGGCGGAGGCGTAAGCGCGGTGAACGTCAACGGCTTTATCAATTCGTTCAACGGCACGTTGTCAAGCGGCAGAAGCGCGTACGAAGTGGTCGTGCGCAACGCTCAGTCCGGCAATACCGTGAATATCAGTAACGTCTATACGTACGGAAACGTAACGACATATACGGGTTCTATGACTTACGGCAAACCCGTCGCGTGCGACAAGATCGTGATAGAGACCACTGTCGCGGACAGCGATATCCCCGTGACCCCGTATTTCCCCGTAACTAACAACGGAGAACTCGTGCTCGTTGCAGGAGACGGTAAAAGCGAATGTCCGCTGGTATCATATGACGATATAGTCGGAGTGCAAGAAGACAATTTCACGATCGTTACGATCCCCAAAACCGCTATATCGGCAAATACTACAGTCACGCTCGTTCAGGGCAAGGCACCCGTAAACGATCCGACGATCACGACTTCTTCAGAAGATCTCGTATACAACGGCGGAGAGATAGAGGTGCAGATAGGTCAGCTCACGTCGGGCACGACGGCGCTGCAGAGCGGAGATTACACGGTAACCGTTACCGCTAAAGAGGGCGGCACGGGCAGCGTGTCGAATAATAAGCCGGTAAATGCGGGCGATTACGTCATCACCGTAACGCTTCTGAACGATTACTCGTTCGGTGACGATTCTCAGACAAAGACTATTGAATTCAGCGTGGCTAAAAAGGCGGTCTCGATAGAGGGCGTTACGGCTCAGGAGCGCCCCTACGACGGCACGACCGACGTCACGCTTAGCGGAGGAACCCTTTCGGGCGTCGTTACGGCGGACGAAGGCAAGGTAGGATTTGATATAACGGGTACGCTCGACAGCGCAGACGCAGGCGAAGGCAAGACGGTCAACGTCACGGCTGTTCTCAACGGCGAGAAAGCGGGCAACTACGAGCTTGCTTCTCAGCCCGTCGTTACGGCTACGGTCACCAAGCTAAGCGTTGCCGTGACGTGGAGCGATACGAGCTCATTTGAATACAGCGGCATGGCTCAGGCTCCGACGGCTGCCGCGACGGGAGTAGGGCAGGAAAGCGTCAATATCGTATTGACGATAAAGAACGCGCAGGGCGAAGTTCAGGCGGGCGGCGCGGTCAATGCCGGCACATATACCGCAGAGGCGACCACCGACAACGCAAATTACACTCTAACAAACGCGACCAAAGAGTTTGAAATCACCAAAAAGGCGATAAGCGTCGGCGTTACCGTAGCGGGCTGGACGTATGGCGACACGGCAAGCGTTCCCGTTGTCTCGGGCAACGAGGGCGGCGGCGCAGAGTCTTTCCTGTATGAAGGAGTAGAAGGCACGGTGTACAGCTCTGCCGACGCGCCTGAGGCGGCGGGCAGATATAAAGTCACCGTTGCAGTTGACGCAACCGAAAACTACGAGGGCGGCAATGCCGTAAGCGCGATATTTACCGTCGCAAAAGCCGAATTGCTCGACAATACGCAAAACGTAGTCGGCACATATAAAGCGGCGGATTATTCGCTTGAGATAGCACTTGAAGGCTTCAAGAACAATGAAGATCTTGCAAGTTCGGGCGGCGTTGTAAAATACGGCACGACTGAAAACGATTATACGCTTGACAGCTACGGCGTTACGAACGCGGGCGGGGCGGTCACCGTTTATTATCAGATAACTTTCGACAATTATAATACTGTAACGGGCAGCAGGACGATAACCGTCAACGCTAAATCCGTCGAGGTGGTATGGAGCGATATGTCGCAGTCCTACACGGGAGATCCTCTCAAACCTACGGCTACCGTGTCAGATGAAGAACTCGAAGGAGACGACCTTCTCGAACTTACAGTAAAGACGACGCGGGACGGTCTGGACGCAGAGGCGATCAACGTCGGCATATACGGCGCAGTCGCTACGACGAGCGATACCAACTATGTGCTTACGGGCGAAACCGCAGATAACTTTGAGATCACCGCGGCAGACTTCGACGCGGCGGTGCAGATAAGCGGCTGGACTTTCGGTCAGGCGGCTTCTCAGCCGACGGTGACGAACAACCCGGGCAGCGGCAACGTCACTTATAAGTACACGGGCAGAGGAGAAACCGTCTATGAAGAAAGCGAGACCGCGCCGAAAAACGCGGGAGCCTATACCGTGACCGCGACGATAGCGGCAAACGGCAACTATGCTCAGAAAGTAGTCAGCGCGGACTTTACGATAGAAAAAGAGATTGTAGAGGTGCCCGTCGTAGAGGACAAACAGTATACGGGAGAAACGATTACGTCGGGTCTCGTCGACAACGAGTATTATACCGTGCAGGACGACGGAGGCACGGAGATCAACGTCTATTTCGCAACGCTTACGTTGAAAAACGGCGATAACTACGCGTGGGCAAGCGGCGACGACGACAACGACGGCGTTATAAAGGTGCAGTACGAAATCGTCGCGCAGGACGTGAATATCAACTCCTGGACGGTCAATCCTGCGGTAAAGGGCTGGACTTACGGCGGCTATACCGAAGAAAACGCGCCCGTATATCAGGCGGCATACGGCAACGATACGGTCGTCAAGCAGATCAGGCTCAAGTCGGGCAGCGATACCGACTACGTTGACGCAGGAGATCTCTCCGCACTTGACGCAGGCGTATATCTGATGAGATTCAGCGTTGCGGCGTCAATCGATCCCGACGGCGGAGAGAGCTATACTGGACTTTCCGCAGTCGTCGAATTTACCGTCGCAAAGGCGCAGAGAAGCGTGACCGTCTCGATCGACGGCTGGACGTACGGCGATGTCGCAAACGAGCCTTCTGTCAGCGGCAATACCGAGAGCGGAGAGGTGACGTGTTCTTACGTCGGCACGGGCAATACGGAATACGTTGCGAGCGCGAACGCTCCGATAAACGCGGGTACTTACAAGGTGACCGCGACCGTTGCAGAGACCGAGAATTATCTCGGCGCGACGGCAGAAAAAGAATTTGAGATAGCAAAGAAGGCGATCACCGCGACCGTCACCGCAAGCAACGCGACGTACGACGGCTCGGCTCACGTCGCCGCGGTATCTTTCGACGGCAAGCTCGCAGACGACGAGCTGACCGCGGATCTTCTTTACAACGGGCAAGCGGCAGTCCCCGTAAACGCGGGTTCGTATACCGTAACCGTACAGTCCTACGGCGGCGCGGCGGTCGGCAACTACGATATTAAGACGGCGGACGGTGAAGTCGTTCTCATGATTTCGCCCAAAGAGCTGACTCATAGCGATTTCGTATTCGTGTACGAAAATGCGGGTGCCGACATCGTTTACGACGGCAAACCGCACGGTGTGGACGTGACGGTGAAAGACGGGTCGCTCATCGGCGACGATACGCTGACGGTCACCGTGCTTTATAACGGAAGCGAAGAAAAGCCCGTCAATGCAGGCGAATACGAGATTTCTCTGAAGATATCTGGCAACGATAACTATGTGCTGGGCACTGACAACACCGCGGAACTCGAAATATACAAAGCGACGGTCAATATCGCGGGAAGCAACGCGACCGCGGTCTATAAGGGCGAAGCGTTTACCGAGGAGCAGATCAAAGCCGCGGTATTCAAAGATGCTGACCTCTCTCTCGTAAACGTTGAGATAACTTACGGCGAGAGCGGCAAGGCAGAACAGGCGGGAGACGTCGCGACCGTGACCCTTACGCTCAAGGACGCGGACAACTACGAGTTTGCTCAGGGAGCGGTGACCTCTTATACGTTTACCGTAACTGAGGGCACGGTCAGCCTTGAGGGCGAAAACAAGACGGCGGCATACAAAGGCGAGGCTTACACCGATGACGAGATAAAGAACGCGGTGTTCGGCGAAGGCAACTGGTCGGACTTTATTATAGAAATATCCTATAATAATACGGCGGCTCTGAACGCGGAAGACGTCGCGACGGTAAAAGTCGTCGGTTACAGCGATCCCAACTATTCGATAGACGAATCTCAGAGCGAATATACGTTCACCGTCGTTGCGAAGAACGTGACGCTCAAGGCGGAAACGAACGTGGACAAGACGTATGACGGCAATGCGTACGATTTCAGCGGCTACACCGTGACGGGTGCGGACGGCTTCTATGAGACGGACGACGTGAAGGTGACCGTCGGCGCGGGCGCCGCCTATACCCCGGGCAGTTACTCTCTGACCGTCAGCCACAACGCAAACGACAACTACAACGTGACCGTTGAAGAAACGCAGGCAACGCTTACGATAAACAACGCAGTCCTTGAGATTTCCGCAGAGGAAGCGACCCTTGAATATACGGGAAAAGAGCTGACGTTCGTATTCTCGATCACAGGAGGCAAGGTCGACGGCGACGATGTCGCGATCGGCACCGTGACGTACAGGCAGGCGGGTTCTGCCGTTGCCGCGATCGAAATGGGCGCATATGACGTAGAATTTACGCTGACAGGCGCGCAGGCGGACTATTACGTCGCGCCGACGGGAGTGCGCGTCGAGATAGTCGCGCCCACAGCTACCGCGCCCGACGGTATGACGAGCGACAGCATCGTGCTCCCCGCGGACGACGATATGGTCTATGACGGCAAGGCGCACGTCGCAACGCTGAATTATACGGCGACGGACGGCAACACGTACGGCATCGTCTATTTCAACGGCACGTCCTATCTGGACGAAGCGGTTGACGCGGGCGAATATACCGTATACGTATATAAGAATATCAAGATAAACCTGGTCGAAAACGTCAGCAGGAAGATGACCGTGCAGAAGAAAGTTCTCTCCGCGGACGATATTTCCGTGGGCGGTCTCGGATTTACATACAGCGGCACGTCCAACAAGGTGACCGCGACGGGTATCGGAGTAAAGGGCGAGGACGTGACGCTCAAGACCTTCTACAACGGCGAGGAGACCGCTCCCGTAAACGCGGGCGCTTATACGGTGACCTTTGTCTGCGTCGACAACAACTACGCGGTGGCGGACGGTTTGAGCTATCAGATGACCGTCGCGAGGGCGAGCGTTACGACCCCGACGGCAAAGAGCCTTACCTACAACGGCGAGGAGCAGACGGCTTTCGACAACGACGTTGAAAACAGATATACGGTGGGCGGTACGTTCAAGGCTACCGAAGTGTCGGCTGACGGATATACGGCGGAATTTACCCTGATCGACGACAACTACAAGTGGTCGGGTCTCAATGACGACGTGCGCGCTTTGACCGTAAAGTGGAACGTCGCGCCCGCGAGCGTACAGATCGCGGCAAGCGGCGCCGATATGACAAAAGTCTACGACGGCAACGCGCTGACAGAGGACGAACTCAAGGCGCTGTTCGTCGCTCCCGACGCGATAGGCGGCGGCAAAGTTGCGATCTCCGTGACCGTAGCGGACGGCGTTGAAGTGCTCGGCACGGGCAGCTACGAAATAACCGCAAACGTAGACGATATCAACTATAGCGCAGTCGCGTGCAAGGTGACCTATACCGTCACGATCGCGTCGCCGACTGTCAACGTAAAAGTACAGGAAAAACTCATGCAGATAGGAGACAAACTCTCCACGGTCGGCATTTCGCTCGACGACGGAAGCACTGCGGGTACGATCGAATGGGAGACCCCCGATCTGTTGCTCGTCGAGGGCGAGAACGAGGTGACCTGGATATTTACGCCCGACGATACTGTAAATTACACGGGAACGAGCGGCAAAGTGACCCTCACCGTCGGCAACGAGATACTGACAGGCTTCGAGCTCGTCAGCGGACCCGACAAGACGGTCTACGACGCGTTCGACGCGTTCGATACGACGGGTATCGCGCTCACGGCGACCTTCGAGGGCGTCGATGAAGCGCAGACGGTCACGGTCGCGGAGTGTGAGATCTCCTTTGACGACGCAGACGCAAGCGTCGACAGACTGACCGCAAAGGTCACGACCGTAACCCTTGCTTACGGCAACATGACGGTATCGTTCAATATAACGGTCAACAGGCTCAGGGTAGAAGTGCCCGCGCTCGACAATACGTCGGTTGAATACAATGCCGCGGCACAGACGGTCGGCGTGCCCGAGGACGCGCGCTATTACGTAGTCGCAGGCAACGTCGGCACCAACGTCGGCAATTACAACGTTGCAGTCGCGCTGACCGATAAGACAAACTACGAGTGGAGCGACGGCACGACCGCCAACAAGGAGCTCGCGTGGAAGATCACTCCCGTAACGTTGTCGGTTGAGATCACGCTTCCCGACAACCTCGTCTACGACGGTACGGCAAAGGTCGCGACGTTCGCGCTTACGGACGGCACGCTTTACGGCGGCGCGCAGATCTCTCTCGCTTACGAACTCAGGAACGGCACCGTCCTCGACGGCGCGGCCGTCAATGCGGGAGAATACGTGGTCGTCGCCAAACTGCCCGACACCGTCAACTACCGCTTCTCGGCAGATACCGATTATGCGGTGAATATGACGATCGCGAAAAAGGCGGTAACGATCACGACCAACGGCGACAGAGAGAAGTATTACGACGGCGTTACGGTCAGCGAAGCGCAGCTTGCAGAAAACTTCACCGTGACGGACGGTCTGAATATAAAAGTCACCGTGAGCGGCACGGTCCTCAGCGTGGGCACTTATACCGTGACCGCGCAGATCGATCCTTCCAACACCAATTATACTGCGACACCCGTCAGCTACAGGTTCACGGTCAGAAAGGGTACGAGAGAGGTCGACGCGACCGTGACGGTCGGCTACAGGACGGTCGAAATAAGCGCGGAGGGCGTAGCTTCGACAGAGATCGAGTATTCGCTCGACGGCAACGTCTGGGAGGTCTACGACGGCGCTATTGACGTAGAATTGCAGGCTGAATATACCTATTACGTCAGATATGCCGAAAATTCCAATTACAACGCAAGCGCGCCCGTCAAGGTATCTGCCAACGTGACCAAGGCGGCGTTGATGCAGTACGTCAACGAGAGGTTTGACGGAGAGACCACGCTTGCCGACGCAGAGGACATAGCGTTCCTCGAAACGCTCGCGGCAAATGCGGACGGCGACAATGCAGAGTTCGACGCGGCGTTGAAAACTCTGTCCGAGGAGAGAGAAGCGCTTGTGAGCGGCGCTTCCGAGGCGGTCAGAAACGCGCTGACTACGGGCGGCAAGCTCGCTGGATATCAGGTCGCAACGACCGTTGCGCTCGCGCTGGGCGGAGTATCGCTGTGCGCGGCGGCGGCGCTGGGCGTGGCTGTAAAACGCAAGGGAGGAAAAAAAGATGAAGAAAAGTAAGGCAATCATCGCGGCGGTCGCCGCAATCCTGATCGTCGTCGCGCTGTGCGCTTCGGCTTGCACGACGAGCGAGGAATCCCGTATCAACGACGCGTTTGCCTTAGCGGCAAAAAGCGGATATCTCAAAGTGGAAGTGTCTGACGACAACGGCGTATTCTATATATACGACAACGGTACGGTCACCGATACCTACAACCTCGGCATAAAATTCGAGGACGTTGTCGGGGCAAAGGGAGAGGCTGTCGTCTTAAAGCGCGACAACCTCAAGGAAGGATACGTCTGCGAAACAGACGAGACCACGGGCAGGATATCTCTTGCGGGTGAACTTGTCGGCACGGGCGCTCTCGGGATCGACGGCGCAAAGGTGACTCTCGAAGCGGACACCGCGGCAAGTAAACTGTCGACTTTCATAATCAGCTATACCGACGGCAACGGCTACAAGGTCAGGATATCGCTTGCATAAAAGGTATATAGGCAAACCGCTTTTTTTCGCGGCTCTCTTTGCGGGGAGCCGCGGTTTTTATAAAAAACACTTGGTTTTATTGACCGCGGCGTTTAAAAGTGATATGATTGTAACGGGAAGGAAGTGATCGACGGATCTTCGAGCAACATCAGGATCTCCAACGTACACCAAAAATACGAAAAAAGATACGAGTACAGAGTCACTCTGGTCTACAACGGACGCAAAATAGAAATTTCGCGGAATCCGTTCACAGGCACGATTTCGACGACGTATCAATCCGGATACACAATAAACCTGAACAAGTGCAGCGCCGTGACAGGCAAGATCCTTGCCGTCGTGCTTTTTCTGGCATACGCGCTCGTTTACATATTCGCGGCGGCGGATTTTTGCAGGGAAGGGCTGGAGTTCCTCAAGGCGATATTGGCGATAGTGTTCGGCGCCGCCACGGTATGGTCGTGCGGCATGCTATGTATGATCGTCGGTATGGATCTGGAATTTATCGTCAAAGACCCTGAGGACGTGCAGGACTGGGCAAGAGTGATTTTTTCCTTGCTGGGTATACTGGCGATCATCGCTCTGACGGCAGGCGTGGGCTGGGGCGTGAACTGGGTCTGACGTACGGTTGTCCTTGACGAAGGCACGGTTGTTTTTAAAGCGACGAAAAATCCCCGTTGAGGGGATTTTTTGACGGGTTTTCAGCTCGTCGAGCGGTTGATGAACGTGATGAATTTTACCGAATATATGTCGCATACGGTATAAGTATTGTTGTTGGGGTGATACAGCACGAAGTATTTGTCCGCCACTGCATTGAGTATCCCCGATTTGTTCACGAGGTTTGAAGCGCCGATCAGAAATTCGCATATCACCGCTTCGCCTTTGTTCATCGACAGCACTTGCTGTATCGACCCGATATAAGGATTTTCGTTGAAGTCCTCGGGTCTTTCGGGTTTGAAGTCTACCATATTTATCTCCTATATTTGTTGCGCCCGTGTAGGTAAGCGCATATTTTATGTTGAATAGTACGCCTCTGTCGGGGTATAAAAGCAATGTTTGCCTATGCGTGTGGCAAACGCGCCCGAGGCGTTGGGGAAAGACGCTCTGCATTCGTCCGAGAACGGGTTGAAATACCACAGCGCGTTGCCCACCGCGTTGAGTTTGCCTCCTCCCGTCGCCCATTCCGCTATCTCGTAATGCTGACCCGTGGGGTTCATATTGTATATGTTCTGCGGGTTATAGCTTCCTCCGAGAGAAGTCATCGCGCAGTCGAACTGGTAGGGTGCGAAGATCACGTCGCGCAGGGTAGGATACCGCCCGTACTCTCCCTGAAGCGTTTCGACTCTGTTCATGATCACGGTCGCGACGGCGCGCATGCCCGTATCGCCTTCGCCGCCCGCTTCGCATTGGATTATCCTTGCCAACAACTCCAGATCCGTCATAATTTAATGATATGCCAGAAAAAGAAAACGGGTGAAAACGGGGTCGCGGGAGCAGGGAACGGAGTAGTGGATCGGTCTCTTCGGCGGCTTTTGTAAGATCGGACAAAAACGCAGATATCGTATCGTAAAAAACAAATGCGGCTTAATTATAGTCAAAAGTTGTAACGTGTGTGTCAAAATTTTGACAATTGAATGTAAAATTTTCTCTGAAAACCCTGCTTTCTTTCAAAACGTGCCGTTTCGTAAAAAACAGGCGGGTAAAATTCAGAAATATTCGGTAAAAATACATATTTACTCCGGGGCGGAAGGCCGAGGAAAATCCTATGTAATTTACCCGCTTATATAAATTTTTATGTGTAATAAACGAAGAAATTCTCAATAATGTTTTTTACACATGTATGCGCTATGAGAGCGCATATTCAAAAAAAGCGATGATTATGATGTAAAATATTGGAAATTCTGCCTGAAATCCGATTTTTGGATAAAATTATTGTATAATATCAATATTTTATGTACATAATGACACTTCTTGTAAATCTTGTTACGGCAAGTATCTTACCCGCAAACTCATTTGCCGTAATTTTCCTTTAAATTTTTAAGTTAGTTTTAACTTTTATAATAAAATATTAAATTGCGATTAAAACGCGAACAGGAGGACGGACAATGAGAAAGAAAGCATTGTTGATAGCATCCGTACTGGTTGTTATTCTGCTTGCCGGATTGATCTTTGCCGCTTGCGACGGGACTACGAAAACTTTCACGGTCACGCTCGAAACGGGCTCTGAGACGGCGACTACTATGACAGACCAGTCGGTCCTCGCTACCGCGCCCGACGCGCCCACGCGCGACGGGTACCGCTTCGAAGGCTGGTATCTCGACCCTGAGTTTACTCAGGAACCGACCTATCCGCTCGTACTGACGGCGGACGTGACGCTGTATGCCAGATGGACGCAGTTGTTCACGGTCACCTTTGAAGAAAACGGAGGAAGCGAGCTTGAGAGCATAACCACAGACGTGATCGGGACTTCGCCGCGCACTTACCGCGACGGGTTCGTATTCGCGGGTTGGTACACCTCGCCGAGGCTTACGGGGGCGCAGGTAAAATTCCCCTACACGCCGACGGCGAACGTGACGTTGTACGCCAAGTGGACCGAAGATTCAGGGTCTGCAGAGTACAGCGAGACGTCCAAGAACGAGTCTCCCGCATCTGTTGTATCCCAGATCAAGGAATATTTTGCGGCGATGAACGGCACGGCGTTTGAATTCGATTCTCTGCTTACCACGACCGCGGGCACCGCGCGCGTACAGCTGCAGGCTAACCTTGCAGAAGGGCAGAGCACGGAGTTCATGTTCAGAGTAACCATGCAGGAGGACGAGCGCGTAGCGATCGGGCTCTACGTCGTCAACGGAGAGATGTATCTCGATTTCGGCAACGGCGAAGCGTACGTACATCTGACCGACTTCAAGCCGGAGTATTTGCTTGCGATCCTCGAGAAAGCGGGTGCCGAGATCGATCTTGAGGAGCTTCTCGGCAACCTGGGCGGCATTAACGTTTACAACATGTTGCTCAACCTTATCTTCTCCAATCCTCTGCACACCGTGACGACGCGCGTTGCGACCGGAGAGATCGTCAGAGAGAGCTTCCTCGGAGAGGTGAAAGTCAACAGTCTCATCACGGGTATCAAGGAGCTTCTCGATCTGTTCAACGTCGGGTCGTTGCTTGAATCTCTGATCGGCATCAATCTCGATCTGAATTCGCTGTTCAACTGGCTTGACGCGGCGATCCCGCAGATCAAAATGTATATACAGGTCGACTGCGAATACGACACGATAACCGACATTACCGTCAGCGTCGCAGACAATGCGAGCGGATCGGAGGGCGACGAATTGCTCGACTGGAGCAGTACCAGGATAGGGTATTACGACTTCCCGGTCTATATCGATATGCCCACCGATCTTGCGGGCAATTCGAGAGAATTCTCGTTCACCAATCTCGCGTTCGACGTAGATCTTACGCTTGCGGCTCCCGAGAACGGGCTTGACGTCGCCAAGCTGATAGGTCTGTTCACCGACAACGTACCCATTCCCGAGGATACGCTCGTCATTCAGGGGCAGTTCGGGTTCAGGCTGTCCGCAAGGGTCGACCTCGACCTCAACTACGAAGGGTCGTCTTCTGACGACAATCTCATCGCTCTCGATCTGTACGTGCTCGGCGCGGACGGCAATCCGACGAGCGAGACACCGACTCTGGGCATTTATTACAGAGACGGCGCGTTCTATATCTCTTTGTCCGACCTCATTCCCGATTACTGGAACGCGAAAAACATAAAGATAGAAGCAAACCTCGACGCGCTTATCGGCGATCTCGTAAACCTCATCACAAAGGCGATCGACGAAGCGCTCGGCACTGATTTCGACGAGGCCAAGTCGCTGTCGCTGTCTTACGGCAACGTATACGAGGCGACTCTCGTCGCCGACGGCGACGAGATCAGGACTGTGATCAGCCCGACCATAAGCGGACTTCTCGCCGCGGTCGTCGGAGTGATAGGACTTCAGGAAAACGTCTACGTCGACGAGGCGGGAGACAGCATAGTCATAGACGTCAATCAGAAGTTCTTCGACGTGATAAACGGTTTCCTCGGAGAGGATCAGAAGATCGTTTTGCCCGCGGGTCTCAGCAATATGGGACTTTCGATCAACTTTGCGGACTACGGTCTTGCGGACGTTGTCGCTACGGTCAACCTCGGCGACGAAGCGGATCCGCTCGAAGCGGAGCTGAGGGCGCACAACTTCAAAGTGGGCTTCCTCGAGGGCTCGATGCAGGATCTTGAGAGCTATATCGCAGAGCGCACGCAGGGCGACGATTACACTTCCAATCTCGGCGACCTTATATATTCGGTACTTGCGGGCGCAGAAATAAACGCGCACGGAACTCTCAGTATCGAGGCGGCTGAATACGCGCTCGGCAAACTTCTTGCCAAGTTCGGTCTCGATACAGGCAAAGACAACCCCGTGCTCGGACTTTCCGCGAACAACGCGGGAGGCGACAGATACGAGGCGGGAATAGAACTTCTCGCGGCGTTCTCGATCGACAAGGAGAACCCTGCCGCAAGCAAGCTCGCGCTCGAACTCAAAAAGACGGGCGAGGACGAACCCCTGCTTGCCGTATACGGCTACTACGAGGACGGCATTTCTACGGTACTGCTCGATCTCAGCGGCATCAAGACGCAGTTCGTGACCCTGCCGATATACAAGTTTGAATTCGACTTCGCCAACATCGTCATCGAACTTATAGACAATATCAGCATAAACGGCAACGCTCTCGTCGACACGTCGCTTGCGTTCGACCTCGGCGGTCTGATAGGCGGCTCAGCCGAAGCCGAAGCTCTGATAATGGCAGAGAGCGACGGCACTGCGGGCGGTACGGAACTGACGCAGGCGGGCGCCGTGCTGATAGGACTCAGCGCAGACAAGATCACCGCGAGCGTGACTTTCGCCGCGCTGATAACCCTTCTTGAAAATCTCAACGTAGACACGGGCATCAGCCCCGACGCGCTCGATCTTGCGGCGGACCTTATGCTCAGCACTCACGGCGTGACGCTCGACCTCGACGGCAAACTGCCCAAGGTCACGACTTACGACGGAGAGAACGCTCTGCCGACAGAATACGGAGACTTCACTCTCGCGCTCGAGACGGGCACCTCGGCGTATCCGATCTCGATAGGCAACACGACAAACCTCGACGCGGCAATATCAAGAGGCAAGGCAAAGGCGGCGACGGCTGAAGACAGCCTGTACGACGTCGTGTTCGGCTTCGCCAACTCTATGCAGGCGAGCATGACGATCAACATCGCCAACGAAAAGGATACGATCGACATCGCGTCCATGATCAACAACATTCTTGCGAAAGAGGGCAGCTATATCGGCTTCCCGATCAATCTCGTCCTCGACAAGAACGAAGCCGATCTTTATCTCGATCTGAAATGGGATATACATCTCGACAGCCCGTTCTACACCAAGATCTATCTCGAGCTGCGTTACGGACAGAAGAAGATAATCTCGCTCGGCATACAGGAAGACGACCTCTACGTCGACCTCGAAGGCCTCGGACTGTTCGAGTTCAGGGTCGTCAACAGCGAGCTTGCGACCAGCCTGTTCACGATGCTCGACGAACAGTTGGGCGTGCTCAGGGATACCGATCTCGGCGCGCTTCTGACGGGACTCGTTACCGGTACGGGCACGATGTCCGAGAGCGGTGACGTTGTCGGCGAAGTTGCAGACGGCGAGACTTCGGGCGGAGAGCAGAGCAACGATACGATGGCTATCCTTGCGGCTATCCTCGGCGACGTTTCGATATACGACGGAGTGATCAGGGCGGATATCGCCGCGGCGACGTTCAATACGATCTTCGATATGCTCCTCGGCACTTCGCTCGGGGTAGACATCAGCGTCGAAGGAGGAGAGATAGATCTCGACAGCGGCACGATAAAACTGCCCGTATCCGTCAACGAGACGTTCAATATGACGGCAGAATTAAAACTCAGCCCCGCAGAGGAATTCTCCGTGACGAGCGGTTCGGACAAAGTGCTTGACGCTACCGACGGCGAAGCTATGGCAAGAAGTCTGCTCAAGTGCCTGAATATGGACTTCAACCTCGACATTCTCAACAACAGCGTCGAAAGCGGCGGCAACAGCTACCTGCGCGTCAGGATAAAGAACGTCGTCAAAGGCGAGGGCAACTTCGCGCTCGACGGTACGAGCGACAGCGTTGCGCCAGAGACGCTCGTCATATCGCTCTATCTGATAAGCAGTGAAGACAGGTTCAACAATACTACTCAGAACTACGCAGACGACGCGCTCCTTCACATTACGCTCGACTATTCTGACGACGCTCTCGGCGCGGACGGAACGGGCAAGAATATGAAGATAGTGCTTGTGCCCGGCAAGTTCACGGTGCAGGTCTTGTTTACGATCGATCTTGCAAGCATAGTAGGAAGCATGCTTGAGTTCCAGATGGATATCGTCGGCATGCTCTCGGGCGCGATGCAGAGCATAATCGATTCGCTCGTGTTCACAGAGGACGGCGTTGAAGTCGAAGTGCCCGAGATATCGGCGGCAGAGGACGAAACGACCGGCGAGGAAGGCGGACTCACGATAGAGACCGACATCTTCGACAACCTCGATATCAACGAGCTGCTCAGCGGAGGCATTGACATATCTCTGCGCTCTACTGGCACGCTGAACATCAACGTCGGGCTCGACCCGTATACGTTCAACAAGCTGATCGACGACCTGATGGGCAACCTCGTGTTCGGAGCCGAGTCTCAGATAGACCTCAGCAAACTCGCTCCCGATATGTTCGGCGCGCACTATCTGAAGTACGTCAACTGGGACAGACTCAACTACAACGCGTTCTGGTCCACGCTCAGCAACGAACTCAAACAGATCGTCAAGACGTTGATAGAGAACAACGTCGACGGCGTAGGCGGTATCGTGGCGGGCGCGCTCGACGGAGCTATCGGAGATCTCCTCAACGGCATAGTCTACGATATAGTCAAAGCGATATTGCCGCTCCCCGTGTACAACGAAGTCAACGCAGGAGTCAACCTCGTGGACGGCACGCTGACCAATATCTATATAGAGGGTTACGATTACAACCAGGCTGTCACGAACGAAGACGGTGAAGTGCTCGAATATCACGGCAAGTATTGCGTGAACAACGAAAGCAATATCGTCTCCACCGATCTGGTCTACGACGCGAATCATCGCAGCAACAACTACAAGACGGAGATCAATCTGTACGATTGCTTCTCGTCGGTGGGAGACCCGGACAATACGGTCGACGGCAGCAATACGGCGGGAGTCGTCAACTGGGGAAATATGGAATTCGATATGTCGTTTGAACCGCTCGCATACGAAAACGACGTTGTGACCAGCGACTACGAGTTCATACAGAATTATTTCTACGACAAGATCGCAGTCTATCAGCAGGGCACGACGGTCATGAAAGCAAACGTCAAGTTCTATATGTGGAATGAGGAGACGGGAAGTTACGGAGGGGAGATCACTCTCGGCACTACGTCTCTCGGACTGCTGAATTACGCGAACAACGACAATCTCGAGACGGTAACGCTCAAAGGCAAAGCAGAAGTATCCTTCCCCAACGGAGTGACAAGGTCGAGAGAATTCACGATCACGGTTTATCCCAACCTCGCGCCCGCACTGATAGATACGGTGAGGCTGCACGCATACGACGACGCTCCGTCCTCGATAATCGTCTACTTCAGGAATATGTCGTCGCGCAGAGTAGAGCTGTCTGCGATCAAGGAGCTCGACATGCCCACTCCCATGATAGAGGGCGGCACTTACGAGGCGACCGTCACGTTCAGGAACGGCGCAGAGATAACGATGAATATCGAATATCTCGACAGCACGATCACGACTCTCGGAAGCGACGGAGAGAGCGGAGTTTACGAGCTCGATCTGTATACGTTCGACAGCGCGCTCGATATAATGAGTCAGCTCCCGACGCAGTTGTTCTTCTCCTATTCCGACGGCAAGTACGGCGCGATAGACGTTGAGAACTGGGCTGTGGACGCAGAAGTGCTCGAAGCGTTCGCGACGAGACAGCCGTCCGACCTCGGTGACTTCGAATTCACCGCTACAGCGACCGTAGGCGAAGGCAACCTTGCACAGGATCTTGACATCACCGTGCGCATAAGGGGCAAAGAGGTCACTTCTCTGACGATTGACGGAGAGGAAGACAAGGTCGTGATCAACCCGTACGACTACTATCTCTACACGCTGACGGCGGCGGAAGGCTCGACCTATTCGCCGTGGCCGACGAACGTGGACGCGAATTACTTGTTCAACGGAGAGGCGTGGAGCGAGAGCGTCAAAGTGATCTTCTCGACCGACTTCGACTTCTCCACGCTCGGCTACAACGCTCCCGGCGTCTATACGGCTACCGCGACCCTCGATAAGGAGGCTTACGGCAATTACTTCGGCTGGAGCAGAGAGGTGTCGATAGACGTGCAGAGCAACGTGATAGAGGGCATCTACTTCGACAGAGCGCTCAGAAGAAATACGATCAGCGTCGACGCGCTCAGCTTCAACGCGATGACCGCGGAAGAAAAACAGGCTCTGTTCCCGACCACGGCATGGGTGAAGTTTGAAAACGGATATACCGAAGTCCTGCCCATACGCTGGACTGACAGGAACGGCTACGCGCTCGACTTCGCGAGCCTGACCTTCGACGCGGCAAATTACGACGTCGTGATGTACGCAGAGATAGGTTATTCCGACGACGCGGCGATAGAGAGCGCGTTCTATCAGAGATGCGCGATGACCGTCAAAGTCACCGGCGCGCTCGAATACCTCGGCAGCGGCGTGACCGTCGATCCTTACGGCGAGGGCGGCGCGGCGCAGTTCCCGACCACGGTCAACGTCGGCAATTCGACGACGGTAGTCGGTGAGATCGCGGTAGACAGCTGGTTTACCGCGGGTGTCGACTTCTCGGCAAAGGGCGGCGAATATATCGCGCTTGCCAACTTCACTTACAACGGCAGAGTTTACACCGTGGTCGTACCCGTTACGGTCACGGCGAGAGAACTCGTCGGCTTCGAGGGTATTGACGAAGCGTACACCGCGGTTTACGACGAGATGGCGGGCACCTTCAAGGTGACCGTAGGCGGCACGGAGTACGATCTGTCAGCGAACAAGACGGCGACCGCGACGCTGACGGCGAAGTTCTCCGACAATACGACGTTGCAGAGAGAGGCGACTCTCGACTTCGGTCAGGTGACGGAAGCAGAGGGCGCATACAAAGCGACGATTTCCATAACCGACACGGCAAACGTCGCGCATAGCGTTGAGATCACCGTCAACGTGACCGTGGACAAAGTGGTTTACAAGGGCGGCGTCATCGCCGTCGATCCGCTGGGAGAGACGGGCGCGGCGCAGTTCCCGTCCACGATAAAGGTTGGCAACTCCGCAAGCGGTGAGCAGGACGTCGAAGTCAGCTGGAATACGGACGACGTCGTGTTCTCGAGCCCGGGCGGAGAATATGCGGCGACTGCTTCGTTCACGCTCAACGGCAAGGATTATTCGATTGAGATCCCCGTAAAAGTGAACGCGGCGCAGGTGGTCGGATTTGAAGAACTTGCAGACGAATACTACGTCGCAGTATACGACGAGACCACGGGCGAGATCACTATCGTGCTCGACGGCGAGAGTTACGACGTCGCGGACGGAGAAGCTACGGTCACGCTGACAGCCACGCTGGCTGACGGCGGTTCGTCGACGACGGACGTTCTGTTCGGCTTCGGCAACGTGATAGTGACAGACGAAACGGTATTCTTTGACGCCGCTCCCGGGACTACACCCGCAGAGCAGGGCGCGACTGAGTTTGCGGTGACCGCAACCGTATATGACGGCGCGGGCAATACGCAGACGGTATCTCTGACCGTGTACGTGCAGAAGACGGCGGCGGTCGACGCGCCCGTAGAAGGCTGATGAGAGGAGGCGAGAAAATGACAAGAAAAAGATACAATATCGCGGCGGTCATCACCGCATTGCTCTTAATAGTCGCGGTCGCGCTGACGTTCATACTCGGCGCAACCGTTGAAAATATCGTGACGGGCGGCGGCGCGCAGTCGGCTTACGCGGCAGAGATAGCCGTGGACGAAGGCTACGTCTCCAACGGCGACGTCGCTTCGGATTACGACCCGACCGCCAACGTGCCTGAAGGATATACGGCGCGGGCGATCACACAGACAGGCTGGAACAGTTATATCCCCGGCAAAGACAATACGAATATGTATTACTACCTGACCGAGGACGTTGCCGTCAGCAGTTACGATGCGGTCACCACGCTCAAAGGTATTCTCGACGGCAACGGACACACGATAACGCTGAGCATAGCAACGGGTCAGAATCCGTTGACTTCGAGCGGAGGCACAGATCAGGTCGTCGGAGGTCTGTTCAAAGCGATAGACGGCGGCACGATAAAGAACGTCAGGATAAAGGTCAGTCTCTTTGCGATAGGTGCGGATAACGTGGGCGCTATCGCGGGCATTATTGCGGGTCAGGCAACAAACAACGCGAAGATAGAGAACGTGCGCATTGATCTCAACTACGGATCTTCCGAAAGCATGGATCAGGCGGATGACCAGGACAGAAACGTCACTTATCTGTACGATTATAATCAAAGAGGATCAAGTGCCCCCAATTATCTGATACTCGGCGGCGTTGTAGGCGATATCGCAGGCAATACGACGATAGACGAGACCACTGTCTCTGTCAACGCGAACGCGGGCAATGCCAATCTTTCTGCATCGACCGTTGCGGGCTTCGGCATAAGCGGCTGGCGACAGGCAGACGACGCAGACAGATATTATATTCTGGGAGGCTTTGTCGGCAGAGTGAACAGCGGACTTCTGACGATGACCAACGTCAATCTCGAAGGATCGGGAAAGATATACAACTTTAACGAGAGCAGCGCATCTTCGGGCGGTGTATGGGGAATCGGTGCTAAACACCGCAACAATTACGGCTTTGCAGGCGGATTTGTAGGCGAAGTCGGCGGTACGGCGGGCGGGACTCTTTCCATTAACGGTCTCAACTATATGTTCAAGGGCGTACTCGAAAAGACGAATATGAACAAGTCCAACGCTACCGGTGCGATCGTCGGCTCCGGAGGAATGGACACGAACAAGACGACGGTCATGAACGCATACTTCTCCTCTGACAGCAAACAGGGCGACGAGTATATTATGGGAGATACCGGCGCGCAATGGTATACGGGCGGTATAATTTACGATATTTCCGCGCCCGTGTACGTAAGCAGCGGTAAACTGGTAATTCCCGCACAGCAGTCCACCGTGTGGACGGAGGGCAAAGACGTGCTCTATTCCGTTACCGACAAAAACAATCAGGTGCTGAACGTCGAGAATTATACTATAGTCGTGGACGAGAGTCAGACGGGAAGCGTATATCTTGCGATGGATATGTTTGAGAACGTGCCTTTTTCCACAAACGGACAACAGAATTACGGCAAGCTGTATACGCTGAACTTCCTGACTATGGGAAGCGCCGATATCGCGGACGGCTTCACTTATGACAAGGACACCAACGTCTATTCGTACTCAAAGACTTATGACGGCGTGAACAACCTCAAGGATATCAGCGTCAAGACGGCTGCGGGCGACAAGACTGGCAGCATAAACGTATTCAGCGGAAGCATAGCCAACAGCGGCGCGGCGGGCGAATACGAGTTCACTCTCAACAAAGGACTTTACGCGGCGGCAGGACTCACCGAAGTGCAATTGACCAACGCCGAGGGCAATTATCTCGTCGATACCGCCAACGGCGCTATCTATAAGATGAACGTCAAGGACGGCGCGAAAATTCAGATAAGCATCGAAAAACTCGCGCTTGAGATCGCGTTCGACGGCGCGGGCAATATCACTTACGGCGACAGCCTTGCTACTGTCAAGACCAATAACCCCGTCAGCATAGTTTCCGTCGGCGGCGTTGAGGTAAGCGAGACCGTGCAGGCTCCCGACGCGTTCACGGGCTATGAGATAACGGGATATACCGAAATGACGGATGCCGGCACAGAGGTCACTCTCGGCATTGCCAACGTACTTATGAACGGCAACGAGGGAAGCTATGAGTTCACTTCAGGCAACGCGACGGCGGTCATTGCGCAGTATCAGATCACAGGCGCGCTCGAGAACGACAGGTTTACCAATCAGCAGATCGCGGACGGCGCGACGGCGGTGTTCGTACCGTCGACAGTCCTTCCCGACGAGCTCACGTTCGTCTACGGTTACGCGACGAGCGCGGACGCGACAGAGTGGTCGGATACGATGCCGACGGAATCGAACAGATATTACGTCAGGGTGACTTTCGACAATGCCAACTACAACCTGGAAACGAACGTCTACACGTTTACGGTCACGACGGTCGTAACGGTCAACACGACGGATAAAGTTGTGGACGGAGTCTTTACGACCGAATACGTCAACACGGTCGACAAACTCGTGCAGATACTCTCCGGCGCGGTCGATTACGACGCAGAGGTCAAAGAGGAGACCGACTATTTCGAATTTTCGATAGGCGACGCGGTCATAGAGGACGCGCTCAACGTCAGCGAGACGGCTTATACGGTCAAGGCGACTCTCATGAGCGCGCGTTATGAAGAAGCGAGCGTCGAGTTCAGCGTCATGATCGTCACGCAGAAGATCTATATCACCGGCGAGACCCCCAACGCGAGCTGGGCGGCTTTGCAGAACAAGGTCTATGACGGCGAGGACAAGACCTCTTTCGGACTGACGACGGCGGATACGTTCGACAAAACTTACGCGATAACTTACAGCGCGACCGAGGACGGAGAGTTTACGAACGTGGCTTCCGTGAAGAACGCGGGATATTATAAGATAACCGCGACTTCGGCAAACGCCAACTACGAGATAGTCGACTCCGCGGCGGGCATAGGTGAATATTACGTCGAAAAGTCGACTCCCAAAGTTGATTTCTCGAATATTCAGGTCACGCTCGCATACGGTCAGGCGGCTGTCACGGGCGATACCGCTCCGACGGTAAGCGGAGTCTATGACGACAACGCCTACACGTTCACGGTCGTCACGCTGACGGACAGCGGCGAGGCTTATCAGGCGGCGGCAGTCAATGCCGGCGGCAAGGTAGTCGTTACGACCAAGGACTTCGCGATAGGCGAGACTTTCGCGGGCAACTACAACGCGCCCGAGATAATATCCAAAGAGGTGACCGTCGACAAGGCGGCGGTGACTGTGACTACGGTCGACAAGAAGGTCACTTACGGCGACGAGCTGACTTACGCCGCTTCAGACTTCTACAGCGCGGTCGTCGGACTCGTCGGCGAAGATGCGGTCGCGGCTGAATATACGACCGATTACGTCGTTAAAACGGCGGCGGGAAGCGTGGTCGACGTCGTGCTCAACTTCACGTTCACAAGCGGCAACGCAGACAATTACCTGATCAACGGCGGCGAAGCGGTTGTCGCCGGGCTGACGGTGGACAAGAGACAGGTCAACGGCTCCGTCGTCGCTCCCGAGGCGAGCTATGACGGCAAACCGTACGACAGCGCGTACATCGACAGCGAGGGAATACTCGAAGGCGACGTCGTCAACTGCATCGTGCAGTATTCGATAGACAACGTCTCGTTCGTCAACAATGCGCCCGTAGACGTCGGCACATACTACGTCAGAGTCACCGCGATCGACAACGACAACTACTCGCTCGGCGACATCGGCGACAGCGTAGCGTTCAATATCGTCAAGGCGGCGGCTCCCGTGATCACTCTCACGGCGAAAGACGGCCTCGTCTACAACGGCAAACAATGGAGCGTCAACGACATCGTCGACGTCAGCGTCAGCGGCTTGTTCGAGGGCGACGAGTCTCTCGGCAATATCCAGCCCGTGTGCTATGCGGTCAATATCGTCGACGCGGGCGAATATACCGTGTTCGCCAACCTCAACGGTCTCAGAAACTACGAAAATACCGAACAGGCGATCGTCACGGTCGTCATCGCCCAAGCTCCCGTCACGGTGACGCTCAAGGATAACAGCGTTATCTACGGCAATGAGCTCGGCGGCAACGAAGTATACTTCGTCGGTGCGGACGGCATGATAGGCGGCGACAATTTCGCGGTCACGGGTTACGGCTATTCCGAGGAGTACGTCGCGTGCGAAACTCAGGCGGGCACCGTGATAGAGGTGACAATCGAATATACGCTCGACAACGAGAGCAATTACGAGATCAACGGCGGCGCTCCGCTCAAAGCGGCGCTTTACGTCGAAAAACGCGTGCTTCAGGGCACCGTCAGCGTAGAGGGCAAGACGTATGACGGCGTTGCTTACGGCGGCGCTACGGCGGTCTGGGACAACCTCGTAGGAGAGGACGAAATCGGCGTTACGTTTGAATATTCGACCGACGGCAGGAACTTCTCGACGACCGCTCCCGTCGACGCGGGCACCTATTACGTCAGGGCGGCAGAAGTCGTCGCCAACGACAACTATCAGGTCAACGCGCTCGCTACGGCGACGTTCACGATCGCCAAGGCGACGGCTCCCGTCATCAACGCGACCGCAAAGCACGTCGTTTACAGCGGCAGCATAATCAATCCCGCCGATATGGTAGAAGTTGCCGTCGAGGGTCTTATCGACGGCGACGAGGCTTTGGTTGACAGCGTGAACGCTTATTGCGGTCAGACCATTCTTGCGGCAGGAAATTACAGGGTCGGGCTCGTGCTCAATGGTCTCAAAAACTACAACGACGCAGAGGCTGTGATGATTGACGTCGTCGTCAGCCGTGCGGACAGAGAGATCGAGGCTACCGCGCGCATGGGTTACGGCTATATTGAGATCACCGTCAACGAGAGGAGCGAGGTCGAATATTCGCTCGACAACGCTTCGTGGCAGGCGCTCGCTTCGAACGGCAGGATCGCGACTGCGGTCAACGATACCGTGACCGTATATCTGCGCTACGTGCAGTCGGCTAATTACAATGCAAGCGGGGCGAAAGCCGTGACCGCCAATATCACCTTCGACGTGCTCGAAGAATACGTCGGCAGGAACTACCTCAACGTCGAGGTCGGCTTTGACAACGCCAACGAAATAGCGGGAGTGCTCGCATGGCAGGCAAACGCCGAGGGCGACAAGAGCGCGACTTACGAGGACGTGGTCGGCAGACTCGAGGCAAAATATACAGAGCTGATGAACAGCGCGACGGATACCGTCGTGGCGGCTCTTAAGGCAGGCGCGACGATGTCGGGCTATCAGAAACTCGCGGCGACCGTGATATCGGTGTCCGTCGGCGGTCTGACCCTCGCGCTCGGCGCGTGCGCGGTCGGCTCTGTGATAATCAAGAAGCGCAAGGGAGGATGCGACAATGAAAAATAAGAAAATCGTTCTGGCGATCGCGCTCGTCGCGGTCGTGACGTTGGCGGCAACGCTCCTGACCGCTTGCAATACCGAGGAGCAGGTCTACGAGCAGATATTCGCGCTTTGCGCAAAACAAAACAACCTCGCCGTGACCGTCAAAAGCGGAGAATATACCGTTTACACATACAAGGACGGCGTGGGCTCGAGCGACTACGAGGGGATAGACGTCGACGCCGACGCGTATATACAGGTGGCGGAAAACGCGGGCAAAACCCTCGCGCTCTCCGATTTCGCCGAGGGAGTCAAAGCGTCTTTCGAGGAAGTCACAGGTTCCTTCGAGATCGAAGGCGCGCTCGCGGACGCCAAGTCGGTGCTCGGGATCGACGTGCAGGCAAACGTGCACCTCAAGGGTAACTACCTCAGCAATAAAGTTGAGATATACACGATAACCTATCAGCACAACGGCTTCGACGTCGAGATCACTCTCGTCTGACGACAACGCGGTTTAAACCTTAAGGCGGCGCTTATGCGCCGCTTTTTCTCTGTGTGAGAGCATAAGTCGCTTCGCAGATCGTCGGTTGTTGCGCTTCGCGAAGCCGATACGGCAACCACCCGTGTCTTTTACCGAGAGCACCGGTCGCTTCGCAGATCGTCGGTTGTTGCGGTTTGCGAAGCCGATACGGCAACCACCCCGTGGCTAAAGGCAGGAAAGACGTAATATGACTTTAGCGGAAGCATTATCTGCAAGACTTGAAGAATTGCTTGAACAAAAGGGGATCACTCAATACAGACTATCTCGACTAAGCGGAGTATCGCAAAGTTCGATTGCCGACATACGTCTCAAACGTAACAAATGCACCAACATATCCGGTATACCATTGCGTCCGGACCGGGAATTGATCTGCCTGAGTTTTTCGACGGCGGGTTATTCAGAGCGGAGAACATAACCGATTGACGGCGACAAGCATTGCGAGCCGACGAAAACCCGTCGAAACGTCTCAAAAAAATCGTCAAACAAAAAAGCGCGGATCTCCGCGCTTTTATCAATATGTTTTGAGTTTTTGACCTTGTCAGCGTTCTTCTCTGAAGTAGTTGAGACCTATCGCAGAAGGCTCGTTGTTGTTTTTCCTCTTGCTGACCGACGAGATTATCAGGACTATCGCCGTGATGATAAACGGCAGAGCCGAGTAGAGCTGAGTGGGGATCTTCGTCAGGAAAGAGAGCGACGGAATGGCGTCGACGAGTACCAGTTTGCTTGTGTCGAGAGTGAAGAACAGACCGAACAGAAAAGTGCCGAGAATCGCCGCAATCGGCTTCCAGTTGGCGAAAATTACGAGAGCGATCGCAATCCAGCCCATACCGTTTGTCCACGTTGCGCTTCCTTCGAAAGAGCCTCCCATGTAAAGTCCGAGATAAAGTCCTCCGATGCCCATGATGCCCGTTCCGCAGATGATGTTGACGTATTTGACTGCTTTGATGTTGATGCCTGCGCTGTCTGCTGCGGCGGGGTTTTCTCCTACCGCACGGGTGCGCAGACCCGACTTGGTGCGTTTGAGGTAAATACCTGCTATTATCGCTATGACCATCGCGAGATAGACGAGCGGCGACTGCGAGAACAATGCTTTACCGATAATCGGGATATCGCTCAAAAAGCCCATGTCTACGGGTTGGAAAGCAGCTTTGAACGAAGGCGAGTCGGCAAAAGCGGGGAATTTGTCTCCGAGGCCTCTGCCGATAAAGAAATACAATGCGATTCCGAACGTGGTTATCGTAAGACCGATTACGTTCTGATTTGCCTGCAACGTGACGGTGAGGAAAGAGAACAGCAAACCGAACAATCCTCCTACGAGGAAAGCGCCCAGAAGTCCCATGAACATACTGTTTGTCGCGCAACCGATCAGATAGCCGCCCATGCCGCCCATCGCCATGATTCCCTCGACGCCGAGGTTGAGAGAGCCTGATTTTTCGTTGAGGATCTCGCCTACGGTGCCGTAAAGAAGGGCGATATTGTAAGCTATTACCGCATATAAAAAACTTGCAAGTGCGTCGGTGATACTCATTTATTTGCCCTCCTTGTCCGATTTTTTCGTATTGCTTCCGCTTGATTTCCTTGTTGTGGTTTTCCTGGAACCTGTAGATGAGGATTTATTCGCGGAGGTTTTTTTAGATGTTGTTGTTTTATTTTCCGCTTTGGTTTTGGTCGTTGCGGATGCTGATCTTGACTGTTTGCGGGGCTTTGCGGGTCCGACCGGTTCTTGTGCTTGTTCGGAATATGTCGCTTCAGAAACGGTTGGCTCTGCTTCCGCAGACGTTGCCGGAGCCGTTTGGTCGGCTTCCGCTGCCGCTTCGGGAATGGTATTTTGTTCCGTTGAAGGGAGAGGAGAAGGACCTTCCGCTATCGCCTCGTCCTGCTTTGCAACGGAGCGCTCGTCTGCACTTTCGGCGGGAATCGCTTGAGAGGACGCGTCAGTGCTGTCTTGCGATAGGTCTGGATTCTCGTTTGCCGCTTCGACTGCGGCGGAAACGCCTGCCGTCGCCGTCTGAGTCGCGGCTACCGGAGTTTTTTTGCGCTTGAAATAATTCATATCGATATTGACTTTATATCTGATGAAGAAATCGCACGCGAGAACTACGAACAGAATTATACCTTGCAAAAGGTCTGCGATATTTGAGTCTATAGCCGTATAGGTCGCACATGCTTGCGTACAGCCGAACTGAAGCACGCTTATAAGCAGTGAAGCAATGAAAACGCCTATCGGGTTGAGTCTTGCGAGCCACGCGACAACGATGCCCGTCCAACCGACGTCATTGGTGATCGTTTCGGACAGCGTATGAGAGGTCGAGACGTGGAATGCGCTTGCCATGCCGATAATGAAAGCGGAGAAGAACATCGTGCGCAAAACGACTTTGCCGACGTTCATGCCCGCGTATTGTGCGGTACGTTTGCTGTCTCCGACCACGCATATCTCGTAACCGTGCTTGGTTTTGCTGAGATAGATGTAAATAAACACTGTGAACAGGATCGCGATGATCAACGAAATATTCAGAGAAAACTTGCCTATCCCTATCGTGATCATCCACGAATTTTCGGGGATAAGATTGAATATCGGGCGTTCGGAAGTGGGGTTGAGGAAGAAATCCGTGCCGTGCTTTGTCTGAAAATACTTGAGCAGGTATAGAGCAACGTAGTTGAGCATCAGCGTCATCAGCGTTTCGTTGGTGCCGAATTTAACTTTGAGTACAGCCGTAAACAGACCGTAAACGCCTGCCGCCAGGCCTCCACCGAGAGCCATGAGGATTATCATGAGAACGGGACTCAGGGCGTCATCCATAGCAATGGCTATCGCGGCGGAAGTTATCGCTCCGACTATGAACTGACCTTCTCCGCCTATGTTCCAGAAACGCATTTTGAACGAAAGGGACAGACCGAGCGAAGTGAGCAACAGGGGAACGAATACGACGATGAGGTTTTCCACGTTTTTGTATGCGAATTTATTGCCCAGAGTGCCTATCGTCAGCATTTTCGTATAGAATGAGAAAGGGTTGACGCCTACAGACGCGATCAATACGGCTCCTATGAGGAGAGCAAAAACTATTGCACCAACATAAATGCCCACGCTTTGCCACTTGTTGGCAGAAGCGCGTTTTGATATTCTGATAAGAGGAGCCTTTTTCTTTTGAGTCAGATCTTTTTCAGCCATTGGAAACCTCCTCTCCGTTGCCGAAAATATTCGAGTACGGCGTACCGGTCATCATCAGACCGAGTTGTTCTTTTGTGGATTGATTGTGTTGTACGGTGCCCATGACCTTGCCGTGGCAGAGCACCATTATGCGATCGCATAGCGCTAGCATGACGTCGAGGTCCTCGCCTACGAAAAGCACGCCGGTGCCCTTCTTCTTTTCGCGGCTCAGAATATCGTAAATGCAGTAAGACGAGTTGATGTCGAGTCCTCTGACGGGATATGCCGTGATTATAACGCGCGGATTGCCTTCGATCTCTCTGCCGAGAAGGACTTTCTGCACGTTGCCGCCCGAAAGTCTGCGTACGGGTGTCTTATCCACGTCGGGGGTCGAGACCTCGAGTTCTTTGACAACCTTTTCGGCAAGCGATCTTGCGCTCTTTCTGTCTACGAACGGATAGAGGCGGGGGGAAGGAAGTTTTCCTTTGGCATTGCGGTAAGTCTTGAGTATCATATTGTCTGCGACGTTCATGCTTCCCGCAAGACCCATACCGAGTCTGTCCTCGGGGATAAAGCTCATCGAAATACCCATATTGATTATGTCGAGGGGCTGTTTTCCCGCTATGTTTTCGCCTGAATACAATATCTCGCCGCTCTTGACGTGAAGAAGTCCCGCTATAGATTCGCACAGCTCTTTCTGACCGCAACCCGATATACCTGCTACGCCCAGTATTTCGCCGCTTCGCAGGTCGAAATTCACATCTTCTATCGCGTTGGTGCCCTCGCTGTTGACCACGGTGAGACCGCGCACGGAAAGCAGCGTTTCGTCGAAATCAGTCTTTTCGCAGTCTATCTTGAGGTCGACTTTTTCACCAACCATCATTTCGGTGAGGATTTGTTCGTTGGCGTCCTTTGTGTCGATAGTGCCGACGTTTTCTCCTTTTCTGAGAACGGTAACGCGGTCGCTTATTTCGAGCACTTCGTTGAGTTTGTGAGTAATAATGATTATTGCGCAACCTTTCTCTTTCATTTTGCGCAGTATAGAGAACAGCTTCTGCGTCTCCTGCGCGGTAAGTACGGCGGTAGGTTCGTCGAGTATCAGTATGTCTGCGCCGTAATACAGGACTTTAACTATTTCGAGAGTCTGCTTTTCGCTGACCGCCATGTCGCATACGCGTTTGCGGGAATCCAGCTCGAAACCGAAATCGTGCGCCACCTTGTTTACCTTGTCGAAGCGCGAAGCGTTGAGAAAAGCGCTTCTGATAAATTGCACAATTTTATAATTGAGTGCCGAAAGGCACAGCTTTGTCTTGATTTTGAATCGCGTCCATCTCTGTACGCGACAGGAAGAAGCGTCGAGTCCTTCACAAGGGTAGAGGGAGTCGACGTAAGAAAATTTCGTCTTAAGCAGGAAAGGCTCGTTCTCTATGCCCATCCAGATGTTGTCGGCGGCGGTAAATTTTTCTATCAGCTTGAAATGCTGGTGTATCATGCCTATACCGAGTTTTTTTGCATCCTCGGGAGAGTCGATATACATCTTTATGCCGTCTATGAATATCTGACCTTTATCGGGGCGGTAAATTCCGCTCAGCATATTCATGAGCGTGGTTTTTCCGCTTCCGTTTTCGCCAAGAAGGGCGAGGATCTCGCCCCTCCTGACGTTGAGGTCGACTCTGTTGTTTGCGACAACAGAGCCGAACGATTTCGTGATGTTTTTTAATTGAACAGCGTATTCGCTCATTCTTTTATCTCCGGTTTTGCTTATATGTTTATTATTCGTTTACGACTACGCCCTGCACAAAGTAGTTCATCGAGCCTTTGATGACCGCGTCGTCGATTTCGCCTGTGGGAGTTCCGTCAGCTTTGAGGATCGGCGAATTGTCGGTCATAACGACTTTGCCTTCAGCGTCGAAAGTAAGTTTGACGTCGGTGAAGACGTCCCACTCGCCGTTGATGATCAGGTCTTTGACCTGAGCGATCTTATCTGCGGTGTCCTCGGTGCAGTTCTTGGAAAGCGGGGAGATGTCGACGAAACCTTCTTTGAGACCGCCGTAGTAGTTGTCGACCTTGGTCATGAAGTTTTCGGGCTCGTTCATCGCGGTGCCGATGGCGAGTTTATAATAGACGTCCCAGTTCCAGATCGGAGCGGTAAGGTGAGCGTTGGGAGCGGCAGCGGTCATATCGCTGTTGTATCCGCATCCGAATTTGCCCGCTTCTTCTGCCGCCATCTGAGGCTGAGCGCTGTCGCAGTGCTGGGTGATGACTTCGCAACCGAGGCTGATAAGCTCGTTGGCCGCTTGTCTTTCCTTGGTCTCGTCGCCCCAGGTGCCGAGTTCGGAAACTATGACCTGAGCGGTCGGATTTACCGACTGTACGCCGAGCGTGAACGCGTTGATGCCGGAACAGGTCTCTGCATATTGGGTACCGTATGCGGCAACGTAACCTATCTTACCACCCCGGCTTGCCTTCAGACCTGCGGCGATACCGGAGAGATATCTCGCCTGGTAAATCCTGCCGAAATAGTTGTTGAAAGTGGCGGTGTATTCGTCGCTGTCAAGGCTGCTCATATAGCCGGTAGCGTGAGTGAAAATTATGTCGCTGTACTCGGGCTTTTTAGCTGCGGCAGCCATTGCCTCGATATATCCGAAGCTGATACCGATGATGATGTTGCATCCCTGTCCTGCAAGAGTATCGATTGCGTTGGAGACCTGAGTGTAATCCTCAGGGACATTGTCGACTATCTTGAGCTGCCTGTTAACGTCGAGACCGAGTTGTTCCATGGCTTTTACGATACCGTTGTGGTGAGCGTATGTATAGCCGGACGTGTCGCTCTTGCTGTTGATGTAGATTGCGCCGACTTTGAAGTTGCTTTCGCTGTCAGTGCAACCCGTGAACGCAACGAGTGTTCCGAGGCTCGCGACGAGCAGTACGAACACGAGCAGAAGAACTGTGATTTTTTTCTTCATATTAAAAACCTCCATATATTTCGTTATCCTTGAGATAACTTATTCCGAAAATAAAAAAGAGCGCGCAGACTCAGTCGCGCGCGAACACGATCTTGCCGTCGTCCATACTTTCGACGACCGCAAGGCTTTCGATGCGTATGCCTTTGGCGCGGAGCATGTTCCCGCCCGGCTGGAAGCGTTTTTCTATCGCAATCGCGGCGCCCGCGAGGGTTGCGCCCGCCTGAGAGACGAGGTCGATGAGACCGGTAAGGGCGGCGCCGTTGGACAGGAAGTCGTCGATGATGAGCACCACGTCGTCGGACTTGAGGTAGTCCTTGCTGACGAGCACCTCGTAGTCGCGGTTGTGCGTGTACGAGTGCACGGTAGTCTTGTAAACTGTCTTGGATATATTGGAAGTCGCGCTCTTTTTGGCAAAGACCATGGGCACGTTGAAGAACTGGGCGCAGATCGCGGCGATCGCGATGCCCGAAGCCTCTATGGTCAGGATCTTGGTGACGCCCGCGTCCTTGTAAAGTCTGAAAACTTCTTCGCCTATCGCGCGCAGGATGTCGGGGTCTATCTGGTGGTTGAGAAAACCGTCAACCTTGAGTATGTTGCCGGGGTAAACGGTACCGCGGTTTTTTATCGCTTCTTCCAGTAATTGCATAAACACTTCCTCAAAAGAATATATTTATATTTTAGAACACGCGCACGAACTAAGTCAATGTATTTGTCGGAAATTGGAGAAAAAAATCGCGCCGTATCAGGCGCGGCGTCCCGTACGCCGCCTTTTGACGTACGAAGCGGACGCAAAACGGGGGTAAATGTTCAGTGGTTTATTCTCAGCCCTTTGGGGATATGATTCTTGAGCACTCCGCCGCTTGCCTTGCCCCAGCCGAGAGGAAGTCCGTTCACGCATACGGTCGCCCAGCCGTCGAAATCGCAAGAGAGGGTCGCGCCGCCGAGATAAGCGGTCAGCTCTTTTGCGCCCTCGTCGAAAGATAGGACGTTCACCGTCTCGCCCTCGTTGAGCGCGAGCGCGAACGAATGCGACGGCTCGAACCTGTCCTTGACGAGCCTGCCGAGCTGAACGCCCGCGCGCAGGACTCTGAGTCTGTCGAGGTCGGGGCAGTCGGGAGGCGCGGAATATCCGTATTCGCCGAAAAACAGATCCGCTGCGGGACGCGTGTTGAGATATTGAGCGCAGAACTTTGTAAAAGCCTTGTCGAACGCGCCGTTTTTTGCGCGCCTGAGGGGCTTTACTCTGACGACTTCGCCGTCCGTTTTGACAAAGCGCGCGCAGAAATGCCCCTCGCCGTCCGCGAGATGAGGCATTATCCTTACCGTGCCTTCCTTTACCTCGTCGCTTGCGTTTACGCCTAAAAGCGCGGGTTGGGGGATATCGGTTTTAATAGGATATAATTTTATATTCGCGTGCGCGTAGAGCACACGCGCGACCGTCTCCTCGTTTTCACGCGCGTTGAGAGTGCAGGTGCTGTATACGAGCGTGCCGCCCGGCTTCAGCATGCGGAACGCGCTTGCGAGTATTTCCGCCTGTCTCGCGGCGCATATCGCGGGAGAGTCGGGCGTCCATTCGCGCGCGGCGTCGGGCGACTTGCGGAACATTCCTTCTCCCGAACAAGGCGCGTCCACGAGTATTTTGTCGAACCAGCCGCAGAACCTGTCCTCGAGGTCTCTCGGGTCGTGGTTGAGCACGACCGCGTTCTTTACGCCCATGCGTTCGATATTCTGAGAGAGGACTGCCGCTCGCGACGGCACGATCTCGTTGGCTACGAGAAGCCCTTCGCCGTTCAGAGCCGCGGCTATCTGCGTGGATTTGCCTCCCGGAGCGGCGCAGAGATCGAGGACCTTGTCGCCCGGACAGACTTCGAGAGCCGTGACGGGGAAGGTCGCGCTCGCTTCCTGCACGTAGTACGCTCCCGCAAGGTGCGCCGCCGTCTTGCCCGCAGAAAAGGAGCCGGGATAATAAAACGCGTCCTTACACCACGGCACGGGGGAAAAATGAACGTCGGGAAAGAGTGCGCCGAGATCCGCGCGCTTGAGAGTGTTGACTCTCAAAGAGCGCACAGGAGGTTTGCCGTAAGACGCAAAAAACGCGTCCGCTCCGTCTCCGAGCAGAGCATAGACGTTGTCTTTGAATGTCGGGTTAAGATATTCTTCCATAATGACCACAAGTTGGTTTTGTTGCAAAAATTTTCCTGCCCGTGTAGGTTAAAGCAGTATTATTTGTCAAGTGCGACCGCGTGCGGCTTGTGCTCTTTGTATACGAACGCGTAGTTAAAGCCCGAGCTCAGCAGCGCGGCGGACGCTTCTTCAAAGTCGGCGCACAGCCTTGACGGGTCGTGCGCGTCCGAGCCGAGCGTGACCAGTTCCCCGCCGAGCTGACGGTATCTTCTGAGTATCGTCGTGTCGTGGAAAAGGTCGCACTTCGTGCCCTTGGAAGCGGTGTTGACTTCAAGCGCCTTTCCCTTTTGTATCACCGCTTTGAGGATATCGTCGACGAGATCGGCGAAATCGCCGTAGAGAAGTCGCTTGTCCGGGTAAGTCGCGCAACGTGCGATATACCCGAGGTGTCCTATCGCGTCGTAGCGGTATGGAGCGTCAACGCTCGCGCGCACCGCTTCGAGGTATGCGGTGTAAGCCTGTTTTTTGGTGCGTGCGTCAAAATATTCTCTGAAGTAGACGTCTATGCCTTCGACGATGTGCACCGAGTTTATCACATAATCTGTCGGGTACGACTCCTGCACGTCGAGATAGAGAGCGTCCGCCTCGGGCGCGTAGCCGTACTCGAGCGAATCCGCGAGAAATATCCTGTCTGCGTACTCGGCTTTGAGCGAGGTCATCTCGCGTTTGCGGCTTGTCAGGTCTATCTGTCTGACCCAGCCGAAGCCGGGCAGGGCGACGCAGTCCTTGTCGCAGTGGTCGGTGACGGCGAGGTATTTCAGCCCGCGGGCGACGGCTTCCTTTACCAGCGTCCCGAGCGGCGGCACGCCGTCGTGCGAATAGTTTGAATGAGTGTGTGTGTCGAACTTGTATTCCATAATTCAAAGTATAGCGTATGCGTCGGGCAAAGTCAATTACAGCAGGCGTATACGCGCTTGACAGAGCGCAACACGCGGTGTTATCATTTGAGAAACGGAGGGATCTATGTCCGATCTGAAAAACAGCTGGGATAAACTGCTCGAGCCGCAATGGAGAAGCGGTTATATGGGAGAACTGAGAGAATATCTCCGCGCGCAGTACAAGAGCGCGGTCGTATATCCGCCCAAGAGTAAAATGCTCGCGGCGTTCGAGAATACGGCGTACGAGGACGTCAAAGTCGTGATACTCGGTCAGGACCCGTATCACGGCGCGGGGCAAGCCAACGGGCTGTGCTTTTCGGTCAACAGCGGCACCAAGTGCCCGCCCTCTCTCGTCAACATCTACAAGGCTCTCGAGTACGACCTCGGGATACCGCCGACAGACGACGGCGATCTGCGGGGCTGGGCAAAGCAGGGCGTGCTTCTTCTCAACAGCGTGCTGACCGTACGTGCGGGAGAGGCGCAGAGCCACGCGGGAAAGGGCTGGGAAAGGTTTACCGACGAGGTGATAGAGCTTCTCGACAAGTCACCCGCGCCGATGGTGTTCATGCTGTGGGGAGGCTATGCGAAAGCCAAAGGAAAACTCGTGAAAAACCCCGCTCATCTCGTGCTGACGAGCGTGCATCCCAGTCCGCTTTCGTTCTATCAGGGATTTCTCGAGTGCAGACATTTTTCAAAAGCCAACGCGTTTCTCGAGGCGCACGGGGTAAAACCGATCGATTGGATCAGACGTTCTCTCGCGGAGTACGAAGCGGGCGAAAAATAAGGCGTTCAGATGCGGTAACACGGCGGCGGGGAGTAATAATCCCCGCCGTTTTTGCGATTTTCGCCGTTTTGTGAAAAATTCCGATCGTCGTAACGCGGGTTTTGCACGGTTTTTGACGTTTTTCCGTTTTCGTGCGATCGGTTTTTTGCAATTTCCACACTTTTTGCAAAACCGTCGTCCGAGGCGGCAGCCGTATCGCTCGCGCTCCTTTCTTCGCCGTCTGTACGACTGTCGACGACGGCTCCCGTTTTCTGAGTCCGTGTTGCACGGGACGCGCCGACGACGGACAGCAGAGAGTCGAGCAGAGAAAAATCCTGTCTTTTTTCTCCTTTGCCGCTTGCAAAAGAGGAGCTGAAAGCGCATTTTTTCATACAAGGTACCCCCGCTTGTCAAAATAATTTCTCAAAATAATTGCATATTGTTTTTTTATATACTATAATAAATTATACGCGCGAGGTCTTAAATTATCCGATTTTTTCGTTATCGGCGTTTGATCCGTGCGCAGGACAGTCAATAATCACTACAGGAGTTAGATATGACAAAAACTAAAAAGATAGCTTTGATACTTGCGGTGGCAGTCGTCATCGGCGTTCTTTTCGCAGGTTGCCAGAGCTATAAATGGGGCCCCGTCGGTACCACGGACGGCGACGCAGACGTCATCAACAACGGCTCGCTCGCGGTACAGCAGGGCAAGTATCTGTACTATATCAACGGCAAGGACGATACCGCCAACATTACCGAGCCCGAGGACAACTATTTCGGCAAGGCTTCGGTAAAAGGCAGCATCATGAAGAGCGAGATCGCCGAGGACGGCACGCTCAAGGATGCGGCGGTGGTCGTGCCCAAGATGTTCTACACCGCTTATCTCAGCGGCGGCATCTACGTGTTCGGCGACTGGATATACTACGTCACCCCGACGACCAAGACCGACAACAGCGGCGTGGTGCAGGTCAGTTATCTCGAGTATTACCGCACTAAGACCGACGGCACCGAGACTCAGCAGATCACGATGATCGAAGGCTCGAGCGTAGAATACGTGTTCACCGACGACGCGCTTCTTTATTATACGTCCAGCACGCTCTACAAGATAGGTTACACCGCCGACAAGGTCGACAAGGACGCGACCGTGATCGCAGAAAACGTCACCGACGTGCTGTTCAATCATTCTTCCACTTACAAGAAGGGACAGGCGAGCATAGCGGACTATGTGTATTATACGCAGAGCTACGATTCCGACTCCATGCTCAGCGGCAACAAGGTATACGCGACCGACGGCGGAGATCCCGTACTGCTCGTCGACAGCAAGACTTACGGCACAGACGGCAACGACGCGGGCAGAGACAAGCAGTTCTCGTTCACGCTCGTCAACGCGACCAACGAGAGCGACGGCACGGTCGTCTATTACAGCAAGAGCTCTACCGTGAACGGCGCCAGCGAGACGGCGGGCACGTTCGCATACAAGTTCAGCGGCGAGAAACCCGCTTTCGATACGACCAAAGAGGTAAAGGTCTCGATAGACGCGCTGACCTCGATCACTCACATCGGCATTGACAACGGCGTGCTCGTGGCAAATTCCACCACTTCTTATGTCTACAAGATGAAAGAGGACGGCACGCAGACCAAGACAGCGGTCACATTCAGCGGCACTCCGTCCGTGGTCAGAACGGATATCGCAGACGAGGGAGTCACCGTCTATTACGTCATTTCCAACAAGCTGATGAAGAGAGTCGTCACCGACGAGAAATCCGTCGAGATCAACATGATGGCGGCAGATATCAATACCACCTGGCTTGCTCCGACTTTCGTCGGCGATCTGATGCTGTATATCGACAATACCTACGGCTACACCAAGGTCGTCAATATCAACGACTTCGTGTTCGAGAATAACAACGTAACGCTTCTCGAAGGCAAGTTCGCAAGCGGATACGAGACTTCCGACAAGACTGAGGACGGCACGATCCCCAAGTTCATGACGGATACCGACAAAGAGACTTATATCACCAACAACCCCAAGGCTGAGGAATAAGTTTTTCAAAGCGATACTGGCACGCGGCGGAAACGCCGCGTGTTTTTTTGCCTTCACGACAGACAAGGCGGCGGAAAAAGGGTGTACTAAAATGCATTTATCGAACAAGCCCTTGTTCGCATCATTCAGGTCTGGTATAATATAATCATGGAAAAATTCTGGAATCTCTGGCACGGCTGTCGCAAATACAGCGCGGGTTGCAGGAACTGCTACGTCTACAGAAGGGACGGCAAATACGATATCGACAGCACCAAGGTGAGAAAGACGAAAAACTTCTCCCTTCCGGTCGAACGTGGCAGAGACGGGCAGTATAAATACCCTTCCGGCACGAGTTTCCCCACTTGTTTTACGTCCGATTTCTTCATCGAGGACGCAGACGGCTGGAGAGAGCGGGCGTGGGATATAATACGCGAGAGGTCGGACTGTGAGTTCATGTTCATCACCAAGCGCATAGCGCGGATAGAACAATGTCTGCCGCCCGACTGGGGCGACGGCTGGGACAACGTGACGATAGGGTGTACGGTAGAAAATCAGCTCGAGGCGGCAAGGCGTATGCCCGTTTTCGTCAACGCGCCGATAAAGCACAGGTTAGTATGTTGCGAGCCGCTTCTCGAAAAGACAGATCTGTCGCCGTGGCTCGACGGCAGGACGGAACTGGTTATAGCGGGCGGAGAATCGGGTGACAACGCGCGCGAGTGCGACTACGACTGGGTGCTCGACCTGAGACGTCAATGCGAGAGCGCCGGGGTCGCGTTCAGATTCAAACAGACGGGCGCGATATTCAGAAAGGACGGCAGATATTACGCCGTGCCGAGAAGTCTGCAACACGTTCAGGCGAAGAAAGCGGGGATAGATTACTTCCCGGAGAAATAAGCAAGCGTTCCGATGCGGTATGCGACACGACTCCCGAAAGGGAGTTTTTTATTGCGCGTCGGGTCGGGTGGACCGGTCGTCCGTGCCGTCGTCTGTTTTTTCGGCTTGACTCGTCTCGTCGTCCTGCGGGGGAACTTCCTGCCCGTCACGTCCGCTCCGCGCTTCCCGTTCCTCGTCGCGTGCGGAGGAGTTGTCGTTTTCGGGCGTTCCGACGTCGGACGACGATCCCGACGTGCGGGAAAACGCGCCGCGGACGCGCGCCGCGAAAGCGAGCAGAGACAGTTTTATCGGGGTGTCGGAAGCGCACAGCCATGCGCCTGCCAGCATTACCGCGAGCGCGATGAAGAAGGTGACGTCGGGCATATCTCTGAATATCGCGAGAGAAAGCGCGGTGCCTATGAACGGGGCGATCGCATAATACGCGCCAGTCCTTGCCGCGCCCAGTCTGCGTTGGGCGTGCACGTAAAAGAATATGCTTAGTCCGTACGCTACAAACCCCACCGCGAGCACGGCGAACACGCTCCACGCAGAGGTTATCCTCTCGCCTATGCAAAAGCCCGTGACGACCGACGCACCGCCCGAGAACACGCCTTTTATCAGGACGATCTGCATCGGGTCTTTGGACGATATCTTGCGCGTGCAGTTGTTTTCAAAGCCCCAGCAGACGCAGGCGAGGAGAACGAGCAAAGCGCCGTACGAGAATTTCATGTCGCCCGCCATGTCTTCAAAAGACAGGAGTGCGCACGAGACCGTGACGACGACGATTCCCGCCCAGAGCCGCGGGCTTATCCGCTCTTTGAACACGAGCAGCGCGACGAGAGCCGTCGCGACTATTTCGAAGTTGTTGAGGAGCGACGCGCTTGCCGCCGACGTCTTTTTAAGTCCGAACATCAGGAGTATCGGCGCTGCGATATCGAGAAGCACCATCGCGACGGTGTAGGGCAGCTCCTTTTTGGTGAGACGGCTTTCTGTGACGGCGTTGCCGCGAGCCTTTCTGACGACAGCGACCGCGGACATTCCTATGCCCGCGCCTATGTAGAGAAAACCTGCCGTCAGAGTCGGCGGCAGATAGTCGAGCAGGAGTTTTGAAAGAGGCACGTTGAGCGCGTACAGTGCGGCGGCGAGGATCGCCGCAAATATGCCAGTGATGGCGCCGCGTTTTTCGTCTTTCAAGGATCCGTTGTCCATATGGTCGTTTAAATTTTCCTTCCCGTGTCTGTTACAGGCATATTGTCATTCTTCTTCCTCGGGCGAAGAAGTCGCTTCTCCGGCTTGCGGAGGAACGATCGCGCCGTCTCCTTCGAGCGCGAGGGCGGGCTCGTCTTTTTTGTTGTACAAGGTGTCGTGTATGCGACCTTCGTCGGATTTCTTTATATTGTAGATTGCAAGTATAGACACGAGCATTATCGCAAGACCTATCAGCAGAAACAGCACGTATCCGGTTTTTATGTCGCTCGCCACTTCAAAAGGCTGAGAAGCGCCCAGTTCTTTCTGATATCCGAGCCAGCCGAGTACCAGAGCGACAAGCGAAGATCCTATGCCCTGCGCGAGTTTGCGGAAGAAGGAATACAGCGAGTATATCGAGCCTTCGTCGCGCTGTCCCGTCTTTATATTCTGATAATCTATACAGTCTACGACCATTGCCCAGACGATGACGCCGAACAAGCCGTTGCCGATATTGGCGATCATCAGAAAGAGCGTCCACATGACAATGGACAGTACGTCCACGCTCGCGCCGACCTCGGTGTATTTAAACGGGAATACGAGCATGCCGAGCGCGCCTACGAGGCTTATCGCGCACGAAACTATAACGCAGTTGCGTTTGCCGAAGCGCGCGACCAGTTTGCTCAGCATAAACATAACCACTATCATCGGCACATAAGAAGCTATCGTGACTACGGTGAGTATATCCGTATTGCGGAAGTAGGACTGGAACACTATCTGATTCATGCTGTTTGCGCCCACGAAGCAGATCGCCTGCACCATCGAGGCGATCGTAAGCGCCCATATAGGTCTGTTTTTTGCGAAGGCGATCAGGACCTCGAAGTAATTCTGCTTCTTCTTTTCTATCGGCTGACCGACGTTGACGCGTTCGGTGGTCAGCTTTTTGACGCCGATGAGGGCAAAGAAGGCGACTACCGAAAAGCCGAGCGCGAGCCAGACGAACATTCCTCCCTTGAGATTTTCGTTTTCGTCGTAGACGAAAGAGGGAAGGAGCATTATTATCAGCATGGACACGCCCGCGCCCACGCTTCTGAACGTAGACAGCGAGGAGCGGTGCACGGGGTCGTCGCTTATCGCAGAGTGCAGAGAGCCGTAAGGCACGTTGACCATAGTGTAGAACACAGACCAAACCATATACGAAAGCAGACAGAGCAGGACTTTTACCGCATAGCTTGCCTGAGGTATCGGAAGAAATACCAGCGTCGTACATATGACGAGACCTATAGAGCCGATTGAAATCCACGACTTGTATTTACTTTTTCCTATTTTTACGCGATCGGTCAAGCCTCCGATGATCGGGTCGTTGATCGCGTCCCACAGCTTGCCTACGATGATTATCCACGCCCAGTCCGTCTCCTTGATCAGCATATACTGCATATAGTACAGCATCATATAGGTGGACAGCAGCGTGAAACTCAGGTTGCAGGCGAAGTCGCCCAACGCGTATCCTATCTTGTCGCGCACTCCGAACGGGCGCACGGCGGCGGTATCTGTCATATGATTTACCCCATTGGCTTTATTTTTTTATCGTCTGCAAAAATCCGTTTATTATATCCGCCATCTGCGGATCTATTCCCGCGATTCTGATTAGGGTTTTGACCTTGAACGGGCGCAGGAGTTTTACGTACCATTTGTTGACCGTATTGCCCGCGGCGAGTCTGAGCATGCCCTGCGCTTCCTTGTTGTCGAGCAGGGTGCCGACGCGGTCGTTTACGGAGAGGCAGTCCTCTTTGAACGAGCCGTCAGTCCCGAACCAGTTGCGCACCAATGTGGGCACGCCTTCTCCTAAAGCGTAGCTTGCGGGCAGAGCATCGGTGCCGTTGACGGAGATTTCGTCAGAGTATTTGCCAGCCGTCGCTACGATCTTGTTCTCGCCCGCTTTGACGGGTACGTCGTCGAATACGAAAACTCTGTCCGCTTTCAGCGTCTTTTCGTAGCCCTCGGTTTTTAAAGTGACTTCGGACAGGTTGGAGTATACCTTTATCTTAGTCGTGCCGACCAGACGCTGAGGATAGCGTTTTGCGGTGATATGCACAAATTTTTCGTCGCTCCAGGTCGCCTTGTACAGATAGAACGCGTCTTTTCTGATCTTTCTGTCTATCGTGACGAGACCCTTGTTGTTCCTGCCTCGCACGCCGCCCTCGTTGCGCGCCGCAGAGCCGAAGTCGAACATGTTCCAGACGTACGATCCCCACATCCATTCCCGAGCGTTCACAGCGTCGATATAGTGTTCGTGATAGATCGCCTGATACCCTTCGGAGTAGTCTCCCTGCACAGGGTTTTCGCTGTAATAGCCTATCACGGCTTCGGCGCCGTATTCGGAAAGGCACAGTTTCGCGTCGGGATTCAACGCGTGAAAATCGTCCAGCCACTTGTCGAGCGCATAGACCGTCTGCATATACCAGCCGAAGTAGTGGTTGTAGCCGAGTATGTCGGTCAGTCTGTTGAGCTGAGAATCGGGCTTCGTCATAGCTACCTGCGCGCACGTCGTGACGCGCGACGGGTCGAGAGTATGCGCGAGGTCGTTGAGACGGCGAAGTCCTTCGATCAGTTTTTTGTTGCGTTCGCCTGACAGCGTGATCTCGTTTTCTATGCCCCAGCAGAAGATGCAGGGGTGATTGATATTCTGTTTTATAAGAGAGGTCAGCTGTTCTTCCGCATTCTGCTGACGCGCTTTGGAGTATATCGTTATCACGGGGACTTCCGCCCAGACGAGCAGACCCTTTTCGTCGCAGAGCGTATAAAATTCTTCCGCCTGCTGATAGTGTGCCAGCCTGACAGAGTTTGCCCCGACTTCGAGTATCAGATCTATGTCCTCGGCATGTTCTTTGAGCGTAAGCGCGTTGCCTATCTTCTCTCTGTCCTGATGACGTGACACGCCCTTCAGTTTGATATGCTCTCCGTTGAGAAAACAGCCCTTGTCGCTTGTGAACACGATCTCGCGGAAGCCGACGTTGACCGTCCTCTCGTCCTCCGTCTTTGCGTTTCTGACGACGGAGCAGACGAGCGAGTACAGGTATGGGTCTTTGACTCCGTTCCACAGGTGCGGGGTTTCGATCGTAAGCGAGGCATCGGGCTTGTCGGACGGGCGGGTAGTTTTGGCGACTATTTCGCCGTCAGCGTTTTTGAGTTCGTAAACGCATACGCAGTCGTCGCAGGCGCCTGTGACCGAAGCCTTTATATCCAGCTTCCAGACGTCTCCCTCTTTTCTCGGCACGGCAGAGATCCCGTCGCGGCTCCCGTCGTCGAGAGAGAAGTGGGTCTTGCCGGGGAATATCAGATTCACGTCGCGGTAAATGCCGCCGTAGAAAGTGAAGTCGGCAGAAGTGGGGAAGACTTCGGGCACGACGGTGTTGTCGACGAACACTTCGAGCAGATTTTCCTCTCTTATCAGATATTCGTCTATCCTGTAGCGGAACATTGAGTAGCCGCCCTTGTGCGTGCCGACGGGGATGCCGTTGATGAAAACTTCGGTCACGCTGTTCGCGCCGTTGAATTCGATATAGCAGGCGCTGCCCGTTCTGCCTATCGTCTTGCGGTAAACGCATTTGCCCTGATAATAGCCGTTTTCGCCGTTCTGCCCGTCAAGCCCGTTCCAGGTATGAGGCAGAGAGACGTTGGTCTTTACGCCTTCTTTTTCAAATTCCCAGTCTTTGTTGATGTTGATCTTATTCAAATGATACCTCCGCGGTCTCAGACCGACTTTTGCGCTTTACAATTATATTATAAGTTTTATATGCGCGCGGGTCAATAACCGATTTTGCGCCGATATTATTTTTATCAGCAAAACGGGTGAGATTTATACAAATCGCGCTCATCGTCCGCGACGGTTGCAAAATCACGCCGCTTATGAGAAAATAAAAAAGGGAGGAAGGCATGGGACTTTTGAAAAAATTCAGGAAATATATGGGCGGCAGACGGCTTGAATGGCCGATACCGTACCGCGAAGGTCTGACGTTTAACGACATAACCGTTCGCGACCCGTTCGTGATAAAGGACGGGAAGAGCGGTTATATAATGACAGGCACTATCTATCGTTACAACTTCAACGACAGCTACGGTACCGTGATCTACAGGTCGGAAGATCTCGTCACGTGGAAAGGACCGTTCACGGTGCTCGAAAAAAGCGCGCTCGATACGGTATACCGCGACTTCTGGGCGCCCGAGATACATTTCGCGGGCGGCAGATACCGCCTTCTCGTCACTCTGTCTCCCGAGGGTGGAAAGCGGGGGGCTTATATGTTTTCGTGCGACAGCGTAGACGGAATGTACACTGACGGTGTGAGGCTGACCCCGCAGGACACTTCCTGTCTCGACGGTACGCTCGCAGAGCAGGACGGCAGATACTGGTGCGTGTATTGCAGAGAATATATCGAGTGCGACGACGGGGAGATACGCGCCGTCAGACTCAAAGAGGACATGTCGGGCGTAGAGGAAAATACCGACGTGCTTCTTTTCCGCGCGTCGGATAACGTATACCGCCCCGTCAGATCGAAAAAGAAGATAACGGACGGTCCGTTCTGCTTCAGAGAAAACGGGCATTTGAAAATGCTGTGGTCGACGAGGACGGCTGACAGACAATACGTCCAGCTTGTCGCGCTCGCGCAGGACGGCAGGATAGACGGCAGGTGGGTGCAGGAAGGCGCGGTCTATACCTCGGACGGCGGGCACGGAATGATATTCGACGATTACGTCGGGCAGAGATATCTTATACTTCACAGTCCCGACGCGCGCACGGCTTTTACGAAAAAATACGAAAGACCTGTACTCATCAGGTACGACTCAAAGAGGAAAACGGAATAATATAAGGCGCTACAAAACGACACGGGCACGTAAATTTTACGTGCCCGTGTCTGTTATATCCGTTTTAGCGCTCAGGCGAAGCGGGTATGTTTGACCCTCCATGCGGTCATCTTGACGGGAAGCCACAGCGTATATATACCGATAGTGATTATGCACAGCAAAAACCACTTGATATACGTGCCGAACAGTTGCGCGCCCGTGCCGTCAAACACAAGCCTTTTGCCGTCAATCGTCGTATGTTTGATCTCCCATCTGTACGTCATGCACGCCGCCCAGGGGTAACCTATGAAAAGCGTGCACACCGATACGAGCGTTGCGAGCAGGTGTATGCCGATATAACCGAGCACTCCTCCGTCGAACCCGGATCTCGACTTGTCTGAATCCGACATAAATAATTCCCTCCTTGTCGCATTATAGTCAAATGATAACATCTGCGGCACAAAGTGTCAATACCGGATAAAACAGGCTTCGATCGCAAAATTGACGAGTAATATTATACAGCGCGTCTCAGCCGTTGAAAAAACCGCCGCGGTATGGTATACTATATCTATGGCTATAAAAGGGATAGTTACCAAAAGGTTATACGTAAAATACACGAGATGCCGCCGTGCGGCGAGATACGAGGCGAGCAGCCCCGATTCGGCAAAACTCAGTCTTACGATAAGGCAGAGGAGAGAGGAGACGAGACAGCTCTCACGTCTCGCCCGTTCGCTTTTCACGGGAGGAGAAGAAGTCGGCAGTCGTGCAGACGATTACGTCGCGCTGACCGAACTTGCGAAAAAGACGGACTCTTTGTTGTCCGAGGGCAGGACGGTTTACGACGGCGTGCTTCTCGCGAAGAATTTCAGTTGCGCTTTCGACGTCGCGGTACCCGCTGAGGACGGCGTCAATTTTTATATCGTCAAATGTGCGACGGCTCCTTCAGAAAATTATATCAGAGAGCTTGCATATCTCGCGCACGTCGCGAAACTCAAAGGGATCAAGGTCTCCAAGATCTCTCTCGTCGTCACAGATCAGAACTATATGCGCGGCAAAGTCGTCAAGGAATCCGCATTGCTCAGGAAGATAGATCTGACAAGGCGCGTCGCGCGCTATGCCGACAAGGTCGCGAAGAATTGCGAAGAACTTGCCGCTTTCGTGCAGAAAAACGACTTTCCCGACGCTGAGCTTTGCGCCAACTGCGAGAGACAGTTCGGGTGCGAGTATTTTGCCGACTGTTTCGGCAAGTGGCTGGACAAGCCGTCGCTTTTCACTCTGCACGGCGTTGACTCCGCGACAAGATACAGGCTGTACGCGGACGGCATCGTCTCGATGGACGATCTCAGAGCCAACGCGCATCTGCTCAAACCCAAAGTTGCCAACCTGATAAAGCTGTATGACGAAAAGGCGGTCTCGGTCAACAAAAAGGAGTTGCAGAAGTTCTTGTCGGGGCTGTGGTATCCGCTTTGCTTTCTCGACTTCGAGTCGCTTCAGTCGTGCATTCCGAGATACCGCGGGGTCAGACCGCTCGAGACGGTCGCGTTCCAGTATTCCCTGCACGTGATAGAAAAAGAGGGCGACGCGCCCGTGCATTACGGCTATATCGCCCCCGACGGAGAGGACGGCAGAGAGGAGATCGCAAGACGGCTTGCCGAGCAGATACCCGCCAATTCGTGCATACTCGCTTTCGGCAAATTCCTCGAGTGCAAGGTGCTGGGTCAGCTCGCGCAGATGTTCCCCGACGTGCGCGTAAAACTTCTGACCGCGCGCAACAACGTCCGCGACATCGGCGCGGTATTCGCAAGCGATACCGTCTATTACGGCGAGTCGCTCGGCTCGCGCTCTCTCAAGACGATATACAGGTGCGTAGACCCCGAGGGCGCGCACGGCTACGAGGTCGGGGCGGTGCACAACGGCGCGGACGCGATGGCGACCTACCTGATGTTTCCCGTGATGAGCGAAAAGGAGAGAGAGGAGAGGCGCGCGGCGCTGTGGGAATATTGCAAGCTGGACACGCTCTCTATGATCACGATACTTGAGGACATCAGGAAAAGAGTTTGATTTTTTCGTGCCCGTGTAGATAATATGACATTATAGAGGAAGATAAGGTGAGATATTTCGTCGTGGTAAGAGACAAAGAGATCTTTCGTGAATATCTGTATAAAGAACACGAGCGTCTGTCTGTGGCTGCGTTTGAAGAAAAGGACAGGGACAAGATATACGACCTGCTTCTCGAGCAGTTTTTCAAAGAGCATCCCGGTTATGCCGAAGGGGACAAGATTCTCAAATGGTATTATGCCGGCATATTGCACGAAAACGGAGTTCTCTTTCTCGTATATTTCGATAAAAACAGGTTTTACGAATACGGCGTGATGGACAAGTCCGATTTCTTCAAGGCGATAGAAAAAGAAAACGTCGAGATGATAAAGATCGCGGACAAAGCGGCGGCGATAAGAGCAAAGTACGACAAAAATACGGTCGTGCGCAAAAGGTTGAATATCTCGGGATACAAGAAGTTTTCTTATTTCGACGTGGACGCGGGCATCGAGATTCCTTTCAGAATGAAAGAATGCAAAGGAGAGGGGAAGAAGCCGCTTTTCATCTATCTGCACGGCGCGGGTTGCCTCGGGCACGACAACGTCAGACAGCTCGTGGAATTTACGACGGTCGGCATAGATCTCAAAGAGGACTGCTTCGTCCTTCTGCCTCAATGCGACAATCTGACTTGCGACAATCTCAGTACTATCAACGTGTTCGCCAAGGCGCTCAGACGACTTGTCGGGCAACTTAAGGAGACTTACCCGATAGATGCGGACAGGATATACGTTACCGGTATTTCGCACGGCGGAGCGTGCACCTGGTATTCGCTATACGACAATCCCGGTTTTTACGCGGCGGCAATACCTCTCATGGGATATTTCCCGGACGCCGATTCCGACACTTTCGACGTCGACGCGTTCAAGGGCGCAAAGATATGGGCGGGTCACGCGAAAGACGACGACGTCGTGCCGTCGGACAGCGACGTCAGCTCCTGCGAAAAACTCAAAGACGTATGCGACGTAAGGTTTAGTCTTTACGAAAAAGGCGGGCATAAGATGATGAAAAGTTTTTATGCGGGCGAAAAGTGGCAGGAATGGCTTTTTGATCAGAAAAGATAACGGCGGTGAAAGTTTTTCAGTCAAAATACTCGCTGTTTTATTTAAATCTGCGACAGGCGTAATTTATAGTGGCGAAAGCGAAACGAACGGTAAAATGCAATTTGTTCTGCAAAAAGTATAAGACGGCTTGTTGACGGCTTGACCCGTAAACGGCATAAAGAAAAAGAGGACCCCGCAAACGTTGGTTTGCGGGGTCATGTCCATATAAGGATTTTCTTGTTTAAAGAACTTTTGACAAAAACTCTTGGAGTCTTTCGTTTTTCGGGTCACCGAACAGTTCTTTGGGCGGAGCGTCCTCTTTTATCTGACCTTCGTCGATAAACAGCACGCGGGTCGCGACTTCTCTTGCAAAACCCATTTCGTGAGTGACGATCACCATTGTCATGCCGTCGTCCGCGAGCTTTTTTATGACCTGCAACACCTCTCCGACCATCTCGGGGTCGAGAGCGGAAGTAGGCTCGTCGAAAAGCATAATTTTGGGATTCATCGCAAGCGCTCTGACTATCGCGATACGCTGTTTCTGACCGCCCGACAGAGTGACGGGATATACGTCTGCCTTGTCCTTGAGTCCCACGCGGTCGAGCAGTTCGTAAGCCTGCTTGCGCGCGTTTTCTATTATCTCCAGCTTGTGGGGCAGAGAGAGCAGTTCCTCTTTTGCGTTTTCGTCGCCCTTTCTTGCGGCGGCTTTGAGCAGCTTCTTGCGCGCCTTGACCGCTTCGAGCCCCGTCTTTATCGGCGCGAGAGTGATGTTGTCGAGTACGCTGAGGTTGTTGAACAGATTGAAGTGCTGAAAGACCATGCCCGTCGTCCTTCTGTGCGAGTCGATCGTCTTTTCCATCTGCGCGATAAATTTCTTGTGACGCGCTCTCGACTGCGCCGTGATCTTTCTCTGCTTGTTTATCTCCGCCTGAAGGCTTGCGGTAACGCTTGCGTCCAGCGAGGATTTGACTTCTGCTTTGCGCGCTTTTATATCCGCTTTTGCCTTTTTTATTTCAACGGTCAGAGCAGCCGTCTCCGCCTTTGTCGCGCTTATCTTTGCGGCAGTTTCTTCCGCTTCTGCCTGCGCGCCGTCGCGGTAGGAGGTCGCCTTGAGCAGTTTCAGATGATTCTTCAGCTCTTTGGTCAGTCTTTCGCTTTCTTTTTTGTCGTTTTTGAGCGTTTCGAGTTTTTTCGTCAGCTTTTCGACTTGTTCGTCGTCCGAGCCGCTCGTGTAAACGCGCTTTTTGGCTTCGAGTTCTTTCAGCTTGTCCTTTTGCGCGTAATAGTCGCTTTCGTAAATGATCTCGTCGCCGAACGCGATCGTGCCCGCCGTCGGTATCTCGAGCAGATTGAGACAGCGCAGGAAGGTGCTTTTGCCGCTTCCGCTCGGACCTATTACCGCGACTTTTTCACCCTCGTATATGTCTGCGTCTATGCCGCGAAGCACCGTCTTACCGTTGAACTTTTTGACAAGACCGCGCGTCGTGATTATCGGATTTTTATTTTCTGCGCTTGCCGCGCTTGTTTTCAAAGTTTTATCTTGCATCGCTTCTTCTCAGCCTCTTTTCGAGTTTGTTAAGTCCGAACGACATGATCGCAACCGTGATATAGTAGACGACAGCCGCGAACAGGTAAGGGGTGAGCACGTTGTAGGTGCTTGCCGTAAGTCCTTTAATGACATAGAAAAATTCGTTGACGCCGATTATCAGCGCGACCGACGTGTCTTTGACGAGCGTTATCGCTTCGTTGCCGAGGGGCGGGATTATGTTCTTCGCCGCCTGAGGCAGGATAACGTTCCACATCGTCTTACCGTAAGAAAGTCCGAGAGCGCGTCCCGCTTCCATCTGTCCTTTGTCAATGCTGAGTATGCCTGCGCGTATGTTTTCGGATACGTACGCCGCAGAGTTGAGTCCGAAGCCTATCACCGCGATAAGATATGCGCTGACTTTTGAATTGATGAAGATCACATTGGCGAAGATAACAAAAGAAAAGATAAACAGCTGCACCATCAGAGGAGTGCCGCGGAATATCGAAATATACGCTCCTGCTATCTTGTTGAGCGCTTTACTGACGATATTGGTCTGAGGAATCACTCTGCATACCGCGAGCAGTGTGCCTAGTATTATTCCTATCAGCAACGCAAATACGGTGATAAAGATCGTCCAGCCGTACGCTTCGGCGAGCATCTTAAAAGTTTTTGCGTTGAATATAATGCTTAGATCGAGTTTCATAAATACCGTTTGCGCCCGTCCGCGCAATATACGCGGACGGGCGTAAAATTATCCTATTTGTTTCTTGATTACTCTATGTCCCACTTTTCGTTGAGTCTTGCGATCGTGCCGTCGTCAACGAGTTCCTGATAAGCGGCGTCGATCCACTCTTTGAGTGCTTTGTTGCCTTCGCCGATAGCGAACGCGTAAGCGTCGCCGTAAACGCTGTCATCGAGAATCCTGAGTTGAGTTCCGCCTTCTGCGTTGAGTTTTTCAACTATTTCCTGAGCGGGCAGTTTGTCGAGGATGACCGCGTCAGCCTGATAACTGTTTGCGGTGCCGTTCTTCAGCTGCTGGCAAGCGAGCATGCCGCTTTCGAGAGCGTTGACGGAACCGGGCTTGCCGAGGATCGCAACGGAGTTACCGTCGTCATCGGTGGTGTAAGCGTAATTCTCGTCCATATTTGCAAGCAAGTTGCCTATCGTGCCTGCCTGTACGGCAACGGTCTTGCCGGCAAGATCCATAGGACCGGTGATGGAAGTGTCATCGGCTCTTACAACAATCATCTGTTGGCTGTCGTATACGTTGACGCTGAAATCCATCGTCTCGTCGCGCTTAGCGGAGTAACTTATGCCCGCCATGCCCATATGCACTTTGCCTGTCGCGACGGCGGAGAGAACTGCGTCAAAACTCATGGACTGAATCTCAAGTTCTACGCCCAGTTTTTCGGCAAGAGCCTTGGCAACGTCGATATCCCAACCTACTATCTCGTCGCCTTCAAGATTCTCAAACGGGGGAAAATCGGGGGAAGTCGCAACGACGAGTTTGCCGTATGCCTTAATGTCCTCGGGACCTGCTTTGGACATGTCGACGGTGGTGCAACCTGCGAGGAGCACGCTCAGAGAGAGAGCCGCAACGATCGCAACGACCGTGCACAAAATCATTTTCTTTTTCATAAAAACATCTCCTTGCGCGTTAATATCTGTTACGCGTGAGTACATTATAATCCGCGCCGCATATTTATGCAACAAATAAGGAAGAAAAAAACGCGATTTTACATTGATTGGCAATGTTGTATAACATTAAGTATTTTTTATGCAATTATGCATGCATATAATGAGCCTTTATGTATAAAATGTGTAAAAAATTATACAAATGTGGCAGAAAACGTCAAATTTTGTTGTTAAAAGTTTGACAAAAAACGACAGCCTATTTATAATTAGTTTGTTGTCCGACAAGAGTCGGTGTGTGGACGGAGGTTTTGATTATGAAGTATGCTGTATTCACAGGCGTAACGGGCGGTCTCGGAGGAGCCGTCGCAAGAGAGATGACGAAGACGGGCTGGACGGTTTTCGCACTCGGAAGAAACAAGAAAGAACTTGAAAAACTTGCCGAGATCGAGAATATGGTGCCGATGTCGTGCGACGTCGTCATTCAGGAAGATCTCGACAGAGCGAAAGAGGAGATCCTCAAGGTCACGGACAAGCTGGACGCAGTCATCAACTTTGCGGGTTATCAGAAGATGTGTTCGATGATCGAGGGCGATTGCGTAGAGCTTATCGAAAAGAGTCTCATGATCAACGTCATGGGTATGGTCAGAGTCAACCGCACCTTTATAGATATGATAATGAAGGGCAACGGCAGGATAGTCAACTGCGGTTCCGAATGCGGATATCTGACGCCTCAGCCGTTCAACGGTCCTTATACGCTGTCCAAATATGCGGTGGACGCATACTGCGACAGTCTGAGGAGAGAGCTCATGTTCGTAGGTATCCCCGTGATACAGATCGTTCCGGGATCATTCAAAACGCGTATGCACGACAGCGCGACCGCGTCTTTCAAGGCGCTTTACGAGGGCACGATGCTCTACAAAGGCATTCTCAACAAGATGAAGCCGATCATGGAGCACGAACTCAAGAACGCGCACGATCCCGTGCATCTCATCAAGGCGACGATGAAAGCACTCAACAAGAAGAAGCCGAAGGCGCGTTACAGGGTCAAGAACAGCGGTATGCTGAGAGCGTTGGAGCTTATCCCGCACCAGTTGCTCGATCCCGCGTACAAAATGTTCCTTTCCTGATACATAAAAACAAGACTTTACGGCGACGGATTTATCCGTCGCTTTTTTTATCATAAAAACCGAAAAACGCGATACGTATTGGGAAAACGGGCACAAAAGCACGCTGAGATATTTCGTCAGAGAGGGCAAAGAGCACGATCTGCGATACAAAAAACGCAAGTATTTTGTCGTTACGCGACATGCGCGGCGAGGGAAAAACAGGAAAAGAAGCGGCTATTGACAACTTGTATCCTATATTGTATTATAATATAAAGCTCCCGCAGTAACAAAATTGCGGTACGGAGGTAATAAAAATGACTTTCTGGCAAGAATTCGCCTTGGTGTTTTCCGAGATAGGCTGGGCGGCGGCGATATGTCTCATAGTGGGACTGATATTCATCGTCGTCGAGATATTCCAGCCCGGCTTCGGATTTTTCGGCATAACGGGTTCTGTCCTCGTGATAGTCGGTATTGTCATACGCGTGTACAATCACGGCGGCGGCAATCCTATAATCCAGCTTTTCATACTGCTCGCGGCGGTAATGCTCGTGCTCGTCGCGGCATTTACCGTGATGGTATTCTCAATGAAGCGCGGATATCTGTCGCGTACGGGCTTTGTCAACAAGGATACGGCGGTGTCGGTCGGTCATACTGCGGGTACGGCGGATTACGATCATCTCGTCGGCAAAGAGGGCGTGACTCTTTGCGCGTTGAGACCTGCGGGAAGCGTCAGGATAGACGATAAAATATACGACGTCGTATCCAACGCAATGTTTATAGCAAAAGACTGCAAGGTCGTCGTCGATTACGTCGAGGGCGGCAAAATCGTGGTAAAAATAAAAGAATAACCCGGAGGAGAACAACATGTTAATGCTTCTTGCAATGAGCGGCGGAGCGATCACGGCGATCATCGTCGCCGTAGTCGTCGTTCTGGTACTGCTCGCGGTCATACTCGGAGTCCTGCCGATCAGGATATGGTTCAGAGCGCTCGTCTCGGGCGTAAAAGTATCTATGGCGAGACTCATAGGTATGAAGTGGAGAGGGGTCAAGGTCGCGACTATAGTCGACGCGTATATCAGCGCGATGAAAGCGGGACTCGACGTCACGATAGACGAACTCGAGACTCACGTGCTCGCCAAGGGCGACGCGATAAAGGTCGTCAATGCGCTCATCAGCGCGCACAGCGCCAATATACAGCTTGCTCCCGAGACTGCGAGAGCGATAGACCTCGCGGGCAGAGACGTGCTCAACGCGGTCAAAGTCTCCGTCAACCCCAAGGTCATAGAGACCCCGGGCATATCGGCGATAGCCAAGGACGGTATCGAACTGCGCGTAAAAGCGCGCGTCACCGTGCGCGCCAACATCACCCGTCTTATCGGCGGCGCGGGCGAGGATACGATAATAGCGAGAATAGGCGAGGGCATCGTCACCACGGTCGGCTCTGCAGACAGCCACAAGGACGTGCTCGAAAATCCCGATCAGATCTCCAAGACAGTCCTCAACAAGGGTCTTGACAACGGCACCGCGTTCGAGATACTCTCGATAGACATCGCAGATATCGACGTGGGCAGGAACATAGGCGCACAGCTGCAGATGGATCAGGCAGAAGCGGACAAGAGGATCGCAGAAGCCAAGGCGGAAGAACGCCGCGCAATGGCGGTCGCTCTCGAGCAGGAGATGAAAGCGAAGTCGCAGGAGATGAGAGCCAACGTCATAGCCGCGGAAGCCGAGATCCCCAAGGCAATGGCGGCGGCGCTCCGCGACGGCAAGATAGGCGTGTTCGACTATTACCGTATGCAGAACATACAGGCGGATACAGCGATGAGAAATTCGCTGACCGGCGGCACGGACGCTCCCGCGGGAGACGGTAAAAAGAAGAAATGACGCTCTCGACGTTTATTCCGATATTCGTATTCTTTGTGTTCGTGATGGTGATCGTCGTCGTCTCACAGAGCGTGAAATCGGAAAAGAAAAAGAAAGAATCGGAAAGCAGGCGTGCGCAGGATACGCGCACGCGGCTTGACGACGAGGACGTTTTTGCACAAGTGACGGGAGACAAAAACGTGCCCGCAAAGTCGGGCCCGTACGGCGGAAAGACGGCGGGAAGGGAGCGCGTAAAAGTCGAAGGCACAGGTCTGTACGAAGCCGCGCCGAGGGTGCGCACTTCTGCAAAAGTGGTCGGGATCTCAAGATCGCACCACGACGAGCACTGCGACGTCGACCATTCGGACGACGATCTCTATATCGTGGAAAAGGTGCCCGTATCGGGCAGTATCGACGGCAAAAGCGACGAAGGGTGCGGCGAGCATTACGGCTTGAGGTTCGTCAAGATAGACGCTTCTGACGGCGGCAGCGGAAAGATCGAGGTCTCTCCCGACGACGTCAGAAAGGCGATAATCCTCGGCGAAGTCATCAACGATCCCGCATATAAAAAATAACGGTTTGAATACAAAAAAACCGTCGCTGAAAAGCGGCGGTTTTTTGTTCTACGTAATAGAAAGGGCGCATAAGTAGGCCGGTGTGACCGGCAGCAATGGTAGGCTGTCGCCCCGTGTGACGGGGAGCAAGGGTAGGCTGTCGCTAAGCGTGACAAGTTTCAATACGCGAAGCCCACTTCGGCAGTCGCCCCGCGTGGCGGGAGCAATGGCGGGCTATCGCTAAGCGATACAAACCTCGATACGCGAAGCTACTTTGGCTGTCGTCCCACGACCCCGCGACCTATTTGAGGATGATCGTTTTGATCTCCCACGGTCTGAACGTGAGGTTGCTTATATCGGTTTCGCCTTTGATATTTTCGAGCATATCGCAGTCGTAAGCCTTATCAAACTTTACGGACGGCGTCAGCGCGACAGAACACTCTTTTCCCTTGCATTCGTAAATTCTCAGCAGCGTGCCTTCGCCGCTTTCTGCGGGTTTGACGGTCTCGACAACAACGCCGTCGTTGCTCGTCTTTACGAACGTGTCGATATTCATATTGGATCCGACTATATCTATCGGCTGATTGAAGCAGTATGCGCGCGCCAGAACGTCACTCTCTGCGAGAGGCGCTTTGTGCGGCAGTATCGCATAGCTGAACGTATGCGTGCAGATATCGCAGGTCGGGTCGGGGAACTCGGGCGAGCGGAGCAGACACAGGCTGAGGAAGCCGTCTTTCGCGCGGTGACCGTATTTGCAGTCGTTGATGAGCGCGAAGCCGTAATCCGCGCCGTCGATGTTGACGTACTTGTGCGCGCAGATCTCGAACTGCGCCCAGTCTACGCTGTTCTCCTGTTTTGTCGTGCGGTTGAAGGTGCCGAACTGGATATCGCAGTTGACCTCGTCCGCGAAGAAAGCGGGAATGAAGTCGGCTCTGAGCATTCTGAAGCGCTCGTCCCAGTCGACCGTTGTGTCGAATCTGACCATATTGTCGTCGACGGTGAGCGATATTTTCTGCACGAGCGTGGATTTGTCGTACTTGAACGTCTGTTCTCTGACGACGCGCACGCCGTCGATGTAGGTGCGCACGCCGACCAGTTTCATATCCCACTTTTTCATTTCGGGATAGTGGATGTTGATATCCCACGCATTGTAGTACATGAACGGGTCACTGTATACCGTGAACTTGTTGAAGTACTTGCCGACGATCTCCTTGCCGCCCTCTTTGTCGTAGAGAGAGGTGATCTCGCCCTTGGTGCCGAACACGACGCGCACTTTGGAGTTCTGAATGGTGTAGTCGTCGAAGGAGAGGGAGGACGAATCCGCCTTTACGGGGTCGGGGAGAAGCGATACGCTGTACGGCGCGAGCGAGAGTTTGTACCATTCGCCGTCGCGTTCGACCCATTCCGTTCTTTCGAAGTCGGTCGGGTTGACCGCGCAGAGCTTGCCGTCCTTCTTGCCCGCGAGCAAAATGTTTTTCGCTATTTCGTCGAGGCGGTCGTAGAGGATCTGATATCTTGCGAGGCTCTCGTCGTAGACGCGCTTGATAGAGGTGCCCGGCAGTATGTCGTGGAACTGATAGAGAAGGATCTCCTTCCATATCTTTTCCATTTCGTCGAAGTCGTACTTCGCGCCCGTCAGTTTTGCGACCGCGCCCAGCCATTCGACCTTGTGGAGCAGATATTCTATCTTGCGGTTGAACTTCTTGGAGCGCGCCTGCGAGGTGTAACAACCCTGATGGCGCTCGTAGTAAAGCTCGCCCTTGTGCGTCGGCATTATCTCGCGGTAAGGCTCGAGATCTTCAAAGAGGTTGACCGACTTGCTGACTTTGCAGTTGAACAGCTTTTTGTGACGCTTGACGTACTCGATATGTCCTTCGCCCGGACCGCCGCCGCCGTCTCCGTCGCCGTATATCAGCAAGGCTTTGGGGATCGTGTCCTTTTCGGTATTGCGCATATTGCCTTTGAATATCGCAAGCGGAGAAGCGCCCGCGTTGTAGTCGCCGAGCGGCTCCATGTGCGCGAGCAGGGTCGTGCCGTCTATGCCCACCCAGTTGAAAGTCTTATACGGGAACTGATTGACCGTGTTGCTGATGATCTTGATCGTCATGAAGTAATCCATGCCGCAACCCTTGATGACCTGCGGCAGAGACGCGGGGAAGCCGAACACGTCGGGGAGCCAGCACAGGTTGACATCCTTGCCGAATTCCTCCTTCCAGAATCTGTCGCCGTAAAGCGACTGTCTTATCCAGCTCTCGCCGCCCGTCAGGTTGGTGTCGCTCTCGACCCACATCTTGCCCTGAAGCTCTATCCTGCCGTCCATTACCGCTTTTTTCGCCTTTTCGTAGAGATCGGGGTAGCCCTCTTTGAGCCATACCCACATCTGCGGCTGCGATTCTGCGAAAATGAAGTCGTCGTAATGCTTTATGTTGCGCAGCTGATTGGCAAAAGTCCTCGCTACCTTGCGCTTGGTCTCGCGCAGAGGCCACAGCCAGGCGAGGTCGATATGCGCGTGACCTATGCAGTAATATTCTGTCTGCTTGTCGAAGACGGGTTTTTCGAACTGAGGAGCGAGCACGGCTCTCGCCGCCTTCGCGCCCTGCTTTCTGAACGCCTTGAAAGACTCTTTGAGGACTTTATCTATCTCCGCCACGCGCGGGTTGGACTTGTCCAGTTTGAGCATCGTGAAATAGAGGTCGATATAGTCGTAATAATATTGATTTACTTCTTCGTTGAGTATGCTTATGTCGCAACGGCGCAGTCTCGCGACGAGGTTTTCAAAACGCAGTTTGCCGTTGAAACCCGCGTCGATATACAGTTTGATCTCCTCGTTGCCGGTGGAACATTCCGCGACGTCGACGACCTGTTTGCCGACGAGAGAGTGGAAAATGTCGCCCTTGCTGACGATCTGAGTTATGCCTTGCAGGACGATGCCGTCCTCGTTGAACACGAGACCTTCGCCCTGAAGTTTTATGCGCAGTACGACGTGCGAGCCTTTCGCCGTCTCGGGAACTTTGCCCGTAAAACGGAACCAGGCGCACCCGAACTTTTTCGCCCATTTTTCCATTTTGTGCGCAGGCTTGAACGCGTTCTTGTCAAGGTCTTCGAAGCGTATCGGCTCGTCGCTTTTGATGACTTCCGCTTTAAGATCCGCGATCTTGGTGTAACAGCGGTTTTTGATGTTCAGAATGTTTAACACGTGCCCCGGAGTCGCGATCGCTCCTTTGACAAAGGGCTTGTCCATACCCATAATTCTACCTCCGACGCGTACGCAGAAACGTATTGCGCGCGTACGCTATATCAAAATTATATCATATACCTATATACGGGGACAATAGGACTTTTTCGATTTTTTATTCACAAAATAACAAAACCCGCGGCGCAGGCGGGTTTTAAAACGCTTTTGCAACGGGCGTAAGTTTATTTTGCGTATATTTCCGTGACGACGTGTCTTGCGTACGCCTTTGCGACGTTGACGCCGGTGACCTTTTCTATGCCGCCGAAAAACGCGTTGGAGTTGACTTCGCACAGCACGAAATCCCCGTTTTCGCCGAAAAGCCAGTCTATACCGCAGTAGTCGAGACCGAGCAGAGAAGCCGTTTTCGCCGAGAGCGCTTTCAGCTTTTCGTCGGGAAAGAACGGAGTGCCCTTGCCGCCCAGTTCGAGATTGGAGCGGAAGTCGCCGTCGGACTCTCTTTTCATCGCGGCTACTACTTTGCCGCCGACGACGGTGACGCGTACGTCCTTGCCGTAGCTCGTCGCGACGTATTTCTGAAACAGGTGAGGGACGCGCATTAGTTTTTGCGATATGCGGCGCAGTTTATCCCTGTCGTCTATCTTGTAAACGCCTTTGCCGAGCGATCCGAAACTCTCCTTTGCGATCAGCGGATACCCGAGCTGTCTCTCAACGCGGTCGAGGAAATCCTCTTTGACCGTCTCGTCTTTCAGGAAGCAGAGGGGACCCGCCACCGTGTCAGGCATCGGAATGCCGCTCCCCGCGAGCAGTATCACGGTAGTCATCTTGTCGTCGCAGGCACATACCGCCGCGTGCGAATTGAATAGTCTGAGCCCGAGTTTTTCGAGCATCATCGACAGATATTTGTCCTTGTCGAGATATATGCAGAAAGAGTAGTCGTCGGCAAGCGCGGTCACATTGCCGCCTGCTATGGCGAGTGTCAGCGCGTCGCTTTTTACGACGTCGCAGGATACGCCGAGCTTAAAGAGTTCTTCTTTCAGCCTCGTCGCCTGATTGAGATAAGACGGTATCGTATAATATGCGTTTATTAAAATGAGCCCTTTTTTCATAACCTCGGACGGGAGAGCGCAGTCTCCCGACGGCAGAATTATAGCATAGGGGCGGGAAAAAAGCAACAGACGCGGGTACTTGCGCACATATCGGCGCGAAGTCGGAGGCATTTGCACGTCGGTCGGATGAGGGCAAAACGGTCGCTTTCCGTGCGGCACGCCCGAGAAGGCGCTAAACACTTGACATAATCACGCAATTATTTTATACTTCATATATAAATACAGGCGTTATTCCGTCAAGAGTAACGCGCCGAGTGCGTGACAGAGAGAAGGGTCGGCGGCTGAAAGCCCTTTACGGACAGAGCGCGTGAAGTGCAGGCGGTAGCTTCGCGGAGGAAATGCCGCGACGGGCAGTCCCGTTAAAGACGTTGAGAGGCAGATAATCTGCAATCAGAGTGGAACCGCGCCAAGGCGTCTTTGAGCAATCATTGACGCCTTGTTTTTATTTTTACGCATTGACGCGTGAAAAGGAGAGATAAATGGGAAAGATAAAAATGGATCTTGAATTTGCGATGCAGAACGACCCCGCGGCGACCAGCAAATGGACGGTTTTCTGGACGTACGGCGGTTTCAACGCATTGCTGAGACACAGGTTCGCACATTGGTTTTATAAACACGGATGCAAGTTTTTTGCATTTCTGATAGCAAAGGGCACGCGCAAAAAGACTGGCGTGGACATTCACCCCGCGGCTGACATCGCGGGCGGCGTTTTCATCGATCACGGAGTGGGCGTCGTCATCGGCGAGACCGCGAAAGTGGGCACGCACGTCGTGATATATCAGGGCGTGACTCTGGGCGGCACGGGCAAGCAGACGGGCAAGCGTCACCCGACGATAGAGGACAACGTGATGATAAGTTCGGGCGCGAAGGTGCTCGGCGCGATCACGATAGGGCACGACAGCAAGATAGGCGCGGGCAGCGTCGTACTCAAGGACGTGCCCCCGCATTGTACCGTGGTCGGCGTACCGGGCAGAGTGGTCAAGCAGTACAACGAGAGGGTCGAGGATCTCGATCAGCAGAAGCTGCCCGACCCGATACTCGACGAGATAGCGAGGCTCAACAAGCGCATTGCCACGCTCGAAGATATGCTCAAGGTCAAGAGTTGCCGTTACTCGATAAGCAACCAAAACGAAGACGGCGAGGGCGAAGAATAAAGTATCCCGCTTTGGCGGGGAGGAGATATTATGCTGAGGATTTACAACACTCTGACGAGAAAAAAAGAGGATTTCAAGCCGATCAAAGACGGCAAGGTCTGCATGTACAGCTGCGGACCCACGGTTTACAGTTTCGCGCATATCGGCAACCTGAGGACGTACGTTTTTATGGACTTGTTCCGCCGCGTGCTCAAGTATGACGGCTACAAGATCAAGGGTGTCATGAACATCACCGACGTCGGACACCTGACCAGCGACGAGGACGAGGGCGAGGACAAGATGGAGAAGGCTTCCCGCGAGCAGAAGAAATCTCCTTACGAGATAGCGGAGTTCTACGCGGGCGTGTTCTTCGAGGATCTGAAAAAACTCAACATAGGCAGACCCGAGATCGTAGAAAAGATCACCGACCATATCCCCGAGACGATAGCGTACGTTAAGGAACTTCTCGACAAGGGCTATGCGTACGAGATAGACGACGGCATCTATTACGACATCAGCAAATTTCCGGGCTACGGCAAGCTGTCGCGCCTCAATCTGGACGAACAGCAGGCGGGCGCGAGAGTCGAGGTCAACAGTCAGAAACGTCATCCCGCAGACTTCGCGGTCTGGAAAAAGGCGGAGCCCAACCACATAATGCAGTGGGAAAGCCCGTGGGGAATGGGATACCCCGGCTGGCATATCGAGTGTTCCGCGCTCAGCCGCAAGTACCTCGGCTTCCCGTTCGATATCCATACGGGCGGCGTGGATCATATCCCCGTCCACCACGAGAACGAGATCGCGCAGAACGAGGCGATCACCGGTTGCAAGACGGTCAATTACTGGGTACACGGCGACTTCATGCTCGTCGACAACGGCAAGATGAGCAAGAGCCTCGGCAATACCTATACGATAGCTGAACTTGAAAAACGCGGCTACAGCGCGATGGATTTCAGATATTTCTGCCTCAACGCGCATTACCGCAAAAAACTCAACTTTACGTTCGACGGTATGGACGGCGCGAAGGTGTCTTACTCAAGACTTCTCGGCGCGCTGTATCAGCACAAGACGAGCTCTGCAAAGACGGACGAGAGCGTGATAAAGGCATACAAAGACGAGTTCGTCGAGGCGATCAACGACGACCTCAACGTGCCGCGCGCGCTCGGCATTTTGTGGAAAGCGGTCAAGGAGCCAAAGAGCCGCGACATATACGACCTCGCGCTCGACTTCGACAAGGTGCTCGGACTTTCTCTCGATCAGGCTAAACCCGAAGAACAGCCCAAGACGGACGCTCCCTCCAAAGTGGTGGAACTTGCCGAAAAGAGGGTTGCCGCGAAGAAAGAGAAGAACTACGCTTTGGCGGACGAGCTCCGCGCGCAGATAACGGCGGCGGGATATACCGTCACCGACACGAAGGACGGCTACGTACTCAACAAAGCATAAAGCGTAAACGAATTTAACACGAAGAAAAATATAGCGCACTTTACCTCGCGAGCAAGGCAGTGCGCTTATTATTTTACTTTCAGAGCGATTTATAATATAATTATGATATAGTAAACAGTTGCTTAGCGGAGAGATTATGATTATAAAAGAAATTGAACTTTCTGAGTCCGTCGTAAATCAGTTGATTACGCTTTCAAAAGAATGGGAACAAGAAAATTCTTGTTACGGATATTGTAAAAATAATTATGACGACTTAAAAGGAAAAAGGATATTTGTCGCAACGGACGGCGATTCGATTTGCGGATATTTATTCGGGCATAACAAAATAGCCGAGGAAGATACCTCTGTTTATAAAACGGGAACAGAATATTTTGAGATTGACGAGTTATACGTTAAACCGCATTACCGTAATTGCGGAATCGGCAAAAAGTTGTTCCGGTATGCCGAAAAGGCAGTTTCATCCGACGTCAGCATTATTAAACTTGTTACGGCTACAAAAGATTTCCGTGCCATACTGCATTTTTACGTAGACGAACTCGGTATGGATTTTTGGAGCGCGTGCCTCTTTAAAAAAATAAAATAAAACGAGCTAAGAAGTTTGAAGATCCCGACATATTCAATCTCTGTCACATTTGATATTGTCACGCTGTTTTTTCGTGCCCGTGTATGTTAAACGCGTTTTGTTTTGGTAAAAAGAAAAAACGGAAACAGGCAGAGAAAGTTCAAAGAAGTAAGCAATAACGACATGCGTCGGCTTAATTTTTTATATCCGTATTGAAAAATACGAGTGCCGCGTGGTATAATTACCGCGAGAGGTAGTTTATGGAAAATACGATAAAGAAATGGTTGAAGATCGCCGCGATAGTGCTCGCGGTACTGATAGTCGCGATGTCCGCCACTCTCGGCGGAATGGCGGCGGCGCATTATGCAAAGGTATCGGAAGTCGAGTCTGTACAGATAGAGTACAACGGCGAGAAACTCAACGTAATACTTATGATCGGCGACGGCATGGGATTCAACCACGTCAAGGCGGCGACTGCGGAATACGGAGATCTGTTTTTTGCGACCAACGCCGATTATGCAGGGGCTGTGACGACGTTCTCGCGCGACGTGTTCGGTCCGACAGACAGCGCGGCGGCGGCGACTGCGCTCGCAACTGGGCGCAAGACGGACAACGGCAAGGTGGGAACGTACGGCGGCAGAGATCTGACTTCTACGACAGAACTTGCGATGTCTCTCGGCATGGCAACGGGCATTATCGCGACAGAGGGAGTGGACGGCGCGACTCCGGCAGGATTTTCGGCGCACACATCGTCCAGAAGCAATCTTGACGAAATACTCCAAGATCAGCTCGCGAGCGGGATAGACCTTTTTTTCGGCAGTAACGTCGAAAGATATGCGCCGCTCAAGGAGCAGATAGAAAAGAGGCGTACCTATGTGGACGCGTTTTCGGGTATAGCGACGGCGCAGGGCAGGATATTCGCGGCGTTCGACGAGATACCGCTTGAAAGCGGCGGCGATAGCAGTCCCACGCTCGCTTCGCTCGCGGTCGCGGCTCTCGATATACTCAGCAGGGACGAGGACGGATTCTTCCTGATGATAGAAGAAAGTCACATCGACAAATACAGCCACAACAACGAGTTGAGCAAGGCGCTCGAGCACGTCAAGGCATACGACAACGCGGTAAAGGCGGTCGTCGAGTATGCGAAAGAGATAGGCAACACGATAGTCATCGTCACCGCAGATCACGAGACGGGCGGATTGCAGTATAACGGCGAGACCGCGGCGCAGCTCTCCGACGGCATGTATACCAGGGGCAGTCACTCAAAGGCTGACGTGCCGTTTTATGTGTTCGGGGATATAGACTTCGATCTTTCTGCTATAACCGACAACACACTGATAGCAAAACTGTGTCAGGCGATCGTTTCGGCGCGATAAGCCAAAGGAATGCATTGTAAAATTAGCGCGTGCCGCCTTTGTCGGGTTTGACAAGGGCGGCATATTTTTATATGATGATTATGCGGCGAGGGACGCAAACCATACCTGAAGATTTCTGATCGTTCAGGAACGAGAAAAGGAAGCAAACGATGAAAAAGAGTTTGAGGACTATTGCGTTGCTGGTCGTTGCGATCACCGTTTTTGCGTTGATTTTTACGGCGTGCGACACTGAAAAGGATAGCATGCATACCGTCACGTTCATTGCCGACGGCAAGGAGATAAAGACGGTTGAGACGAGCGGCTTCGAGGTCATAGAACTGCCCGAAGCACCTGCCGTGGACGGGTACGAGTTCGTCGGCTGGTATCTCGACAGATGGCAATGGCAAAAGCCGTTCGACGGCAACGGTTATGCGACTGCCGCCCTGACTTCAGACATAAAAGTGTATGCGTATTATGTTGAAAAGAAAGAAGAAGTCTCATATGACATAATCTTCTACGCGTTCGGAGAAAAAGTCGGGGTGTTGACGAGCGCGGGCAGGACGAGATCCCCGACGGTTGGCATGAGAACCGGAATTTCACCTATGCCGCAAATCCGATACCGATAGTATGGGGAGCGCAAAGCGCGGCATAGAGAAGACGGAGATAAAAAAGGAGAGACTTCAAGCCTCTCCTTTTTTGTCACAACGCGTAATGCGTCAGTTGTTGCCGTTGCGGTACTGCGCGGGGGACAAGCCCGTCTCGCGCTTGAACAGTTTTGAAAAATGGGTGCGGTCGGTAAAGCACAGCCTTGCAGCTATGTCCTCCACAGACGACTGCGAGGACGACAGCATATGTTTGGCGAGGTTGATCTTTACTGCGAGGTAGAACTGGTAGGGCGTTTTGCCGAATTTTCTCTTTATCACGCTTGTCAGCGCGGAGACCGTCATGCCGAAGTGCGCGGCAAAGTCCTGCACGTTGAGTTTGTCGTACATGTGCGTGACGATATATTCTTCGTATTTGTTGCCCGCGATCCCCGTTTTGCTCTTGCCTGACGGAGAAGTGCTCAGCGAGCTTCTGACCGTGATGAAAAGTTTGTGTATCATCAGTGTAAGCGTGTCAGGCACGTCCTTTGACGCGCGGGTGATGAGGTCTGCCGCCTGAGTGAAGAAATTCTGCACGTCGCAGGTCGCCACGATGGCGCGCATATCGGGGAAGTAAGATCTGATCATCGCGTCGACCAGATCGCCGCCGCAGCGCAACCAATATACTGTGGGCGGATTTTTCGCGTCGCTCGTTATCTTGCTGTATTTGCGGGGAGGGAAAATCACGCAGTCGCCTCTGTACAGAGGGTAGTCTCCGCCCGATACGGTGAGACGCGCTTTGCCGTCGGCGACGTAAAAGATCACGACGTCTTTTGAATCCTCTCTGAGGGCGCACCACGAAGGGTCGGGGCTGACGGTCCCGACAGCTTTTATATAGCATACGTTGTTGAGCGCTTTGCTCGCGTTGTAGACAATTTTTTCGTTTTCCAGACTCATAAAGCTGACCGCCGTTGATATGAATATTCGATGAGACGTATATCTGCAAACGGAAAGGCGGGCACAAAGTACGGCAAAAGCATATCCCGTAAGTAAAAATACAGATGGACGGATTCCTTCATCTGATTTTATTATAACATAAGTTACATTAAAAAGAAATTAAATGCGAGACGTTAATCGCGGCAAAGGCAATATGTCCTAAGCCGAAAGGCGGGCAACGGGCGCAAAATGCCGATGTGTAGGTTTACAATACAATTGTTACAAAGTCATGGTGTTAACGAAAAGGAGGTAAAAGCGAAGCAAGGCAGCGTTTAAGTGAAAGAAAGCAGTCTGCCTCCCCCGAGGGGGAGGCGCGCGAAATTGGGCAAAAAAGTAGCG
>CASDWJ010000033.1 GCA_949284695.1 uncultured Christensenella sp. | reverse complement strand
CGGAATTCCTCCTTTGTTCCTTTAATTTATGCGGTTGGCAAACCTGCATAAATTGTAACAAAGGAGGTTTTCTTTTGTCCATAGCTAAAGCCTTTTGATACGCACCGACTTAGTCGGTGGTTTATTGTTACACAACAAAAAAATACGAACTTTCGAGTTCGTATTTTTTTGTTATCGTTACCTCGGACACGAGAACGCAAGCATTGTGAGCGTTCGTGTGCGAAGCACTTTTGCGAGCTTCGCGAGCAAAGCTCTATGAAAGTGCAATTCTTCTTGGTGCTTTTTTCTTCATCGACACAAGAGCGACCACCTCAATATTAAGAGTATCGCAAACTATTGCCCGATGCAATTTTGTAATGCTAAGCCTTACTAATGCGCGCGGATTTTTCTTGTACGTCTTGATTTAAAATTTTTTGCAATCAGCTTTATCATCTCTCTCTTATATGTTATAATTTTATCGACAGCAGCTCAACAGGGTTTATCGGAGGGATAATTTATGGAAGGTTTTGAAAAGGACATTTACGAGGGTTTTTTCTCTTACGGCGCAAACCGCCTGATCGACAATATATCGATCAACGGTGGCGATTGCTTGGACGCCTGGTCCGAAGCGAGCAACAACGTCACTTATTTTCTTGAATTCAACTTTATCGATGACGAAAACAATGAAGCGAAGTTCTTCTCTTTTGCCGACTACTACACGTATATCCCCTACGGCAAGGCGGGTCTTGCCGCGCTCGAAGAAAAATTGAACGCGGAAGGCACAACAGTCGCAGAGATGAGATTTGCCAAGGTAAAAGCCGCTCTCGACGAGATCTACGAGCCTGCCTCTGACGAAGTGAGCGAAGAATTTGCAGAAATTCTCGGCTATGACATCAACGAAGACGCAAAAGTGCCCGAAGAACAGATCGCATTTATCAAAGCGTATTTCGAAAAATACAACGACTCGCTCATCGACCTTGACGATCCCGCCGACGTAGCGAAGCTTTTCTGCAGATTTCATCACGAATGCGAAGCAAGGTTTGGCACTCCGGGCTACGAGAACATGGACGTGATATCCGAGAAATGCGAAGACTTCAGGCAATGCGTCTTTGAAATATACGACGACGATGCCAGGCATGTCGACTCTGACAAGCTCTTGAGCGAATTCTTCGACGACTTGTCTCTGACAGAAGAACAGAAAACTTTCGTATACGAGGAATCTCTATGATTTTCTCTTTCACACACTCTTTTCTTTCGTGTTCCCGCGCGGACGTTCAGACGCGCGAATCTCAAGTTTTCGTTTGACTGTTTGCCGTTGCAGTCTTATAATAATAAGAAAACGACAAAGGAGTATCGACTTATGTCCAAAGAAAAGATACTTACAGTTCAAGACATATCTTGCGTAGGACAATGTTCACTGACCGTCGCTCTGCCCGTCATTTCGGCTTGCGGCATAGAGACCTGCGTGCTTCCGACTGCCGTACTGAGCACCCACACGGCTTTCAGACCCGGTTGGACGTTCCGCGATCTGACGAGCGACATTTCTTCGATCTCGGAGCACTGGAGCAAAGAAAACATCACCTTCAAGGCGATATACACCGGCTATCTCGGCAGTCGCGAGCAAGTCGACCTCATTCTCGGGCTCATTGACAAACATCTCGAAAAAGGCGGCGCGGCGATCGTAGACCCGGCGATGGCGGACGGCGGCATGCTGTACAAGGGCTTCCCTTCCGACTTCCCCAAAGACATGGCAAGGCTGTGCGCGGTGGCGGACGTGATTCTGCCCAACATAACCGAAGCCTGCCTGATGACGGACACCGAATTCAAAACCGAATACGACGAAGAATACATCGTCGCACTTCTGAGAAAACTGGCTCTTCTCGGCTGTAAAAAAGTCGTGCTGACCGGCGTGACTTTTGACCCGAAAAAACTGGGCGTAGCCGTGTACGACTGCTCGGGCGACGGCGTGGAGTATTATTTCAACGACAAACTGCCGCGTATGTCTCACGGCACGGGCGACGTTTACGCATCGGCATTCGTCGGCGCGTATATGAACGGCAAAAGCGTATACGACAGCGCGGCGCTCGCGGCGGATTTTACAGTCAGGACGATAGAAGCGACAATGGACGACGACAGCCATTGGTACGGCGTAAAGTTTGAAAAAGAACTGCCATATCTGATAAAACGACTGGGTAAATTTTAAGACAAAAAAATTCGGACACGTAGTCCGATTTTTTTATGGTTCAATACAGATCCTTTATGATTTCAACGCACTTTCCGATCCCTAAAACGCCGCTATCGAGACATACGTCATAATTCCTTGCGTCGCCCCACTTTTTATCGGTATAAAATCTGTGATATGCTGCCCTGCGCTTGTCTTTGTCTTTTAAGCGCTGTTCAATAGACGTTTCGCGTTCTCCGTACACGTTGATTATGCGCTCCGCGCGGAGCATTTTGTCCGCATGAATGAAGACCTTCAGACAATCTGCTTTGTCTCTCAGCACGTAATCTGCGCATCTCCCGACTATTGCGCACGGTCCTTTTTCAACGAGCTCCGCAATGACTTTGCATTGTGTTTTCCAGACTATGTCTTCATTGTTGGGCGCATAAGCGCGGTTTGCAAACAATGATAAGAATCTGCCACGTGAATACGAGTATGAACAATGCGTCGAATGCGATATTGATAACGGCGCCGAGCACCATTGAAAACATAGCGTATCTGGGACTGCCGTCCACTCTTATCATGGCGTTGATCGCCATCGAGATCATCGTGAACGGCAAACCTATTGCAATTATCCAGCCGTAATCCTGCGCATATGGCAGCAACACGTCGGTCGCGCCGAACAATTTCAGTATCGGATCGAAAAACGCGAGAAAAACCACAAGAACCGCAACGCCTGCAGCAGTAACCATCACAATAGCGTTTCCGACGCCCTTTTTAACGCTTTCGTTGTCTCCTTCTCCCAGTTTCAGGCTGAAGAATGCCGCCGCGCCGTCGCCTACCAACACCGCTAAAGCCAAGGCAATAATCGTGATCGGAAATACGACGTTGGTCGCGCCGTTCCCGAGATAACCTACTCCCCAACCGATAAAGATCTGATCTACGATATTGTACAATGCGTTCACGACCAATGATATTACGCAAGGAATCGCAAACTTCAAAATCAGTTTGCCTACAGGCTGAGTTGTAAAAATACTTGTTTTTTCTTTGATACTTTCTTCCATGAATACTCCTTTTTATATCGTTATAAATATATAATAGGTAACATATTACCTTTTGTGTCGAAAAAATTCTCCGCCAGAGCGGAGAATGATTCCGATCAGTCGTCGAAGACGCTGTCAGAATCTATATTGCCAAGCAAGAGACGCAATCCCTCGATAAGATTCTCCTTCTGCTTCGCGGTAAAGTTTTCGCAAAGGCTCTCCATGACCTCTCTGTCCTGATCGAGAATGAACCTGTGCACTCCCTTCGCCTTCTCTGTGCAATTTATTTTTTTGTATCGCCTGTCCGATGCGGAAGCAACGCAGGTTACGAATCCCTTTGCCTGCAATTTTGCGATTATGCCCGTCATCGCGGGGTGGGTTACCCTTTCGAGTTTTTCGAGATCGTTCTGATGTATCTCTCCTCCCCCTTTTTCTTCAAGGCGACTTACAGAGCCGAGCACCCTGAGCTGAACAGCCGTCAGTCCCATAGAAGACGCTTTCTCGTCGAGTTTTTTTCTGAACGCTCTGTTTATTATCGCTATCTGCAATCCGAACGGCATCACATTGTCCATGTCTGTGCACCTCATAATAAGTAATATATTACATATTGTAAAACAGACTTGTCTGTCGTGTCAAGCAAATGACAGATTTTATGATGTTTAATTATTTTGCATACAATTTCGGACACGTCGCTTCGATAGAGAAAAACAAACGCGAAAGCTGCGCAAAATACTTGCGCTTAAAGCGACATGTAACACTATAAAAAAGGTGCCCGTGTTGGTTAAAGGCGATTTTTTCTCTTTACTTCCGCTATTTCCGCCGCTTCGTCCTTGCTCTTTTGCGACACACGGAAGCTGTCTCTCATTTTATATGCGGCAATCCTGAGCACCTCGTCGGAGACGGCGGCAGTCCTCATAAGTTCTATACCCGCGCCTTCGTCGTAGCTTTCTACGGTGCAGATAAGCCAGCCGAGCGCCATATCGATATAGTAGCCTTGCGCTTGCACTGCGTTTATCGTTTCTCTTATCCCGTCGACGTGTTCTCTGCCTGCAAAATTGCTAAGTATCACGACGATACCCATGCGCGCCGTCCAGACGTCGCGACTCACGGCAAACGCGCGCATATCTTCAAACAATCTCCCGTCCTTGCACTTCATCGAAGAACATGTGACGTCGCAGACAGCCCAGTCGTCTATATATGCGGCAAACGCGCGCAGTCTTTCTATCTTGTCCTCGTACGGCTCTTTGACGCTTGCGGAAATTATACCCGCGAGCATGGCGTGCTCATACAAAACGATCGGGCGCACGGCGAGAAAATCTCTCCATTCACCCGATCTTATTATTTCTTTGGCAAGCGCCCTGAGCGCGGGGATCCTTACTCCGATACGCTCGTAACGCGTATGCGTGAGCTTGCCGTGAAAATCCCTGTATTTCGCGTCTGCGTGCGCCTCAAGCGTTTCCCTTATCCTGTCCTCGCTCCACATGCGTCAGTCCGTAGGCGCGACGTAATGCGTATCGCCGCAATAATATCCGAGAGTGTCTTCTGTTGTCTCAGTCCTTTTCTTTGAGGATTCGGATGTGGTTATCAGCAAAAACTCGTGCGTAAACGCTTCTTTGTTGTTGGTGGATTTCTGATTGCTCCAGGTGCTGTCCACGATGTACCATTTGTCATTGATAAGGACCTTATTCCACGCATGGGCGCCGCTGCTTACAGCGCCGTTTACCTTGACGGCGGTGATGCCCTCTATACTGCAAAGGAGCACGAACGTCTTTGCAATGCCGTTGCAGACCGCAACGCCGTTTTCGAGCACGCCCTCAAGGTAGAAGCTGTCGTATGAATAGAACGGGTCGTATCTGCTGTCTGACGGCTCTATACCCTCCATACTGTTTACAAGATTATAATCGTAAACGACGTTCTTGCCCAGCCAGTCGTAGATCGCGTGCACCTTTTCGTAATCTGTCATATCGTCGTCGATATATTCGCGGCATACGTCCTTGGCGAGCTTATACAGCTTCTCTGCCACGCTTCCCGCAACGGGCACGGGTCTGAATCCCGCCTCAACCGCAAAGAAGAGCTGATCGCTTGTAGAGACGGATACCCCTTCTCTTTCCTCTATCGCGAAGTCGTCGAAAGACGCGCTTCTCGTTGACTTTTCAAGGTGGAAAACGTTGGAGGACGACTCGGTATAAGAAGAAGTGCTGTCGTAGAGAGCCTCGTTCTGCGAAGTCATCGAAAGCCCTATCCTGTACGCTCCGTCGGAGAGTTTATACGCCGCAAAAGAATACTTGATCGACTCTTTGTATTTACTGCACGAATCCGAGAACGCATTCATCACGGCGGTCGCGTTCGACAATCCCATCGAGGACGAGACGAACACGTCCATGTAAGTCATCGTCTTGTTGCCGTTGACCGTGTTGAAAACCGTCGTGTCGAGGTCGTCGTTGCAGAGTATCATATAATACGCGAGGACATCCATTTCCTCGTCGCTGTCGATATACCTGTTGAACGTCCTGCCGAGATAAGTGAAGCCGTTTGCGGGATCGAGATAAGTCGTTACCTTTCCGGTATTGTCGACGTAAGACACGGTCGTGCTGACCGCGGGAGTTGACAGACCGTCGACGTAACTCTTTACGAAGACGGAACACGTGCCGCCGCTACCTACGATACCTGTCATATCGAAAGACGTACCGTCGAATTTTTCGGGATATTCGTCGCTCGAATAGACGACGCCGTCGACGACGACTTCGTACTTGTCTATCGGGTAATCCACTTTCCAATTGAGCGTCAGAGACGGATACGCGTCGTCGAATTCAAAATTCAGACCGTAACACATTATGCTCGAAGAATAGACGAAAATATAGAAGTCGACTATGCCCTTTGCGGTGAACAATTCGACTCTGTGCAAGCCGTATCCGAGCGATTTGAGATAATTTTCCTTGAAGTTGACAGAGCCCGAGACGAGCACGTAGTTGGAAGTCGAGTTGGCGATCTGCGTGCCGTCCACGCTGACCGCAAGCGTGCTCGCGGTGCCGTTATACGAGACCTTGAGACCGTCCGCGGCGTTCTCTGCATTCTTATTGTAGACGTATGCGCCGTAACCCGGCAGATCCACGTTGACGGGCATATCCGTCAGCCCGCAAAGAGTGACGTAAAAATCGAAGGACTTGCCGCTTTCCGTAACTGCGGTGAACGCGGTGTCAGCGCCCTCACTGACGCTCATGAACTGTGAAATGCCCAGCTCGATCGCGTTGTTCGAATCGTCGTAAGACCAGCCGCTCGTGATCTCGGAATTGTCTTTGAACAGCCTGACGACCGCGTCCGTGTTAGCCGTGAGAGGGATCGAAACGCCGCCGACCGAAGCCACCGACATATAATTGAAACTCTGCTTAGCGCCGACGGGAAGATTGAGTGCGGGAACACCCGAAGGCAGTACGTCCACGGGAGGATCGTAAGGATCGTCCTGTTCTCCGTCGCCGCCATTGTCCCCGTCTTCTTCTCCGCCCGGAACGACCACGTCGACCTGCGTGTCTTCCTTTTCAACGAGGATATACGCTTCCTCCGAATCGCTGAACAGACTGTTGGAGCTGACGACGTAAACGCCCACCCAGTATTTTCCGTCCTGAGCCAAAGCGTAGTTGGTCGCCGTGACGGTGACCGTCTCGCTTATCGCTTCTCCTCTTTCCCCGTTGCCGTCTCTGTACAGCGTGACGTTGTATCCCTCGGCAAAACTTCTCGCACTCCACGACACCACGCCGTTTTCGTATACGAGATCGGGCGCAGAAAGTGTGAATTGCAGCGAGGAGCACGCGCCGAGACCCAACGACGCAAGCGTCAGGATCACGAGGATTATTGACGTTAAAACTACCGTGCGCTTTTTCATACGTATATAGTATACCATACGCGCGCGAAATTTTCAACACAAATAAGAGTTGTCCGCAGCGATCGCTGTTGGTTTGTCAAACATCTGTTACACTTTTGTTGTTAAAATAATCGGCAAGGTATTGGTTAGGCGACTTCCAGCCGAGTGGGCGCATAGGAGTTTGGTTGTACTCTCTATTGTATCGCTTTAATTGGTCTTGTAGATCGG
>CASDWJ010000032.1 GCA_949284695.1 uncultured Christensenella sp. | reverse complement strand
TTCGTTTACCTCAACAAAATCGCTGAAACACTCACTAAAAATCATCGCCTGCGGTAGCCTGCAGTTTTAATCCGTATTGATTACCCTGACTGAGTTGCATAATGCGAAGCCTTTCAATGCACCCGTCACACGGGCAAGGCACTTAACACAGTAGCTACGGAAATTTGCCGCTTTAAACCTTGTTCGTATTATTCAGGTCTGGTATCCGTGCCGCTTGCGGCATTTTCCTCTTTATCTCCTTTTTGCTGTTTACTCTGCTCTTTTTTCTTCTTGTCGGCAGAGGCGGCTGTCTTTTTCTTCCCGACGGCAGTCTTTGCAGACTTTTTCTTCTCGGGAGACTCATCCGCGCTCTCCTCTTTGGATGAATCGACGGGCATTTCGTCTTTTTCGGAATTTACGGGCGTTTCGTCTTTTTCTTCTCTGATCTCAACTTTTTTCTTGACTATTCTGCCGCCGCAAACGGGGCAAAAGTTATATCCTTCTACGGCTTCCCTTCCGCACTTTCCGCATACGAGAGTATAACTGCCGTCCTCGGACGCCTCCGTCGCGACGTCGGCTTTTTCAGCCGCGTCCTTCACGGGCGGCTCAGCTACGCTTTCCTCTTTTGCGGCGGTTGAGGGAACTTCGTCTTTTACGCTTTTTTCCTCTGTTTTCAGGACTATTCTGCCGCCGCAAACGGGACAAAAATTGTATCTGTAGAGCGCTTTTTTGCCGCATTTTTCACACACGAAAGAAAACTCCCCGTCCTTTATCTTTTCGGTCGGCGCGCCGCAGTCGGTACAAAAAGCCGATTTTGAAGCACATCTCTTTCCGCAAGCAGAACATATCGTCACAATACACGGATCCTTGGGAAGTTTTTTGTCAAGCACTATCATCGCCGCATAACCGCCTGCCGCAAATACGAGCGTAAAGAACACGCCCGCTGATATCGAATATCCGACGGTGAACTTCTGATCGTCCATGTACGCTTCGCGGAGCGTGATGCCGTGCACCGTGCTTATACATATGAGAATCAGCACGTTCAACGCGATCGTCGCGATAAACGCGATATCCACAGCAAGATCCACTCTGAATTTCCCGATTTTGTCGGGTATCGGAAGCACTCCGAGGCTCTTGAGCAGCCCCGCCGCACAGATGAGTATCATAAGCAAGCCGACCAGCAGTGCAAAAACGCTGAACGTGCCCGCCGCACCTCCCGCCGCTGCCGCACGGGTATGAGCGAGCAATTTGCCCAGATCGAAAACATCGTAAGCGCTGAGACCGTCTCTCGTAGCCTTGAAGGTGTCAAGGTATGTATCGCTGTAAACGTCGATACTGTAATTGCAATACGCCATATACGGTATCGCCATCAGAATAAAATTGAGCAGACCGAAAAGCCCGCATACCACCCATTTCAGGTTTCTCCTGACAAAACTCTTTATCTCCATGTATCTCCCTCCCGCCCGACGCGTCAGGCGTTTTGCGCAACGCGACGGCTCTCTCTCCTTACCGCGTGCCTTCGCATATATTATATCATCAAAGTCAACATATTACAATAGGGTATTTTACTTATACCACACGTTACCGTCAATTTAGGAATGAGCAAGTGAAACACCTCCAAAGCAGACGAAAAAACGCCCGATCAACGGACGTTTTTCGAAATATTTTTTTGTATCAATAATTTTCTGCGTGCACTTCGAAGAATGACTGTGAATATTTGCATACGGGACATACGTCGGGTGCTTTTACGCCGACCGCGATATGTCCGCAATTGCGGCACTCCCACACCGTAACGCCGCTCTTTTCAAAGACCTGTTTCGTCTCGACGTTCTTCAGAAGCGCGCGGTATCTCTCCTCGTGGCGTTTCTCAACAGCCGCTACACCTCTGAACTGTTCGGCAAGCTCGTGAAAACCTTCTTCGTCAGCTTCTTTTGCCATACGCGCATACATATCCGTCCACTCGTAGCTCTCGCCCTCTGCGGCATGCAGGAGATTCTGAGCCGTATCCCCTATCTCCCCGAGCGCTTTGAACCAGAGTTTTGCATGCTCTTTCTCGTTTTCCGCCGTCTGCAGGAAAAGCGCGGCGATCTGCTCGTATCCCGCCTGTTGCGCAACCGCGGCGAAATAAGTATACTTATTTCTTGCCTGCGACTCGCCCGCAAACGCCTCTTGCAGGTTCTTTTCGGTTTTCGTTCCCGCATACGGGTTTTTTGCGGGAGCCGCGTCCTCTATCTTCACAAACTTCGACGCAGGCGCCTTGCATACCGGGCATTTAAAGTCGGGGGTCATGGGTCCCTCGTGTATGTAACCGCAAATTGTACATCTCCATTTTTCCATATCGTTTTTCTCCTTTTGTTCTTCTTTTTCGTTGAATTTTATACTTGCGAGCAATCCGTCCACCGCTTCGACCGGCACTCCGGGATAGCTCTTTGCCTTTTCAAGGAACTTCTTTGCGTTGAGGCTCTGAGGGATCATATAACCCGCCTCTCTGTTGAGGTCCTCTGCCATAAGTCTCGACGATCTCGCTACGGCTTCTGCGATCACTCCGCCCGTTCCGGAAGCGATCTACTCCGCTTTCGTTCTCGTGTCTGTCAGCCTGCGAAGCGCGTCTGCGACTTCTTCGGTCTTTTTCTGCTGAACGGGATATTCGTACGGCACCATCGAGATCGCTCCCGACGGACAAGCCGCCGCGCACGCGCCGCAACCGATGCATTTTTTCACGTCGATTATACTGTTCTCGGTGTCGGTCGCGCCGGTAGGACATACGTAAAGACAAAGACAGTCTTTTGTGCAAAGCCTCAGATTTCTGACCGCGTATTTTTCTGCCATTATTCCGCCCTCCTCTCTATCTTTTCAAACTTCCATGAAGGCACCTTGCAGACAGGACAGAGCGCTGGAGCAGAGTCTCCGACGTAGACGAAGCCGCAGACAGTGCACATATATACGCCGCTGTTCTCGAGCATCTTATCGCCTTCCTTTTCATAGCGCGCCAATATCGACGTGAGCATTCTCGTCACCTTTTCGCTCCAGACGAGACTGCGCATAGCGCCTCTGTCGCCCGCCGCCTTCGCGACCGCGTCGGCATAGGGATAGCGTTCCGCAAGGTCCTTGTCAAACATGACTGCAATATCGCCAAGTCCTTTGCCCTCGGGAGCCTCTCCCGCGGCTTGTCTGAAAAACTCAGCCAATTGTGCGAACTTTGCGGATTCTTCAGCCATATACTGTTTTTCACAGCCGCGCGCAAGATTGGAACACACTACGCTCATTTCCATTGCCGACAACTCCTTGTCCATCTCCTCTGCGGGCTTTTCGACGGGAGCCGTCGCGCTGTCCTTGACGACCTCTCTGAACGCCTCTTTGCCTGCCCCGCAGACCGGACATCTGAAATCGTCCGGCATATCCCCTTTGTGGATATAGCCGCATACCGTACAAACGTATTCTTTCATTTTTGCGACCTCCTTGCCTTTATTATATCATCGCCGAACGATTTTTCGGTGACAAAATTACAAAAGTTTACCACAGATGTCAAACCGTATATTTTATGCGTGCATTCCTTCCCTCGATGTGCTATAATGTCAAAAAGGAGCAGAGATATGGATTTTTCCGCTTTCTTCCCTTTCTGGGATCAACTGCAGAACGACGAACGCACGGCGCTTGAAGCGACCGCATTCAAAAGGCATTTCCGCAAAGGAAGCATACTCCACCGCGGCAACGACGAATGTACGGGACTGCTCCTCGTATGCTCGGGGCAGATCAGGGCTTTCACCTCGTCGCCCGAAGGTAAGGAGATCACTCTTTACCGCCTGCTCGAACGCGACGTCTGCCTGATGTCAGCTTCCTGCATAATCAACAGCATAAGCTTCGACATTACTCTCGCCGCAGAAAAAGACACCGAGGTCATCATCCTCTCTGCCGACGTCTATAAAAAAATAATGCAGAAGTCGGCTCTCCTTGCCAATTTTACCAACGAACTCATGGCAAGCCGCTTTTCCGACGTGATGTGGCTGATCGAGCAGATAATGTGGAAAAGTTTTGATAAACGTCTCGCCGCTTTCCTGATCGAAGAATCCAACATCGAAGAAAGTACGACTCTCAAAATCACCCACGAGACTATAGGCAATCACCTCGGCAGTCCTCGCGAAGTAGTAACGCGTATGCTCAAATATTTTGCGGACGAAAATCTCGTGACCCTGTCGCGCGGCACGGTCACACTCAAAGATCCGCAAACGCTGTCAAAACTCGCATACTGAAGCAAAAAACCGACCGTCGAGGTCGGCTTTTTATGTAAAGGTATACTTTTGTGTTAAAAATATGTCGGCACTCTCTGCCAAAACCGCCGCGCTTAAACAGTTCTCCCTTTTTCAATTATCAGTTCTGCGGCGGCGCGTCTTATCCGTTCAATGGCGGCGTAAGGAAAGGCAAAGCCTTGACGGAATAGCGAGGAGCCTGCCCGCATAAGCCCGCTATTCGACGAGCGTCACCTGTGCTTTGCACGAGGTTCTCCGTCTTGGGGCTTGGTGCTTCGCACCAAAACCCGTTGGCACTTTGTGCCAAAACCGCCGCGCTCGTTCAATTTCTTCTTACGGAATCTATTCTGCGGCGGCGCGTCGTTTCCGTTCAGCGGCGGCGTAAGGAAAGGCGAAATTCGCCTTGACGGAATAGCGAGGAGCCCGCCCGCTTAAGCCCGCTATACGACGAGCGTCACCTGTGCTTTGCACGAGGTTCTCCGGCTTGGGGCTTGGTGCTTCGCACCAAAACCCGCTCGACGATATAGGATCTTCTTGCGAGCGGGGTCTCGCTCTGGC
>CASDWJ010000031.1 GCA_949284695.1 uncultured Christensenella sp. | reverse complement strand
GCCGAGGCACAACGGCAAAGTGGAAAGAAGCCACCGCAAAGACAATGAGCGCTTCTACTCCAAGCACAGCTTCTACAGCCTCGCCGATCTACAAGACCAATTAAAGCGATACAATAGAGAGTACAACCAAACTCCTATGCGTCCACTCGGCTGGAAGTCGCCTAACCAATACCTTGCCGATTATTTTAACAGCAAAAGTGTAACAGATGTTTGACAAACCAACATTTCTTTTTTTAATATTTTACCCATACGCGTTGATATCCGGATCGATATGTGTTATAATGTATTGAAATATAAAAGGCAAGGGAATTTTGTGGAAAATCAACAAAAAAATTACGATATCTTCATATCATATCATGGCGGAAACGGCGATTCTGCTTCAAGTTCGTATCCGAAAGCGCTTGAATTGAAAAAGTTCTTCGAAAACCACACCGGGAAAAGTTTTACATGTTTTCTCTGCAAAGAGGAAAAATGCGACGATTTCTACGACGCGATCAATCAGGCAATTATATCGGCAAAACATTTTATCCTCGTTGCATGCGACAAGACAAAATTGTCTGAATGGGTAAACGACGAACTGAAACAATTCGACGGACTCAGAAAAACGGGCAAAAAGCCGAATTCGGTGATAAACGCATATATATACGGAGAGATCACCATCGACGATCTTGTAGAATTCAACTCTCTTTTTTCCACAAAAGACGTCGTTTTCGGAGAGGACGGGTTTGAACAGCTGTACAGAATGGTTCTTGCCAAAGAAGACTCCATGCAGAATAAGCTGACCTTCAATTACTCTGATATCGATATCAAAGAGATAGCGTATCTCAGACCCATCTCACGAAGATTTTTTAACTGCATAAGCAATTATCTCAGGCAAGCCGACGCAAGCGAAGCCGTAGTCTCGAAAATCAACGAAGACATATCCGCCTTCGAAAGTTTTGCAGTCCGCGCCATTCTTTTGAAGCAACGCGATCTTGACGGCGACTTTGTGATAGTCCGTGTAAACAACCCCGTATGCCTTGCAGATTATCTTTCGGAACAAGGCAAAGCCCCGTTCGTCAAACTGCTTATTGTCAACTACGAATCAACAGAAGCCATATTGTATGTCAACGACACTGCGATCCCCGTACCCAACATGAACGATCTCGCAGTGATCTTCAAAAACACCACCATCAGAATAAATGCAATCGAGAACGAAGAAATAAATCTGATGGAGATAATCACCGGAGAAAACAAAACGGAAATGCCGCACTCGTCATATACGATGTACGGTCCTGTCCCGGTTTTTACCTGCAAACTCAACGAAAACAACTGGAGTGAGGATTTTTCCGATTATCACAACACCGCCTTTTGTTTCTACATCCTCAACACTCTGTACAATAAGATCATGCCTCTTGAATGCAAGGCTAAAAGCGATCTTTTCGACGATATGGACCTGTGTTCTATGGAACTTGATTCTCCGTTTGACAAAACCGACTGCGAACTCAGGCTTCTAAACGCAAAATCCGAAATACTTCTCAGCCGCGAAACGGATCTGCTTAAATATTATCAATCGATAAAATACGGCGAAGCTCCTGACAAGGAGGTGACCAAAAGCCTTTTTGCCTCCAAATACTCGACGCTCGCTTACAAGCTCAAAGAGTATTATTCCAAACACTCTTCAATCCTTCTTACCGAATTTCTGAACGAACTGCTCGAAACAGCTCTCGCTGAAAAGGAGAGCGGCAGCTATTCAAAATACGAATTTCTTACTTACGTCGTAGCCGAGATATATCTTCACAACATATTCGTTCTCGACCATACTTTTATGGAAAACAACAACATATACGACAGGATAACCTGTATGTATAACGACGAATATATCGGTATCGTGAAAAACAAGCTCGAAGTGCTCCTCTGCGCATACCGCAAAGAGATGTATTTCAGCGGAGATTTTCACGCGCTCGGCGGAGACGCTGATACAGCTCAGACTTCCGTGCTTAACGATTTCGGACAACTGATAGAAAAATTGCAGAATTGCAAAGAAAATGGCGCCGATTATTACCGTCAGGATCTCGTACTTCTCTATAGACAACGCAGCGTCATTTACGAGCATTGCGGAGACTCGTCGCTTAAAGCCGACGAAAGGAAGTCATATTACAGACTCTGGAAGCAGGACTGCGAACTCGCACTCAAAGAAGCTGAGGGTATTGCCTGTGACAAAGAGATAATAGGGTGCGTATATCTGAATCTCGCTTCTGCCATCAACAGACTGTCGAGTGGCGAAAAAGACCGCATGAATTCGTTAAAGAGCTGTCTCGTCTGTCTCGATACGGCACTCGAAATGTTCAAAAATAATTCTGCCGACAGATACATCGCGTACGGATATCTGCACAAAAGCGACTGTTATGAAGCAATGTTGCAGGAAAGAAAAATAGATTCCATAGAAAACTTTGACTCCGAAACGCAGAATATAATCCGCGAAATTCGCGCTAATTCAACGCGGGCGCTAAATCTGTTTAAAAATACTTCGGATTACATCGCCAAATGCTGGTCTATGCGCCTTTCCGTGAAAGGGCGAATCCTCAGTTCCACCAAAGAAACTCTTTTGCAGAATATAATCAATGCCTTCAGAATGTTCAGAGAAGCGTTGCAGTATTGTCAGACGTCGCAGTACGTGAACGGTATGGCGGCTTGTGTAAGAGACTTCACTCTTTATATAGAAATAATACGTAAAGAAAATCTGTATGCGGAATTGCGTGACGAAATACTCAATACTTTTTTTGAGGAAATCAGCGTTTTCGCCTCTATAGTCAAGTTGCTTAAACTCGAAAAGGACGACTGTCTCAGTCTCCAGAAGCAAATGGAAAATCTCGTAACAAAACTGATTGATTAAAGGAGAATTTAGCTTATGTTTGAAAAAATTATCGCTCAACTTGTCGAAAACAACGCAGACGCGTGGGTAATTTACGATTTTGCCTCTCAAAACCCGGCATTCGTCAGCATCTTCGGCAAGAACTTTTCCACGAGAAAGTGTTTTGCCATTATAGACAAGAACAATGACAACTCTCTGATCTGCCACGCAATCGACTCTTTGGGCATAAGCAGATCCGAAGTGTCCAGGGCTTTCAATATCTGCATATACAATACGTGGCAACAGCTTGACTCGATTCTCGAAGAAAAGTTGTCGGGCTATAATACCGTAATGATGGAAATAAGCGAAAACGGTCTCATGCCGCGCTCTTCCTACGTCGATTACGGCACGGTATGCTCTGTCAAAAGATTCGTGAAAAACGTTATTTCTTCTGCCGATGCGTTTCAGGCACTTGCCGCAACTTTCGACGAAAAATCTCTCGGATTTCATAAAGAAGCCGCGCGCCTCGTCGCTATGATAAAAGACGAGGCTTTCGCTCTTATCTCCTCAAAAATTAAAAACCAAGGATACGTCAGCGAGTACGAAGTTCAGCAATACATCGTGAAAAGGTTCCAAGAAAACGGCATGGTCACCGACAGCGCACCGATAGTCGCTATAGAAAAAAACGCATCGAGTCCTCACTACGAACCGACTCAGGATAACTTTTCTCTTATAAAACCGGGAAACATGGTTCTTATCGATATGTGGGCAAAAATAGACGACCCGTCAGCAGTATTCGCAGACATTACTTGGATGGGCTATGTCGGTGAAAGCGTGCCTGAAAAGTACAAAAAACCTTTCGATGTGATCAAAAACGCCATAGAAAAGGCTCTGAATTTTCTTGCTGACGAATTACCTGTCCGCAAAGTCGCGGGCTACGAAGTCGACGACGTCTGCAACAGATATCTGCATGAATGCGGCTACGGCGACTATATCGTGCACAGAACTGGACATAGCATATCCGTTGGAGATTCCGACCACGGCATCGGCGTAAATATCGACAACTTCGAAACACACGATACGAGATCGGTGATCGACGGCATTGCGTTTTCTCTCGAGCCCGGGATTTACACCCCGGAATTCGGCATACGCGAGGAAATAAACGTGTATATCAAAGACAGACAACCCGTTGTTTACACTCCGATACAAAAAGACTTCATCTTGCTGTAACGTGATTTTGCGATAAAATTATGCCGCGCATAAGTCAAACGATTTATGCGCGCTTTTTGTACTCGTCACCATATCGACGGTCATTTCTTTTTTACATAAAAACACTCGCAGGTATCCACCGCGACGCATCCGAGAACGCCGGTAAGGCAGACGTCGGTGTCGAGGTGCACTTTGCTGTAGTCCTCTATGCGCGTGCTCCTTGCCGACGCGCCCGCACGGGGATAGAACAGTATTTCGTTTTTGCCGCCCGTCAGGTACCACGTAGGTGTATGCCCGAAAAACACGCACTTGCCGCCCTCGGGAAGCAGATCGGGCTCTTTGAATGCGCGGTCGCAGACGAGCGTATTGACGGGCGTCTCCGCGACCGTAAGCAGTCTGCCGTCCTTTACCTTCAGCCCTGCGTGCACGCCTATGAAGCGTTCCGTCTCGGTGTAATACGGGAGCGCTTCCAGCTGATCTACGATAGCCCAATCAAGCAGGCTTCCGTCCGCAAAATAATTCCTTAGCTTTTCGAGCACCGCATCGTAATCCTCGCTTTCTCTCATCAGGTTGTGATAGTAATTGAGAAATACGTGTTCGTGGTTACCCGCGATCGGATAGACGTCGGGCATCGAAAAAACGAGCTTGACGAGGCGCACGCTGTCGGGACTTTTGTCTATCATGTCGCCCATGACGAAAAGTCTGTCTCCGCTCCCGAAATCTATCCTGTCCATAAGCCTGCAGAACAGATCGTATTGCCCGTGTATGTCGGATATGCAATAATCCATAAACCGTCTCCGATCGCAGAGATACGCCCGACTAGTCGAGGTAAGTCTGCATTTTCTGAATTTCTTTTATCGGTCCGTAGTAACGGGAGGGAATGCCCGCTCCCGAATCCTGAACTCCGCCGAGGAAGCGGTAGAACGCGGATTTTTTCCGATTCGGGCACTGATACTTCGACACCGTTTTTATCAGTTCTTCGCCGTACGACTTGCCTATGTCGTACTCGCAATTTTCGAGCACGATCTCTTTATCTTTGCCTTCGTAGACGAACGTCACGCGCACTTGTCCGTTCACGCTCTCCGCTTTGCCGCCGCTGACGACCGCTTTTTCCACGTCGCGGAAGGCGAGCGTGATCTCTCTGCCCTTGGGAAGCACATCAAGGTCACCCTGAGACGAAAGTCTGACGACGAGCCTCTTTCCCTCTTTCTCTGCCGATATCCTCGTAGTGCAGAACGCACCTTTTTCGTAATCGAGACTGTCGCCGTCGTCCTCGTAGAGTTCGAACTCTCCGTCGCCCGCGTATATCCATATCTCGAGCGGCTTGTCGGGCGCGAGCGAATTGTCTGTCGCGTCCTTGTAAAGCGGGATTATGCTTCCCTTTTTCGCGAATACGGGGAAATCCTCGGCGTCGCGGTATATCTCGTAAGTTCCGCCAGCGTACTTCCTGCCCGTGAAAATATCTGTATAAACTTCGTTCTCGGGCACCCACAGCGCCGTATGCGCGAGTTTTGTCTTGGGGTCGGACTTGCGCGTTATCGGCGCGACGACGAGCTGCGTGCCGAACGCATACTGGTTTTTCGCCTTGTACGCTTCTTTGCAGTCGTAAGAATAATACATCGGCTCGCATAGCGCGCGCCCCTCGGTCGCGGTCAGATAGTTCATCGAATACAGATAAGGTATCAGCCTGTGCCTCAGCCTGAGATAGTCGGTCGCGGCGCGCTCTGTCGCCTTGCTCGTGTTCCACGGCTCCTTGCCCATAAACTCGTTGCTCGTCGAATGTAGCCTGTTGACAGGACTGAACACTCCCAGTTGCAGCCATCTTAGGTACAGCTCCTCGTCTTTGTAGCCCCTGTGGTGTCCGCCTATATCGTGGCTCCACCAGGTATATCCGACGTTGGTCGCAGAAGCCGTCATATAAGGCTGAAAATCCAGCGTTTTCCATGTCATCGCGCTGTCGCCGCTGAAACCGAGCGGATATCTGTGGCTCCCTATACCAGCGTAACGCGACAGTATAACCGCTCTCTTTCCCTCGTCGCGCATATCCAGCGTATGATAATGGTTGAGCGCCCAGAGCGGGTCAAGCCCCTTGACGTCGCTGTTCTTGCCCTGTTGCCAGTCTATCCACCAGAAACGCACCCCCTCGCGCTGATAAGGTCTGTGAAGCACGTCGAAATACGCCTGCAGAAATTTTTCGTTGCCGAGCGAGAACGGCACGGGCGCGCGTGAAGCGGGATCAACGCCGCAGATCTTGCAGACCTCTTTATATTGATCCTCAAAAAATCTGACTCCCTGCGCGGGATGCAGATTGAGCGTGACCCTGAAACCGTTGGCGTTGAGGAAATCGAGCATAGCGCGGTGATCGGGAAAAAGTTCCGTATTCCAGCTGTAACCCGTCCACCCGGGAATGGACGCGTATATCACTCTGTCTATGACGTTGTCGGTCGGCACCGCTTTCGCCTCTTTGCCGAAGCGTTCGACCACGTCTACCCAATGCCAGTCCATATCGATCGTCGCGACCGTCACGGGTATCTTCTTGTCGATAAACTTGCGCATAAGCCCGACGTATTCGTCCTGAGTGTACGCCTTGTATCTGCTCCACCAGTTGCCGAACACGAACCTGGGCAGAAGCGGGGTGAAGCCGGTGATCCTGTAAAGCGCGCGGATCGCCGCCCTGTAATCGTTGCCGTAAGCGAAATAGTATTTGTCGCTGCACTTGCCTCTCTGCTCAATCTTGTCGTCTCTGAGAACGAGAGAACGCGAGTCGTCGAGCACCGCGACTCCGTTTTTCGACACGACGCTCTTGCCCAGCCTCGCCTTGCCGTCAGTCATATCGAGAGTGCGGCGCGTACCCGGCAAGACCCCTTTCGAAAAATTCCTGACCTCTCTGCCGTCGGAGAGCTTTATCCCGACGATCTTCTTTCTGACCGTATCGAAGCAAAAGCGGGTCTTTTGCGTGTCTATCACGGTCACTCTTCCTTCTTTAGTCACGCTGAACTTTACGGGAAGCGGATCTCTGTACCACACGCATTGCGTGGGAAGATCGCACGTTTCTCCCGTCTCGACTCTGATCAGCCTGTCATCGAGGACGCTTATCCTCCAACCCTCGCCGCACACGGTAAATTCCTGCGGAACAGCCGCCTGCGTTTCAACCTTGAATCTTTTCATACAACACCTGCCTTTTTTTGGTAGGGTTTCCCCTCAAGTAATAATATAGCCCGTATCCGTCATATAATCAATACTTTTTTTGAAAATCCCGTCTTTGTCTCATTCCCCCGCAAGGACGCATCCTCTGCCGCCACGAAAGCCTGAGATTTCGCGACGTCCGACGTCTGCGGTATTGACAACCGTGCGTTTTCATAGTAATTTATAGATAGATAAGGGAGGCTTTTATGACGCTTGTGGATATGAAATGCAGATCATGCGGCGCGGCGTTGCGAGCGTGCGACGGATATATGACCTGCGATTACTGCGGCTCGGTATATTTCAGGCTCGAAAGACCGATTGCGCCCGAGGGCGCGGACTCTCTTTCTCTCGAAGAATTTGCAAAACTTGCGGACGAAAATCTCGATACGTATCGGATAAACGCGGCAAGCGGAACTGTCTCGTGCTCTGACGACGATCTCGTAAAAAGCAAGCTCAAAGCCGCCGGACGCGCGCTTGCAGACGGTGAATTCTTCAAGGTCAAAGACTTTCTCAAAGGCGTTCCTTCAGACAACTTCGCCGCCGCGAGGCTGAGACTGCTCGCCTCTGTGAACGCAAAGAGCGAGACCGAACTCGCCTTTTATCCGAAAGATCCTCAAGATCTCGAAGATTATCCGTCCCTGATAAATTCATGCGACGAAGAAAACAGAGCCGTATACGAAAAAATACGCGGAATCTGCCTCTCCAACTCCGCGTTGCTCGAACGTATAAAGCAAGGCGAAGAACTGATCAGGATAGAAAACCTCGACGAAGCGCTGATCCTTGCGAAAAACCTGACGTCACAGAGGCCGTTCTCCGCCCGTGCGCGCGCTTTTCTGATAAAAGCCTCGTGCGCCGCCGTCAAAGACTACGACCCGTCCGACGACCTGAAACGTCTCGAAGCGTGCCCCGACGCCGCGATGACGTACGCCGTGGCTGACAAGGACGTTTACGGCGTGCCGCTCAACCTCGACCCCGCGGTCAGAGAATACTGCCGCAGATTTTACGGCAGAAAAAACGCTAAGAAAGAGAGCTTTTTCAAATATATATTAAAGCCATTGCTCGTCCTGATCGCGGTCGGCGCGCTGATCGGGATATGGAAACTCATAGAAGCGCTGATCTCCTGATCGCGTAGCGCGGCGAAAACCGCGCTTAAAAGTAAGGCGCGCCGCATACGCATACCCTTCCCTTTTTTTCGTCAGATTTTTAACGATCCCCCTCTCCTTTGATTGATAAGGCGGCTCGTCGGCAAGGACAACAGACTGGTCGTGCCCGTCTCGGCTCTGTTCGGCGCCGTACTTACGATTTTGTGCGACGTGCTCGCGCGCACTCTGTTCGCGCCATACGAACTGACTGTCGGCATACTTCTTTCGGTGATCGGAGTGCCATTCTTCCTCGTGCTTCTTTTCAGGAAGAAAAGACCTTCGGTGGGAGGTGCGAAATGATACTCTCTCTTGAACGTATTCTCGGGTTACTCCAAAAACGAATATGTGCTCAAGGATTTTTCGTGTTCTTTCGCTCCGTCAACGGTCACCGCGGTGATCGGCGCCAACGGCTCCGGCAAAAGCACTCTGCTCAAAACGGTCGCACGTCAGATAAAGACTTTTGCGGGACAAGTAGTAATCAACGGCAGAAACCTCGTTGAGTATCCCGTCAGAGAACTCGCCCGCACGGTTGCCGTGCTCCCGCAGGTCAGGAACGTGCCTTCGATATCCGCGCGCACTCTCGTCATGCACGGCAGATTCCCCTATCTCCCTTTCCCGAGAATAGCTTCCGCAAAAGACAAAGCGATAGTCGACGACTGCATGCAAGCGACCGACACTCTGCAATTCGCAGATAAGGACGTATCGGAGCTTTCGGGCGGTCAGCGCCAGCGCGTATATATCGCCATGCTCCTTGCGCAACAGACGCAGATAATGCTTCTTGACGAGCCGACCACTTTCCTCGATATGAGTTGCCAGTTCGAAGTGCTTGAACTGATAAGATCGCTCAAAGCGCAGGGCAAATGCGTGATAGTCGTCATGCACGACTTGGCGCAGGCAACGGAGATCGCCGACAACGTACTGCTCGTCGACGACGGCAAAAACGCCTTCTTCGGCACTCCCGAAGAACTGCTCGCAAGCGGCGCGCTTGAAAAGCACATGAATATAATCCCGCGCAAGGCGGTCGACGAAAACGGGAAAGAACTTTTCTTCTTCTCGAAAAAAGACTGACGCGAGGCTTTGTTTTCGCTCGTCCTCGCAAAAGCGCCGCAGCATGTCTGCCGACGCGCCGCTCCGACCCGTTGCGACGCGCCTGAAACTTTTAATACAGTCTGTATCCTGTTGAATTTTCGTCAATAAAAATAATATTACGTTTTGTTCGCATTTACCCTCTTGCGAACATTTATTCACAATGCTATAATTGTGTTACCATTCCATGGAGGGGAAAATGTCAGATCTGTCTCATACTCTTTTAAAACCGCTCAATCCCGAACAGAGAACCGCTGTGACTTCGACCGAAGGCTACGTGCGCGTAGTCGCGGGCGCGGGCAGCGGCAAGACAAGAGTGCTGACTACGCGCTACGTGTATATCTCAAAGATACTCGGCGTCGCGCCCTCTCATATCCTTGCGGTCACCTTTACCAACAAGGCGGCGAGGGAGATGAAAAAGCGCATTCAGCGCTATATGCCCGACGAGGACGGGGGTTGGATACTGACGATACACGGCGCGTGCAACAAGATCCTCAAAGAGGAGATACACCGCCTGCACTACCCGTCTACCTTCATGATAATGGACGAGGACGATCAGAAGTCTCTGCTCAAAAAGATATACGAAGAAAACGGGCTCACTCTCAAGGATCACAGCTACAAGAAGTGCCTCGACGCGATAGGCGTATACAAGGGAAAATACGGTTACGTGCCCTACTTCAGCGACCCGAGCGGGCAGACCGCCGCGCCGGGACTGCCGCGGGCGGACGAAAAAGGCACGTACGACTTCGTGATAAAAAAGTATCTCGAACTGCAACGCAGGAATTACTTCGTCGACTTCGACGACCTCGTTTTCTTCACGCTTGAGATATTCGATCAGTTTCCCGACGCTAAAGAAAGATGGCAAAGACAGTTCGAATACATTCAGGTCGACGAGTTTCAGGACGTATCCGAGCCCGAATACAGACTCGTCAAGACTCTCTCTCTGCTCAACAAAAACCTGTTCGTCGTCGGCGACCCCGATCAGACGATATACACCTGGCGCGGCGCAGATATACGCATCTTCCTCGACTTCGACAAGACGTTCGACAACGTGACTACGATCGTGCTTGACAGGAATTACCGCTCCACGCCCGAGATACTCAGCGTGGGTAACTCACTGATAAAGCACAATACCTCAAGGCTGAAAAAAGACCTGCGCGCCGTCAGGGACAGCGGCATAAAAGTGCACTACCACCACGCGCGCGTCAGGCAGGAAGAATGCGAGTATATCGCAGAGCGCGTGCTGAGACTCAACAAAGACGGCGTGCCCCTCGGCGATATAGCCGTGCTCTACCGCAGCAACTATATGTCCCGACCCGTAGAGGACGCTTTCCTCAAATACGGGATACCTTATGCGATATACAGCGGCGTGGAGTTCTACCAGCGCAAGGAGATCAAGGACTGCATCGCGTATATGCGCATGCTCGAATTTGCCGACGATCTGTCCTTCGAGCGCATAATCAACGTGCCCGCGCGCGGCATAGGCAAAAAACGCATGGCGGCGATAAACGCGCTGGCGCAAAATGAAAAAATATCGCTTTACCGGGCGTTCAAGAGGCTTGCCGACGGAGTACTGTTCGAAAAGACGGGCGCGAAAAAACTGCTCGCCGCGATAGAGGACGGCAGAACTCTCGCGCAAAATACGGATACCGATATATGCGACCTGCTCGACTTCATGCTGAAAAAGAGCGGCTACGAAGAATATCTGATGCTGTGCGGCGATCAGAACAGACTTGACAACGTGACCGAGCTCAAAGCCGCGATAAAGGACTTCGTAGACGACGCGGGAGAACGCGTGACGCTTGCAGAATACCTTGCCGCCGTCGCGCTCATATCCAACGCAGACAAGAAAGACAAGGAGTCCTGCGTCAAGCTGATGACCGTGCATACCGCGAAAGGGCTCGAGTTCCCGTACGTATTCGTCTGCTCGCTCAACGAGGGGCTGTTCCCTTCCGTCAAAATAGAAAACAAAGAGGAGATGGAAGAAGAACGCCGCGTCGCTTACGTCGCGTTCACAAGAGCGCAGGACGGATTGTTCCTGTCCGACAGCGACGGCTTCGACATACAGACTAAAGGCAGGCTCCTGCCCTCGCGCTTCATCTTCAACATCGACGACGCGCTGATAGAAAAGAGCGGCGAGATAACGGACGAATACGTTAAGACCGCGCTCGAATACATCCGCGCGAGCGAGTATGCGCTCTCCCATCCGTCGGTGCCCGACTTCCGCACCTATCTCGCCGGAGACAGAGTCAATCACCCGGTATTCGGAGACGGCACGGTCACGGGAAAACAAAGCGGCGCCTATGTCGTCAGGTTCGACAACGGCAATATCCGCACGATATCCGAAAGCTCGGGAGTACTCAAACATATCTGACGTTTTACCTACACGGGCAGGAAAATTTCAAAAGTATGGACAAGAAAAAAGACGCACGGTCGTGCGTCTTTTTTATGCGGTCTGTATATCCGATTTTATTCAGAGAGAAGCTCTATGAGCTTTTCCGCAGCGATCTTCGTATCCTCGGGACTGCCGAAAGTGGAAAATCTGAAATATCCCTCGCCGCACGAGCCGAAACCTTCGCCGGGAGTGCCGACAATCTGCGCCTTTTCGAGAAGGAAGTCGAAGAATTCCCAGCTGCTCATTCCGCGCGGGCACTTCATCCAGATATATGGCGCGTTTTTGCCGCCGCAGTACCAGATGCCGAGTTTGTCGAGCGCGTCTGTCAGATATTTCGCGTTGCGCTTGTATACGGCGATATTCGCCCTGATCTGCTTTTGTCCTTCTTCTGTAAAGACTGCCGCCGCGCCCTTTTGCAGGATATACGACACGCCGTTAGTCTTGGTGGTGCGGTTCCTGACCCACATCGCGTTGAGGTTCATCCCCTCTCTTTCAAGCTCTTTGGGAATCACGGTATAGCCGCAACGCGTGCCGGTGAATCCCGCCGTCTTGGACAGCGAGCATATCTCTATCGCGCACGTCCTCGCGCCTTCTATCTCGAAAATGCTGTGCGGCAGGCTGTCGTCCTCGATGAAAGCCTCGTAAGCCGCGTCGAACAGTATCACCGCGCCCGTAGCGTTGGCGTAGTCGACCCACTTCTTGAGCTTCTCTTTGGTGAACACCGCGCCCGTCGGGTTGTTGGGAGAACAGATATAGAGTATCTGCGCCTTTACGCCGTCGTCGGGTACGGGAAGAAAACCGTTGTCCTTGCCCGATGCGAGATGCACTATCTTCCTGCCCGCCATCACGTTGGCGTCGACGTAGGCAGGGTATGCCGGCTCGGGTATCAACGCGTCGTCCGACTTGTCGAAAAGGTCGAGGATATCGCCCAGCTCGTCGCTCGCGCCGCTTGACACAAACACTTCTTCCGGATCGATTTTTACGCCCCTGTGTTGATAATAACTTGCAACTGCTGTCCTGAAAAAGTGCGCGCCGCACTCCGGCATATAGCCGTGGAAGGTCTCTTTTTTTGCCTGATCGTCCACCGCTTCGTGAAGCGCTTTTATCACTTCGTCGCAGAGAGGCAGAGACACGTCTCCTATGCCGAGTCTGTAAAGATATGCGCCGTCGTGGCTTTCAACGTACGCTCTCGTCTTTTGCGCTATCCTGTAAAAAAGGTAAGAATCTTTGAGATTCTCGTAATTGTGATTGGGTTTTAACATTCGATCTCTCCTTCAAAGACGGTACGCGCGGGACCCGTCATGATCACCTTGTCGCCGTCTTTTCTTATCGTCAGCACGCCGCCGTCAAGCGTCACGTCAACGTCAGCCGCCTCGTCGCAATATCCTTTCGCGATCGCCGCCGCAACGCTGGCGCAGGTGCCCGTACCGCATGCCATGGTTATGCCGCTGCCGCGTTCCCAGACGCGCATGCGCAGTTTGTTTTTGCCGCTTATGCTGACGAACTCGACGTTGACCCCGCCCGGGAAGCGAGGGTTTTTCTCTATCATCGGACCTACGGTGTCTACGGGAGCCTTGTCCGCGTCGTCGACGAAAATCACCGCGTGAGGATTGCCTACGTCTACGGGCATCAGCTTTACGCCGCCCGCTACGTCGAGCGTTTCTTCCTCTCCGACGACGACTTTGCCCATATCGACAGAGACCGTGTCAACCTTGCCGTCTTTGACGGACAGACTGAGATATTTTATGCCCGAGAGGGTCTCAACGGCAAGTTCCGTCTTTTTGGTATAGCCTTTGTCGTATACGTATTTGCCCACACAGCGTACTCCGTTGCCGCACATCTTCGCCTCGCTTCCGTCCGCGTTGAATATGCGCATTTTAAAATCGGCGACGTCAGAAAGGCTTATCAGCACGAGGCCGTCTCCGCCTATGCCGAAATGTCTGTCCGACAGCTTGACGCTGAGTTCTTCGGGATTCTTCGGCGCGCCGTATACGTATACGTAGTCGTTGCCGAGTCCCTCCATTTTTGTGAATTTCATATTTTCTCCTAATTGGCGTCGATCGTGGATACGCTGAGAGTGATCTCCTCGAGCACGTCGAGAAGCGCCCTGACCGTATCGAGCGCGGTGAGAACGGTGACGTTGTTCTCGATCGCGCATTGTCTTATCGCGGAACCGTCCGAGATCCTGTTTTCACTGCTGACGTCCCTCGTATTGATGACGTAGGTCACGTAACCCTGACGTATAGAGTCGAGGATGTCGGTCGATCCCTCGCTTATTTTCTGCATTACGCGCGTCTTTATGCCGTGGCTCTTGAGGAATTTCGCGGTGCCGGCGGTCGCTTCGATATTAAAGCCGAGGTTGTAGAACCTGCGTATCAGCGGGAGCGCTTCCTCTTTGTCGTCGTCGGCGATCGTCGCGAGCACAGTGCCGTAATTCTGCACCTTTACGCCCGAAGCCTGCAACGCCTTGTAAAGCGCGCGGGTCAGGCTCTTGTCGTAACCTATCGCCTCGCCCGTCGACTTCATCTCGGGAGACAGATAGGAATCCATACCGCGGAGCTTGGAGAACGAGAAAGCGGGCGCTTTTGCGTAACAACGCTTCTTTTCCTCGGGATAGACTACGTTTATCCCCTGCTCCTTGAGGCTCTTGCCCAGTATCACGAGAGTCGCGATGTCGGCGAGGTCGTATCCCGTCGCCTTTGAAAGGAAGGGCACGGTGCGCGAAGAACGCGGGTTGACCTCGATGATGAACACGTTGTCTTCCTTATCGACGATGAACTGGATGTTGAAAAGTCCTATTATGCCTATGCCGAGGCCCAGCTTCTGCGTATAGTCGAGAATCACGTCCTTGACCTTCTGCGATATCGAGAAGGACGGATACACGCTGATCGAGTCGCCCGAGTGTACGCCGGTGCGTTCGACGAGCTCCATAATGCCCGGCACGAACACGTCTTTGCCGTCGCATACCGCGTCGACCTCGACCTCTTTGCCTTTGATGTACTTGTCGACGAGCACGGGTTTGTCCTCGTCTATCTCGACCGCCGTCTTGAGGTAATGGCGCAGCTGTTCTTCGCCCGCGACTATTCTCATCGCCCTGCCTCCCAGTACGAAGCTGGGGCGCACGAGCACGGGGTAACCTATCTCTTTTGCCGCCGCGATACCGTCCTCGATCTTCGTGACCGCTCTGCCCTTGGGCTGAGGTATGTTGAGATCGACGAGCAGTTTTTCAAACGCGTCGCGGTTTTCCGCCTTTTCTATCGCGTCGCGGTCGGTGCCGATTATCTTAACGCCGCGCGCGCTGAGCGGCTCCGCGAGGTTGATCGCCGTCTGACCGCCGAGAGATGCGATGACGCCGATGGGCTTTTCCATTTCGACGACGTTCATGACGTCCTCGACGCAAAGCGGCTCGAAATACAGTTTGTCCGAAGTCGTGTAGTCGGTTGAGACCGTCTCGGGGTTGTTGTTGATGATGATCGCCTCAAAGCCCGCCTTTTTGATCGTCTTGACCGCGTGCACGGTTGAATAATCGAACTCCACTCCCTGACCTATGCGGATGGGACCGCTGCCGAGCACGACGACTTTTTTCTTGTCGGATACTATCGACTCGTTCTCCTGCTCGTAAGTCGAGTAGAAATACGGGATGTAGCTCTCAAACTCTGACGCACAGCTGTCGATCATCTTGTAGACGGGTCTGATGCCGTTTTTCTCACGGATCTCTCTCACCTTCTCCTCTGTCGTGCCGGCATACTTCGCGACGCTCTTGTCCGAGAAACCGAAGTGCTTGGCTTCAAGCACCGCTTCCTTGGTCGCGCCGCTGTCTTTGAGCGACTTTTCTATCTCTACGATATGCTTTATCTTGTGCAGGAAGAAATCGTCTATCGCGGTCGCCGCGTTGATCTTCTCCTCGGAAACTCCGAGACGGAAGAGCTGCGCGATCGCGTATATCCTGTCGTCCGTGCCTATCTTTATATAATCGATAAGCGCCTGTTCGTCCATATCGTCGAACTTTGCCATATAGACGTGATTCACGCCCGTCTCGAGCGAACGCACCGCCTTGAGAAGGCTCTCCTCGAAAGTCCTGCCCACGCTCATGACCTCGCCCGTCGCCTTCATCTGCGTGCCGAGCTTGTTGTTGGCATCAGCGAATTTGTCGAACGGGAAACGCGGCATCTTGGTGACCACGTAGTCGAGCGACGGCTCGAACGACGCGGGGGTATTGGCGAGCATTATCTCGTCGAGATTCATACCCACGCCTATCTTTGCCGATACGCGCGCTATCGGGTAGCCGCTCGCCTTGGACGCGAGCGCGGAAGAACGCGAAACGCGCGGATTGACTTCTATCAGATAATATTGGAAAGACTTGGGATCGAGCGCGAACTGCACGTTGCAACCGCCCTTTATCTCGAGCGCCCTTATTATTTTGAGCGCGCTGTCTCTCAACATGTGATACTCTCTGTTGGTCAGCGTCTGCGACGGACATACGACTATCGAGTCGCCCGTGTGTATGCCGACAGGGTCGAGGTTTTCCATGTTACAGATGGTTATTGCGGTGTCGTTGGCATCGCGCATGACCTCGTACTCTATCTCCTTGAAGCCCTTGATGCTCTTTTCTACGAGCACCTGATGTACGGGAGAGAGCGCGAGCGCGTTCTTGATTATCTCGAGGAACTCCTCCTCGTTGTCGGCAAAGCCGCCGCCCGTACCGCCCAGCGTGAACGCGGGTCTGAGCACGACGGGGTAACCGATATGTTCGACCGCCCTTAGCCCTTCTTCGATCGAATTTGCTATCTCGGACGGAAGCACGGGTTCGCCGAGCGACTCGCAAAGCTCTTTGAAAAGCTCTCTGTCCTCAGCCTTTTCTATGCTCGCGCTGTTCGTGCCGAGAAGTTCTACGCGGCATTCTCTGAGTATGCCTTTTTTCTCAAGCTGCATCGCGAGGTTGAGTCCCGTCTGTCCTCCGATGCCTGGGATTATCGCGTCGGGGCGCTCGAAGCGGATTATCTTGGCGATATACTCGAGCGTCAGCGGCTCCATATACACTTTGTCGGCAATGGACGTGTCCGTCATTATCGTAGCGGGGTTGGAGTTGCAGAGCACGACCTCGTACCCCTCCTCCTTGAGCGCGAGGCAAGCCTGCGTGCCCGCGTAGTCGAATTCCGCCGCCTGACCTATAACGATAGGTCCAGATCCTATCACGAGAATTTTCTTGATGTCTGTACGCTTAGGCATTGTGCTTTACCTCCTCGATGATCTTCAGGAACTTGTCGAACAGATACGAGCTGTCCTGCGGCCCCGGGCAACTCTCGGGGTGATACTGCACGCTGAAAACGGCGTCCTCCTCGCACTCGAGACCCTCTACCGTGTCGTCGAGTATGTTGACGTGAGTTATTTTGAGCTTAGTGCCCCCGAGGCTCTTTTTGTCGACCGCATAGGAGTGGTTCTGAGAAGTGATCTCTATCTTGCCGTCCGCGAGTCTGCGCACGGGGTGGTTGCCTCCGCGGTGACCGAATTTGAGCTTGTAGGTCTTTGCTCCGTAAGACAGAGCGATCAGCTGATGTCCGAGGCATATGCCGAATATCGGGTATCTGCCGCGAAGCTGTTTTATCAGCTCCACGACGCAACCGACGTCGGTCGGGTCGCCGGGACCGTTGCTGAAGAACACGCCGTCGGGCGCAAGCACGTCTATCTGATCGGCGGTCGTGTCGTAAGGCACTACCGTGACGTTGCAACCGCGCTTGACAAGCGATTTTATTATGTTGTGCTTTATGCCGCAATCCACGGCTACGATGTCGTAATTTGCGCCCTTGCATTTCGACTTCCAGGGTCTCTTGCAACTCACCTTGCTGACCGCGTCGGTGGGCACGTCGGTATTTTTCAATATCTCAAGCGCATTTTCCTTGGGCGTGTCGGCAGAGGTGATCAGCACCTTGCGGCTGCCGAAATCGCGTATCGAACGTGTCAGCTTTCTCGTATCCACGCCGGAAATGCCCGTGATTCCGAAGCGCTTCATCACGTCCCCGAGGCTCTCCTTTGCGCCGAAGTTGGACGGACGGTCGTTGTACTCTCTGACGATAAGCCCGCCGATGGTCGGCGTGATCGTCTCGTAATCCCAGTCTGTCATGCCGTAATTGCCTATCAGCGGATAGGTCATCACTACGGACTGGTAAGTATAGGAAGGGTCGGATACTATCTCCTGGTATCCGACCATCGAAGTGTTGAACACGATCTCCGTCACGCGCTCGGAATAATCGCCGAAGCCGTAACCGTAATATTCGGAGCCGTCTTCCAAAACAAGTTTTCTGTCAAACTCTCTCACTGCTTTCTTTCTCTCCTGTGCTTATTGTCGTGCGCCGCGCTGACAAAGCCTCTGAACAGCGGGTGCGGTCTGTTGGGTCTCGATTTGAATTCCGGATGGAACTGTACGCCGACGAAGAACGGGTGATCCTTGACTTCGACCGTCTCCACGAGCCTTCCGTCGGGAGAAGTGCCGCCGATGACGAGTCCCGCCGCGACGAGCGCGTCTCTGAAGTCGTTGTTGAATTCGTAGCGGTGACGGTGTCTTTCGGCTATCTCGTCCTTGCCGTAACATTCGTGCAGTCTGGTGCCATTTGCCACCTTGCAGGGGTAACTGCCAAGGCGCAGAGTGCCGCCCTTGTCCCTTTCTTCGCTCTGATCGGGCATGAAGTCAATGACCTTGTACGCGCAGTCTTTGTCGAACTCGCCCGAGTTCGCGCACGGCATACCCGCGACGTCGCGCGCGTATTCTATAACGGCGATCTGCATTCCGAGACAAATACCGAGGTAAGGCACCCCGTTTTCCCGCGCGTATCTCGCCGCAAGTATCATTCCTTCTATGCCTCTGCCGCCGAAGCCGCCGGGCACTATTATTCCGTCCACGTTAGATAATACGCTTTTATAGTTGCTTTCGTCAAGCAACTCGCTGTCAATCCATTCGATATCCACAAAAGCGTTGAACGGATAACCTGCATGTCTGAGCGCTTCCATAACCGAAAGATATGCGTCGTGCAGTTTTACGTATTTGCCGACCAGCCCTATCTTTACGTTGTGCTTCCTGTCCTTTATGCTCTGCACCATGCTTTGCCATTCTGACAGATCGGGCTCTTTCGTCTGCAAGCCGAGTTCGCGGCAGACGACGGCGGAAAAATTCTGTTTTTCGAGCATGAGCGGCGCTTCATAGAGTACGGGTATCGTCATGTTCTCTATCACGCAGTCGGGTTTGACGTTGCAGAAAAGGGATATCTTTCTGAAAATATCCTCCTCGAGCGGCTCGTCGCACCTCAGCACGATTATATCGGGATTTATGCCCATGCCCTGAAGCTCTTTGACAGAGTGCTGGGTGGGCTTTGACTTATGCTCGTCGCTTCCCCTCAGGAAGGGCACGAGCGTAACGTGAATGAACAGGCTGTTTTCCCTGCCCACTTCGAGCGATATCTGTCTGACCGCCTCTATGAACGGCTGGGATTCTATGTCGCCTATCGTGCCGCCTATCTCCGTAATGACGACGTCGGCGTTCGTCTTTTTGCCAACGCGGTAGACGAACTCCTTTATCTCGTTGGTGATATGGGGTATGACCTGCACGGTGGAGCCGAGGTACTCGCCTCTGCGCTCCTTGTTGAGCACTCTCCAGTACACCTTGCCCGTAGTCAGGTTGGAATACTTGTTGAGATCCTCGTCGATGAACCTCTCGTAATGCCCGAGGTCGAGGTCGGTTTCCGCGCCGTCCTCGGTGACGTAGACTTCGCCGTGCTGATACGGACTCATAGTGCCGGGGTCGACGTTGATGTAGGGGTCGAGTTTCTGAGCCGCTACCTTGAGACCTCTCGCCTTGAGAAGTCTGCCGAGAGATGCCGCCGTGATACCTTTGCCCAGTCCCGACACAACGCCGCCGGTTACGAATACGTACTTAGTCATAATTTCTCCTTACCGCGATTTACTCCCATTCGACCGTCGCGGGCGGTTTTGAGGTGATATCGTAGACGACTCTGCCGATAGTCCTCACTTCGTTGGTGATTCTGCTGCTCGCCTTTTCGAGTACCTCGTAAGGCAGGCGCGTCCAGTCCGCGGTCATAAAGTCGTCCGTCGTGACCGCTCTGAGCGCGACCGTATATCCGTATGTTCTCGCGTCGCCCATGACGCCGACGCTTCTCGTGTCGGTCAGCACCGCGAAATACTGATTGGTGATCTTTTCGAGACCCGCGTTGACGACCTCCTCTCTGAAGATAGCGTCCGCGTCTCTCAGCGTATCCAGTTTGTCTTTGGTTATCTCTCCGATGACTCTTATCGCGAGTCCGGGTCCCGGGAAAGGCTGACGCCATACGAGGTCGTGGGGTATGCCCAGTTCGGTGCCCACAGCGCGCACTTCGTCCTTGAACAGCTCGCGGAGCGGCTCTATTATCTCGTCGAAGTCGATGACGCTGGGCAGTCCGCCGACGTTGTGGTGGCTCTTGATCGTAGAAGCGTCTCCCGCGCCGCTCTCTATGACGTCGGGATAGATCGTGCCCTGCACGAGATAGTTGACCTTGCCTATCTTCTTAGCCTCGCGCTCGAATACGCGGATAAATTCTTCTCCGATTATCTTGCGCTTTTTCTCGGGTTCTGTCACGCCCTTGAGCTTCTCGAGGAACAGATCCTCTGCGTTCACCCTGATTATGTTCATGTCGAAGCGCTTTTTGAAAGTGCGCTCGACCATGTCGCCTTCGTCCTTTCTGAGCAGACCGTGGTCCACGAATACGCAGGTCAGATCCGAGCCGATCGCCTTGTGCAGGAGCACCGCCGCGACCGACGAATCAACGCCGCCCGACAGCGCGCAGAGCACCTTCTTGCCCTTGAGCTGATTTCTGTATTTCTCTACGGCTTCTTTTGCAAAATCCGACATCTTCCAGTCTCCCGAACATCTGCATATCGCGAACAGGAAGTTGTGGAGCATCCTCTTGCCGTATACCGTATGCGTGACCTCGGGGTGGAACTGCACCGCGTAGATCCCCTTGCCGTCGCTCATCGCGGCGCACGGGCAATGCTCTGTCGTAGCGGTGACGCGAAAGCCTTCGGGCACGCGCTTAATGTAGTCGGTATGACTCATCCAGCATATACTTTTTTCGGGTACTCCCTCGAACAAAGGATCGTCTTTGACTTCAAGCTCAATCTTGCCGTATTCGCCCAGCGAACCCGCGCTGCATATCTCTCCCCCGCAAAGCCATGCGGTGAGCTGTGCGCCGTAGCATATCCCGAGCACGGGTATGCCGAGTTCAAGCACTTTTTTGTCGCAATGCGGCGACTTTTCGTCGTAAACGCTGTTGGGGCCGCCGGTAAAAATAATGCCTTTGTAGCCCGCTTCCGCGATCTGTTGCGCGGTGATCCTGTTGTAGGGTTTGATCTCGGCGTAGACGTTCTGCTCGCGCACTCTGCGCGCGATGAGCTGATTGTACTGCCCTCCGAAATCGAGTACCAGAATTTTTTCCATATATATGCCTCTCGAATATATTTTTTTGCCGCTTTATTTTCCGCTGTCGCCGTAGTTGGAAAGCACCCTTGCGGACGGGTCGGACACGTCGCAGCCCTTCCAGCTCTTGTTGGGCATCCAGAAGTCTTTGATCATCTCCCCCTGCCCGGGATAGTACTTTTCAAATATCTCGCGGTACAACAGCGATTCTTTGGTGAACGGGCGCGCATGACTGTACTTCGCGCGTTTTTCTTCGTATTCTTCGTCCGAATAATACCCGTCCGCGTACTCTTTCAGGTAGTCGACCATCGAGTGACCGACTGCGTCCGAAAAAGCCGCTTTTTCTCTCATAAGTATATCGTAAGGGAGCCAGTCTCCCTCAAACGCCTTTCTCAGCAGATACTTGCCCTTGCCGTAGACGTTCATCTTTATCGACGGATCCAGGCTCATCACGTACTTTACGAAGTCGAGATCGCCGAACGGCACTCTCGCTTCGAGCGAGTTGACGGATATGCACCTGTCCGCGCGCAGAACGTCGTACATATACAGCTCACTGACGCGCTTTTCTGCCTCTTTCTGAAATTCTTCGGCGTTCGGCGCGAAGTCGGTGTACTTGTAACCGAACAGTTCGTCGGATATCTCGCCCGTCAGAAGCACCCTTATGTCGGTCGTCTCGTGTATCGCCTTGCAGACGAGATACATGCCTATGCTCGCGCGCACCGTCGTGATGTCGAACGTGCCGAGCGTCTTTATCACCTTGTCGAGCGATGCGAGCACTTTATCCTTATCGATGATGACCTCGGTGTGGTCGCTGCCGATATAATCGGCGACTTCGCGCGCATACTTGAGGTCTATCGCGTCCCCGCTCATGCCTATCGAAAAGGTCCTTATCGGCTTGTCGCTTTTCTTGGCGGCGACCGCGCAGACGAGAGAAGAATCGAGTCCTCCGCTCAACAGGAAGCCGACTTTTGCGTCCGCTACAAGCCTCTTTTCAATGCCCGCGACCAGTTTTTCGCGTATGTTGCGGCACGCTTCTTCCACTCCGTCCTTGCTGACCTCTGAGACCGCGGCGATATCGCAGTATCTGACGAACTTCTCGCCGTCGTAGTAACAACCGGGAGGGAAAGGCACGATCTTGTCGGTCAGTCCGACGAGGTTGATCGCCTCGCTCGCGAACATCACCGCACCCGTTTCGTCGTAGCCGTAAAACAACGGTCTGATACCTATCGGGTCTCTCGCCGCGACGAACCTGCCGCGCGCCGAGTCGTATATCACGCAGGCAAACTCCGCGTCCAGCATTGCGAACATATCCGTTCCGTACTCCTTATAGAGAGGCAGGAGCACCTCGCAGTCCGAATCGCTTGCGAACGCGTATTTGCCTTCAAGCGCTTTTCTGAATTTGTCGAACCCGTATATCTCGCCGTTGCATACGACGTAATCGTCGCCGAGACGGAAGGGTTGCATGCCCTCGGGCGTAAGTCCCATTATCGCGAGCCTGTGGAAGCCCATAAGTCCCGCGCCTACGTCCTCGACTCTGCTGTCGTCGGGTCCTCGCGACGTCGTCCGCGAAAAGCCTTCGTCGAATTTTTCCCGTGGAGCGTCCTCGCGGCAATATGCCATTATAGAACACATAATATCCTCCCTTTATCTGACGCCGAACAGCAATTCGCCGTAAGTAGGCACCGGCCAGTATTCCGCCGCCGTCTTGGTCTCGGCTTCGTCCACGACCGCTCTGAGAGCGCTCATTCTCGGAAGGATCTCGTCGCGTATAAAATCCGCCTCGGATATTATATCACAAAAATCCCTTACGCGCGCGACGACTTCTTTGAGATCGGCTGTACACGAGGCTGCGCGCTCTATCGACTGAGACAAACTTTTTACCAGCCCGTGTTCGTAATCGCAACTTATATCAGGCGCGAAATTTTTCTTTGAAATTGCTGTTTTACAAATTTCGGAAACGTATTTTTCTATCGCCGGGATCATCTGTTTTTCAGCCATGTCCACCATCGTCTCAGCCTCGATCAGCACCGCCTTGCAGTAGTTGTCGAGCATGATGTCGCATCTTGATCTGAGTTCGGTCTCGCTGTAAACGCCCTGCGATACGAGCATATCCACGTTTTTCTTGTCGAGCAGGTGCGGCATGCAGTCGGGCGTTGTGCGGTAGTTGGAAAGTCCTCTCCTCTCCGCCTCTTTTATCCAGGCTTCGTCGTAGCCGTTGCCGTTGAAGATTATCCTCTTGTGATCCTTGATCGTCTTTTTGATCATGAGGTGCAGCGCGGTGTTGAAATCCTCGACGCCCTCGAGCCTGTCGGCGTACTGTTTCAGACTCTCCGCGACCGCCGCGTTGAGCATGATGTTGGCGCACGCAATGCTGTTGCTCGAGCCGAGCATTCTGAACTCGAACTTGTTGCCCGTGAACGCGAACGGAGACGTTCTGTTTCTGTCAGTCGTGTCCTTCTGGAACAGCGGGAGCACGTCTACGCCCAGTTTGAGCTGAGTTTTCTTCTTTCCGCTGTACGGTTTGTCGTTCTCGATCGCGTCGAGTACCGCGGTAAGTTCGTCTCCGAGGAATACCGACAGCACTGCGGGAGGCGCTTCGTTCGCGCCCAGTCTGTGGTCGTTGCCCGCAGTCGCGACGGCGAGCCTCAGAAGATCCTGATAGTCGTCCACAGCCTTGAGCACCGCGCAGAGGAACAGCAGGAACTGCGCGTTCTCGTACGGGGTCTCGCCCGGTGTGAGCAGGTTGACGCCCTTGTCGGTCGAGATTGACCAGTTGTTGTGCTTACCGCTGCCGTTGACGCCGGCAAACGGCTTTTCGTGAAGCAGACATACGAGTCCGTGACGCGAAGCGACCTTCTGCATGATCTCCATCGTCAGCTGGTTGTGATCGGTCGCGATGTTTGTCGTCGAATATATCGGCGCGAGTTCGTGCTGAGCGGGCGCGACCTCGTTGTGCTCGGTCTTGGCAAGTACGCCCAGTTTCCACAATTCCTCGTTTAGATCAGCCATATACGCTTCCACTCTCGGCTTGATCACGCCGAAGTAGTGGTCGTCGAGTTCCTGACCCTTAGGCGGCTTTGCGCCGAACAGCGTACGTCCCGTGTATATCAGGTCTTTACGCTTGTCGTACATCTCCTTGTCGATAAGGAAATATTCCTGCTCGGGTCCGACAGAGGTGCGTACGCATTTCACGCCCGTGTTGCCGAACAGCCTGAGTATTCTCATCGCCTGTCTGTTGAGCGCTTCCATAGAGCGCAGAAGCGGGGTCTTCTTGTCAAGTGCCTCGCCGCCGTACGAGCAGAACGCGGTGGGTATGCACAGCGTCTTGCCCTTTATGAACGCATAAGAAGTGGGGTCCCACGCGGTATAGCCTCTCGCTTCGAACGTGGCTCTGAGACCTCCCGAAGGGAAGCTGGACGCGTCGGGCTCGCCCTTGATGAGCTCCTTGCCCGAGAACTCCATGATCACGCTGCCGTCGGGAGCGGGAGTGATAAAGCTGTCGTGCTTTTCGGCGGTAATACCCGTCAGCGGCTGGAACCAGTGCGTATAATGCGTAGCTCCGTGCGCAACGGCCCAGTCCTTCATCGCGTTGGCGACCGCGTTCGCGACCGAAATGTCGAGTTGCGCTCCCCTGTCGATCGTCTTTTTGAGAGATCTGTAAACGTCCGCAGACAACGTCGCTCTCATAACCCTGTCGTCAAAGACCATGCTGCCGAAATAGTCCGATACTTTTTGCATAATTGTTTCTCCTTTTCAATAAAAAAGGGCAACGGCGCCTATGATTTTTTACCATAGACGCCATTGCCCGTTTGATTTATGTTTTGGATTATACAAAACCGCGACACGTTTGTCAACGGATTTCAACAAAATTTCCGAGAAAAATTTTTGTGCCGACAAGTCTTATTTTTTGCTTATTTTAAGTTGACGGAACGCATATCTTAATGCTATAATCTGGCAAACGGGCAAAGGCGTTCGTTTTTGAGGATAATTGTCCTCGAAAACGCGCGCCTTTGTCTTTTTTTATATCCGATATACGGTAAGACATTGCCGCGGGAGGCGCGGATAAAGCGTCCGCAACGCGTCCGTCATACCCGTCGGATAAAGGAGAAATCATTATGTTGTTGAAAGAAGGTCAGGTCAGGATACCGTCCGGTTGCGCCGTTTCCGCGGTCATTTCGCGCGAAGGCGAACTGATGAGCGGAGAAAAGATCGTCGCCAGCATGGTCCCGATGCACGAACGCTCCAACGGCCTCGGCGGCGGTTTCGCGGGTTACGGCATATACCCCGATATGGCGGATTTCTACGCTTTCCATATGTTTTTCACAGACAAGGAAAGCAAAAAAGCGTGCGAGTACTTCCTCAAAGAGGGCTTTGAGATAGTCAAGGCGGAACCGATACCCGTGCGCAAGATCCCGTCGATAACGGACGAGCCGTTGATATTCAGATACTTTTTGTCGCCTCTGCGCTCGCGTATCGCCGACGCGCAGGTCGACGAGCGCGAATTCGTGGCGCGCGCGGCGATGTATATCAACGTCAGGATAAGCGGCGCGTACGTCGTGTCCGGCGGCAAGAATATGGGCGTATTCAAAGCGGTCGGCTTCCCGGAGGACGTCGGCGAGTTCTACCGCCTCGACGAATACGGCGCGTATTGCTGGACGGCGCACGGCAGATACCCGACAAATACCCCCGGCTGGTGGGGCGGCGCGCACCCGTTCAGTCTTCTCGACTACACCGTCGTGCACAACGGCGAGATCTCGTCCTACGACGCCAACCGCAGATATATAGAGGCGTACGGCTACAAGTGTACGCTCCAGACGGACACCGAAGTCTTCACTTATATCGCCGACTACCTGCTCCGCCGCAAAAGGCTGACCCTCGAGGAGACGGCAAGCGTGATCGCCGCGCCCTTCTGGACCACGATCGAGAGCAGACCTCTCGAGGAACGCGAAAGACTCACCTACCTGAGAAACATATTCTCGGGTCTGCTCGTCACGGGACCCTTTTCGATAATCCTCGGCTTCGACGGAGGTCTGATGGCGCTCAACGACAGACTCAAGCTCCGCTCAATGGTCGTCGCCGAAAAGGACGACAAGGTCTTTATAGCGAGCGAAGAAGCGGCGATACGCGTGCTCGAACCCGACGCGGTCAACGTGCGTGCGCCCGAAGGCGGCGAACCCGTCATAGTCAGAGTCAAGGAGGGTAAATACTGATGCAGACAGATTATATATATCCGCGTTACGAAGTGGAAAGACGGGAAAGCCGATGCACCAACTGCGGCCTCTGCGTGCGCGAGTGCTCTTACGGCGTGCACTACCGCGCGTCCGACGGCAAGACTCTGCTCAACGACGACGCAAAGTGCGTCAACTGCCAGCGTTGCGTCGCGACCTGCCCCACTCACGCGATCAAAATAGTAAAGAGCAACTGCGACTTCAGAGAAAATTACAACTGGTCGGGAGACGCGATAAAAGAAATAATGAAGCAGGCGGGAAGCGGCGGCGTACTGCTCTCGTCGATGGGCAATCCTCAGCCTTTCCCCGTATATTGGGACAAACTGCTCCTCAACGCTTCGCAGGTCACCAACCCGCCGATAGATCCTTTGAGAGAGCCGATGGAGACGCGTGTTTTCCTCGGCAAGAAGCCGTCCGAAATATCGCGTGACGAACACGGGCGCCTGATTTGCGATCTTCCTCCCCGCCTCACGCTCGAACTGCCCATCCTCTTTTCCGCGATGAGTTACGGCTCTATCAGCTACAATGCTCACGCCGCTCTCGCCGCCGCGGCGACTAAGCTCGGCACCTGTTACAACACGGGCGAAGGCGGTCTGCACGAGAACTTTTACGGCTATGGCGCAAACACGATAGTACAGGTGGCTTCGGGCAGATTCGGCGTGCACAAGGACTACCTCGAAGCGGGCGCGGCGATAGAGATAAAAATGGGTCAGGGCGCAAAACCCGGCATAGGCGGACACCTGCCCGGGTCTAAAATCGTAGGGGACGTATCGCGCACGAGAATGATACCCGAAGGCTCGGACGCGATCTCTCCCGCACCGCACCACGACATCTACTCGATAGAAGATCTGCGCCAGCTCGTGTTCTCGCTCAAAGAGGCGACAGAATACAAAAAGCCGGTGATAGTCAAGATCGCCGCCGTGCACAACATCGCCGCGATAGCGAGCGGTATCGCGAGAAGCGGCGCGGACGTGATAGCGATCGACGGCTTCAGAGGCGGTACCGGCGCGGCTCCCACACGCATACGCGATAACGTGGGCATACCCGTAGAACTCGCGCTCGCCGCCGTGGATACGCGTCTGCGCGACGAAGGCATAAGGAACGACGTGTCGCTCGTCGTGGGCGGCAGTATACGCAACTCCACAGACGTAGTCAAGGCGATCGCGCTCGGAGCGGACGCTTGTTATATCGCGACCGCCGCGCTGATAGCTCTCGGCTGTCATATGTGCCGCAACTGCCAGAGCGGCAAATGCAACTGGGGCATCGCAACGCAGAACCCCGACCTCGTCAGACGACTTGACCCCGAAGAAGGCGCGCGCCGTCTCGTCAATCTTCTGACAGCCTGGAAGCACGAGATCATGGAGATCATGGGCGGCATGGGCATAAACTCGATAGAAGCGCTGAGAGGCAACAGACTCATGCTACGCGGCATAGGTCTTACCGAAAAAGAGCTGAGCGTGCTCGGTGTCGCTCACGCGGGCGAATAAAGTCACCCTTTTTATCTGGTCAAATTCAAGGAGGTATGTTATAATGATAATATTGAACGCGCGCGCGACGGACAACGCCGCTCTCAACGAAAGAGTCAGAGCCGCAAAAGAGGACTGCGAGATAGTCGGCTGCATTGGCGAAAGATTTATCGGCGCAGGGCTGTCTGACAAGACCATCAACATCAAAGGCATCCCCGGCAACGCGCTGGGCGCCTACCTCAACGGTGCGAAGATATTCGTGGACGGCAACGCGCAGGACGCGGTCGGCGATACGATGAACGAAGGCGAGATCATCGTGCGCGGCAATGCGGGCGACGCTCCCGGATACGCTATGCGCGGCGGGAAAATCTATATAAAAGGCAACGCGGGCTACCGCGCGGGCATCCATATGAAAGAATACCGCGGCAAGTCGCCCGTCATCATAATCGGCGGCAGATGCGGCAGTTTCCTCGGCGAGTATCAGGCGGGCGGGCTGATTGTCGTGCTCGGTCTCAACAAGGACGGCAAACGCATCGTCGGCAACTTCCCCTGCGCGGGCATGCACGGCGGCAAAGTCCTGCTGAGAGGCAACGCCGACGGGGTCGTGTTCCCCGACAAGGTCACCGCGAGGGCGGCTACGTCAGACGACGTCGACTACGCTAAGCCGCATATACAGGAATTCTGCCGCATTTTCGGTCTCGACGAACGCGAAGTGCTCTCCTCCCCGTTCACCCTCGTGACCCCCGACAGCGCAAACCCGTACAAACGCATGTACGTAGAAAACTGATAAAAGGTGATATCATGAATTACACTTCAGACGAAGTCCTGCAGTACGTCAGAGAGGAAGACGTCAAATTCATACGTCTCGCGTTCTGCGACGTATTCGGCAATCAGAAAAACATCTCGGTTATGCCGACCGAACTCAGCCGCGTATTCAGATACGGCATCGCGATCGACGCTTCGGCGATAGCGGGATTCGGCGACGTCGCGCACAGCGATCTGTTCCTGCATCCCGACCCGTCCACGCTGACCGTACTCCCGTGGAGACCCGAGCACGGCAAGGTGGTCAGAATGTTCTGCAGCGTCAGTTACCCCGACGGCTCGCCCTTCGTAAGCGACACCCGCGGCATACTGATAAAGGCGATAGACGAGGCTAAAAAAGCGGGTTACTCTTTCAACTTCGGCGCAGAAATGGAATTCTATCTGTTCCGCCTCGACGAGCACGGCAACCCGACCGACGTCCCGTACGACAACGCGGGATATATGGACGTCGCGCCTCTCGACCGCGGAGAAAACGTCAGGCGCGAGATATGCCTGACACTCGAGAGAATGGGCATCGTGCCCGAAGGCTCGCACCACGAAGAAGGTCCCGGTCAGAACGAGATCGACTTCAGATATTCCGACGCTCTTACCGCCGCGGACAACGCGGTCACCTTCCGTTCCGTAGTGCAGACGATAGCCGCAAGGAACGGGTTGTGGGCAGACTTTTCAGCAAAACCGCTCAGAGAAGCGCCCGGCAACGGACTGCATATCAATATGTCGGTATCAGGCGGCAGACACGAAGAACTCATGCCCTGCGTGATAGCCGGCATTCTCGACAAGATACGCGACATGACGATATTCCTCAACCCGACGAAAGAGTCTTATGCGCGCCTCGGCAACAACAAGGCGCCACGCTATATCTCCTGGTCTGCCGAGAACCGCTCCCAGCTGATAAGAATACCCGCGGCTGTCGGAGAATACAGACGTGCGGAACTCCGCTCGCCCGACTCCGCCGCCAACCCGTATCTCGCGTTCGCTCTGCTGATCCACGCGGGACTTTACGGCATAAAGAACAAGCTCGCCCTTCCCGAGCCCGCAAACGTCAACTTTTTCACCGCAGATTCCTCAACGCTTGCCGGATACCGCACCCTTCCGTCCGACGCGACCGAAGCGGCGCAAGTGGCGGCGGCAAGCGGTTTTGTAGCCGAGTGTCTGCCAAAAGAAGTGATCGCCGCATATTGCCGCATCTGACGGCTGACAGATAAAGGAGGACAAATGGACTTCAAGGAACGAGTTTACAGCGTGCTGACCGTTTCCGATAGCGGGAAGTTTTCGACTTCCCTGTCCTCTTTGCTCCCCGAAAGCACCTTCTCGCCCGTCGTGAACGTGACAGACTCCGCCGCCGCTAAACGCGCAATGCTCGAGCGCGAGTTCGACGTAGTGATCGTCAACGGCATACACGCCGACGACCGCGCGGCAAAACTCGCGATAGACGTGTGCAGCGAAAAGAGCTCTGTCGCGCTTCTGTTCGTCAGGCGGGAACTCTATGCCGAAATATACGCCAAAGTGACCGACTTCGGCGTGCTCACCCTCCCCGTACCGTCCTCGCCGCAAATGGTCACGCAGGCGCTGGACTGGGTACGCGCGACGAGAGAGAGAATGAGACGCTATGAAAAGACCGCGCAGACCGTACAGCAGAAAATGGAGGAGATAAGGGCTGTCAACCGCGCCAAATGGCTTCTCATCGACGTGCTCAAGATGACCGAAGCGGACGCGCACAGATACATAGAAAAACAGGCTATGGACAGGTGCGTATCGAAGCTCGAAGTCGCCAAAGGCATAATCAACACCTACAAATAACGTTGCGCTTCGGGTCGGTCTCTTGCCTACGGCAACGCAAAACGCTTTCTGCGTCCCGATCATCTCTGATCTTGATTTTTGCCGCGAAAAAACGCGGCTTTTTTACGACGGTACCCTCTTTTTCCGTCCGAAGCGTGCGTGACCTTGCAAAAAGCATCCCTCTCCCGACTCGCTTCAACGCTGACGCATCGGTTTTTAGTCCTTGCGACATTCTCGACCGCGCAGACGCGATATCTTCTCGCTTATGCGCCTCCACGTCCATTGATGGGGGAGTATTTTTCTCAACCCCGCGATTTCGTTTGCCCGCGCGCGTCTATAGTGGTATCATAGTGTTTGCCGCAAACCGCGGCGGGAGAGTAAAATGCGTTTCAGACACGGATGCCGCGACGGCATACCCATCATGCTCGGATATCTGACGGTGTCGTTCACCTTCGGCGTAAGCTGCGTTGCAAAAGGCTTCACCTGGTGGATGCCGCTTTTGTGCTCGGTGACCAACTACACGGGCACGGGTCAGTTCGCGGGAATGGATCTGATCGCCGCAGCGGGCAGCGTGGCAGAACTCGTCGCTACAATGCTCGTCATCAACGCGCGTTACGCTCTTATGGGGGTCTCCCTCTCTCAGAAACTCGACAAGAAAACCACGGTATGGCAAAGGCTGATAATAGCGTTCGGTCTGACAGACGAGAACTATGCCGTATCCATGAGACAGCTCAAAGACGTTACGTTCGAATACTTTCTCGGCGTATCTCTGACCGCATATGCGGGTTGGGTGGGCGGTACCCTGCTCGGCGCACTCGCGGGCAACGTGCTCCCGCAGAGTCTGCTCAGCGCATTCGGTATCGCGCTCTACGCGATGTTCATCGCCATCGTCATACCGCCCTGCCGCACGTCCAAAGCCGTACTGACCGTCGTGCTTACCGCGATAGCGACGAGCTGTCTGTTCTACTACGTGCCCGGGCTGAACAAGCTCTCGTCGGGCTGGGCGATAATCGTATGCGGCGTTTTTTCGTCGGCGATAGGCGCGATCTTCTTCCCGATACGTCCCGCGACGGAACACGTTAAAACTGACGGCGTGATCTTCGGCAACGCGTCGGCAAACGCCGTCTCTCAAAACGGAGAAATACTTGAAAAAGTCGAAACAGGTAAAGAAAATTCCGACGTCTGCAACGGCGGCGACAAAAACGGAGGCACGCAATGAACGCCCTCGACGTCGTCTGGAAAATAGCGCTGATGGCGGCGCTGACATATCTCTGCCGCGTGCTTACCACGGTGCTCGTGCGCAAGAAAATCACCAACGTGCGCGTGCTCTCCTTCTTCGAATATCTGCCTTACGGTGTACTCAGCGCGATGGTCTTTCCTATGGTATTCTATTCTACGGGCAGTCTGATCTCCGCGCTCGTCGGCACGGCAGTCGCCGCTATACTCTCGTTTTTCAGGAGAGGTCTGCTCACGGTCGCCCTTTCCGCCACGGCGGCGGTATTCCTCACGGAACTCCTTCTCTCTGCGATCTGATTTTATATTCCGACGCTCGGGAGCCCCGATCTCTTTCGATCGCGCGATCGGGATATTTCCCGACATGCCCGTATCGGCTAAGGTCTCTCCTGCCCGATACTTTTCTTTTGCTTGCCGCCTTTTATATGACCTCAAGGCAGGTATGGAGAGGCATAAAAAACGCGTCGGTCGCCCGACGCGTGATTTTTTATTCTGTTGTTTATCTGCTGGAAAATATTATTTATAATCTTCCTCGGACACCATATCCGCACCGGGCGCCCACTTGGCGACGCTGGCGATGCCCGCCTTGCAACTCGCCTTGCTTGCGTAACCCTCCTCGGAAATGCACAGCAGATTGCCGTTGTTCGCCTTGAGACGGTAACGGAACTTACCCTGTTTGTCGACGTAGATCTCATATTTGGGATTGGTCAGAGTCTCGAAGCCGCGCGCGAGAGTCTGATCCTCTATCTTGTCGATCGTGCAGAACTTGCGGACGGAATCAATACCCGCCTTGCAACTCTTGAGATCTGTATACACTCCTTCGCAAACCGCGATCGTCTCCTTGTTGGGAGCCTTGAGTCTGAAATTGAAATTCCCCTTTGCCGTCTTGGAATAGACGAAAGTGCCTTTGAGTTCGTATGCCATAAAATTCTTCTCCTTTATCTTCCGACCTTGTCGGCTTGTGTACAGATTTGCAAAAACCATCTCAAACCTTCACTCAACTACCCTCATTATAACCGCATTTTCAAAAAGTGTCAACCCGCCCGACTTTCAAGACTGCGGCTTTTGATCTTATTTTTCTTAAATTTTACAGAGAACGCCGCGGCGGTGACCGTCGCGGCGTAGCGGTAATATGGGAGATGTATTTTGTCGGCTTCAGCCTATGGTAACTGTCCCCGAAACGGACGCCACGACGACGTTGTCGTAATTAGTGGCTATCACGTCTATCTTGTACTCGACCGTGCTCGTTGCGGCGGCCTGACGGGTTGCGAGATAGCCTACGATCTGTATCTGAAAGGCAAAAAACCGACGATAGTCGAGACGAAAAACGACCTGATCGCGGTGCGCGGAGTCTGCCTCGCCAACTCGTCATATCTCAGGGACTTCTTCGCTCTCAATAAAGTCCCGGTTTTCCTCGAAAGCAAGGTCTCGGAGATTGACGCAGACAGCGTGACCGTAATGGCAAAAGACGGTTCGACAACAAAAATAAAAGCCGACTCGGTCATAGTTTCGGTGGGTTACGTTCCCGCTCCGATCGCCACGAAGAACAAGCGGGTATCCGTGGTCGGAGACGCGCTCAACGTAGGCAATCTGCGCACCGTGATATGGCGCGCCTGGGACGTTGCAAAGAAGCTGTAACCTACACAGGCAGGAAGATTTTATCAAACACACCGCTTGTATTGCATTCAACGTAAAAGCGCTTGCATAGACAACGCAATATGAATACCAGATATAAAAAGGCTCCAGTAAAAGGAGCCTTTTTCATTACTCACTAAACATGCATATATATTAAAAAGCACGCTTTCCCGCCCTATTTCGCTACGCCCTTATCCCGCGGCTTTTTGCGCTCGCACCCTTTACCTCGGGTGGCAGAACAAGCGGCTCTCAGTCGCAACGGCGGGCGGACGGGAGCGGAACGCCGCCTCACTCAACGTCGTTTAAAAGCACGTGCGTTTTGTCGACTCTCCGGGTCACGGACGTGCGGTCTTTTGCGCCTCGGGGCATAAAAAAAGAGCCTTTCGGCTCTCGTTTTTTTGTCAGATCAGTTCTTTTTATTTTCGATGTACGCTACGACGTCTCCGACGGTTGTCATTGTGAGAACGGCTTCTTCGTCGATTTCGACTCCGAATACTTCTTCAGCAGCCATGACGAGTTCTACCACGTCAAGCGAATCCGCCTGCAGATCGTCTTTGAGGCTCGTTGCCGCCGTTATTTCGTCTGCCGAAACGCCCATCTGATTGGCGATTATCTCTTTGACCTTTTCAAGTACCATAAATCAATTACCTCCGTTGAGTCCGCCGTAACAGCGTTGCGGGAACATTTTCCTTTCCTGATTAGTATACCGCTTTTTCCGACATTTTGCAACAACTTTACGCACCGCCTTGCCGTTACGCTACGAAAAGCGCGCAAATGTCGAAATTGCGCCCTGATACTGCGGTTTTATACCCACGCGGCGACCACGTCGTCGTCACCGCCCGCGACAGCGACGACCTTTCCTTCGAGAAAAGAGTGAAAACGTACGCCGTCGGTATAGTCACCGCCCTTTCTGACATCGGCAAGGCTTATCCCCTCGCCCGTCATCTTGCGTTTCGCCTCGTAGGCTGTCCAGTTGTATACGCTCCGCATACTGTCAGGCACCTTCCTGTCCGCGCGTTCGACGTCTATGCCCACGGGCACGTCGGCAAGCGCGAGCAGGATAACTCCGTCCGTATGCGTCGCGGATATCCCGTAATTTTTGCACGTCGGAGCGCCTTTCTCAGTCCTGTCCACTCTGCCGACGAGGGGTTTTCCCGCCGCCGCCAGTACGACGTCGGCTTTTGCGGCGATCTCCTCCGTCGTCTTGCAGGACGTCGAGACGAATATCAACATATCTCGTTGTTCCTGCCGTAAAGGCAGTTGATGTAGTGGAAATATCCCTTGTCTACGCAGTTCATCGCGTCGCGCGTTGCCCTGAACGTCCAGTTGCCGTCCGCTACGCCCGGAGTATTCATACGACAGTCGCCGCCGTAGCCGCACAGATCCTGGAAGGGCACGACCGCGAGCCTGCAACAGCTCGAAATAAGACGTCTTATAAATATCTTCGTCGCCTTGCAGTCGTAACCGCCGCCGCCAAAATCCTTGCGGTCGCACTCGATATATCTCAGCATATAGTCGAGTATATTCTCTTTCAGACCGTACATCCAGCCGAGGGTCGTATTGTTGTCGTGCGTCGCCGTATATCCCACGCAGTTGCGGCTGAAGTTGTGCGGCAGATGAATGCTGTCGCCGTCCTCGAAGCCGAACTGCATGACGCGCATGCAAGGCAGACCGAGTTTTGCGAGCAAATCGTTGACTTTTTTGTCGATTATGCCGAGATCCTCTGCGATAAAGCCGTCCCTGTCGTGTTTTTTGAACACCTTCTTAAACAACTCCTCGCCTACGCCCTCGCACCACTTGCCGTTCTTGGCGGTAGTCTCGCCGTAGTCGACCGCCCAGTACTCGGAAAAAGCTCTGAAGTGGTCGATCCTCAGCACGTCGTACAGCTCCGCCATGCGGTCGAAGCGTTTCATCCACCAGGAAAAACCGTCCTTTCTCATGTGGTCGTAATCGTATAGCGGGTTGCCCCAGAGTTGTCCGTCCTCGCTGAAATAATCGGGCGGGACTCCCGCGACCTTCTTAGGCATCAGGTTTTCGTCCAATAAAAACGCTTCGGGTTCTCCCCAGACGTCGGCGCTGTCCATGCTGACGTACATCGGCATATCGCCTATGAACCTGAGTCCTTTGGCATTGACGCGCTTCTTCGCGTCTGTCCATTGCTCGTCGAACAAAAACTGCTCGAACACGAAATAATAATACGAGTCTGCATTTGAAGCGATATATCCGCGCTTTGCGCCCTCGTCCATCTTCTTGTGGCAATCCTGCCAGTTCCACCAGGGAGCGCCGCCGTAACTGCTCTTGAGCGACATGAACAGAGCGTATTCTCTGACCCACGGGCACTTCTTTTCAAAATCCCTCAGCTTGTCTTTCAGCCTGTCCTTGACGTTGTCGTACGCCTTTTTCAGCATCGCGCTCTTTGCTGCGAAAACCTTGCCGTAATCTACCGCATAGGGATTGCTCTCCTCGCATGCGCGCCTGTCCTCCTCGGATATATAGCCCTGCCGCGCGAGCGTCGTCGGATCTATATAAAGAAAGTTGCCCGCGAACGCGCTGACGCCCGAATACGGAGAATTGCCCAGTCCTATCGTCGTGACCGGAAGTATCTGCCAGTAATGAAAACCGCACGACAGCGAAAAATCGCAAAAATCGTCTATCTCCTTGCCGAGGCCGCCTATACCGTAGGCGTTGGGCAGAGACGAGACGTTGAGTAAAACACCGCTTGATCTTTTTAACATTTTTAAAGTTCCTTATTGAATTTGGCGATATGTATCGGCTTATCAGCCTTAAACCGCTGTTTTTATTATAGCACAAGGGCTGTTCCCTATCAATACCGATTTAAAAATTTACCCCTTATTTTTCAATAAGGGGTAAAAGTCGCGATCTGCGTCGTTTCCTATTTTTTGGCTTCGAGACATCTCTCGAAAAAGTCGTTTACCGCATCCATAAATTCGTCGTCTATCGCAAACACCGTCTCTTTGTCGCTGAACTCGTATCTTATGTCGACGTTGTACTGGAAAGTGTTGTATGCGCCCGTCTTGACTATGTTGCTCTTTTTGCCGGCTAAGCTTGCGGCGATCTTCTTCTCGTCCTCTTTGGGGCGACTCATCGTATGCCCTCTGTCCTCGAAAAGCAGATATTCCGCGTGCGGATTGGTTATCTCGCTTCTGTGCGAGATGATCGAACAGTAATAAGGCACGGTCGGGTCGTCCTTGCTGTGCGATATGAGCACGGGTCCCGTGTATCTGTTGATGCCAGATACGCCCGTTCCTCCCGCGTATTTGCCGAATTTGACCTTTTCAACAAGCGCGCTCCACGGCTTATAGAGTATCGCGAGCTTGCCGACGTATCTCTGCGCGTGAAAATACATCGTATCCCACGTGTTGTTGAACCCGCTTAGCGTAGCGACGCCGGCGAGGTCGTCATGCCCGTAATTGAGCACGTTCGCGCTCGCATAGCCCGACCAGCTGTGACCGTAGACCAGCACGGGCTGTCCTTTGAATCTCGACTGCGATCTGATGAATTCAAGCGCGTTGTGCAGGTCTATCTTGGACTGGTTGAGTCCCTTTATATTCTTGCCTTCGCTCGTGCAGGTGCCCGTCATATCGAACGTGAACACGTCGTAGCCTTTGCGGACGAAGTATTGCGTGCGGTTGAGATAGCCGTCCATATTGCAGCCTATGCCGTGACAGACGAGGACGAGAGCTTTGCCCTTCTTGCCGTCCTTGGCGGTGTAAAGATACGCGCCCAGCTTGTTCTTGCCTGAGTAAAAATCCATTCTCTGACGGTCCATTACGTCCTTATAATCGTCGTAAGTAACGGTTTTGCACATCGGAGTGACGCGCGTGCCGAAAACCGAATTGTAAATGACGACTGCGGCTATGTAAGGGATTATCACAGTCCAGCCCAGCAAAAAGAACACGGTAAAGAAGCCGATCTTCATCAGTATCGGCAGCCAACCTTTCTTTTTTCTCTTCTTCGCCAAAGTCTTTTCGTCCACTTTGCACCTCCAATATGAATTATACCACGTTTGTGTCGTTATTGCAATACGGTGCGAGGGCTAAATTCCAACATCTGAAGATCTCTGCATCCGTGCGCCGCTATGCTCTTTTCATCTTCACGATATGCTTTTCCCGCTCCAGACCGTTCCGTCCGCGACGGATCTATGACGTCAAGGCGCCGCAGACGCACAGACAGGTCGAAAACACGAGTGACATTCCGTCGCGCTTACAAATCTCGCCCTCGCCGTGCGGAACGCGCGCTTTCCCGTCTTGCGTCCTGCAAAATGTCGCCGCGACATTGTTTGCGGCGGCTTAGACTTTTGCCGACATATTGTTTGCAAAGACTTCGGCTTTTGCCCGCAAGCGTTCAGGACGCGTCGACAGAGGAGCCTCCATCTCCTCTCCCGTCAACGGAACTGACCGCTCCCGAAGCGAAGACGGAAGCCGAACAGGCAGTTAAAAGAAAGAAAATAAGCCGTACGCAAGCGCGTACGGCTTATTTTCTTCGGTTGATCGTTACTGTTTCTTAGCGGGAACGTCTTTGACGAGCTCGACGATCGCGACTTCTGCGCCGTCGCCGCGTCTCTGACCGAGTTTGATAACTCTGCTGTAACCGCCCTTCTGTCCGCAGTCGTTCGCGCGCTTAGCATAGAAAGGCGCGTACTCTCTGAACAGCTTCTCGACGAGAGGATGTTTGACCGCGTTGAGGCGCTTCTTGTAGTCGCCCTTGCTTTCCTTCTCCTCTTTGATCGGCTTCATATCTCTGAGTTTAGCCATCATTCTGCGTCTTGCCGCGAGCTTTCTGACGCCGTCGACAGTCTCCTCGACCGCAACGGTCTCGCCCTTTGCGTTGACCTTGTCTTTCTTGACAACAGCTACGTCCTCGTAGGTGTTGATCGCAAGCGTGATCATTTTTTCAGCGTATTTCTGAACTTCTTTCGCTCTGCTGACGGTCGTCTCGAGGCGTCCGTACCAAAGGAGCTCCGAAGCCTGGCTACGGATCATAGCCATTCTCTGTTCGCTGGTTCTACCCAATTTTCTCATTGCTCTTTATCTCCTTATTCGTCCTTACTGCGCAGGTCAAAGCCCAGTTCTCTGATCTTCTTGATGACTTCGTCGAGAGATTTCTTGCCGAGGTTTCTGACCTTGAGCATCTCTTCTTCGGTCTTCTTGGTGAGATCCTGAACGGTGTGGATACCTGCTCTCTTCAAGCAATTGTAGGAACGCACGGACAAATCCAGATCCTCGATGCTTGTTTCAAGTTTCTTGTGCGTCTTCTCGTCGTCCTGAGAGATAAGGATCTCTCTGCCTTTCATCGTATCGACGAGGTTTACGAACAAGTTGACGTGATCTTCCATGATCTTCGCGGAAAGGCTGATGACCTCTCTCGGAGAGAACGTACCGTTGGTGGTGACGTTGATGGTCAGCTTGTCGTAATTGATGTTCTGTCCCAGACGGGTGCTCTCGACTGCGTAACTCGCACTCTCCACCGGGGTGAAGATAGAGTCGACGGGGATATATCCGAGGGGCTGGGTCTCGTCCTTGTTCTCGTTTGCGGAGACGTAACCTCTGCCTACGCCGATCGTGATCTCCATCTTGAACTCCGCGCCCTCGTCGAGCGAGCAGATATACATATCGGGGTTGAGAATTTCTATCTCGGAACCGTGCTGTATATCGCCGGCGGTGACTACGCCCGCGGTGTTCTTTTCAATGGTGACGACCTGTCTGAAATCCTTGTCTTCGGTATGCGCCTTGACTGCGAGTCCCTTGATGTTGAGGATGATCTCTGTGACGTCCTCTTTGACTCCGGGGACGGAGCTGAACTCGTGTCTTACGCCCTCGATCTTGATACCGACGGGTGCCGCGCCCGGAAGCGCGCTCAGAAGGATCCTTCTGAGGCAGTTGCCGAGAGTGGTACCGAATCCGCGCTCGAGCGGCTCGACGATAAACTGCATCTCTCTGCCTTCGCTGGTCTCTACGCACTCGATTCTCGGTTTCTGAATTTCTATCATATATACCTCCTGCTATGCGCCGTCGATTATTTGGAATACAACTCGACGATAAGATGCTCTTCGATCTTCTGCTCCACGTCGCTTCTCTCGGGAAGCTCGACTACCTTGCCCGTAAGGGTCGCGTTGTCGAACTCGAGCCACTTGGGAAGGCCGATGGAATTTGCAGCCTTGAGTTCTTCAAAAATCTTTTTGTCTTTCTTGTTTTCCTTAACGGCAATCACGTCGCCCTTCTTCACGAGGAAGGAAGGAATGTTGACGGGCTGACCGTTGACGGTGATGAGACCGTGGTTGACGATCTGTCTTGCCTGTGCTCTGCTGGAAGCGAGGCTGAGACGGAAAACTACGTTGTCGAGTCTTCTCTCGAGAAGAATGAGCATGTTGTCACCGGTAATACCTCTCATGGTCTCTGCCTTGTCGAAGTAACCCTTGAACTGCTTCTCGCAAAGTCCGTAGATCCTCTTGGTCTTCTGCTTCTCTCTGAGCTGGATAGAATAGCCGGAAGCCTTCTTTCTTGCTGTGCCGTGCTGACCGGGAGCGGTGGGACGCTTGGCGAGCGGGCACTTCTCGGACACGCACTTCGCGCCCTTGAGGAACAACTTTACACCCTCGCGTCTGCACTGACGACAATCGGGTCCTGTATATTTAGCCATGTTATTCGTACCTCCTGATTACAGCCTTCTGCGCTTGGGCGGACGGCAACCGTTGTGAGGAATGGGAGAAACGTCTTTGATCATCGTAACTTCCAGACCTGCAACCTGGAGCGCTCTGATTGCGGATTCTCTGCCCGTACCCGGACCTTTGACGTAGACTTCTACGCTTCTGAGACCGCTCTCGTAAGCGACTTTAGCGGCATCCTCGCTGACCATCTGCGCTGCGAACGCGGTGGACTTCTTGGAGCCTCTCAAATTGAGTTTGCCACTGCTGGACCAGGAAATAGCGTTTCCCTGAAGGTCCGTGATGGTAACGATCGTGTTGTTGAAGGAAGCGTGAATATGTGCTGCGCCCTTTTCTACACGACGCTTGTTGACGGCGCGCTTCTTAGTAGCGGCCTTTTTAGCAACTGCCATTTTTCTTTACCTCCTTACTTCTTCTTGCTGCGGCTGACCGTCTTCTTCGGTCCTTTGCGGGTACGTGCGT
>CASDWJ010000030.1 GCA_949284695.1 uncultured Christensenella sp. | reverse complement strand
TGAAAAGGCGGGCGACGATCTGTATGCGTTCGCCTGGTGCGCGACGCTGACCGGCGGCGCGGTCGGCGAGTTCGACTGGGGCGGCAATCTCGTCACTCATCAGATATTGCAGAAATCGAACGGAGAGCTTTGCGCCGTGCTTGTGTCGGGCGTGGAAGAAGCCGTGAACTCAGAGAAAGAATACGCGTTCGCGGACGGCGGCGAGGCAGGCGACGTGGCGTTTGACGGGTCGGGATTCGCTTCAAGGGCGGTTTTTGAGATCCCCGAGGGCGTCGCAAGAATGAGCTTCGACGTTACCGTGAACGGTTACGACGGCAATTTCGGGTTGACTTTCGGTCTCAAAAAGGGTCTCAATAACAGGCTCGGCGAAGCCGTCGTGGCTTTCGATCCCGCCAACAACAAGCTGACGTGCTACAACGACGTGTCAAGCATAGTCCGCTACGGCGATCCGCTTGCCAACGTGGATTTCGTGTATATGCAAGGCAAAACGTATTCGGTCGACGTGCTGATCGACGGAGAAGTGCTGACGGTTTATCTCGACGACACCGTCGCCGTGACCGCCCGTTTTGTGAATATGGAAGACAACTATTTCGCGTTCTACTCCAACGGCGTAAACGTAAAATTCGGAGGTATAAAGTTCTATGAGTAAAATTTATTGTATCGGAGAATTGCTGATAGATTTTCAGTCCGAGGGCAACGGCTCGCTTAAAGAAACCGACAGGTTTGTGAAAAAAGCGGGCGGCGCTCCCGCCAACGTGTGCGTTCAGGCTGAAAAATTAGGGTGCGACGCCGTCTATCTGACCAAGGTGGGAGCGGACGGGTTCGGCGATTTTCTCGTATCAACTCTCGAGAGCGAGGGCGTCGACGTATCCCGTATCGGAAGAAGCGCAGATCTCAACACTTCGCTTGCGTTCGTGAGCATACGCGAGAACGGGGAGAGAGATTTCAGTTTTTACCGCACTATGACCGCCGATCTTTACATAGAGCCATCCGACTTTGCGGACGTTGAATTTTCAGAAGGCGACGTGCTCGAGTTCGGCAGCGTGGCGCTCGCTACGGATACCGCGAGGGATACTCACAGATATCTGATAGAAAAGGCTGTCAGAGCAGGCGCGCTGATCTGCTTCGACCCCAATCTCAGGTTTAATCTCTGGAAAGATCCAGAGGAACTGAGAAAGGTCGTCAAGGAGTTCGCGCAATACGCCGACGTTATCAAGGTGGGCAAGGACGAGCTCGGATTTATCGTCGGAGACGCTTCCGACTGCGAAAAAGCGCTTTTCGGCAGTCGTCTCAAGGTGCTTGCAGTAACCGACGGGAGCAAGGGCGCAGAAGTGATACTCGCCGACGGGCGCAGGTTTGAGTGCACGGGATATAAGGTAAAAGCCGTGGACACCACGGGCGCGGGAGACTCGTTCTTCGGCGCGCTGATCGCAGGACTTTTCAAGGCGGGCGCGAAACCCGAAAATCTGCTCGATAATGCGATCGATTATGGCAAAATACTCGATTTTGCCTGCAAATGCGGCGCGTACACCACGACCGGTTACGGCGCGATCCCCTCGATGGGCAACAGAGAAACTGTAGATAAGGCGGTAAATTGATATGGCAACTGTTCAACTTGTAAACGTAAATAAAGTATACGACGGCGGCGTTCACGCCGTACACGATTTTTCCATCGACATCAAGGACAAGGAGTTCATCGTCTTCGTCGGCCCGTCGGGATGCGGCAAGTCCACGACGCTGAGAATGATAGCCGGACTCGAGGAGATATCTTACGGGGAGCTGTATATCGACGGCAAACTGATGAACAGCGCCGCTCCCAAGGACAGAGACAT
>CASDWJ010000029.1 GCA_949284695.1 uncultured Christensenella sp. | reverse complement strand
TGAAATTATAAAAAATAGTTCAATTACTACGAGAGCTTTAACAAATGGTACATTGTTAGGTAAAGTTCATATTAATTTGCCAACAATCAAAGAACAATCCCGTATAGCAGAGATATTGATGCAATGGGATAAGGCGATTGATTTGCAGGAGAAGCTGATAAAATCGTATCAGAACTTGAAAAAATATTATTTGAGCAAAATGTTCCCTAAAAAAGGCAGTCTATACCCTGAAATCCGTTTTGCAGGTTTTACCGAGCCTTGGAATAAATGTAGGTTTTCAGATATATTTGATTATGAGAGACCAGATGAATATATTGTTTCAAATGAGGAATATGATGATTCCTATAATACACCAGTCTTAACGGCAAATAAGAGCTTTATTTTGGGATACTCGCATGAAACAAAAACATATAATAAGCCATGTATAATTTTTGATGATTTTACGCTTGATTGTAAATATGTAGATTTTAGTTTTATGGTAAAATCTTCATCATTGAAGATATTAACGGCTAAAAGCGATAATAATTTGAGATTTTGTTATGAAAGATTAGCTAATTCAAATATAGATAATCTTGGACATGTACGACATTATATTAATGTTGTACAAAACGTTGAAACTACAGTCCCCACATCTTGTGAGCAAGAAAAAATCGCATTGTTTTTTGAACAAATTGATAACTTTATTTTATATAACACTAAAAAACTAGACAAAATTATCAAGCAACGCAAGGCATTGCAACAATATCTTTTGACGGGCATTGTGAGGGTGTGAAATGAAAAAAGAGGTAACTTCTGCCGTAGATTTAATAGAATATCTTGAAACAAACGGCCAAAGGCATAAATTTTATTATCATTATACATCTTGGGATAGCCTTGTAAAAATATATAATAGTAAATCTTTTTTGTTGACAAGAGGAACCGCACGTTCATTAAACGATCACCATGAAACTCTGGTCAAAGGCACGAAGGAAATATGGCGTAAAACATATATAGGAAGTTTTGCTTATGGATCTTCTGAAAACATGGCTATGTGGGGACTGTATGGTCTGCCTGCTCAGGATGCGGTAAGGATTGCTATTCCTAAAAAACAAATGCTTAACTGGATAAAGAACATTCATTCAATTTATCTATGGGACGGAAGAAAGGGCGAATTGATTGAAAATATAAAAGTAACTTTAACTGATATTGTCTATGCTCAAAAGAAAGAAACATTACGGTTGTGGCATGATGGAGATAGGTTGGCATTAAATAAAGATGTTGATTTGAATAATATTGATAAACGTCCTGAAATGACAGGGTATGTAAAAAATAGTGCTTGGAGTTATGAGAAAGAAACCAGAATAAAGATAGAATTGCCACAAGAATATGAATATGATAAAATATTTGTTGATATTCCTGATGAAGTTATACAAAGTCTTTTAATTACAATCGGACCGTGTTTTAAAAGTAAATATGATGATTTATATAGGCAATTAACGGAAAAAGAGGTAATAATGAAAAGCGAATTTTTCGGGCTTCTTAATTACAAGACGTTATGTTCGATGTGCCGATATCAATTTGAAAAAGAGGAAAATCGATGGACTTGATACAAAAGATACACCGCTATATCGATACAAGGCTGATTTTATCCAAGCCTGAAAAAGAGGCGGTAAAGAAGTTTGTTGACAAAGAGATAAAGTGCGGCAAAGTCAAGATAAACTATGACTATCTTGAAGGTATGGTTCAGGGGTATGCTTACATGTTGATTAAAGATAGATTGTTTGCTTTGCAAACAACAGAATAAAGGGGGTAAATTATGTGCAAAAAATCGCCGATAATGGAAACAGGTGTTGGGATTTCTGAATTTGAAACAATAGCTATTAGTACATATAATCAAATTAATCATACGAATATTTGTCGCTTTGACGATATAGTCTTATCGAATTTAGCAAAAGATTGTAATGATAACGCTATGGCTTGCCCTGATCAGTATATTGCTATAATTAAAGTTGTTAAAGGTAAAGTTGTGGAATTTTGCCCTTGTTTTGACTTTACAGTCAAAGATAACAGGGCAAATAACAGCAAGATTATAAGTAAGATGAAGCATATACCTGTTATGGCCATTATTTTGGAAAGTCCTCATCAAAAAGAATTCGATAATAAACATGCAATTGGTCCGGCGATGGGAGCGACATGTGGTAATTTTAGATTTTATTTTGAAGAGATGTTAGAAGCTGCAATTGCAAATAATCAATGTGAGTTGGTTCATTTAAGATATAGAATAGTTTTTATTAATCCAATTCAATATCAATGTAGTTTGGGAGAAGATACTGATAAATATAGGAATAACATTTTTTCTGGAATGTGGAAACAAGTAAATGTTAGGCAAGATTTTACAGATAGATTATTTTCTCATAAACCGAGGGTTGTGATTAATTGTTGTACATACACATATAAAGATCAAGTTAAAAATGAAATAAAAAGTGAAATACAAAAAGAAAATCGTAATGAAGATATAACTTTTCTGAAATCTACACATCCCAGTAGTTGGAATGACAAGAAAAACAGACACATAACGAAAGTGGAATAAGGAGCAATCATGTTAGATCACAGAATTTTCAATGAACGCCCCGAATGTCAGGAAAGGATGATAAGATTTCTTGAAAAGATGGGGTATGAATACGTCAGCAGGAGCGAGGCGGAACTCAAGAGGGGTACGCTTAACAACGTGCTGTTCAAAGACGAGCTTGTAAAATTCATGCGCAGTCAGCATTATACCTACATGGGCTTTGAAAGACCGTTTTCAGACGAAGGGATCGAAAGGGCGATCAAGGAACTTGACGTTTCGCTTTTGCAGGGGCTTGCGCTGGCAAGCAAAGAGGTCTACAATCTGCTCACGCTCGGCATCAGCGTAGAAGAAAAGATAGTTGTGGACAAGCATGATCCCGTCAAAAAGTCATTCGATATAAAGTACATAGACTTTGAGCACCCCGATAACAACATCTGGCAGGTGACTGAAGAATTCAGCGTTGAAAGGGCAAACGGACAGTATGCCCGCCCTGACATAGTTATTATGTGCAACGGTATTCCCGTTGTCGTCGTCGAGTGCAAAAAATCGAGCATAGACATTATGGAAGGCGTTTTGCAGAATGTCAGGAACATGACTCCCGAATATATACCTCAGCTGTTCAAGTATTCTCAACTTGTGCTTGCCGTAAAGCCTGAGAAGGTGTTGTACGGTACGTCCGGCACAACGGCAGAGTATTTCGTGGAGTGGAGAGAGGACAAAGACAGCGTTGACTGGCAAAAAGAAATTTGTGAAAAATGTTCCCCCGACGGGCAGATTACGGAACAGGACAAGGCTTGCGTTTCGCTTCTTGACAAGAAGAGGTTGCTTGACATAATAAAGTTCTTTATCCTCTTTGACAATAATATTAAAAAAGTCTGCCGTCATCAGCAGTTTTTTGCCGTAAACAAGACGATGGCGAGAATAAACGGTGAGGACAATTCGGACAGCCAAGGCGGCGTTATATGGCATACTCAGGGCAGCGGCAAGTCGCTTACCATGGTCATGCTCGTCAAGAAGATACAGATCGAAAAAGCGGCGGAAAATCCGAGGTTTATTATAATTACAGACAGAAAAAACCTCGACAAGCAGATAAAAGACAATTTTGCAAACACCGCGATGAACCCCGTAAGAGCCGCTACGGGCAAGGGACTTAAAACCTTGCTCAGGGACAAGAGCAACGTGGTTATAACGACGCTTATCAATAAGTTTGCTGCGGTTTGCAGATATAAGTATCTTGAGCCTGACAGTGAAAAGTTTTACGTCCTCATCGACGAGGCGCACCGCAGCGAATACGGCGGCATGTTCAACTATATGAGAGACGTTTTGCCCAAAGCTACGCTGATAGCGTTTACGGGTACGCCGCTTATCGCAAATAAAAAGAAGAATACGTATCAGAAGTTCGGCGATCCGATACATAACTACACTATGGACGAATCCATACAAGACGGCATTACAGTTCCGCTTGTATACGAAGGCAGAAAGATAGTTACCGATCCGCCGAGCGATAGGATAGACGTTTATTTTGACTCTCTGACAGAGGGACTTCCTTCAAACGTCAAAGAAGAACTGTCGCACAAGTTCAGTAGATTTGAAAGCATAGCAAACTCCAAAAGCCGCCTTAACGTGATGGCATTCGATATCTGCGATCACTTTGTCAACTATTGTATTCCAAAGAAGCTCAAGGCGATGGTTGTCTGTTCTTCGCGTGCGGCGGCGGTACAGGTTTATAACATCATGAAGAAAAACGAGGTTATGGGAGTGCATCCCAGGGTCGTAATAACTTTCGGCGCAAAGTCGGACGAGGACGGAGAGGCAGTCGTAAGCGATGCGGATATTGCAACGATAAACGAATACCGCAACGCAGTTGTGAAACCGCTTTTCGGTATAAAAGACGATAAGTATTACGAAACGGTCTGCGGTCAGTTCAAAGATCCCGACAATGACGACGTGAATATATTGATCGTTAAGGATATGCTTCTGACGGGCTTCGACGCACCCGTTGCAGGCGTTCTCTACGTCGACAAGTCTATGAAAGAACACAATCTTTTGCAGGCTATCGCCCGCGTCAACAGAGTGCACGAAGGTAAGGATTTCGGGCTTATAATAGATTACAGGGGTATTTTCACAAAGCTCAATAAGGCAATAGACTTGTATTCGGATGCAGAGTCCGGGATGCGCAATTTTGACAAAGATGATATCAAAGGCATGGTTTACGGTACCGAGGACGAAAAAGAAAAGCTTAAAAAGGCTTATGCGGAACTCAGAGATATGTTCCCCGAATACGACAAGGGTACCCCTGCTGGATTATGGCAAAACGCGCTTAAGGACGAAACAAAGAGAAAAGAGTTTTACGAAAAGCTCAGGAGATTTGCGCAGCTTCTCAACCTTGCGATTTCTGACAGAGCACTGTATGTCGCTGTGGGGCATGACGGAATCGAAACGTATAGGCAAGAATATCTGTTTTTCAGAAAGCTCAAGGACAGCGTTATGCAGCGCAACGACGATTCCGTAGAATTTTCAAAATACGAGAAGGGTATCAAAAACCTTATCGATACTTTTGTCAATTCGTCTGAAGTTTTGCAGATCGTAAGTCCCGTTTCTATCGGCGATAAAAAATCAATGGCGGAGCTTCTGAGGGGCATGGACTCTAACGAGGCAAGAGCTGACGCGATAAAGACGAGAATAGAGTCAAGCCTAAAGCAGATACGATACGACGATCCGCTCAAATTCGAGGAGTTTTCCGCTAAAATTAAAAGGACGATTGAAGAATACGACTTGTCCCGCGATGCGGATAAATATTATCAGCAAATGGAAATTCTTGCAGAGGATTTCCGTCAGGGCATATCGCGCAGTCAATATCCTTCGAGTATTGCCGCAGACGGAGACAGCAAAGCCTTTTACGGCTGCGTAGTGATTACGTTGAGAAACAAAAACATCGACGTGCCTGAGTGTATCGAGGAGATCATAGCGTCTTATGCGGTGAAAATCAAAGAAGTCGTTATCCGTCATACAAAAAGGGACTGGAAGCAGAACGTTATGGCTCATAAAGATATACGCAGGGCGCTTGACGACGTACTTTTCGATATGTTCGACAGTATAGGAATTACGATCGATAAAAACAACGTCGATCTGATAGATCTCATCATCGATGAAATAATGAAAGTTGCGGTAGCGAGATTCTGATGGATGAATTTGTTTTGCAGACGCGGTCGCCGTACGGCAACGTGAAAGTTTGCGTAATAAGAAAAGATATTAAAAACGTGCATCTGAGGGTTTACAGGGATCTGACTGTTAAACTCTCGGTGCCGCTTGCTGTAAAAGACGACTGGGTTGAATATTTTTTAAGCAGCCGAAAGGATTGGATTGTAGAAAAACTCGAAGTTTACCGTTCGACCGACGGACATAACAATTTGCCTGAGCTCAGAAGCGGATCTTCCACGCAGATGCTAGGAAAAGATATGCGTATAATAAAGGTCAAAGCGGATAGAAACGCCGTCGAACAGGATGAAAAAAAGATATTCGTTTACATGAAGGACGATAAGGACGAAGATTCTTTAAGCAAGCTTTTCGGCGCGTGGTGGAGACAACAGGCCTTGAACGTTTATTCTGCTCAGGTTGATTTGCTGTTCAATTCGATCTTCAAAAAATACGGAATATGCAAGCCCGGAATCGTTATTAAAAAGATGAAAACGCTTTGGGGCAGTTGTACCAGGCATCTTAATAAAATAACGCTGAACGAATATTTGCTGAAAGCGGACGTGTTGTGTATTCAATACGTAATATTGCACGAGATGACGCATTTATTATATCCCAATCACAGCGCTAATTTTTACAATTTTCTGACCGTGCATATGCCTGACTGGAAAGAAAGAAAAAAACAACTCGATACGGAAGTTGTGCAAGGATTGTAAAATACGATAGATGATTTGTTTGGTAATCAATCTGAATTTTATCGATAAAGATAAATAAAAATGATTCGATTTACTTTTCGGGTTCTCCACCATGCATAAGAAGCGAGCCGAAAGGCTCGTTTTTTTATGCGTGGCGGAGCTGAGGAGCTTGTTGCGACCGTTGCGTGCAGAATCGCACGCAACAGGAGGTCGCCCGAACGGAAAAGACAATGTCAGAGGTAATGAATATAAGGTGAGGGCTTTCGCCGTATGGCGAAAACTCTCCTCGTTGTATTGCAACAGATATTAGTTCGCACCACGCATAAGCGAGCCGAAAGGCTCGTTTTTTTTATGCGTGGTGGAGCTGAAGAGCTTGTTGCGACCGTTGCGTGCGCTTGCACGCAACGGGAGGTCGGCGCGGCGGGGAGTTTACTGTTGTGTAAAAAACAAAGGGATTTTTGCGTGAAGTCCCGTTCGTGGTACGTGGAAAGTTCTACGATATAAAAAACAAACGGAGGAATATTATGCAGGAAATCAAAGAAGAAAATGATCGGAAAGAGGGCAACGAGGGAGTATTGTCCGAACAACAGAAACAGGAACTCGCGGCGGCATATAAGAGAGCGCAAACCGTGAGAAAGATATTGATCGCGATAGGCATTCTGATTTTTTTGTGTGTGGTCGTTTACGTCGTGTCAAACTCCAAGGCGTGCGTAGAAAGCGCGATGGAAGAAGTCAGCGAGCCGAAACTTGTCGGGTATCTCGGCGGTTACGGGATGAAACCGGGCGTGTCCGTAGAGGTGAAAAACAAGTCAAACGATCCGATCAAGGTCAGGTTTGAATGCGTAGTTTACGACGTGAACGGGAATAAAAGCACTACCGTCAGTTCGTCGTACGAGCTCATCATGCCCGGGGATACAGTGAAGATCGTCGGCACGGCTTCGGAGTCGTATTATTTTTCCGAATATGCAGAAAAATGCGCGAGTATAAGCAAGCTGAATTATAGCGTTCTCAAGCAAAATTAAACGATTTTACAAAGACAGGCAACGCGTCCGGAAGCGGTCAAACGCAGGGCGCCGTTGCGCGCAAAAGGAAATGAAAAATATGGACAGATACGCATATATAAAGTTGACGCAATCGGACACGGATAGCGAAAAGCCGTCTTTGATCAGATTTGAAGCGGTTTTGTTCGGGTCGGATCTGCATGCCGAAATTTTTGATAAACCTTGCAAACCGATAAGAGCGCTTGAAAAGTTTATCGAGAAGTTTCTCGGGGTCAGCAATAAAGAGCTTGAAAAATATCCGCCGCAGGCAGAAGTCAGGCAAGAATTTTTACGCTTTATCGGGAGATCGCACATAATATGCGATGACATAGGATTTTGCGAAAGGGCGCTTGGGGTGAGGTTTGTCGACGTGAGAACGCTTGCCGACGTCAGACGCGCGAACGGCACGTGTTATTTTGACGATCGCTATGAACTGGTTTTACAAGAAGCGAGAAAAGGAGAGACGACGCTTGCAGACGTGCAGAGAATTACCGAAAGCGGTTTTGGCGAGGCGTGTAAAATTCTGGACGATCTGTTGTTTCATAAACTTATTGCAAAAAACGGGAAATTTTACGTTGCTGCCGACGGCGGACGGTAAACGCAAGCATTACAGGAGAATAAACAAAAATGAAGATCAAAAAAGTAACAGCGGTGATCAACGGCACAATCATTGATAAGACGATGTCGGACGGCATAAATTTTATATTTTATCAAAACGAAAAAGAGAGAACGATTTACGAGAAAGTATTTCAACTTGTTGTTGACGATGAATATTGTATCGACGATTACTATAAGAATAACGCCGTAAATGTATGTATAGAATTGTCGGACGACATTTCTTACAAACTGATATATGATAATCAGGAGCTGGACATAATGACAGAAAGGCTCCTTATCGAGCACAAATCCGCTCCCGTATACCATCACGATATAAGCAAAGGGCTGATCGGAAACTATATCAAGAAAAACGGCCGTATAAGGAAGTTTTTCTACGGCGAAGATACGATGCCGACAGATACTCTCAAAGGGATATTGGAAGGTATAATAAAAAAAGCGGAATCGCCTGAAGAGATGATACTGCCGGACATTTTTGATTATATGAGAAATATCGGGCCCGTGTTTATAAACGCAAAAAAAGATTGCCGACTTTTGCTCTTGGCAAACGGTGGTTTTTATATCGAAGGAGAAAACAAAGACGATGAAGAACAGCGGGCGCTTACAGAATATTTCAAGTTCGCAATAACGGCAAAACTCGCCGACAGAGCGGAAGAAATGAAATTCTGCGCAGACAACTATCCTTTGTTTGTCAGCGGGCTGGTTGAGGCGGCAGGGAAAAGTCTGGATATAGAAGCTGCGCTGAAAATACTGGAAAACTATTACGGTCAGACGGTTTTCTTTTGTCCGGAGGAGTTTCGGTCCGTACTGAGTCAGGAAAACGTGGTAAAGCTTGTTAATGAAATAAACGAAAACATTTTGCCTTTTTAAGGAGTGAGAATGCATTTAACGGAATTGATAGAAAGAAAAACATTCGTAGCGATCGCGTGGGAACCTAATAACGACGGGCAGGTTGAGATAGGCGCGGTCAGATTCGAAGGGTGGGAGATTGCCGATAAAGATATAAAGGACCGAGTACGGATCACAGATAAAATATGCGTCCGTACATACAGCGTTGCGGGATCGGAAAAGTCGTGCCGTACAGAGAGAAAACCGGTGATGTATGACGATACCGACAATACTGCAAAGCTGTTGAAATTCATAAGCACAAGCATTATCGTAGTGCATAAACCCGAGGATATATTTTTATTAAATGCGATAACGGAGCGTAGTGCCGAACGCGTTGACAACAGGATTCTCGACAACCTGAGCATTGCAAAAAGTGTATACGGAGACAAGATAGAAGACTATTCAACAGATTATTTTGCAAGACGTTTTTACCCGCGATCGCAATTTGACGGAGCAACGGGAGCGGCTATACTTACCGCAATGATTTTCGGCAGGCTTGCGCTTGAAGACGATTTTGCCCATTGCAGATACTGAAATCTTGTGCTAAACTTATCGTGTACCAAAAATGTCGCACGACAAAGCGTATGCTTTTAGTAGAAAAAACGCCGGTGGGTTACTGCCTGGCAAAAAGAGGTGGCTTATGGTGGAGAGTAAAAAACTTGCGCTGTTGAGGATCTTACAAATTCTTAAAGACAAGAGCGATGTCGATCATCCGTTGAAACAGGAAGATATCGCAAAGCTGCTTGCCGACGGTTACGGTATTGAGATAGAGAGAAAAGCAATAGGACGCAACATCTCTCTTCTGAGAGAGGCGGGCTATGAGATAGAAAACACGAGAAACGGATGTTATCTTGCCGAGCGTGATTTCGAGGACCCGGAACTGCGCCTTTTAATAGACGGCGTATTGTCGAGTCGGCATATAAACGCGAAACACTCAAAAGAACTGATAGAAAAACTCTGCGCGCAGTCGAATGTCTATTTTCGGTCGCACGTTAAAAACGTGTATACGGTAAACGACTGGAACAAGTCGGACAATATGTCGCTGTTTTACAATATTGACGTCATTGACTGCGCGATCGAAAGCGGCAAGGTGATATCCTTCAATTACAACAAGTACGGCATAGATAAAAAGCTGCACATAAGTTCTTTCCATAAGGTCAGTCCATACCAACTGATACTGCACAATCAGCATTATTTTCTTATGGCGCGGCAGGAAAAGTGGAAGAATATCAATTTTTACAGGCTGGACAGGATAACGGATATCGAGATCACCGACGAGCCTCTGACCGATCTGAGAAAGGTGAAAGGCTACGAGAACGGTATCGATTACAGGGAAATATCCGCAAGTATGCCTTATATGTTTTCAGACAGACCCGAGACGGTCACCGTATCGTGCGAAGAACGGATGGCAGATCAGATTGTGGATTGGTTCGGCTTCGACGTGCGGTTTTGCAAATGCGACGACGGCAAGATAACCGCGACGTTCAAGGCGTCCAAAAAGGCGATGCTGTATTGGGCGATGCAGTATGCGTGTTACGTAGAGGTGATTTCGCCCGCATCGTTGAGACAAGAGGTGGTAGACGGCCTCAATTATGCCGCAAAGAAATACGGCTGCCGAGAAGAAAAGTAAACAGCGTTGTTAACGCAAGGATTAAGGAGAAAAAATCATGAGCGGAAATAATGAAAAAGACAAAAACAATCTGCTTTTAAAAGCGCAGCAAGCCTGGTATGAGAAAGTAATGATTCCCTATATCACAGAACCTACCGACGACGGCAAACACAGCGGAGACGGAGAAGAAAACAGTGCGACAAAAGGGATAGACACAGAAATCTCATGTCCTTTTTGCATGGGGTTGACGGACGAATATATCGGAAGTAACAAGAAGAAAATCATGATAATCGGGCAGGCTGCGCGGAAACTGGGGAGTTGGAGCAGGCAGTGGAAAGGAATAGAGCCGGGTATTCTCTTTAAGGATGTAGATAACAAAGAAGAACATTGGCCGGCTAAAAGAATGCAGAATTGGGCAAACGATTATCTTAACGTTCAACAAAGATTAAAACAGCCTGATAAAGATAATGAGTACAATTCGTCTGCATTCTGGGATTTTTTCAGATACATAAAAAAGCTGAACGACGCATCGTTGTGTTGGGATGACGTTGACAAGGTTCATTTTGTCCGATCAGAGGGCAAAACGGAAACAGAATGGTCTTTAACATATATGGACGAAGTATATCTTTCTGCAAAGTATGAATATGATAATGAAAACTATTCTCTCTTGCAGAGGGAAATAAAAATAGCAAATCCCGACGTCGTTATTTTCGCTGTCGGACCGACTTATGCTTTATCTATTGACGTTGCCTTGGGGATCACCGATTCTGAGCATCAGAATATGTCCGAAAAAGAGTTGTCAAGAAAATCACTCAAAGTCAGCAAATTGTTTGAGAATTATCCTAATAAAAACACTTGTGTCGTTCAAAACGACGATTTGAAGATAAGGATAAACAAGTTGCTGGAGAGAAAAGATGTGGTAGTCTTGTGGACTTACCACCCTGCGGCACTTAGAAGAATGGATTTGTATAGCAAGGCATTAGAAGAAATAACAGATATAATAAGTAAAACAGGTATTATTTAGAGCGACGAAAAGTTGCGTTGAAACAATAGAAAAGAGACAATGTGGATAGTATGATCGAAAGCGTAGATTATGCTTATTCGCATACTTCGATTCCCATAATCGGTACATAACAAGCGCTATAATTTTTGATGTGGAAAGGATAGCGACTTTATGACCGATAAAGAGATAAGAAGGATACTCATAGAATATCTTTCGGCAACAAACAAGACTTACAGAATTTTTCAGGAAAAGAGCATAGGTTCGTCGATATGTGACGTAATGCTTGTCACCGACAAACTGTGCGGATTTGAAATCAAAAGCGACAGCGACAATTTTGCCAGAATTAAAAGGCAGATCGACGCATACGTCGCTTTTTTTGATGAAAACACACTTGTCGTCGGGGCAACTCACGTCAAAGAAGCAATAGCAAAAATGCCGTCGGATTGGGGGATATGGTGCGTTGAAAAGGACGGGATAAAAGTAATACGCGCAGCGACGGGGAACAAAAAAGCGGAGATTAAACAACAATTGTCTGTGCTTTGGAAAATCGAACTGCAGAATATTTTGCTTAAAAACCGCTTTCCTGCAATGAGAACGAAGCCGAAAGACGAAATTATCAAAAAACTGATCGTATTACCTCAAAATGCCCTGAAAAAGCAAATTGTGCAAGAGTTGCTCGCTCGGGATTACTCAGTGTTCAACGCTGAAGATTTTACGTTGAGAAGTATTGCGGAAGGGGGCAAATCCGATGACAATAACGTTGAAATGCCGTTCGAAAAAGAGCTTGCCGACTATCTTTCGGAAAGAGATCTGGCAGAATTCACGTTAGACAGGTGGATGAAAATTTACAGGAATGCCCTTGAATTGAAAACGCAAAAAGAAAAGCGCTCGATTCAGGTGTCGGGAACGGTCGAGCACCGCATCGGTTATCGGGACATAAACGTATATTTAGGCGTGCCGTGGATATCGCTCGATATAGTAAAAGATTTTTTGAGGGAAGTTTTTAAGTTGTCGAGACCTGACAACCTGATATATTACGAGCCGATTACCGGGCATTGGAGCTGTTCGCTTTGCCATCTGAATTCCGAAGAAGTAAATTATGTATACGGATTGCCGTATTTCAACGCTATGAGAATACTTGAAGCCACCCTCAACCTAAGGGAAATAAAAGTTTATTCGGGAGGGAAGTATTGCGAGAGCATTACGCTTGCGGCAATCGAAAAACAAAAGAAGATAATGCAGGCTTTTCAGGACTGGGTATGGCAGGACGAGGATCGCCGCTATGAGATAGAAGAGGCGTATAACGATCTTTTCGGAGAAAGGGGCGGGCAAAAGTACGACGGGAGCAAATTGAAGTTTAAGGATATGACAACGCAGATCCGATTGTACGATTACCAGAAAAATGCCGTGCAGAAGATAATTTCCACGCCCAACACATTACTTGCCTTCGACGTCGGGGCAGGTAAAACATACGTTATGATCGCTGCGGCCATGTGTATGAGGCAGATGGGCATGTCTGAAAAAAACCTGTTTGTCGTACCCAACAATATAGTGGGGCAATGGGAAGTTATGTTTAAAAAACTATACCCCGAAGCGAATATACTCGTAGTTTCGCCGGATTCGTTCGGCGTGGAGAAAAGACAAAAGGTGCTGAGGCTCATCAGAGACGGAGATTTTGACGGAATAATAATTGCTTACAGTTGTTTCGGGTTGATCCCTTTATCTGCAAAATATCTGACTGAGAAAATGAAACACGAAATAGCCAAACTGGAAGCCGCGATATGCGATCCGAAAATATCCTGCACGCCGAACGCCAAAGCTCTTGCGAGTCGGCAAAAGCAGATCGCCGGAAGCATCAACGATTTCATATCTGCGATAACGCCTTTCGCTCTGAGCGGGGTAACCTTTGAAGAACTCGGAATAAACACCATTTTTCTCGACGAAGCGCATAACTACAAAAACATCCCGATAAAGACCTGTATGAGAAACGTTCGCGGAGTCAATCTGAAAGGATCGGAAAAATGCCTTGACATGTTGTTGAAGGTCAGATGCGTACAGGAGATGAACGGGGGAAGGGGTGCGGTGCTGGCAACCGGGACTCCTCTTTGCAATTCTATATCGGATACATACAATATGCAGGTTTATCTGCAAAGCAGAACTCTTGAAAAGATGAATCTCATTCAGTTCGACAATTGGGTCAAGACTTTTGCAAGGTTAGAAAAAGTATGTGAAATAGACGTTGACACTTCTGCTTTCAGGCTGGTCAGCAGGTTCTCGAAATTTGTTAATCTGCCGGAACTGTCGCGACTTTTTGCGGAAGTTGCCGTTTTCCATGCAGCGAACGGAAAAGATCTGCCTGAAAAACGCATCTATTGTGACGAAGTTGTCGAAAAGGGAAAAGAACTGAGTTTGTATATGCAAGGGCTTTATGAAAGAACTGAGAAGATCCGTGCGAAACAGGTGATGAAAGAAAAAGACAATATGCTTAAAATCACTACGGACGGAAGAAAAGCGGCACTGAGTACTACTCTTGTGGGGATACCGCAGCCGTACGATATACACAATAAGATATACGCGTGCGTAAATAAGGTTTACGAGATATATAAAAATTATCCGTCAGGGTGTCAGATAGTTTTTTGCGACATTGCTACGCCATTGAATAAAGTCTTTAATTTATATGCCGAATTAAAGGTCAGACTCGGAGAAAAAGGCATTCCCGGCAGAGAGATAGCGTTTGTGCATTCGTGTGAAAACGAAGAAGCGCGAATTAGTCTTTTCAACAGTATAAACAGCGGGAAGATCAGGATCCTCATAGGGTCTACCGTCAAGCTGGGTATAGGTGCCAACGTGCAGCGCAAACTCAAAGCGTTGCATCACCTCGACATACCGTGGAGGCCTGCCGATATGGTTCAGAGAGAGGGCAGAATAATCAGACGCGGCAATGAAAACGATGAAATTCTGATTTTCAGATACGTTGTCAAAGGTAGCTTTGACGCGTATTCCTGGCAGATACTGGAAAACAAGCAAAAGTTTATTGCCCAATTTCTCAGCGGAGCGCAGAAAGACAGAACGATGGAAGATCTTGAAAATCAGGAGCTGAGCTACGCTCAGGTCAAAGCGCTTGCTTTGGATGAGCCTCTTATGAAAGAATACGCAGAAAAGTTGAATGAATTGAGGCTCGCGAGAATAGTAATGCAGACCGATGCAGGAATTAAACGCAAACAAGCTGAAGAAATGCAGGAGAAGAAAGACGAAAACTTAAAGCTCGGACAAAAACTCGAAATAACTTATGAAAACGCGCGCTATGCGCAAAGCGTAAAGATCGGCGAATACCTTGACGAAACAGAGGGTTGCGCCGAGGTTATCGCAAAAAATCTGTTTGCCGCGCCTATCGGTTGTATCGGCAATTTTATCGGTTTCGATATGTTCGTGCCGGACAGACAATTAAAGAGTAAACCGTATATCCGTTTTGAAAGGCTTGGCGTAAGTTATTATGCGGTCTTCGGAGAAAATGTTAAGGGCAACGTAATCAGGCTGAAGAATTTTCTGAAAAGCTTTAATGGGATTATTGAAAATATGAAAAAAGCCATTTCCGACAATGAAGAGAAAATCAGAATGCTTTCTGAAACCTCATTATATAAGCAATATTCGGTTGAAAAGATACAGTCGCTTGAAAAAGAAGTGGCAAGCCTGTTTGAAAGAATAAAAAAAGCGGACAAAAAAATCAGTTAACGCGTCGTTTACCGGATTGACAAATTCTTTTAAACGGTTTATCCTGTCAATGAGTAGTGACAGTTCTTATCAGAACAGTGTTGATGCTTTTACGGTGTTTGGCGGTTCACTACTTTTTTTATTGCAAATGCATTGTTGAATTCGTCTGAGTCGGATTCGATATGCACTTCGGGTATTCAACCGAATATAATCGAGCCTAAAGGCTCGTTTTTTATACTGCGAATAACGTTAAAGATAGAATGGCGGGCGGTCACTTTGTCTTGATCCGTCGGTGAGGTTACTTTTCGGGAGTTATCTGTCTGACGTAATTTAATTTTCAGATTGATAGAATATAAAATTTTGTATCAGGTCCCGATTGCGGTACGTGGAAAGTTATGCGATATAAAAACGAGCGTAGGAATGTTATGCGGGAATTTAAAGAAGAAAAAGATCGGAACGAAAACGATGCGGGACTATTGTCCGAATTATCTGTCGCGGGTGCAAAAAAAGGATTAAGAGAAGGATGTTGTCGACAGGGATCTTTCTGACGGAATTTTTGTTACGATAATGTGCCGAACGGGACAGCGTCGATCCGAGGGAAAGACACGGAGCGGATTTGATTCAACGCGGTCAATATATTTCAGAATCTGAAAATAATATAGTAATAACAATTATTATCAATGTCGTAAGGGTTATAAACCTTTTAGAAGGGCTCTCAGGCGCGCCGAGTTGCCGAATGCGGACGAAAACGGGGAAATGTTCGTCTTAAAATTGCGTCCGATCGTCGAAAATCCGACGAGAAAAACAGTAATATCAATTATTATCAATGTCGCAAGGGTTATAAAACGTCAAACAGACGTCGTTTCGGCTTTATACGTCGCCGCGGAAAACGTCCGTTTTCGTGCGTTTTGAAAGCGAGTTTTTACTGCGCCGGGAAAAATGAGGGCGGCGCGGAGAGCGCCTTGCGGCTGTGCGAGCGGCATGACCGTAAACGGGTTTTTTCTTGGTGCATACGGGCGCGGCAACGGGCGGCGCACATCTATAAACAAGTTTTTTTGTTGTACACGTTCAAAAACTGTGTTATACTTAAAGTGCGGAAATACAGACGGTACGGAGGCAGGCTTGATATGAAATTTCTGGTAATTGAGGACAACGAAGCGCTCAACGAAGCGATCGTGAACATTCTTTCCGTCATGGGGAAAAGCGACAGCGCTTACGACGGGGAAGAAGGATTTTTTATGGCGGGGACAAAGAGCTACGATCTGATCGTGCTCGATCTTATGTTGCCCAAGATGAGCGGGCTCGAGCTGCTCAAACAGCTGAGGAAGAACAACAATTGTCCTCTGCTGATACTCACGGCGGTGGACGACGTGCAGAAGAAGATCGAAGGGCTCAAACTCGGGGCGGACGATTATATGACCAAGCCGTTCGAGCGCGACGAATTCCTTGCGAGAGTGGAGGCTATTCTCCGCAGGCATAACAACAACTTCAAAACCAATTACGTCTGTGACAACATTGAACTCGATTTTGCCGGCAAGATGTTCAAGATCAACGGCAAATACGTCAAAGTATCCGGCAAGATGTACGACATACTGGAATATCTGATCAGGAACCGCAACATCATCATACCCAAAGAACAGCTTTTCAACAGGATATGGGGTTTTGACAGCGAGACGATCATTACCGTCACCGAAGTTTACATAAGCAATCTCAGAAAACTGCTTGCGAAGTACGGCGAAAGCAATCATCTCAAGACGGTCAAAAACGTCGGCTACATGTGGAGCGAACACCCTGAAGAATAAAGACTGACGACGTGGCTGTATCCCTTTGCGGGGCAGCCTCGTTTCGTCGATAAATTTCCGACGGTTTTGTCGCTACGGTCCGTGGTGACAGGCGGAGCCGCGCGGATCTTACGATACCATTGCCTGAGGGCACGGAGAATTGCAATGAGTGGCAAGAAGAAAAACGACAAGACGTTGACGACTCAGGTAGGAACTCTCGTCCTGACAGACGTAGTGCTCCCTCTCATTATGATAATAGTAGTCATAATGATACTGGTCGTCGGCGTGAACTACGTTTTCTACAATTTCAATTCCGACAGCGCGAAAGAAGCCGTGCTGAGACTTGCCGACAGCAACGTCAAGTCGAAAGACGATATAATGAGAGATTATCCCGATTACATCGTGGTATATTACGATTACAACAAGCGCCTGCTGACCGACGATGGATACGGCAACAACGATTTCGAGGGGGTGGCGTATGCGCTTCCTTCGGATTATTACGGTCTTGTGCGCTCCGAGATGGGCGGAAAAGAGTATCTTGCGGCGACGCATACGATGACTACGCCCGACGGAGAGGCGGCATACGTAAGGGTCTACGTAGATCTCACTTCATCGAACGAGATGAAAAACAACATATTGATGATATGCTCGGTGATGATATGTTTCGCCTTCGCGGTACAGAGCGTTCTCGGCATTTTTGCGGTCAAATCGCAGACCAAGCCGTTGCAGAAGTCGCTTGACAGGAACGCAAGGCTCATATCCGACATCTCGCACGAATTCAACACCCCTCTCGCGATCATAAATACCAATATTTCCACGGCGCTCGCCAATCCCGACAAAAGGGTCGAAGACGTATCCGAAGCTTTGGTAAACGCCATCAAAGAGACGCAGAGGCTCAAGCGCATGATCAAGGAAATGCTCGTACTTTCTTCGTCAGACTCAAACAAGACGATACTGAACGTGGAAAATACCGACATAAGTCAGCTGACGAGAGAGATCGTCGAGCCTTTTGCGATAATGTGCGAAATGGACGGGAAAGAATTCGAAGACGGCATAACCGACGACATCTGGCTGGCGATCGACAAGGATAAATACCGTCAGATACTCATAGCTCTGCTTGACAACGCGCTCAAATACACCGTTGAAGGAGAGCAAGTCGGCGTCTATCTGACGAAATCGGAAAATAAGATATTCCTGTCCGTAAAAGACACCGGTAAAGGCGTTGACGAAGCCGACATCAAGAAGATATTCGACCGCTTCTACCGCAGTGACGAGTCGAGGAACAGCAAGACGGGAGGGTCGGGACTCGGTCTCGCGATAGTCAAGGAGATCACCCATTTTCTCGGAGGCAAGATATACGTCAGGAACAACGTTCCGCACGGTTTCGTTGTCGAGATCGAGTTCCTGGTAAAACAGAAAAAGGGAGCGGAGACAAACCGCTGAAAGTCAGATAGAGGCACCTCGCGGCGCCTTTTTTTTGTTTTCACATTGTGCAAACGAGGTCGGAATGCGCGGCGCAGGGATTCTTGCCGCTGAAAGAGATCGACCCCGGGATATCTTAAAAAACGAGTAAAAAAGCCGCGGATTTTATACCGCTATTTACGTGAAATATCATTAAAAATACGTGTAAAAAACATTTTGAACGAAAATCGTGCCGATTGCGTGCTGTCAAAGCGGCTGACGGAAGAAATCAGCCATAAAATGTCTCGTCGCGCGAAAAACGGCGAAAAATTGTGTAAAATTTATGTAAAACATAATTTGTTGTCGGACATTAAAAATTCCCCTGAATGTGTTTATAAAAGCCTTTTTTAATATTTCGACGGCATATTATATATAAAATACGTTAAGGAAAATTTAAGGACACAATTTCATTATTTTAAGTGAAATCCAGCACGCGTGTGGGAAATTTATATGCGTGCAAAAAATATGGGAGAATGTGTTATGAGAAAAAAAGCATTGCTGGTAACATCGGTTCTGGTTGTTATCCTTGCATTGGTGCTCGTTGCGGTCATCGGCTGTACACCCACGGAAGAGACCTATGCCGTAACGCTCAGTCTCGGCGATGGCGAAGAAACCGTTCGCTATCTGTCCGACCTTAACGTCGCACCCGACGCGCCGACTAAAGAAGGCTACGAGTTCGACGCATGGTACACCGATGCGGAACTGCAACAGCCGGCGACGTTCCCGATGGAGCTCAAATCGGAAACGACGCTGTATGCCAAGTATCTTGTTCAGTACACGCTGACGCTTGTGAACTTCGGGTCGAAAACGACCCAGCAGGCAGCCAAACTGAAACTTGCGCCGACTCCGCCGCAGAATGACGGATATACTTTCTCGGGCTGGTATCTCGACTCGTCGTACAGGACGGCTGTCGAGTATCCTTACATACTGACCGAGGATACGACCTTCTACGGCAAGTGGGTCGTGGGAGACGGTGAGAACTTCACGGTTAAGTTCGTGACCAACGGCGGCACGCCCATCGCAAATATGCAGTGCAGCGTGATACAGGAATCGCCCGTCACGACCAGAGAGGGCTGGAAGTTCGTAGCGTGGTATACGAGAAGCAGTATGACGGGTTCGGCGGCGAGATTCCCGCTGACCATCACGCAGGACACCACGCTTTACGCTAAGTGGACAGAGGATACCGAAAGCGGAGAGTACAGATACGAGAGCAAGTATCCGGCAGCGCTCGCTTCGCTCCAGAAGGTTTTCGGCGCATTGCCCGACCGTTCGTCCACGGCTACGCTCGATCTGCAGACCACGATGACTACTGATGCCGGCACTGCAAAGATAGACATGCAGGGCAACTTCGACGTCGGCGGTCAGAACGAATTCATGTTCAGAGTGACGATGCTCGGCGAGACCTCTTTTGCGATCTACTTCATCGGCAACGAGATGTATGTCGACGTCGGACAGGATCAGCCGCTCATACATTTCACCGACATCAAACCCGATTACGTCGTAGCGTTCCTCGGAGATCTCCTTGTCGATCTCGATCTCGGAGAAGTTCTGGATTCGCTTAAGAATTCGATAGGCGGTATAGACATCGCGGGCGTGCTTGTCAACCTGTTGTTCAACTCGCCGTATTATACGTCGACGATCAGGAACGCCGACGACAAACGCATCAACGAGTCGTACAGATTCGAGATCAAGCTCAACTCGCTTGTCCAGGGCATAAGCGACCTTCTTGACCTCGTCGACCTCGGTGCGCTGTTGCAGGCGGCAGGCATCAACATCAATCTCAATCTGACGCCGCTGTTCAACTGGCTCAACAGCACGATACCGCAGCTCAAAGTGTACATGTTCGCAGACTTCGAGCGCGACGAAGCGCTTGACGATCTCGTCCTGACCAATATCAGTCTGACCGCAGAGGACAACGATCCCGACAACGGTGTCGACGGGCAGCTCTTCAGCTGGATAGTCGACAAGGCTGAGATCAGAACTGAGAACCCCGTTGATTTCACCGACGTTAAGGATGCCGTGGCTCAGAAGGAGACGACGGAATTCTCTCTGTCCAACATACAATTCGATCTTGATCTTCAGATCTACAGCGACGGCAACGGCCTTGACGTCGCAAAACTCGTCAACCTGTTCGCACCCGATCTCGGACTGCCCGAGGATACTCTCGTGCTCAAAGCAGAATTCGGTTACAGGATCAAGGCGAACGTCGACCTCGATCTCAACTACGAAGGCAGCGTCGACGACAACAATCTCATAGCACTCGAAATATATCCGATAAACCGTGACGGAAGCATCAACACTTCCGTACCCATGTTGCTCGGCATCTACTACAGGAACGGTTCGATCTACGTATCGCTCAACAGCATGATGCCCGACTACTGGAAGGCAAACAACATCAGGGTCGACGGCATCAACCTCAAAGGCGTCGTCGACAAGCTCGTCGGTCTGGTCACCGATGCGATCGACGAGTATTTCGGCACAGACTGGGATCAGTACAAGGCGGCAGGCGAAGCGAAGGGTCTCAATCTCGCTCCTCAGGCAGGCGACGTGATAACGGTTGCAGAGGACGAGGAGACGGGCGAAGACGTCGTCTATATCAGCCCCAGCATCCAGCAGCTGATCTGGGCGGTCGCAAGCGTGGTCGGATTCCAGGATTCCATCTATGCGACGAACGATCAGATCGTTATCGACGTCAATCAGAAGCTGTTCGACGCTATCAACCAGTTCCTCGGCGACAGCCCGATAGATCTGCCGATAGCCCTGACGGGCAAGCTCGCTCTCAATCTGTTCGACGAAGGACTTGAGAGCATTGAGATATCGGCGGTAGCAGGCGTGCCCGACAAGAACGAAGACGGCACCTACGTCACTGACGAAATCGGCAATAAAGTGACGAGCGATCCGATCGAAGTGTCGCTCAAGGCGCACAACTTCATGCTCGGCTTTACGCAGAACGAGTTCATGAACTCCGACGCGTCCACGCTTGCCGAGTATATCGACGAAAAGCTCTCGCTCACGACTTATTCGAGCAACGTAGGCGAGTTGCTTGGGTCTGTGCTTTCGGGCGTCGACCTCAACGCGAGAGCGGAGGTCACGTTCAACGAGGGCACTTACGCGATAGGCAAGTTCCTCGCGGGTCTCGGTATCAAAGAGCTTGACGGCGTACCTCTCGAATGGAAGTTCGATCAGCCGTTCCATATGAACGTAGAGCTCTCCATAATGATATCTATAGATAGGAATACGCGCGCAAATTCAATGTTTGCGATAGAGATCACCGCGCTCGACGACATAAGCATAGGCGGTATGACGGGCATGGATGCAGGCAAGGTAATGCTGGGCGTCTACGGCTTCTATACGCAGGATACGTCGACGGGTACGGGAGAATGGAAACCGCATATCCTTCTTGACCTTACCAATATAAAGATAATGAACATCACGTTGCCCAAGCTGAGCATAGAGTTCGACTTCGTTCAGACTCTGCTCGACTTGTTCGACGGCATCAAGATCGGAGATCAGGGTCTCAACGACTTCGATCTCTCATTCGACATAATGTCGCTGTTCGGATCTGACGAGGAGAGCGGCACCGCGTCGGGCGAAGTATCCACGAGCGCGCTGTTTGCTGAGAGCGACGGCACCGCGGCGGGTACGACGTTGTCCGACTTCGGCAGCATAATCTTCGGTCTCAACGCAGAGAAGATCTACGCTTCGCTCACTCTCGGCGCGGTCGGAATGCTTCTTGAAAAGCTGAACGTCGATCTCGGAGACTTCGATCTCGGCGCGATCGATCTTGCGCTCGATCTGGATATCACGCGTACGCAAGGCTGGACGATAGAGGCAAGCGGCAACTTTATGCCTCCCGAAGAAGCAGATCAGAGCCAGAATTTCAGGATGGAGATCGAAATAGGAACCCCCGAGTATCCGCTGACTGTCGGCTATGTGCGCGACAGACTGCAGACCACCAAGGAGAGGGTGCAGGCTGATCTTGCAAGCTATACCGACGATCTCATAGACGCGATAGTCAACACGGTCGGCTTCCTGTCTATCGACGTGACAATGGATCTTTCCACATACGACAGCCACGTCGATCTCTCCAAAGTCATCAACAATATAATGATATCGCAGGGACAGTATCTCGATCTGCCGATAGATCTGTATCTGGACGACTGGAACAGCTCGTCCACGCTGACTCTCAAGTGGGACCTCGATCTCGACAACGTCCTCAACTCCAAGATGCTGATCGCGTTCAGGTACGGTGAAAAGGATATCATAAGCCTCGGCATTTCGGGCGGAGACTTAGTCCTCGACCTGAGAGGTCTCGGTCTGTTCGCCGTCAAGCTCAGCAACAGCAATCTGGTCACGTTGCTTTTCGGCTACGTCAACGACATGCTTGCCGATATCGGCAACCTCAATCTGTCCGACATCATCAACGGTCTGCTGACTCCCGAGGAGAACATTCAGCCTGACGAAGTCGCAAACAGCGTCGCGCAGGGACTCAATATGGCAGAGCCCGCGGCAGAGGGTGAGAGCAGCGATACCACGACCGATCTCATCATGATGCTTCTCAGCGGCATCAGTGCGCAGAACGTTAATCTTTACGTCAACCTTGCGGCTGAAACGATCAACAACATCTTCAGCTCGCTGCTCGGCATAAGCCTCGGCTTCGATATCGATCTCGGTCTCGAACTCGACATGGTGGACGGCGAGATCAACCTCGACCTCGGACTCAGCGACGTCGTAGACTTCCGCTCCGAGTTCAAACTGCAGGTCGGCAGACAGAGCGAAGACGACGAAGTTTTCGTCGATACGTCCATAGACGCGATCGACGCGACCAACGGCGAGACGATGGCGAGAACGCTTCTCGACAGACTCGACATCGCGCTGTCAATCGACGTGCTCAGCAACAATATAGACACCGGCGGAGCCGACAAGTATCTGAGGCTTTCTGTTGAAAAACTTACAGCCAACAGAGTGCTTACCGACGCGGCGAACTCGCCGACGATAGCAAAGGGCGCATTCCTCGTGACCATTTCGAGAGTTAATGCAAATGCAGACTTCAACGACACGACGGTCACATCCAATACCAAGCCTCTCGCTTATATTGCGCTCAATTACAATACAGGCAAGATGTCGATATATCTCGCCAAGAACAACATCACGCTCGTCGTCGACCTCGGCGATTACGTGGCGATAGACGTGGATCTCGATCTCGTCGGCAAGCTCGCGCCCGTATTCCAGAATCTGATAGATCAGATCGACAATGCAGGCAAAGAGGCAGAAGGCGTGGAAACGATGTCCGAAGAAGGCGTTGCGCCGCTTGCAGAAGGCGACACGACGACCACGGAAGAACCCAGCCCGTTTGCAGAGCTGTTTGCAGATCTCGACGTGCTCAAGCTCCTCAGCGGCGGCATTGACGTGAGACTGACGTCCGCGGGCGTATTCAACATCGACGTATCGTTCGACGCTTACGAGATCAACAGGATCATCGACGGCGTTATGTCTCTGATCTTCGGACCCGACACGATACTCAACCTTGCGGAGCTCGCTCCCGATATGTTCGGCACCAACTATCTTGCCAGCGTCAACTGGGACAGAGTAAACAACGATTCGCAGGGCTTCTGGCAGACGCTTAAGGCACAGCTCACACCAATGCTCAAAGAAGTAGTCGCCAATATGGTCAGCAGCGCGCTTTCTCCGCTCATCACGGATGCGCTGCTCAACAGCACTTACGAGGAGATCCACGACATACTCATGAGACTGTTGCCGCTCCCGGTATTCAACAGACTCAACGTGGGACTCAACACTCTCGACGGTACGTTCGCCAATCTCTATATCAAGGGGTACGACGACAACGAAGCAGTAGTCGACGATCAGGGCAACCCGCTGTCGCATACGACGTACAACGGCGGCGTAAGGACTACCGAATACAGAGAGGGCACGAGAAGCTCCAACTACAAGACGGAACTCTATCTGTTCAACAAGTCGCCGTCGGTAGGTCAGGAGGATAACACCGTAGACGGCGTGTCCGTAGCGGGCGTCATAGACTGGGGCGACATCACGCGCTCTGTCAACGTCGAGCCTTACGAATACAGCGGCGACCCGGCAACGGCATACAGCCAGCTGTACAACAAGTATTTCGCCAACAAGACGGCGCGTTATCAGTACAACGCAACCGTCAAGAAGTCCGAAGTCAAGTTCTATATGGCAGACGCAAACGGCGAGATAAACAAAGACGCACAATTGACTTCGAGCACGATGAATCTGCTCAACATCGTCGAGATCGCCAACGCCAACAAGAGTACGGCTACCGAAGCGACGGTGATCACGGTATTCGCGGTTGCGGATTTCGGTGAAGAGAGGACGCTCGAGATCAAAGTCAACGTCCTGCCGGCAAACGACATAGTCTCTATCGACCCGATCGAGACGCACGCGTACGACGACCTTGTATCCGAGATCACGATCAATCTCAGGACGGGCGTCAGCCGCAACATACGTACAGAGGATATGACGACGTTCAGTTACGCGCCCAGTACGTACGAAGCGCACTCCAAGCAGGTCAACGTCGTCTTCAAGAACGGCGTCAGCATGGCGATGACGGTGAACTTCCTCGACAGTACGGTGGTCGACATCGTCGGAGGAGGAAGCGAGCCCAATACCTATGAGATCGACTTGTACGAATTCACGTCGAGCAGCAGGGATATATCGCAGTTTACGCCCGAGTATCTGTATATTAAATACAGCGACGGCGCGACTTCGAGAATATACGTCGACGAATGGCAGGTGCCCGATTCTTCGGCAATCGCCATCGAAAACAAACTCAGCACGGACATGACGTTCGTCAGCGTGCCCGTCAGCGCGTTGCTTGCAAAAGGTTCGCCTGAGCAGCAGACGGTAACGCTCACCGTCAACGTCAACACCAAGGTGATATCCGCGCTCGGTCTCGGCAGTACGCTCGATTCGCTCGAGATCAACCCGTACACCTACTTCCTCAACAAGATAGGTTACAGCGAGACGAGCATCAAGCCCGAGACAGCCGTAGCGTACTATTACGAGAGCAGAGACGGCGTGACGCAGTCGTACAACGAGCAGGTTTACGTTGACGTGGCGATCGACACCAACGACCAGGGACATGCGTTTGACGAGACCCTGCTTGCCTACACAAGCGAGGGCAAGTACGGCGGCACAGTGTCTCTCGACAAGGACAGATACGGCGCGAGAACGGGCGTGGATCCGACGACGGAAGGTTACGACGCGCTCGAGACGGCTTACTTCGGCTGGAGCAGAGAGATCACCGTCAACGTCGTCAAGAACTCGATCGTTGCGATCTACTTCGACGAAGATCTGACGCAGGAGATATTCACGGTGCGTCCTTACGAGTACAACGCGCTTGACGACGAAGGCAAGCTTGCTTACTTCCCGACGACGGCGTGGATCAAGTTCTCGTCCAATGCGGTAATGGAAATGCCGATACGCTGGTACAACGCGGCAGGCGCCGCCCTGAATGCGCTGACCTACGTGCCCGCTTACGACAGTTACAGCGAGCAGTGGCAGATAGAGATCGGCTTCCTGACAGACGAGTACAAGACGGCGGCAGCGGCGAACGGTATAACCGACGTCACCGCGTTTGAGAACAACTTCCTGCAGAAGGCATACGTCGGCGTATACGTTGACGGTATGGCGATATCCAAGCTCAACATCGCGGGTGCGGGAGAGGGCGACGACTATTATGAGGTCAACCCGATAGACGTGCTCTATCTGGGCAAAGATCCGTTCCCGTCGAGCATCGAGGTCACCTACGACAACGCCGATCAGACCAAGGCGGTCGTCGGAGTTTACCAGTGGGTGGGCGCCGACAGCATCGACGTCTCCATGGCGGGCAGCGAGGTCAGAGAGATCACCGTAATGCTTACCAAGGACGGTCTCAACAACTATACGATAAGATACAAAGTCGCGGCGAAGCAGGATCCCGTCTACGCTTACAGCGAGCTGGTACTCGACCCGTTCGGCTACAAGACGAAAGAGGAAGGCGGCCTGACGACCAACTATTACAGCGAGTTCGGCACTACGCTCGAAGTGTTGTTCGAAGATCCCTATTATGTAGGAGACAGCAATATTCCGGACAACGCCGTGACTGTCACCGTAGCGTCGTGGGACTTCACCGACATCAGATTCTCGTCGGGTGAAGAAGGCAACGCGATAGCAAAAGTCGCTCTCTCCAACGGCGGTTACGACGAAGTTACCGTGCCCGTGAAGATGAAGACGATAGCTACGAAAGAGGGCGGTCTGCTCGATATCGGATATCAGTATTTCGGCTATGATTTCGTGGCTGTAATGTACGACACGAACACCGGTCTTTACTTCGCGAACTTCTCCGACGAAATAGCTCAGCTGAGAGCAGGCTATATCGATCTGAACATGACGTACTGGTGCGAAGGAGACCTCGAAGTGTTCGAAGGTGAGATCACCGACGCGAACAGAGGCGATATCGTCCAGGTTACGGAAGGAGACAAGACAGTCAATTATATCAAGGTATACACGACGCGTGCGGTCACCGTATATGCGGATCTGTCGGCGATGCCGCAGAGCGCGACGTCCGGTCTCGTCAACTGGTATTATCTCGAAGATCCCGTTGACAGCGCGGCAAACCTTGCTTCAAGCAGCTATGCGATTCCGATATCGTTCACGGACGGCGGAGGCAATTATTACAGCTACGAAATGACGGGCAAGGTCTGCGTAATGGAGACTACGTTGAAAACCGAAGCGACGGAGGGAAACTGACATGGGAAAACTCAAAAACAATAAACTTACCGTTACGGTCATACTTGCAATGCTCGTGATTCTCGTGGCAACCACGTTGTTTGCGGTGCTGTTCAGCAACGACGGCAATACCGTACAGGCATACGAGATAAATACCAATGCAAGAGACGCGGTCATAGGCGATCACGGCGTCGGCGAGATCGAACATCTCAAAGAAGGTCAGGAGAGCGACGTCAGATACAGGTTCGGCGTGGGCAGCGACTACTCTGTCGTATGGGTATACAACGCCAACGAACTCAGACAGCAGCTCGAGACGGCTTCCGGCGCAAAGGCGGACGCGGGCACGAACAAGATAATCGTATTCGGCAACGACATCGACTGGGCTCAGAGCAGTATGACGGCAGACGTCGGCTCGCAGAAATTCGTCGGTATACTTGACGGCAACGGATACGACCTCAATATCGTGTTCAGCGCGACGCTCAATTCTTCGACGAAAGGAATAAAGGGTGACAATTCCGCCTATTACAAAGTCACCCAGAGCGATATCGGCAGTTCAAGCAACAACTTTCCCTCGGACAACGGCGACGGCGTGAGAGGCGTAGGCCTCGTCGTCGGCGTCAACGCGGGCACGATCGCCAATATGACGGTCAACTATTCTATCGCTGACGGCGCTATGAGAGACGGCGGCACCGTAAACAGTGAAGGCAAGATCGAGGACACCAACTCCCTCGACTCGGCAGAACAACCCGACGCACCGTACGGCTACGGTATCGTAACGGGCGTAAATATCGGCACGATAGACAACGTATACGTCAATCAGCAGGCGATATTCAACGGCAATACCAAGGCGAGCGATACGAGAGGCGGCGGCACTTACGGTCCCACGCACGCTTACAGAAACTGTGCGGCGGTTGGCGGTATAGCGGGTGTGAATATGGGCTTCGGCATCATCAACAACTGCTATATGTACGTCGGCGGTCAGATATGGGCGCAGGCGGACGGTTCGACGACAAGCGGACTCGGCGGTGAATTTACCGCGGCGTTCGCAGGCGGTATCGCGGGCTGGATCAAGGGTGACAACGCTCAGATAACCTATTGCTACCTCGACGGCAACGCGGATATCAATGCCTGGGCGCAGAGAGGAGATACCAAAACTCTCGCAAGCCAGAATTACGCCTGGTCTCTCGCATACGCGGGCGGCGTAACTTCAGGCAAGCTGAAATTCGTAGAACTGGACAACGTATATTATGTTGAGCCGACCGCAATGGGCGCCAACCAGGTCAAGGGTATCATTTCCAACTGGACGGGTTACCGCAGAGATTCCTACGGTAAGACCAGCTACGTAGACGTAGTCACGACGTTTACAGGCGCGGCGCGAGCAACGAGAGGAATGCCTTTCGACTATCTGCTGACCGCAGATCAGGGAAGCGACAAACAGGACCTTATCATCTTCACGTTCAACTACAAGGAGGAGACGGGCAACGACACTCTCGATATCGGCCATTCGCTTGAATCGGCTTCTCTCAGCCCTGCCAAGATGAACTCCAACTGGATAGAAGTATACGGCTGGGATCACGCTCTGTATACGTCGACGGGTGACAGCGAGGTCAGCATAAACTTCGAGGGCAACTACCTGCGCGTGCAGGCGAAGGCAAAAGGCTTTATGGAGAACAGGGAGATACAGCTCGAATCCGTTACAAGATCGGCTTATCCCAACGGGTACCGTCCCACGTACGACAGCTCTTTCCAGGGTTGTATGATATGGGGTACGGATATCTATGCGATAGGCTCGGGCATAAATCCGGAAACGGAGATAACCAGCAACGTCAACAAACCGACGGATAAGATGGGATCTTTCGTGCAATATTACGCTTCGACCATGGCGAAGGGCACATACGTCGTCAAATTCGGCGCGACGTACGATTACTCGATAAAGAGAGCGATCAGCACGACAAGACAATACAACGGTCAGACGATTTCGGATATGATGCCCACTCTCGAACTTACCGGAGTGGGAGGAGTAGTCACTCCGTCCGACAGCTGTTACACCTGGAAGTATTCGGGCGCGAAGGTTGGCTCTATCGCACAGAGCGAGACGGTATATCCCGATACTTATTACATCCAGCCTTGCGCTATCATCGACGGCGAGGAGAATGACGGATATGCGTATTACGACGCGACGCAGAGAACGCTCGCGGTCAACAAGGGCATCAATTCTACCGTAATAATCACCAACGCGACGTTGTCGCTGGATTATACGGTGTCGGGCTGGACCAAGAGCGCGACGATCCCCGTCACGTTCTCTGCCAACAATTCCACCAACTGGAATACGACGATCATCGACGCTTACTCCTATCAGGGCGGAGCGACGACAGAGATCATTCCTCTCAATCTGACGGGCACCAACAACTTCAGTATCACCGAGACGACGACGACCCCGAGAAACGGCAGGACGATCTACAACGTCAAGGCATACGTGCTCAAACCTGACGGCGTCACATACGTCGAGGTCGCAGATACGACAAAAGCGGCAACTCAGAATAAAACGGCAACGATAAGAATAGACAACGCGACCCCCGTGCTCTCATCCGAGAAATATTATCCCGCAGATCAGTTCAACGGGGCGGGGATCGACGAAATCCAGCAGCTTATCGCGCAGAATCCGGAAAATTATACCGCTCTCGATAATGCAGAAGTATTGTCGGGCAGATGGTATAACGAGGAGATGATCGTCGTCGCCGAAGTCAGCGACGAAAACCGCAGCGGCATAAGCGCTGACACGGTTGGCGTTATGGAAGCGGTCGTCGGCGGAAGCTACGGCAACATGAACGAGGACAACTACGTGACGGTTGCAGACGGCAACGGCAATGCGGAGATCTTCATGCTCTTAGCGGGCGCGCGCACGGTCCAGATATCGGTCAGCGACGCGCTGGGCAATTCCGCTACGCATTCGCTCAACGGCGGAGAGTTTGTTAATATAGATACGACGCCCATTACGTTCGGAACGGTTACTGGCGGCAAAGAGTTTTCCGTAACCTACAGTTTCAGAAAAGGTTCCGGCAGATCGTTCAGCAAACTCGGACTGGATTTTCTTCCTTATTTCGGAGGAGCGGGACTCAGCGTATGGTATTATATCGACAACAATACCACGCTCGCCGATGACGTCGAGACCCCTCCCGACGGCGTGCAGTGGACCAGATACGAGTTCGACTCCACGGTCGTTTCGGGGACAGGAGCAAGCATGCTGATACCCGAAGGAATGGAAAACGCGGCGGTATTCGTCAAGTTTGCATCCGACGTCGAAGGTTATGACGTGGCTGACCCCGTAGTCATACGACTGGTATCCAGCCACCCGTACAGCAAATTCACGGTAGACCTCAACGGCGCAAACATAACGATCAACGCACAGTACGTTACTGTTTCCAAGGCGAGCACGGGCGAGAGCTACAATCTCGCAGAGCTTGTCAGCGGTATCGACGGCGTTTCGCTCTCCGAGTTCTTCAGCAAGACATACGACGGCACCAACGGCGCGGGCAAGTACAGCCCCGACGGCGTGAATTATTATGACGACATCACGTTCTCTTATACGATATCCGACGACGTAAAACCCGAGAAAGGGCAGTTCTGGTCAGGTTGGTTCTACGCCAACACAGAGGAGAACAACTTCAGAACGTCGTGGCTCAGATTCGTAACAGAATATACGCAGACGGATTCCGGAGAATGTTATATCAATCTGTCGGTGACTACCAGCGACGTCAGCCCGATAGAGATGAGTATCGCGGTAAGTTACGACGGTACTTTCGCGGAGGACGAGCAGAAGACGCTTGCGATACCGACGACGATCAACAGGCTCAACATGGCATTCGATATTTCTCAGATATTCAGCGAAGGTCAGGACATCGTCATGAGCAACGGGTCGTATAACGTCGGAGCAAGCGGTGAAGTCACCTTCAGCTGGACGTACGGCAACGTGTTCGACGGCATGGTCGCGACGATCAAAAACGACGAGTCCGGCGGTACGATGTCGTTCAGATTCAAGAGCTCGGGCAAGAGCGGAGAAACTTATATGAACGTGGGCGGCGTTTACAGCGCATACGTTGACGCGATCAAGATCGACAGCCCCGCCTACGTTATGGATGACTTTGCAGAGCTCGTGAAGTCGGGCGACAGCTACATCGGCAATGCGGGAGCCAATTACACCGTGTCGATAAGCGGAAGCATTCCGATAACCGTATCTGCAAGAGAAGTCAGACTCACGTTTGCGCTTGACGGCGCAAAGCAATACTCGTTCAATATTCCTTATGACGCGGCGGAGCACGTCGTTACGGCAGAATATACCGACGTTGACGGCAACGTCGTATATGCCGCGGTCACCTGGAAGAACGCAAACGGCTCGGATATCACTCTCACGTCCATCAAGGATATAGGCACGTATACGGCGGTAGCCAGGATCACCGATCTCAACTACACTCTGGTAGAGGACGGACAATATCAGCAGACCTTCTCGATACTTGCGACCTATCTTGACGTCAGAGTGCCCGATAAGACTGTGCAGTACAACGACGGAGGAGCAGTCAAGTATATCCCCGATCTCGACGAGAAATATGCTGACGAGATAAGGAACAACGTCGTGTTCACCGTTACGTATTACGAAAAGCTCGGAACGGGATCTCTGAAAGTTCTGACAAATGCCGACGGCACCCCCGTCGATCACGTGACAGAAGTCGGCGAATACTACGTCACCGTTGTGTTCGATCCCACAAGAGCGGAGAACGCACAGGTAGAAGAACTCACCAAGTTCGCCAGAAAAGAGTATACGAGAGCAGAAAGCGGCACTCAGGGAAGCAACGAGCAGTATATATCGTTTACCGTCTCCAAGGCGGATACCGTGATATCGGGAGTTACGGCGCAGACCAAGACTTACAACAAGATGTTGCAGTGGATAGACTGGTCCGATGCAAAAGTTCAGTCGGCAAGCACCAAGAAAGATCTCAGCGCAAGCGTCAGACCTCAGTATTGGGACGAGAACAGCGAGTCGTACGTAGACTTTGACGCGTCCTCCAACAACGGCAAATATCTCGACGTAGGACAGTATTCTTACAGGCTCGTTTACGACGGAGACGCCAATTACAATCCTATAACGCTCGACCTGACAATGACGATCGAGGCGGCGACGATCACCGGCGTCGTGTTCGGAGGAGCTATCAGCGGCGAAACCGTGATCGGTATCTCGCACGTGTACGACGGCAACAAATACAAACTCGAAGCGGACATCACGGGCAGTAACCTCGTCGGAGAAGAAGACGTAGTCATAGAATACGGCAGAGGTCTCCTGTATTACAAGACAGCGCCCGAGTATACCAACGTCGGCAGGAACGAGGTCAGGCTCAGGATATCCTGCCCCAACTACGTGACTTACGAGGCCAGCGCGTACGTGATAATCACCACCGCGCCTTATCCCGATAAGGACAACCCGATCACGTTCGACAACGGACGCGACGTAGAGGTCGTCTATAACGGAGAGGAGCAGTCTGTAGCTTATACGCTCAACAAGGACAAATTCAGCCAGATAACCGTGTACGGAGAGTTGAAGGCGACCAACGTCGGCGTGTACGACGGTGAGATACAGGTCGTTATCCCCAATTACGAGAGCAAGACCTACGAGGTCACTCTTACGATCACGGCGCCCAAGGTCACTTCCGTTGACGTCTCTGTGATAGAAGATATCGTCAACAATGAAGGACTGACTTCGGACACCGACCTGATGAGACTCGAAGCGACTTTCGAGGGCGTGGGCGGCAAGACGGAGCAGGCGGAACTTGTCTTCACAAATTCCGAGGGAGTCATCGTTACGCCCGACGCATACGGCAGTCTGCCGGCAGGCGAATATACCGTGACGTTCAGCTCAGACAACTACGATCTCAGCGAAGTAAAGAGCTACAATCTCACGCTTGCGCAAGGTACGGGCAACAGAGTGTGCGATCACGAAGATAAGAACGGCGACGGGATCTGCGATAAGTGCGGTCAGTCGATGTACGTTGACGAGAATTGTCCTCACGTCGACGAGAACGGAGACGGCAAGTGCGATCTGTGCGGCGCTTCGATAGGCAACGTGACGCAACCCAAGGACAGCCCCGACATCGTCGTCATAGTGGTGGTAGCGGTTTGCGCGGTAGCGATCATCGCAGCCGTTGCGGGAGTAATAATAGCGGCGGTCAGGAAATCAAAGAAAAAGAACAACCGCTACAACATAATTTAAGGTAAGTGATACTCCGCGGCTTTGCCGCCGCGGAGAAAGGTAACCGTCAGCGGACGGTTTACGGAGGGAAATGTATGGAAAAGGCAAAGAAGAAACTGATTTCTTCCGTCGTGCTTGCGGCGATAGTCCTCGTCGTAGTGTTCTGCGCCCTGATATTCGGTCAGGCGATGACAAACAACGAGAAGGACAACGCTTTCGCCGTTACGGCAGAGCAATCGGAAGGAATGATCTCTGGCATCTACAACGAGATGTCTCAGAGTGAGGCTATGGAGCATTACAACAGCCTCACCGATTATATCGAGATAACCAATCAGGCTCAGTTTGAAAATTATCTTGGCGGAGGCGTGCCGGTCGGAAACGCAAAGTACAGGCTCAAGCCGTACGACGATAACGGCGATAAGATCACCTATACCGCTAAGAGCGCGGCTTATCTCGACAGTACGGTGATCGACGGTTGCGGTGCGACGGTCGTCATCAATCATCTCGACGATATCACTCAGCTCGGCAGCGGCGGCAATACCGCGCAGGAAGTGCTCAATCTGCCCAACGGTGACAGCGGTTACGGCACGGGTACGATGTTCCAGTTTACCCCGAGAGAAGTAAGGTTCGGTCTTATAACGTACGATGACGAGCCTGTATACATAAAGGTCAGCGGCGGTTTTGCAGACTACGCTCTCGGCGCGACGATAAGCAATATCAACTTTGAATATACCGCGTCTTTCTCGAGAAAAGAGTCAACCGACGCTGCGTCCTATCTTTACGGCGGCGTGTTCGGCGTTATGAGCGTAAACGACGCGGGGCAGGGCACTACGGTTACCAATTGCCGCATTTACAACGGCGGCACTTTCAGCGCGAGCAAGAAAGTCAACGGAGGCGCGAGAGTCGGCAACCAGAGCCGTCCTTATCACGCTACCGTAGCTTTCGGTACTCTTGCCGGATATGCCTACAACAGCTCTTTTACCGACAGTACGGTAGAACTCAGCAACAGCATGAGCATATATACTTACAGCGTCGGTAACGATCAGGCGGGCAACAATACCGGTACTCCGAGAGCCGTCTCGGCAGGAGCGATCGGCATATTGCAGAACGACTGCCTCGTCAGCGACATTTACATTACCGGCGGCGGTACGATCAACGGCGATGTCGGCACTGCGTATTACGAAACCACCAACAGCGCGAAGATGGGTCTCGCGGGCGGTCTCGTAGGGTGCGTAGCCGACGGCAACAACTCTGCCGAAGAGTTCATGGTTGCAGGTCTCGGCAACGCTTATATCAAAAACATAGTCAGCAACTGGCAGGGTAACGTTATCATGAAAGGTAACGTGCACGGCTCTTACGACTATACAACTACGATAAATGAAACAGGCTCCCTGGTCGGTATCAGCGGTTCTTATATCAACAACGGCGTCGCTACCAATATCAGCGGTAACTACTTTATATACAACGAAAGCAAACCCACATACCGCATGGTCGCTTACGGCAACGTAACCGACAAGGCGTTCTCCTATATTCAAGTCGTCGAGGACGGCACCAACTGGCTGACAGTCAATGCGGCTGACCGCAACGTCGACATTCAGTTCAGCGACGACGGCAATAGTCTCAACCTCATCTACGACGTTACCGACGAGACGGACAACAGGTCGATACTCTGGTCTTATACGCAGAACGTAATCGAATCGCAAGGCACGACCGTCAATACTTTCACGAGATGGAATCAGGCGAGCGCTACCTCTTACGAGACCGCGACGAGAAGGGAGGTCGTGTCTATCTCCAACACGTCAACGGTAAACCATACGTATTCGTTCGTTACCGGTCAGGCGGCGTTCTATAAGATAGAAGGTCAGGACGGCTGGAGCAGTACGGACAGCGTTGCAGGTTCTGTAGGCGTGAGGACTTACTCCGTATCCGAGAGGGAGTACGACGGTACTACGGTCGTCGCTCCGGGAGTGCAGTTTTATCTCAACGACGCGTTTTTAGGCGGGGCGGTAGCCACGTCATACGACGATTCTCAGTGGGCGGCGCAGATCAACGGAAGCGGTTCTTATATCGCGATCGGAGACGATCAGACCAAGAACGTCAACAACTGGTATCTGAGTTTCAGAACGAACGAGACCAACGACACGTATGCTTATTACGCTACGGTCAACGGCAAGAATTATGTGGCATACAAGGCAGAAAACGTACTGCCTTCGCAAGGTGCGGCGCCGATATCCATGAGATATTACGTATACAGCATCATTCCGCTGAGCATCACCCCCTCCGTGATAGCAAAATCTGCGGCAGATCTGATATACGACAACACGATTAAAACGTATGACGTGAATTTCAACGGAGAGATCATCGGCGGCGATACCGTGACCGCCAATCTGAAATATTACACGGTCAACGGCGACGTCGAAAACGAGACGAGCGAAGTCAGGAACGTCGGCAATTACAGGGTCAGGATCGTCTCTCTTTCCAACAGCAACTACGCCCTTTCCGACGCGGTTGAGTATCACGATTTCGCGATCACCAAGAGAACGCTGACGTCGACGATCACGGGAGATACGGAGTTTACGTACAACGCGACCAATCAGTCCCCGACAGTCAACATAGCCAATCAGATCAGCGGCGTGGATCAGAGCGCGGTCGTCTCGATATCGTACAACAAAGATCAGACAACCGGCGTGTCCAACATAGACGCGGGCACCTATACGATGGTCGTCAGCCTTACGATGGCGGGCAGAGCGAATTACGAACTTACGGGAGAACTCGAGAAAGAGTTCACTATCAACCCTGCCGCTCTCAAATTCGTCGGTCTTAACGAATATTCTTTCACGTACGACAGTATAGGAATTACCGCTTCCGCGCTCAACGAACTCAAAGAAAATCCGATCAGCATCGTCAGCGTGGACGAGACGCTCAATTATAAGAGCAACTTCAGCGCGTATTTCAGAAAATATGTAGAAGGCGACGATAGCGAGGACGGTTACAGCCCCGACGAAATTTACGATGCGGGCGTCTATGACTGCCTCATCAAATCGAGCGTCAACAACAACTACGTACAGTGCGTGCAGAAGATAAAAATCGAGATCACGCCCGTTGCCGTACAGTTCGATATCAAACCCAACAACTTCGAGCTTGCGCCCGACAATACCTACGTTTACGACGGCAAGGCTCACGGCTTCCGCTTTACGCAGAGCGGTATCGGTGCGTTCGACCTTGCATTCATGAGTTTCCAGGTCAATATCTATCCCGCTACTTTTGACAGCGCGGGCGGCAAGTGGGTGGCGCAGGAAGGTGCAGAACCCGTATCCATGGTCACCAATGCCGGCGATTATATCGCGGTCGTCACTCAGACGGAAGGCTTTGATATATATCAGAACCCCAACTACGATATGACCGGCGACGTCGGCACGACAGAGCTTGCTTTCACTATAAAGAAAGCGACTATGACGTGGCAGTTCTCGGACGAAGGTCTCAACTACGACGAGGATAGCGGAGAATACCGGGCCGAATACAACGGTCAGACCTTCACGCTGTCTCTCGAGGGAGGAGATCTCGACAGTCAGCTCGTCGAGGGAGATAAAGGCAAGTACAGCCTCACAGGAAACGTAGAATATATCTGCGAGACTGAAGAAGGCGACTATTCCGTGGGCACCAAGGGCGTCAGAGACGCGGGTAATTACAGAGTCGAACCCGAGGTCAATTGCGGCGACAATCCCGCACTTTCGGTCAACTACGAGATCAAGGGCGGTATGCTTGCGATAACTCAGAGGACCGTCACGATCATCGTCAACGACATCAGCGTTCCTTACGGCACGCATTTCGACGAAATAACGGAAGAAGATTTCTCCAATATGTGGTCATACGCTCCGGGCAGCAACGAATTCCTGCCCGAGGACGGCAATATGCTTACGTTCTATCTGATAGACATCCCGATGGACGAGAGCCCCGTCAGAGGCACTTATCCTTATGAGTTCCGTCCCAGCCTCGTTAACCCGAATGCTAACAATTACCAGATCTACAATGTATACGAAGCGGGAGACAACGCTGACTGCACGATCACGGGTCTCGAACTCGAGCTGGAAGTGGTCGTGACGGATAAGGACGGCGTCGAAGTCGTGACTCCGATAGCCGACGGCAAAACGTATGCAACGAGCGCGCTTTACAACGGCGGCACGTATACCGTATCGCTCAGAGCCACCAATCTCGATCCCGAAAATCCGGGCATCGCATGGGTGACTGACAGCTTTACGTTTGTAAACAACGCAGACGGCAAGGCGGTCAAGTTCAGCCTGACAGAAGAAGCAAACGCAATATACTACATCCACGAAGATCTCTCAGAAAGCGGACAGGCGGACGGAGAATTCACCGTTACGTTCAGCGTCGACAAGAGAAAGGTAGAGATCACGCCCGTCGATTCAACGCTTGAATACGGCACAGACAACGGTACGATCGGCGCCAACGGCGTTATCGTCACGACGGGAGAAGGCTTTGACGGCTTCGTCGACGGCGAGCAGGATTGGTTCACCTATTCCTATTCGACTGATCTCGGCGCGAACGTCGGTTCTACTGCAGCCATCAACGTCACGGCAGTCGTAAAAACCGAGCATCAGGGAGCAGAGAACAATTATGAGTTCAGCTATAAGACAGGCACAGTTACCCGTGTTGCGAAAGTTCTCAACGTCACTCTCAACAACAGGCAGAAAACTTACGGCAGCGATCCGCTGACCGTAGGCACGGGCGACTACAGCGTCGAGGGTCTCGTCGGCGGCGATACGATCGTGCTCGAATACGTTCTGTATAAGGACGGCGAGCAGGTTGTCGACGCGGTCAATCTCCCCGTGGGCACATACGCGCTCGGCGCGATCCTCACCAATACGCAGAACTACGTGCTCGATATCGCAGAGGGCGCGACTTACGACGTCGATCCCAAGGAAGTCAGCGTTACGTTCACTTCCGTTGAGACCGAATACGACACCAAAGAGCATCCGATAACCGTCACGGTCGACGGCTATATCGACGGCGACGAGGACGAAGCGCTGACCGTGCAGTACTTCCTCAACAGCGAATTGATCGACGGCGTGCCCGTCGGCATAGGCGTTTATACCGTGGCTGCGGGCGAGTTCGCGAGCGGCAATTACACGGTCGGCTCCGTGAACGGAAGCGACGCGACTGTCACGATCACCAACGTATCCGTCAACGTCACCGTAGCAAATGCGGTCTCCGCTTACGGTACGGGCATCATCGTTCCTGCGGGAAGCGTATACTTCACTTCGGACAGCGAACTGTTCGACGCGGACGACCTCCAGCCCTATTACGTGCTTGTCGGCGGCGGCAACGTTGCTGAAATGGCGGTCGGCAATTACGCAGATTCCGTAACGCTTGAATTCGCGGGTGCGGCGGCAGGCAATTACAACATTACCGTCACCAACGCGGCTTCTCTCGAAGTCACCGTTGCCGATCTCGGCGAGGTCGCATATCTCGTTGAAGAAAGCTCGGTCTACGACGAGAGCGTCAAGACTGTGAACGTCGGCGGCGTGGTCGAAAGCGAAGTCAGCATTTCGATCAGCAAGAACGGCTCTCCCGTGGCCGACATTGTCGACGCGGGCGAATATACCGTTACCGTTACGCCCGTCAGCGGCAATTACGCGGGCAGCGCGACTCTGACCTATACGGTCGGAAAAGCGGCGTTCGACGGCACGATATCGGTCACTTCGTCCGTCTACGACGGCAACGCGGTAACGCTTTCGGTCGACGCTAAGTACGGCGACGTGATATTCGGCTATGAGCTCAACGGCAACCCCGTAAGCGAGATAAAGAACGCGGGTGTTTACACCGTTACGATGACCGCGGGCGAGAATTCCAACTATCAGGGATCCGTTCAGGTTACCTACACGGTAGAAAAAGCCACTGCGCCCAATCCCAACAGCTCCAACGTCACGATCACGTCTCTCTGGAACGGGTTCAGCGTCGCGGCAAACAACGCAATGCTCGATGCCGTCATCATTCTCAAGGACGGCAGCTGGGACGGAGCGACAGACAGCATTACGGGACTCCTGCCCGAAACCGAGTATGAGGTCGCGATAAGATTCAACGCAAACGAGAACTATTACGAGTCCGGCATTTACTTCACAAAGGTAACGACCGATAAGAAACAGGCGGCTGTCATCTCCGAAGACGACGTGACTTTCAGCGCATATCACAACAAGATCGTGCTCGAGGTCAAAGACGACAGAGAGTTCGTTTACAGCCTCGACGGCGGCAAGACCTGGAAGAGCGGCGAGATCACAGGTCTCGTGGCGGGCAAGACGTACGATATATCCGTCAAGCTGACGGAGAGCGAGGCATACGGCGAGTCCAACGTCCTGACCCTCAGGATCGCTACCGGCGCAGATCCCGCAGAGTTCAACAAGCTGTTCGGCGCGATGGGCAATACCGTTACGGCGGCAGATCTTGACAACTACGACAAGATGATGGAGGCTTACGAGGCGCTCGGTAGCGGCGACAAGGCAAACGTCGACGAGACCAAGCTGAACAGTCTCAGGTCGTCTTACGACGCTCTGATCGCAGAGGTCAACGGCGACGTCATCGCGGCGCAGAACGTCGCGAGAAAGGCGGCAGGCAAGGGCGCGGCTGCGGCGGCGGCAAGCGTGCTCGCAGTGGTCGTCGCGGCAATAGTCGCAAAGAAAAAGTTCGTATTCTGAGAGGTAACTAAACTATGAAAAAGACATTTACCGCATTTTTAATAGCGCTGACGGCTCTCGTCCTCGTGCTCTCCTTCGTCGCTTGTAACGTAAAGATCACGACCGAGGAGATATGGAATCTCGCCACGTTCAAGACTTCGAGCGGCGAGTCGGGCAGAGACGTCTACGTCAAAGTCAGCAAGGACGGCGTTACCTTCTACGAGTACAAGACCGAGAACGGCGCAGAGACGATCAATTTCAAGAGAGACGGGATAGAAGCCTCCGACCTCGATCTGTCCAAGGACGGCGCGACGCTCAATCTGTCCGCCGACTACCTCGCCAATGCGACGACGAGCTTCGAGGACACTATCGCGACCTATAAGGCAGATATCCAGAACACCGCAGCGGTGCTCGATATAGCTGACGCGCAGAACGCCAAGATAGTCATCAAGGTCGACACCGACGCGAAAAAGCTGATCTCCACCCAGATCGACTACGTCGGCACCAACGGCAGTACGGTTACGATAACCGTCACTCCGTATTACGCCTGATTGAGTCGGCGAAAAGTAAAGACACAGGCAGTCGACAGACAAAAAAACGAACACAGCTTCGCGCTCCGTTTTGCGGAACGCGGAGCTTGTTTTGTGTCCGACGACGCAAAGGGCGGGAAAAGCAAAAACGGGTCGGCACGCGCAAGGAAGCGTGCGCTTTTAGCGCTCTGTGGAAAAGTCGCGCCCGTAATTCCCGGGAAAATGCCGTCGGCATAAGAAATATTCATCGGCAAAAAACTCAAAACGGGATGCTCTACGGCTTGTTCGCGCGGTCTCCGTCTGCTATAATATTGTTATGAAATTTCAGGATATTGTTATAGGCGGAGGCGCTTCCGGGATCGCAACGGCGATATTCCTCGCCCGCAAAGGGCGCAGAGTCGCGGTGCTCGAGGCTCAGGACAGAGCGCTCAAAAAAGTGCTCGCTTCGGGCAACGGCAGATGCAATCTCTCCAACGTCGGCGTTTGCGCGGACAGATACAACGCGCCCGACTTCGTAAAGAGCGCTCTCGACGCGTTCGACGGCAGACTCGCTGAGTTCTTCGCTTCGGTAGGGCTCGAACTCAGACGGGAAGACGGCAGGATATACCCGTACAGTTTTTGCGCGGGCAACGTCGTCAACGCGCTCCTCGACGCCGCGAATAAAGAGGGCGCGGAGCTGATATGCGGTGCCGGGGTCACGCATATAGAAAAGCAAGAAAGAGGTTTCGTCGTCGCGACGAAGGACGCGGTTTACAGCGGAGAAAACGTCGTTTTTTCAACGGGAAGCAACGCGACTTCGGGCATTGATTCGCTCGATCTGCTCGCTCCGCTCGGGCACAAACGTACCGCAAAATCCGCGGCTATATCCTATATCCCGTGCGGCTCTGTCAAAGGCGCTTCGGGAGTGCGCGCGAGGGCGGCTCTGACGCTGTATGACGGCGAAAGCAAGGTCTTTTGCAGACAGGGCGAACTGCTTTTCAAGGACAAGGCTTTGTCGGGCATTCTCGCGTTCGAGGCTTCGTCCGTATATTCGCGACTGTTGAGGAAAGGGATAAAGTGCGTCGGATCGATAGATTTCGCGCCCGACAAGAGCACGGGAGAGGTCGAGGCGTTTTTTGCGTCTTCGGACGGAGACTGCGTACAGGCGCTCTGCGCATATCTTCACAGGGCGCTCGCCGTCGCGGTCGCAAAGCGTGCGGGAGCGACGGGAAAGGCGGGAGACAATGCCGCACTGCTTGCGCGCACGCTCAAGAATTTCTCGCTTGAGTTCGACGGCGCTTGCGATATAAAGAACGCGCAGGTCGCGGTCGGAGGACTTGAACTTGCCGGTTTCAATCCGGTCACGACGGAGTCGGTAAAGATAAAAGGACTTTACGCTACGGGAGAGGCGCTCGACGTGGACGGAGAGTGCGGAGGATACAATCTGCACTGGGCGTGGGCGAGCGCATACGCCGCGGCAAGAGCGATAGCGGGAGAAGGAAATGTTTAAACTCAACGACGTGGCTTTGCCCGAGGGATTCACTCAAAGAGACGTGCTGAAAGAGACCGCGCGTATCCTCGGTGTGGACGAAAAAGAAATAGAAGAAGTCAGGACGTTGCGCCGTTCGCTCGATTGCAGAGGGAGAAGGGCGACCTTCGTGCTCTCCGTGGGCGTGAATCTCAAAGACGAAGACGAATTTCTCGCGAAAAAGGGCAACGCATATTCCAAGGTGGGCAAGACGCGCCTGCTCAAAGATATCGCGAGAGAGACCAAGGTCTCCGCGGACGGCAACGTCGTAGTCGTGGGCAGCGGCCCTGCGGGACTTTTCGCCGCGCTTACTCTCGCCTATGCGGGACTCAGACCCGTCGTGCTCGAGAGAGGAGACTGCGTAGAGGAAAGGACGAAAAAGGTCAGGGAGTATTCGCAGGGCGGAGAACTCGACGAGGAGAGCAACGTGCAGTTCGGAGAGGGCGGCGCGGGCACTTTTTCGGACGGAAAGCTCAATACGGGGGTCAACAGCACTCTGATAGCGACCGTGCTGGAGGAGTTTGCGGCACACGGCGCGCCGCGCGAGATAGTCTACGATTCAAAGCCACATATCGGCACGGACAAGTTGGTGGAAGTTGTTGTAGCTATGCGCCGTACCATAATCTCCGAGGGCGGCGAAGTCAGGTTCAGGCACAAGTTCAAGGACATTTCCGTCAAAGACGGCAGGATCGAAGAAGCGCTCGTCGAGGGGCCGCAAGGGGAGTACCGCTTGCCTTGCGTCGCGTGTATAGCGGCGATAGGACACAGCGCGAGAGACACGTTCGCTACCCTTTCGGGGCGCGTACTGATGACCGCAAAACCCTTTGCGATAGGAGTCAGGATAGAACATCTGCAATCGGCGATGAACGCGTCGCGTTACGGCTTCAGATACAAGGATCTTCCGCCCGCGGACTACAAGGTCTCGGCAAAGACTTCGGACGGCAGAGGGTGCTATTCCTTCTGTATGTGTCCGGGAGGGAGCGTTGTGGCGGCAGAATCGGAAAAGGGCGGCATAGTCACCAACGGTATGAGCGTTTACGCCCGCGACGGAGTCAACTGCAACAGCGCGTTGCTCGTCGGCGTGACCCCGTCCGATTTCGGCGGCGAAGATCCGCTTGCGGGAGTCGGATTTCAGAGGAGATACGAGAGGACGGCTTACCGCGTCGGCGGCGGCAGGGCGACGTGTCAGAGGGTGGGGGATTTTCTCGCCCGCAGACCCACGCAGACGACAGGAGACGTGAAGCCGAGTTATCCGAGAGGCGTCGCGACGGGGGAGATAGACGACTGTCTGCCCGATTACGTTTGCAGAGGATTGAGAGAAGCGTTGCCGCAGTTTGAAAGAAAGATAAAGGGCTTCGCGTGCGCAGACGCGTTGCTGACGGGCGTGGAGACCCGCTCGAGTTCTCCCGTCAGGATATTGCGTGACGAGCGCGGCGACAGCAGCGTGAAAGGCTTCATGCCGTGCGGCGAGGGCGCGGGATACGCGGGCGGCATAACCTCGGCGGCGGTAGACGGGATAAAGACGGCGCTTTTGCTCATCGGCAATCTGATCGGCGGCTGAAATCGCGGTATTGCTGTTTTTCGCACCTTCCCGACGCTAAAAATTGACCGATAATAAAATTTTTTAATTGATTGTAGACATAAGCTGTGTTATAATAGCGTTTGAGGACGGTTTTCCCCGGGACGGCATTTTCGGGAATATATCGTCTGCAATTCGGAATACTAAACAAAATCGAAAAGGTAAAAGATATGACTTCCAGACAAAAAATCATACTCGTATCCGTACTCGTCGTCGTTGCCGTGATACTCGTAGCCCTCGGCGGCTATTTTATCTCGGTCTACTCGTCTTCGAGCGGCGCGAGGACAAGCAACGGCTTTACCTACGAAGTCGACGGCAAGACCGTCACGATAATCTCTTACAGCGGAAGCGATACGACGGTGACCGTGCCCGAAAAGATAGGCGGCAGACGCGTCGCGAAGATAGCCAAAGGCGCGTTCTCGTCTTCCACCGCGACCAGCCTCGTGTTTGACGACGCGATAGCGGAACTCACGCTCGAGGAAGAATGTTTCAAAGGGCAGACTACGCTGACTTACGTACAGCTCCCGTCGTCTCTCAAAGTTATCCCCGCGAGCGCGTTCGAGGATTGCACGAAACTCGAACATATCGTGATACCTGACGGCGTGACCACGATAGGCGACAATGCCTTCGAGGGTTGCACTTCGCTCAGCTATACGGGCAACGACAGCAACAACAAAGTGGTGACTCTGCCTTCTCAGCTCACCTCTCTCGGAGAGGAGGCTTTCAAGGATTGTTCCAAGATAAACAGCGTAGTATTCGGCAGTAAATTGCAGAAGATCTCCGACAGCGCGTTCGAAAACTGCACGTTGCTCGCAAAAATCGACTTCGGCACAGAGAGCGCGGTCTCCAATATCGCAGAAAAGGCATTCTACAAGACGTCCGTCAACGGGTTCACCCTTCCCACGTCGCTCAACACGATAGGGGATTATGCGTTCGCGAACATCACCAATTCGTCCTTCTCCAAGGTCGAGATCCCCGTCAACGTGACGCAGATAGACAGCTACGCGTTCAGCGGCTGCACTTATCTCAAGACGGTCACGTTCGCGGAGGGCAGTCAGATCAAGATCCTCGAGGAGGGCATTTTCAAGGATTGTACTCGTCTTACGAGCGTTTCGCTTCCCGATACGCTGACGTCTATCCCCGCGCTTGCGTTCAACGGTTGCACCAACCTCGTAGAATTCACTATCGGCGCGAACGTAGAGACGATAGGCGACGGCGCGTTCGGCGGCATAGCCAACGGCACGGGCACCATCAAGTTCACCGTAGCGGACGGCAACAAGAATTTCGTCGTGGTCAGGCTGGACGATTATTATAAGTTCAACTCCGAAAAGACAGAGACGACCGCCATATCTCATTATCTGCTTATGACGGCGGATAAGAGCGAGCTTCTCGCATATATCGGTCAGTACGACAGCACCGATTGTGTAAACGATCAGAGCAACGCGAATGCCAATTCTTTCAACTTCCTGCTTTCTGCGGACATTTCGTCCAAGCTGAAGAAGATCGGCGCGTATGCGTTCAGCGGACTCAAGGCGGACAAACTCTTCCTGCCAAACGTCAGCGAGATAGGCAAGGGATTTATTTCTTCGAGCAACGTTAAGGGCGTTTATTTCGAGGGCGGTGATTGTACGCTTGACGAAGACGTATTCGACGGAGTGACAAAACTCAACGTGTACGGCTACAGAGACGGCACTGTCAAAGATTTTATCGACGCGCTCAACGACAGCGGCAACAACGATATAACGTTCGACTACCTCTATACGTGGCCGGAATGACGAAAAACCGACGCCGACCCGCTCAAAGCAGGTCGGCGTAAATATTTCAGATCCGCGATTTTGCAAAAAACAGCGGCAAAGAAGTATAATTTTACATACAATCAGTTGCAAAAATACGCAATAGTTGTTAAAATTATAGCGATGTCGAAAGACGCATTTTGAATTTATTTTTGGAGGACTTATATATTATGGCAAATGTTAGAGTCGCTATCAACGGTTTCGGCCGTATCGGCAGATTGGCTTTCAGACAAATGTTCGGAGCTAAGGGCTACGAAGTAGTCGCTATCAACGACCTCACCAGCCCCAAGATGCTGGCTCACCTTCTCAAGTACGACACCATGCAGGGCAACTACGCGAGAAGCCACGAGGTAACCTACAAGGACGCCGTTATGGAAGAGGACGGCAAGACCGTTAAGGTTCCCGGTTCCATCATCGTCGACGGAAAGGAAATCACGATCTACGCAAAGGCTAATGCGGCAGAACTTCCCTGGGGCGAACTCAAGGTAGACGTAGTTCTCGAGTGCACCGGTTTCTACACCAGCAAGGCTAAGGCTATGGCTCACGTCACCGCCGGCGCTAAGAAAGTCGTCATCTCCGCTCCTGCAGGCAACGACCTTCCCACCATCGTTTACAACGTAAACCACAAGACCCTCACCACCGAGGACAACATCATTTCCGCAGCTTCCTGCACGACCAACTGCCTCGCTCCCATGGCTAAGGCGCTCAACGATTACGCTCCCATCGTCAGCGGTATCATGACCACCGTTCACGCATACACCGGCGACCAGATGATCCTCGACGGTCCGCAGAGAAAGGGCGACCTCAGAAGATCCAGAGCAGGCGCTCAGAACATCGTTCCCAACAGCACCGGCGCGGCTAAGGCTATCGGTCTCGTTATCCCCGAGCTCAACGGCAAGCTGATCGGTTCCGCTCAGCGTGTTCCTACGGCTACCGGTTCTACGACCATCCTCGTCGCTGTCGTTAAGGGCAAGGACGTCACCAAAGAGGGCATCGACGCCGCTATGAAGGCAGAAGCTACCGAGTCTTTCGGTTACAACACCGACGAGATCGTATCTTCCGACGTTATCGGCATGACCTACGGCTCGCTGTTCGACGCTACCCAGACCATGGTCTCCAAGATCGACGACGACACCTATCAGGTACAGGTCGTCTCCTGGTACGACAACGAGAATTCTTACACCAGCCAGATGGTCAGGACCATCAAGTACTTCGCAGAGCTGAAGTAATTGCGGGCGTAAGTTAACAACTTTAAACGAAACTTTTCGCCCCGTGGCACGCAGTGCTTCGGGGCGAACTTGTAAAATCAACCTGACATTCCAAAAGGAGGAAAGTTTTATGGCAAAGAAACAGAGAACTGAAGGCGCGGCAAAGAGAGACTTGACAAAGCTCTGTGCGTTCTGGGCACTTGCGATCGCAAGCATTTTGTTCGTGGTACAGCTCATACTCAACGCTATCGGCGCAGATATGGGATCGCTCAAAAACATATTCACGATCGTTGCGGCGCTCATGCTGGGCGTGGCTATCGCGTTCCCCGCATGGTCTTACGCTTGCGCGAAGGGCAAGGGGTGGAAGATCGTCTGCATCATATTGCTGGTGCTTTATTTCGTACTCGCAATTTGCGGCAACATCATTTTCTGATCGGATACGAAACTGAGAAAGACCGCCCTTCGGGGCGGTTTTTGTTTTGCCCTGCGACGTATGCGCGTTGACACGCAAGCGTTGCGGCGGTGAGATCGCGCGGACGGCACTCAACGATATGCAGTCGGAGAGATATAAAAGAACGTTCATTTCTTTTGGCAATAAAGCCGAATGCGGAAAGGCAAAAAGGGAGACGATTTTGAGTTTTTACGCGTACGCGTAGTGCGCGCGCGAAAATATGCGTTGACAATCGGGGGATTTGCGAGTAAAATATTCAAGGTAAAGGACTTACTATGACTGCAAAAGAGAGAAGAAGCGCTTACGCGTACAAGATAAGGAATATCGTTATCCCCGTGATATTTTATTGCGGTCTGGCGGGCATACTCGCCGGGCTGACGGTCGCGTTTTTCAATTATGCCGCCAATCTGCTGACGAGCACTTCGGTGCAGATCTACGACTGGTTCAGAGCAAACCCCGCTTATATCCCGCTCCTGTTCGTCGGACTTGCGGCGCTGGCTATGGCAATGTGGCTCGTGCACAAGTTTACTCCAGAGGTCAGAGGAAGCGGTATCCCGCAGACGGAAGGCGTGATGAGAGGCCTTCTGACGTTCAGATGGCTGAGAGTGCTGATATCTACCTGCATAGGCAGTTTTATCAGCTTTTTTGCCGGACTGTCGCTCGGTAGCGAAGGACCCAGCGTGCAGATCGGCGCGACTACCGCTCAGGGCGCGGCAAAGCTGATGAAAGCGCGTGCGGCATGGCAGAGATACGTCGTCACGGGCGGCGCGAGCGCAGGTCTTGCCGTCGCGTTCAACGCTCCGCTGACGGGCATACTTTTCGCGATAGAAGAAGGGCACAGAAGGGTCACTCCCATGCTTTTGCTCTCGACTTCGTCGTCTGTGATATTCGCAACGATAACGTACAGGCTCGTCGCTCAGCTCTGGGGCGGCGCCGACAATATGCTGTTTGAACTCGGCGTGCTCGAAATGCTCCCGATAAATCAATTGTGGATGCTTTTCCTTTTGGGACTGGGCTGCGGCGTAACCGCGATATTCTTCAACTTCGCGCTCAACCGCTCTCAGAGAGCGACCGACAAGATAGAAAAGCAGACCCCGTACTGGGCGAGACTTCTCGTCGCGTTTTTGCTGACGGGCGTAGTCGGGCTTCTGCTTGCCGACGCGAATACCGGCGGTCACGGGCTCATCGAAAAGATCGCGGAACAGGATTTCACGGTGCAGATGCTTCTGCTGATACTCTTCGTCAAGATGTTGATGATAGTGATATGCTTCAACAGCGGCGCGACGGGCGGTATGTTTGTGCCCATGCTTGCGATAGGCGCGCTCGTCGGCGGCATATTCGGCAAACTGTTCATGCTGTGGGGTATGGATCCCGACTGTTACAAACTGATAGTCTGCGTGGCGATGACGACGTTCTTCGGCGCGAGCGTGCGCGCTCCGCTGACCGCGATAGTGCTGATAGTCGAAATAACCGGCTACAATTCCGGCTTCCTGCCCGCTTCGATAGCGATATTCACGGCGTTCCTCGTCGCGGAACTTCTCGGCAACCGTCCGCTTTACGACGAAATGCTCGAGCGCACCCTCGAGAGGAGACAGAAAAAAGAGACCAAGGACGTGCGCCTCGAGGTGGAGATTGAGCTCGGATCTTTCCTCGCGGGCAAGAGCATCAACGACGTGCTGTGGCCCGCCAACTGCCTCGTGACTAAGATAGTGAGAGGCGAGGAGAGCCTCATCGCCGACGGAGAGATGCGCCTCGAGCCGGGCGATATCATCGTCATCAAGGCTAATACCGACGACGTGGAGAAGACTTACGATTATATCCTCGGAATGATAAAGTAAAACGACAGCGCGATCGCGCGCCGTATTTAATGAACTTAAAGAACCGCCGTTCAGGCGGTTTTTTGTTTCACGCGCGCCCGAGTGTTTCAGAGGAGCATTGTAAAAAACGCGTAAAAGGTACGCCTTGGGGGGGGTAGGTGAACCCCAAAAGTTAGACACTTTTGGAGGTGTACATCACTGTGCGGAGCTTTTTGACTTTTCAGTCGGACCGGTCGGGCGGTATGTCGAACGCGTCTCCCGCGCCGAGCTTGCGCGCTTCTTTGTATCCGTCGTCACCCTTTCTGAGAGTCAAGGGAGACATGCTTTTTCCGTCGCATACGGCAAGCGTTATCTTTCCCTTTTCCGTGATCGGGTGGCGAAGCACGCGCGCTTTGCACGCCTTGAGCGAGCCGTCCGTGCAGAATGCGGAATAGGTGAACTTCTCGTCCTCGTACGGCGCGTCGCCGCCTTTGACGAATTTGTGCAGACGACTGCGTTCTACGCGGCAGGTGAAGTGGCACCAGTCGTCGCCCGGGAGAGAGCAGACCGCGCCGTCGGGGCAGGGCGCGACGAGGCGCGCGCCTTTTCGGGCAAGGTAGCTTCTTGTCTCTTTCTGAAGCGCGAACGCTTTCGGTGTGCCGCTTTCGACGACAAGGAGCAGTCTGTTCGTCGCCGCAAAGAGTTTGTCCAGCAATTTTTCGCGTGCTTCCGCGTTCATTTCGTTAAGCGCGTAAGATACGGTCACAAGGTCGTATTTGCCGTCGGGATCGAATGTCGTCGCGTCGCTTTTTATTATCACGGCTTCAAGTCCTCCCGCTTTGCAGAAGGTGCGCGCTACGGATATCATCGACTTTTCGCGTTCGACGAGCGTAGCGCCGCTCACTCCCGTCACTTCGTGTGCCGCAAAGAATGCCGCGCCCGTGCCCGCGCCTACGTCGAGCATAGACGAAAAACTCTCGCCGTCTGCGATAGCTTTCAGGGCGGAATAAACCGCCGCGTAAGTTGCAGGCATACGCACCGCGGCATATACCGCCGCCTGTTCGTCGGTGGTGATAAGACGGGAATCGTCGCCTTTGTTGTTCGCATACGCCTCAGAGATCGCCGACGAGATCTTTTTGAGATCGGAAGGCTTATACCTTTCGGCGAGCTTTTCGGTCTGTTCTCTTACGTAAGCAGGTAAAATCATATCTTCATTATAATGCTTCAAGCCTAAAAACACAACGTAGTAAGCATGATAAGGCATAAAAAACGCTCCCTTGTTAAAAGGAAGCGAGTCGATATAGTCTTTTATCGGCAGTATCCGCCGTCGCGACGTCATGCGGGAAAAGCCGTCAATTTCCGAGTTTTACGTTTTCCACATCGAAAACTTTTTCGCACAGTTTTTCTGCATACAGCGGCTCGTGGCTGACGAGTATGACCGCGCCTTCGTATTCCGCAAGCGCTTCGAAAAGCGCCTCTTTTGCGTTTACGTCGAGGTGGTTGGTCGGCTCGTCGAGTACGAGCAGGTTGCTCTCTCTCTGCATCAGCGCGCACAGCTTGATCTTGACCTGTTCGCCGCCGCTGAGGTTGCCTATCGCCTTGGTCGCGAGGTCGCCTTTGATGCCAACGCCCGCGAGTTTTGTGCGTATCTCTTTTGCGGACATTCTGGGGAAGGTCTCGTTCATGAACGAGACCGCGTTGTAGCCGTAAGTCCTGAAGATCAGATCCTGTTCGATATAATTCACCTTGGCGTTGGGGTTGTACGAAAAACCGCCCGATACGGGTTTGAGTTTGCCCATTATCGTCTTGAGCAGGGTAGTCTTGCCAATGCCGTTGGTGCCGCGTATCCACAGTTTTGTATCGCTGCCCACGGTGAACGAGACGGGCGGCAGGATCGCCTTGCCGTCATAACCGACTTCGAGATCCTTGACTTCGAGCAGTTTTTTGGTTACGACGAGGGTATATGGGAAGCGGAAGACGGGTTTTTCGGTGCTGACGGGCTTTTGCAGGACTTCTATGCGGTCGAGCATTTTTTTGCGGCTGTTAGCCATGCCTGCGGTCGCCGCGCGCGCCTTGTTGCGTGCGATGTAATCCTCCATCTTCTTTATCTCGCGTTGCTGGCGCTCGTAGCTGTCGGCATACTGTTTCGCGTTCTGTTCGTGCTGGGCGAGATATTCGTCGTAATTGCCCCAGTATTTCTTTATCTGACCGTTTTCTATGTTGACGATTATCTTGCATACGTCGTTGAGGAAGACGGTGTCGTGCGATATGAGTATGAAAGTGCCTTTGTATGAGTCGAGAAATTTTCTCAGCCACTCGATGTGCTCTAAGTCGAGGAAGTTGGTCGGCTCGTCGAGAAGCATGACGTCGAGGTTTTCGAGAAGAAGTTTGGCGAGCATCAGCTTGGCGCGCTGTCCGCCGCTCAACTTGGAGATTACGGTGTCGTAACCGAAAGCGCTTATGCCGAGACCTCCCGCGACTTTTTTGATTTGAGATTCGAGGTCGTAGAAATTCTCGTTTTCGAGCTGTTCCTGCATACGGCTGCTTCTCGCGATCATCGCGTCCAGTTTGTCGGGATCGGTCTCCTCGCCCATGGCTGCATATAGATTTTCGAGAGCCTCGCTCAGAGTGAAAAGATGTCTGAACGAGCCTTCGAGGTACTGCATCACGGTCTGCGAGCGGTCGATATTCGCGTGTTGATCAAGGTAGCCGAAGCGTATGCCGGAGAGCCATCTGATCTCGCCCGCGTCCTGAGAAAGCCTTCCCGAGATTATATTCATAAATGTGGATTTGCCCGCGCCGTTGAGACCGACCACGCCGATGTGCTCGCCGTTGTTGACGGTGAGATCTGCGTTGTCGAAAAGCACTTTGTTGTCGAATACGTGGGTCAGCCCCTTGATAGAGAGAATACTCATAGCACCGATTATTTTACAATATACTGCGAAAACAGTCAACTTTTTTGCCGTCCGTATTGAAACGCGCGCCGCGCGGTGCTAAACTGTAAAGAGGAGATGAAATATGAAAAAATTCCGTTGGTGCGTCGTAGGCGCGGGTATGATGGCAAAGGTCGCCTGCAGGGCGATGAAAAAGAGCGGCAGACACGAGGTCGTCTCGGTGTATTCGCGAACGTTCGCGCACGCGAAAAAACTTGCCGACAAGTACGGCGCGGCGTGTCCGCGCACTCTCGCACAAGCGCTTGCGGACGGCAACGTCGACGGCGTATACGTCGCCACGCCTCATTCTGCGCATTACGCGGCGGCTATAGAGTGCGTCGAGGCGGGCAAACCCGTGCTCGTAGAAAAGGCGTTTACCGTCAACGCGGCGCAGGCTGAGAGGGTATTCGCGCTCGCAAAGGAGAAGAACGTGCTCGTCTGCGAAGCGATGTGGACGAGATTCCAACCCGTCGTGCTCGGGGTCGCAGAAGCGGTGGCGAGAGGCGAGATAGGGAAAATAACGCGTTTTAAAGGCGGTTTTTCCACACCCGCGACCTGGATCAGACCCTTCTTGTCGGACAGGCTGTTCAGACCCGAATACGCGGGAGGCGCGCTTCTCGACGTCGGCGTCTATCCCGTATCTTTCGCGCATATGCTCCTCGGTGTGCCCGAAAAGATCGAGTGCAGGGCAGAGCTTGCCGACGGGATAGATTACGAGGACGACATAAAGCTGACCTACGCTGACGGCGCGGTGTGCGATCTCAGTTGCACCCTCAAGGGATTGAGGAGCTTCAAAGGCGTGATAGAGGGCGAAAAAGGCAGAGTGGAGATGCCCAATTATACGCGGCCGAAAAAAGCCGTATTCTACGACGGTGACGGCAGAAAAAAGAGGACGGTGAAGGGAAAGAAAGGTTACGTCTACGAGTTCGACGCGTTTGCCGACAGCGTGCGGAGAGGAGAGGGCGAGTGCCGCTTCATGACCCCTTCGGATACGGTCGAAGTGATGAAAATTATGGACGACTGCAGAAAGTTGTCGGGTCTTGAATATCCCGAAAAATGCGAAAAGACCTGAAAGGGCGGCATATAGTGTCAAAAAATATAGATCATTGCGGAAAAACAGTCAAAAAGCGGTGAAATATAGACAAAAAATTTGATATTGTATATTGAAAATACAATGTCTGTTATGTTATAATAATTACAAGTAAATACAAAGAGGAAGTCTGTATGGTCGAAAAATCCGAGAAGAAAGAACTGAGTCTGCCCGTATACCTTTTTCACGAAGGTACGAATTACGAGGCTTATAAACTTTTCTGCCCTTCCAAAGAAAAAAAAGGCAAGGAAAACATATGGACTTTCAGAGTCTGGGCACCGCACGCGAAAAGCGTCAGCGTAGTCGGAGACTTCAACAAATGGGACAGAGACGTCAACCCGATGACGAGGGAGGGCGACATCTGGGAGTGCAAGGTCGCGGGGCTTGAAAACTTCGCAACTTACAAGTTCAGCATTCAGACAAAAAGCGGCGACATCCTGATGAAGTGCGACCCGTTCGCCGCCCATTCCGAGACCGCTCCCGCCAACGCTTCCAAGCTGTTTGAGTCGAGCTATACCTGGGGCGATTCCAAGTGGCAGGACGCGAAGAAGAAATACGACCCCTATCACGCGCCGATGAACATCTATGAGGTACACCTCGGCAGCTGGCGCAGATACGAGGACGGCAACATCTACAATTACCGCAAGATCGCGGACGAGCTGAGTGCGTACGTCAAGAAGATGGGATACACTCACGTCGAGATACTTCCCGTCACAGAGTATCCTTTTGACGGAAGCTGGGGATATCAGGTCACCGGCATGTTCTGCCCGACGTCGCGTTACGGTACGCCCGACGACTTCAGATACTTCGTCGACAAGATGCACAAGAGCGGCATAGGCGTGATCCTCGACTGGGTCGTCGCGCATTTCCCCAAGGACGCGCACGGTCTTTACGAGTTTGACGGCGAGCCTCTTTACGAGTATACCGACGAGCTCAAGAAGGAGCACAAGGAGTGGGGCACGCGCGTGTTCGACTACGGAAGGAACGAGGTCAGGAGCTTCCTTATCTCGTCGGCGAGCTACTGGGTCAACGAGTTCCACGTCGACGGCATCAGAATGGACGCGGTCGCGAGCATGCTCTATCTCGATTACGGCAGGAGAGACGGCGCGTGGCGCGCCAACGCTTTCGGCGGCAATTACAACCTCGAGGCGATAGATTTTATCAAACAACTCAATACGGAGCTGCTTTCCAAGCACCCGGGACTTCTGATGATAGCCGAAGAATCCACCGCTTTCCCGATGGTGACAAAGCCCGCTTACGACGGCGGTCTCGGCTTTAATTTCAAGTGGAATATGGGCTGGATGAACGACATACTCTGTTACGTATCCGCCAACCCGTTCTTCCGCAAGGATATGCACGACAAGATCACTTTCTCGATCACTTACGCTTTCTCGGAAAACTATATTCTTCCCGTTTCGCACGACGAGGTCGTGCACGGCAAGAAGTCGCTTCTCGACAAGATGCCGGGAGAGTACAAGGAGAAGTTCGACGGCGACAAGGCGTTCATCGGCTATATGATGGCGCACCCCGGCAAGAAACTGCTTTTCATGGGCGGGGAGTTCGGTCAGTTTATCGAATGGGATTATAAAAAACAGCTCGACTGGTTCCTGCTCGACTACGACAGCCACCGCAATCTGCACAATTTCGTCAAGGACATCAACGCGTATTATCTCGCTCACAAAGAGATGTACGAGGAGGATTGCAGTTACGACGGCTTCAAGTGGATATGCGTCGACGACAATACGCAGAATATCGTCGCGTTCAAGCGCGAGGCGAAAAACGGCGATTATACGATCGCGATCGTCAATTTCAGCCCGGTCAGGCGACAGAATTACTGCCTCGGCGTGCCCGAGTTCAAGTATTACGACGTGACGCTCGACAGCAATTCGCCCAAGTACGGCGGCAACTCGGGCGTGCTGAAGTACGAGCCTTTCGAGGGCAAGATGCACGGCTTCGATCAGTACATCAGCGTGGACGTCGCGCCCGACAGCGTGATATATCTCAAGGCGGGCAAAGCAAAAAAGAGAAAGAAGAAGGTCGAAAAGACCGCAATAAATAAAAAATAATTTACGTGTGGTCAAAACCACGACATATCTGATGAGGAGGAGAATATGTATTCCAACAAAAAAGAGTGTGTAGCTATGCTTCTCGCGGGCGGACAGGGTACGAGACTGTACAGCCTTACCGCGAATCTCGCAAAGCCGGCGGTATCTTTCGGTGGAAAGTATAAGATCATAGACTTTCCGCTGTCAAACTGCATCAACTCGAACATCGACACGATCGGCGTGCTGACTCAGTACAGACCTTTCGCGCTCAACCAGTATATCGGCAACGGTCAGCCGTGGGACCTCGACAGGCTCAACGGCGGAGTTTACGTCCTGCCGCCCTATATGAAGAGCGCAAAGTCGGACTGGTACAAGGGCACCGCCAACGCTATTTATCAGAACATCGAGTTCATCGACAAGTTCTCGCCCGAGTACGTGCTCGTGCTCTCGGGCGACCATATTTACAAGATGGACTACTCGCAGATGCTCGACTATCACAAGAAAAAGGGCGCGGCGTGCACGATCGCGGTCATCAACGTCAGCATAGAGGAAGCGTCGCGTTTCGGCATAATGAACACAAATCCCGACGGCTCGGTCTACGAGTTCGAGGAGAAGCCCAAGCAGCCCAAGAGCACCAACGCTTCTATGGGTATATACATCTTTACCTGGAAAGAACTCAAGAAATACCTCATCGAGGACGAAGCGGACGAAAATAGCAGCAACGACTTCGGCAAGAACATAATCCCCAATATGCTCAAGGACGGACAGAAACTGTTCGCTTATAAGTTCGACGGTTACTGGAAGGACGTCGGCACGATCTCCAGTCTCTGGGAGGCGAACATGGACCTTCTCGACAAGAAGAGCGGTCTGCGCCTCGAGGACAGCAGCTGGAAGATATACGCGAGAAACGCCGCAGAGCCGCCTCACTATATGGGCGATCATGCAGAAGTCGTCAATTCGCTCGTCACCGAGGGTTGCGAGATAGACGGCGTGATCAGGAACAGCGTCATTTCTTCCTGCGTTAAGGTAGAGGAAGGCGCGGTCGTCGAAGACAGCACCATCATGCCGGGCGCGGTCATCAAGTCGGGCGCGGTCGTAAGATACGCGATCGTCGGCGACGGAGCCGTGATCGGAGAGAACGCAAAGGTCGGCGATACCCAGACGGGTATGGTCAAGGGCGAGTGGCAGATCACCGTCGTCGGACCGGGCGCGGAAGTCAAGGCGGGTCAGATAGTTCCCGTCAAAGCAATGGTCGATTAAGGGAGGAAAGTATGAACAATCTGATAATGAGTATAGTTTTCGCAAGCGATAACGAAACCAAACTCAACGAACTCACTATTCACAGGACGACGGCGTCGCTTCCGTTCTGCGGCAGGTACCGCTTTATCGACTTTACGCTGTCCAACCTCGTCAACAGCAACATCACGACGATCGGCATCGTCACGAGAAGCAACTATTCGTCTCTGACCGACCACCTCAGAATGGGTCGTGACTGGGACCTCAACCGCAAGAACAGCGGTATAGCGATATTCTCGCCCTATTCTTCCAACACTTCGAGAAGTATGTTCAAGGGCAAGATCGAGGCTATGTACGGCATAATCGACTACCTCGAGAGAGCTAACGAAGAATACGTCATAGTCACCAACAGCAATATCGCTTCCAACATAGATTTCGAGGACGTATACAATCAGCACGTCGCCAACGGCGCCGACATCACGATGCTGACCTACACCTCGCACCCCACTTCTTCCAAGAGAGTGCTCGTCGACAAGGACTTCACGGGCAGAGTGACGGGAGTGAGACTTACCGCCAACGCTTCCGAGGAGCAGAGCGAAGTGGGACTCAATATCTACCTCATCAAGAAAAACCTGCTGATCAATCTGATCACCGATTCTTACGAGAGAGGCAACCTCGACTTCGAGAAGAACATCATTCAGCAGAAGGTGGATTCGCTGTCGATATACAGCTACCACGTGGAGGGCTATGCGGCGATCATCGACGACGTCAAGTCCTATTATACCGAGAGCATGAAGATCCTCGATCCCGCGATAAGAAACGATCTGTTCTACCGCTACGGCAAGATCTTCACCAAGGTCAAAGACTCGGTGCCCACGCTTTACAGAGAGGGCGCAGAGGTCAAGAATTCACTGATCGCGGACGGCTGCGACATAGCGGGAAAAGTGGAAAACAGCATACTTTTCCGTGGCGTAGTTGTTGAACAAGGCGCGGTGATATCCAATTCGATAGTTATGGAAAACGGTCATATAATGAAGTATTCCGAACTAAAATATACGATAACGGACAAAGACGTGACCGTTACCGAAGACCAGACGATAGGCGGATCGAAGAATTACCCGGTCGTCATCGTCAAAAACAAAGTAGTTTAATAAACAGGAGAAAGGATAATGGCTAAAAAAGCTCAGAAAAAGCCTGCGGCGGCAGAAAAACCCGTCGCAAATCCGGCAGTTGCCGCCAAGGAAGAGAAAAAGTCCGCAGTCGTAAAAGCTGAGGAGACGGCGGTAAAAGCGGCTGAAAAGCCGGTTGCCGTTGAGAAAAAGGCGGAAAAGAAGGCTGAAAAGGTCGAGACAAAAGCGCAGGAGAAAGTTGCCGGGGTCGTCGAGAAAGTCGAAGAAAAGGCAGCTCCGAAAGCCGTTGAGACAAAAGTGAAGAAAGCTCAAAAGACAGATGTCAAAAAAGCTCCCGCGCCTGCCGAGAAACCCGCTGTAAAAGCAGAAAAGGCAGAGGAGAGCAACGCTGAAGTCAAAGTCGGAAAAGCGGCTGAAGCAAAGACTGAAAAACCCGCGGCTCCCACAGAGAAGAAGTACAGGAAAAAGGTGCTCTTTGTCGCGGCGGAGGCTTTGCCCTACGTCAAGACGGGCGGTCTCGGCGACGTAGCGGCTGCGCTCCCCAAAGCGCTTCTCAAAGAGGACTACGACGTCAGGGTCGTGCTCCCGCTCTATTTCAATATCCCCGACAAATTCCGTACGACGATGCAGTATCTCGGATGCTGCTATGTGTCGCTCGCATGGAGATATCAGTATTGCGGCGTGTTCACGCAGAAATACGACGGCGTGACCTATTACTTTATCGACAACGAGTATTATTTCAAACGCAACGGCCTTTACGGTCATTACGACGACGCAGAGAGGTTTGCGTTCTTCTCCAAAGCCGTGCTCGAAGCGTTGCCGATCATGGATTTCACGCCTGACATCATTCATTGTCACGACTGGCACACGGGTCTCACTCCCGTATATCTCGACGTGTACTACCGCAACTCGCCCTATTGCAAGAGCGCGCGCACGGTGTTCACGATACACAATATCCAGTTCCAGGGCAAATACGGCACGGAGATTTGCGACGACATCCTCGGACTTCCCGCGGACAAGAAATCGCTCGTTCTGTATCAGAACTGCGTCAACTTCATGAAGGGCGCGATAGAGTGCTCCAACAAGGTCACGACCGTGTCGCCGACCTACGCGGAGGAGATACTCAACAGCTATTACAGTTTTGGTCTGCAGGACATTCTCGGCGCGAGAAAGTATAAGCTCAGCGGCATTATCAACGGCATCGACGTCGACATCAACGACCCCGCCACCGACAAGGCGCTTTTCAAGAATTACACCAAGGAGACGGTCGCGGACAAGGCGGCAAATAAGAAGGGACTTCAGCAGATGCTCAATCTCGATCAGAATCCCAACGTGCCCGTTATCGGCATGGTCACCCGTCTCACCGAACAGAAGGGTATGGAACTCATTGCCAACGTTTTCGAGGCGATACTCTCCAAGGGCGTTCAGATGGTCGTGCTCGGCAGCGGCGACTGGAAGTACGAGTCTCTGCTCAAGGATATGCAGAAGCGCTTCCCGGACAAACTGCGTGCGGTGCTCGGCTTCTCGGGCGATCTCGCGAGCAAGATCTATGCGGGCGCAGATATCTTCCTTATGCCCAGCAAGTTCGAGCCGTGCGGCCTCAGCCAGATGATCTCGATGAGATACGGCACGATCCCCGTCGTCAGAGAGACGGGCGGTCTCAAGGACACCGTCGTTCCGTACAACGGCGCAACGGGTCAGGGCACAGGTTTCACGTTCTATTCTTACAACGCGCACGACATGCTTTACGCGATAGAGAGAGCAGTCGGCTTGTATTACGATTACAAGGACGACTGGAAGAAGCTCGTGCAGAACGCGATGAGTCAGGATTTCTCCTGGAACAACATCTGCAAGCAGTACGTCGCGCTGTACGAAAATCTGTAAAGACACTTCAAAACGCGTATCAATTGCTATACAAAAGGCAAAATTTAGTTTATAATACAGTATTGTGAGATAAATAAAGGCTTGTCTTTCAGGGCAAGCCTTTGCATAGTTTTTTTAACGGAGAATATATGGAACAAAAACTTAATACAAAAAGAATCGAAGAGATTTTGGAAATGAAATCTCAGACCTATTTCGGCAAACCGCTCGCGGACGCGAGTCCCGCGCAGGCTTACCGCGCTGTTTGTATGACGGTAAGGGATATTTTGACCGAAAAAAGACTTGATTTCAAGAGGAGAAGGAAAGAGCAGAAGACCAAACAGGTCTACTATATGTCGATGGAATTCCTTCTCGGCAGATCGCTGAAGAACCATCTTTTCAACCTCGGCATGACCGACGTGTTTGAAAAAGCGGTAGAGCATTACGGCTTTAAGCTCGGCGACCTTTACGCGATAGAGCCCGACGCAGGTCTCGGCAACGGCGGCCTCGGCAGACTTGCCGCCGCTTATATGGAATCGCTGACCAACCTCAATTATGTCGCAAGCGGTTTCTCGATCAGATACGACTACGGCATTTTCAAACAGAAGATATCGGACGGCTGGCAGCTCGAAATGCCCGACGAATGGCTCAACGAGGGCGACGTATGGCTCTCTCCGAGAGTGGAGGACACCTTTGAGGTCAGGTTCGGCGGTACGGTCAGCCAGCACTGGGACAACGGCAGGCTTTACGTGGATTATCACGACTGCGACACCATTCAGGCGGTGCCGTACGATATGAACATCAGCGGTTACAACGTGGACGCGGTCAACAAGCTGCGTCTGTGGACGGCAAAAGCGCCCGTCGACTTCGATATGCAGCTCTTTGCGCAGGGAGAATACGTCAAGTCGCTCGAGAACAAAGCGCTCGCGGAGAGCATCACCAAGGTGCTTTACCCGGCAGACCACCACACCGAAGGCAAGATGCTCAGACTCAAACAGCAGTACTTCTTCGTCTCTGCTTCGATACAGTCTATTTTCAAGACGCATCTGAGAGATTACGGCACGCTGGATTCGCTCCCCGACAAGGTGGCGATCCACATCAACGACACGCACCCGACGCTGTGCATACCCGAGCTGATGAGACTTCTGCTCGACGAGTACGGCTACAGCTGGGAAAAGGCGTGGGACATCGTCACCCGTACCATTTCTTACACCAACCACACCGTCATGGCGGAGGCGCTCGAGAAGTGGCCTGAGAACTTGTTTAAACAGCTCCTGCCGCGTATCTATCAGATCATCGGCGAGATCAACCAGAGATTCTGCAACAAGCTGTGGGAGTTCTATCCCAACGACTGGAACAAGGTCGCGTACAACGCTATCCTTTCTCACAACCAGATCAAGATGGCAAACCTCTGTCTCGCGGCTTCGCACACCGTCAACGGCGTTTCCGAACTGCACAGCGAGATCCTCAAGAACGACGTGTTCAACGACTATTACAAGATGAACCCGAGCGTTTTCACCAACGTCACCAACGGTATCACTTACCGCAGATGGCTCTGTCAGGCCAACCCGAGGCTGTCGGCTTTCATCACCGAGCTTATCGGCGACTCCTTCCTCAAGGACGCGGACGAGCTCAAGAAGCTCGAGCAGTTCAAGGGCAAGAGAGACGTGCTCGACAAGTGGCTTGAGATAAAACGCGCGAACAAGGTCGAATTCTCCAATTACGTCAAGGAGATCGCGGGCGTATCCATCGATCCCGATTCTATCTTCGACGTACAGGTCAAGCGTCTGCACGAGTACAAGAGACAGCTCCTCAACGCGCTCCACATACTCGATCTTTATTACACGATAAAGAACAATCCCGGCATTCAGATGAATCCGAGGACGTTCATATTCGGCGCAAAGGCGGCTTCCAGCTACTATATGGCAAAGCAGATAATCCGCCTGATATATTCGCTGGGCAACCTGATCAACAACGACCCGCAGGTCAACGACAAGATCAAGGTCGTGTTCCTCGAGAACTACCGCGTCACGCTCGCGGAAAAGATAATGCCCGCATCCGACGTGTCGGAGCAGATATCCATTGCGGGTAAAGAGGCTTCGGGTACCGGCAACATGAAGTTCATGATCAACGGCGCGGTCACGATAGGCACGATGGACGGCGCGAATATCGAGATCCACGAGAGAGTGGGCGACGAGAACATCTTCATCTTCGGTCTGCTCGCGAACGAGATCGAGGAGCTTTGCAGGAACGGTTACGAGCCGACGAGATACTACAACAACAACGCGCGCATAAAAGCTGTCATCGACGGTCTGAGACACGGCATCGCGGGCGTCTACTTCGGCGAGATAGCAGACAGCCTGACCGTTGGCGGCGGCGGCAACGCCGACCACTACAAGGTGCTTGCGGACTTCCAGTCTTACTGCGACGCTCACGACAGGCTCGACAAGGCGTACAGCGACAGAGAAAGATGGGGCAGAATGTCTCTTATGAACACGGCAAACGCGGGATTCTTCTCCTCGGACAGAAGCGTGAAAGAGTATGCCACGAGGATCTGGAACCTCAAACCCGTTAAGGAAAGCAAAACCACGAAGAAGTAATGCAGTTTTATTTTGACAGCCGCTCGAAGGACTGCAAACGCCCTTTCGGCGCAGTCAAAGAAGGCTCAAGATTAGATTTTAAAGCGTATGCGCAGGACGGCGTTTATATAAATTGCGTCGTCCTCGCGCTGACTGACGACGCGACGGGCAACGTCACGAGATATACCCTTTCTTATCTGGGGAAAAAGGACGGCATGACCAGCGTTTTCGGTTGCAGGATCACCGCGCCTAAATCGGGGCTTTACTGGTATAAATTCGAGATTTTCAGCGAAGAAGGGTTGATCGAATACGTCAACCCGCGCACTAAAAGCGATTTTCAGCTCACGGTATATTCAAAGGACTACGACACTCCCGCGCGCTTCAAAGGCGGCGTTATTTACCATATTTTCGCAGACAGGTTCTGCAAGGGGACAGACGAGGGCGCGGACACGTCCACCCACAGGGTCTATAAAAACTGGAACGAGCCCCTTACCCTCAGAGACGAGGACGGAGTTTATCGTGCCAACGACTTTTACGGCGGCAATTTTCAGGGCATAATCGACAAATTGCCCTATCTCAAGTCGCTCGGCGTCACCGTCATATATCTGTCTCCGATATTCAGATCTTCGTCAAATCACCGCTACGATACGGGTGATTATATGACCGTCGACCCGCTTCTCGGCAACGAGGAGAAGTTCAAAGAACTGATCGACAAGGCAAAGCGCAAGGGCATTTACATAATGCTCGACGGCGTGTTCAACCATACGGGAGCGGACAGCATCTATTTCAACAAGTTCGGCACTTACGACAGCCTCGGCGCTTATCAGTCCAGGCAGTCGCCGTATTACCGCTGGTACGACTTCACAAAATACCCCGACGAATACCGTTGCTGGTGGGGAGTGACCGTATGCCCGACGGTGAATAAGAACGCAGAAGGCTACCGCAACCTCATTTTCGGCAAGGGCGGAGTGATAGACAAATGGTCGAGACTGGGCGTCAGCGCCTGGAGACTGGACGTCGTCGACGAGCTTCCCGAGGAGTTTGTGGAACATATCCGCACGGCGGTCAAGTCGGTCAGCGGAAAAAAACTGCTGATCGGCGAGGTCTGGGAGGACGCGTCCAACAAGATAAGTTACTTAAAGCGCAGGCATTATCTGCTCGGCAAAGAACTCGACGGCGTGATGAACTATCCGTTCAAGGACGCGATCATCAACTATTCGAGAGGGGGCAGACCGCGCGCGTTCGTCGAAGCGATAATGACGATTCTCGAAAATTATCCCAAAAATTCGCTCGACTGCACGATGACGCTTGTCGGATCGCACGATACGGTCAGAGTGCTCAACAGACTCAGCGACTACAACGTCAGCGCGCTCGACAAGTCGGGCAGAGCGCAGGTAGTGCTTCAGGGAGATATCCTCGCTACCGCAAAAGCAAGGCTCAAAGTGGCGTCGACGCTTCAGTTCTTCCTGCCGGGCATACCGTCCGTCTATTACGGCGACGAGTCGGGAATGCAGGGATACGAAGACCCTCTTTGCCGCAGACCGATGAACTGGAACTCGCAGGACGAAGAACTTCTCGCGCATTACAGAAAGCTCGGCGCGCTCAGAAAGAAGTACAGGAGCATTATCACGGGCAGTACGAACATCTACGAGTCGGGCGGAGTGGTGTATCTTGAACGCCGCGCGAAAAAACACAAGCTGACTGTCGCGGTCAACACGTCGGGCGTTGCCAAAGCGCTCAACGTCGCGGGAGAGATAAAAGACGCGCTCACGGGAGAGATTTTTGCCTCGGGAGCGAAACTGCCTCACAACAGAGCCGTGGTCTTTGTGGACAACGACAAGATCTGACCCGCTGTGTTCAATGCGGAAAATCAAATAAAAAACCCCCTCGGGCATCGCCGCGAGGGGATTTTTGCAATATAAAGATAGTTGTGTTGTCTTATTTGAAGAAACGCTCGTAGAGACCCTTGAAGCCGCAACCGTGTCTCGCCTCGTCCTTCGCCATCTCGTGGACGGTGTCGTGAACGGCGTCGTAGCCAAGCTCTTTAGCGCGTTTAGCCAGCTTCATCTTGCCGCTGCAAGCGCCGTTTTCAGCTTCCATACGCATTCTGACGTTGGTCTTGGTGTCGCCGGTCAGCACTTCGCCGAGAAGTTCTGCAAACTTAGCCGCGTGCTCCGCTTCCTCGAAAGCGTATCTCTTGTAGGCTTCCGCGATCTCGGGATAACCCTCTCTTTCTGCCTGTCTGCTCATCGCGAGATACATACCGACTTCTGCGCATTCGCCGTTGAAGTTCTCTCTGAGACCCTGAACGACCTCTTCGTCAAGACCCTTTGCAACGCCCACTCTGTGCTCGTCAGCCCAGACCATTTCTTCTGCCATCTTGTCGAACTTGCTTGCAGGTGCGCCGCAAACGGGGCACTTTTCGGGAGCGCTGTCTCCCTCGTGAACGTATCCGCATATAGTGCATACAAACTTTGCCATAATTTTAAACCTCCGATTCTTTGTTGATTTATGTGTTTTTTATTTTTGCGATTGTTTTGCTTTACATTCTCCGCACACTCTGAAAAAGGTGAGGGAGTAACTTTCGCTCCCGTTCTCCGCGCTTTCTCTGTCGAGAGCTTCGAGCAGAGGAGGGGAGATATCCTCGTCCCATACCGCGCCGCAAACGGGGCACGCGCCGTGACAGTGGAGAGAAGTGTCGGCATCGTATCTGTATCTGTCCTGACCTACGGGCACCTTGATCGCCTTGCCCGCGGCGACGAGCTGATCCAGATTGCGGTAGACGGTGGCAAGCCCGATGTCGGGTATCAGCTTTTTGCATTCGCTGAATATCCACTCGGCGCAGGGGTGGTCCTTGGTAGACCTGAGTACCGTATAGACCGCTTCGCGTTGCCTCGAGTAATTCATCGCTATCCTTGCCTCCTGCGATCATTATATAGCAACGAGCAGGGCTTGTCAAGTAAAATTGAGAATATTTCTCATTTTATTTTTTGCCTTTTCCCGTATCGCAATTGGAGAAGTCTGCGCCGTACAATCCGCTTTTGTCTGCGGCAGTACGGGTCGACGCGGCAAGAGGTAACCATACGTATATATGATGCGCCTGCGCGTGGCGCGCGAGGACTTGCGGCGGCAACAGAGAGCAAAGGAGCGGCTGTCACGCGCCGCACTTTCATATAAGCGCGGTATAGTAAAAAAGGACGCCCTCGGACGTCCTTTTGCATTTATTTGCCTTTGTGATAGAGTTGCTTGGTCGAGTATATCGGCTCGCTCGTCACGTCCACGCCCAGTTTGCGGAATACCGTTTCGTCCACGGGGGAGAGGATGACCGTCGTATGCACCTGACAGCCTTTGAGTTTTTCGAGTTGATCCATCGCCTTTTTCGCCGTGTCGTTGGTCGCGGCTGAAATGGAGAGCGCGATCAGCACTTCGTCGGTATGCAGTCTCGGGTTGCGGCTTCCGAGCACGGTGGTCTTGAGCTTCTGTATCGGTTCGACGACCACGGGGGAGAGCAGTTTGATATCGTCGTCTATGTTGGCGAGCGCCTTGAGCGCGTTGAGCAGCATTGCCGACGAGCAGCCGAACAGATCTGAAGTCTTGCCCGTGATTATCCTGCCGTCGTTGAGCTCTATCGCCGCGGCGGGACCTCCCGTGCGTTCTTTTACCGCATTGGCGGCGGGAACGGTGACGCGGTCCTCGACCTTGAGATTGAGCTTGTCCATTATCAGCGAGATCTTGCCCGCTTCGTCGCCTCTGTCCACGCCCTTGCGTTTGGAGACGAGAGCGGAGAAGTAACGGCGGATGATCTCCTGTTTGCTTGCTTCGGAACATACCTCGTCGTCGCATATCGCATAGCCTGCCATGTTCACTCCCATATCGGTCGGCGACTTGTAAGGGGAGTGCCCCATCAGCTTTTCGAACAGAGCGTTGAGCACGGGGAAGATCTCGATGTCGCGGTTGTAGTTGACGGCGACTTTGTTGTACTCGGCAAGGTGATACGGGTCGATCATATTGACGTCGTTGAGGTCTGCCGTTGCCGCCTCGTACGCCATATTCACGGGGTGATTGAGAGGCAGGTTCCAGATCGGGAAGGTCTCGTATTTTGCGTATCCCGCCTTTATGCCGCGCTTGTAGTCGTGGTAGAGCTGAGAAAGGCAGGTCGCCATTTTTCCGCTTCCCGGACCGGGCGCGGTGATGACTATGAGCTCTCTCGACGTCTCTATATACTCGTTCTTGCCGTATCCGTCGTCGCTGACGATAAGGGGAATATTGTGCGGGTAGCCGTCGATATGGTAATGACGGTAGACCTTGAGCCCCAGCCTCTCGAGCCTCGTCTGGAACGCCTTGGCGGGCATGTTTTCTTCCGTGAACTGAGAAAGAACGACGCTGCCGACGTACAGATCCTTGCTCCTGAATATGTCGATGAGCCTGAGCACGTCCTCGTCGTAGGTTATGCCGAGGTCGGCGCGAAGTTTGTTTTTGGCGATATCTTTTGAATTGATGACGATGACTATCTCCGCCTTGTCCTTGAGCGTCTGGAGCATGACGATCTTGTTGTCGGGAGCGAACCCGGGAAGGACTCTGCTTGCGTGGAAATCGTCAAACAGTTTGCCGCCGAATTCAAGATACAACTTGCCGCCGAATTGCTTTATGCGCTTGGCGATATAGTCGGATTGCATTGATAGATATTTTGCGCTGTCGAAACCTGTCTTTTTCATAAGTAACACCTTGCAATAAACTTTAAAATCATTATATAATAACGCGCGCGAAAAATCAATACGGAGACCTTTGCGGCGCGCAAAAAAAATAAAGAAAATTTTATGAAAAACAGTTGACAAACAGAGAGGCGCGCGCGTGTGCCGTTTTAATTTGTTGTTGTGTTTGCTTCTTGCTTTTGTTATAATATAGCTATGACGAAAAAGAGGGTAAAAATCGCAGTTGCCGCGCTCGCGGTCGCATTGCTCGCGTCTCTCTGCGCCTGTTCGGTCGTAGTGGACGGCACTGACGTGACGGACTATACGGGAGTGCAGTATACGACGTACGAATTTTTCAATACCAACACGACCGTCAGCTGTTATCTTCCCGCCAAGGATGCGGACAGACTGAGGTCGCTGTGGGACGGCGAAATAAGGGAAAAACTCTCCGAGATCTCGTCGTTGCTGTCTCAGGACGGAGAAAACAGCGACGTCAGAGCGTTCAATGCCGCAGAAGAGGGAGCGACGCTAAGGATTGACGCAGTCACCTACGAGGTGCTTACGCTCGCGAAGCAGGCATATTCGGATACGGACGGCGCGTTCAATCCCGCGCTTGCTTTGTCCGTAGATCTGTGGGGCTTTTCGACGCGCTTTAATAAAAGCGACTATTCTCCGTCAAAGCCGTACGACAGAGAGAATTTCAGAAGCGAGCTTCCCGACGAGTCGTACGTCAACGCGTTCTTATCCCTTGCGGATTTTTCCGGGACGGAGATATACGCTGAGGGCGACGGATATTATATAAAGAAAAGCTCCGACGTCGCAGAAGTCGACGGCGTAGTCTATACTCAGCAACTCGATCTCAGCGGGATAGGCAAGGGGTATGCGGCGGACGCGATAGCTGAGATACTCAGAGAGAACGGCTTTGCGTTCGGATACGTGGACATAGGCTCGAGCAGTATGTCTCTGATGAAAAACGCGCGCAAAGAAGCGGGCGCAGAACTCGGCGAATGGACGGTGTCTGTGCTTTCTCCCACAGAAAGCGGCAAATATTATTTCAAGTCGTACGTCAAGGATTCGTCTCTGTCTACGAGCGGCAGTTACCAGCAGTTTTACGAAATCGGAGGCAGACGGTACAGTCACATAATAGATCCGTTTACCGGTGAGCCGTATCAGAGCGACGTGCTGACGGCAAGCGTGTTCGGCGAAAGCGCCGCGCTGTGCGACGCGTATTCGACCGCGTTCTGCGTGCTCGGAAGCGAGAAGGCGGTCGCGCTTGCAGGCAAGCTCGAAGGGTACACTTATACCGTTGCGGTCAGCACGGATCAGGGCTTCGACGTGCTTTCCAATGCCAAAGGAAAACGCGTATGATCGACACGGGCAGGAAAATAATATGAAGAAAAAAGGCATTGAGGACGTAAAAAACAGCAAGTATTTTTCGCCGTGGGATATCGTACCGTATCTGTGCGTCGTAGTCGTTGCGGTCGTTCTCATGCTCGTATTCCTGCTCCCCGAAAAACAGCTGATGACAGACTTTTACGTCGTTTACGGCGACGCTCGGGTGATGAGTTACGACTTCGACTCGGACGCATACGAAGTGGAGGAGGGGTTTGCCGACGGCGTGAAGATCTCCGGTATATCTCAAGGGTATCTCGTCGAAATAACTACGGCGGACGGGTACAACGCCTTTATCGTAGACACGCAGGAAAGAACGGTAAAAATGACTGACGCCGATTGCAGTTTTTCTCAGGACTGCACATATATACCCGCGATAGAGAAAGAGGGCGACAGCATAATCTGCGCGCCTCATAGGCTCAGGATAATTGCGGGAGGCGGGATAAGCGCTCCCGTGACCGGCTGACATAGATTAGTCGCATACAGATCTGCGTCGCCGCACTTTCCGAGCGGATCGAAGCACCACGCGTTATATTTTATTCTGATAGGTATATATCAAAAAATAGATACAGGTACACGTTTTTTAGTCAAAAAGCATATCGCTTTTAAGACCGCTGAAAAAATTTTCAAAAAGTTGGAAATTGGGTTGTTAAATTGTTGACAAACCCGGAAAGCACGAATATAATATAGTCAACAATTGTGAAAAAATTAACAATTGGCAACGCAAACTGCCTTGCGGCTTTTCTGAGAGGCTGAACGAAAGCGGAGAAGAGCGACGGCGGAAATTATTTCGGGCAATTTGCGTATAATACAATCCGATACAAATTTTTTTTCATAAAGGAGTTATTTGTTATGGCAAACATCGTCAACGACGAGGTTACGTTGCTTGACAAAATTGCACGCGTAAAAGCTGCGCAGGCAAAGTATGCGACGTACACGCAGGAACAGGTAGACAAGATTTTCTTCGCCGCGGCTATGGCGGCCAACAAGGCGAGGATCCCTCTCGCAAAGATGGCGGTCGAAGAAACGGGCATGGGCGTGGTAGAGGACAAGGTCATCAAGAACCATTACGCTTCCGAGTATATCTACAACGCTTATAAAGACGTAAAGACTTGCGGCGTGCTCGAGTCCGACCCCGGCTTCGGCATCACCAAGGTCGCAGAACCCGTCGGTCTCGTGGCGGCGATCATTCCTACGACCAACCCCACTTCCACAGCGATCTTCAAATCCCTTCTCGCTCTCAAGACGAGAAACGGTCTCATCATCTCTCCGCACCCGAGAGCAAAAAAGAGCACGACTGCTGCGGCTAAGATCGTACTCGACGCGGCTGTCGCTGCGGGCGCTCCCGAGGAGATAATCGGCTGGATAGACGAGCCGACCGTTCCGCTTTCCGCGATGATAATGAAAGAGGCGGACCTCATTCTCGCAACTGGCGGTCCCGGCATGGTCAAAGCGGCGTACAGTTCCGGCAAACCTGCGGTCGGCGTCGGTGCGGGCAACACCCCTGCTGTCATCGACAGCACTGCGGACGTGAAGATGGCGGCGGCTTCCATCGTTCATTCCAAGACGTTCGACAACGGCATGATCTGCGCTTCTGAGCAGTCCGTCGTCGTACTCAAGGACGTATACAAGCAGTTTAAAGAAGAAATGCAGGCTTGCGGCGCGTACTTCCTCACTCCCGAGGAGACGGATATGGTCAGAAAGACCATTCTCATCAACGGCGCGCTCAACGCAAAAATTGTCGGTCAGTCCGCTTGCACGATCGCAAAGATGAGCGGTTTTGAAGCTCCCGAGGGCAGCAAAGTGCTCGTCGGCGAAGTCACCAGCGTGGAACTTTCAGAAGAATTCGCACACGAAAAACTCAGCCCCGTACTCGCTATGTACAAGGCAGAAGACATCGACGACGCGATCGCCAAGGCAGGCAGACTCATCGCGGACGGCGGTATGGGACACACTTCGGTGCTCTACGTCAACGTTGAGACCGGCAAAGAAAAACTCGAGAAGTTCGAGCGCGCTATGAAAACGTGCCGTATCCTCGTCAACACTCCTTCTTCGCAGGGCGGTATCGGCGACCTGTACAACTTCAAACTGGCTCCCTCCCTCACACTGGGTTGCGGCAGCTGGGGCGGCAACAGCGTCAGCGAAAACGTCGGAGTAAAACATCTTATCAATATCAAGACTATTGCGGAAAGGAGAGAGAATATGTTGTGGTTCAGAGCACCCGAAAAGGTTTATTTCAAGAAGGGTTGTCTGGGCGTCGCTCTCAGAGAACTCAAGTACGTCATGGGCAAGAAGAAGGCGTTCATCGTCACCGATACCTTCCTCTACAAGAGCGGCTTCACCAAGGCAATCACCGACAGACTGGACGAGATGGGCATCACGCATACGACTTTCTACAACGTTGCGCCCGACCCGACTCTCGCTTGCGCCAAAGAGGGCGCCAAGGCTATGGCGGCTTTCGAGCCTGACGTAATCATCGCTATCGGCGGCGGTTCCGCTATGGACGCGGGCAAGATCATGTGGACGCTTTACGAGCATCCCGAAGTCGACTTCCAGGACCTCGCAATGAGATTTATGGATATAAGAAAGAGGGTCTACACCTTCCCGCACATGGGCGACAAGGCTTACTTCATAGCTATCCCGACCACGGCAGGTACGGGCAGTGAAGTGACCCCGTTTGCAGTCATCACCGACGAGACTACGGGCACCAAGTACCCGCTCGCAGACTATGAACTGCTCCCCGATATGGCTATCATCGACGCAGACCTTATGATGAATATCCCCAAGGGGCTGACGAGCGCATCGGGTATCGACGCTTTGACGCACGCTCTCGAGGCGATCGCTTCCATGATGGCGACCGATTACACCGACGGTCTCGCGCTCAAGGCGACCAAGCTGATATTCACTTATCTTCCCAGAGCGTACAGTCTCGGCGGTCACGACGCGGAGGCGAGAGAGGAGATGGCCAACGCTTCCACCCTCGCGGGTATGGCTTTCGCCAACGCATTCCTCGGAGTATGCCACTCGATGGCGCACAAGCTCGGCTCCTATCACCACCTGCCGCACGGCGTTGCCAACGCGCTGATGATAGAAGAAGTCATCCGCTTCAACTGCGCAAAGGCTCCGGCCAAGATGGGCACCTTCCCGCAGTACAAGTACCCCGACTGTATCAGGAGATACGCAGAGGTCGCTACCTTCGTGGGCATCACGGGCAAGACGGACGAAGAAAAGGTCGAGAAACTCATCGCGAAGATCAGAGAACTTATGAAAGAGATCGGTCTGCCGATGACGATCAAGGACGCGGGCGTTGACGAAAAAGTGTTCCTTGAAAAGCTGGACAGCATGGTCGAGGACGCGTTCGACGACCAGTGCACGGGCGCAAACCCCCGCTATCCGCTCATGAGCGAGATCAAGCAGATGTACCTCAACGCTTACTACGGCGTGAAGAAATAAGTATTATCAGGATTTATTTCCTAATAATAACCCCTTCTGGCGGTGCTTCCGATATTCGGGAGCGCCGTCTTTCCTGTTTTGTCGCTCGGCGGGACAAGCGACCGCGAGGAAAAGCGCCCTGTTTTTGTGCCGTAATGGCAAAAAGGGAATATGCCACAAATTTAACGTAATTGAGGCGCTTTATCCATATCGTTGACAACGGGCGCGCACGTATGTTTAAATATTATCGACAACGATAGGTCAAAGGAGATATTATGAAAAGAAAATTTCTGGTTACGGCGGTTGTCGCGGTGATGAGTCTGTCTCTGATATTTGCCGTCGCGTGTGCGGGCGAGTTCAACGAACTCGAGGTGCTTGACAAGAACCTCGGCAATCACGAAAATCTCGACGTCGTCGAAGGCATGAGCGCTTACGATCTCGTCATGGAAGCCTACGAAAACTGGTGCAACGATACCAATTACGTCAGGGAGGAGTATTTTTCGTTTGCGGCTAACGACGGTGTGATAGCTTCGCGCAACACGCACATGATCAGAAAGATCAAAGGCGACGAGATATATTCGCAGGAGATCATATACGGTACGGGATTCGACAGCGGTTCTTGCGCTAAAAAATATTATTTCGACGGGACGAACGCCTATTATACCAACAATACCAACAAGAAAGACCTGACGATGGACGAGACGACAAAAGAGCTGTCTACGGCAAGCTGGGGCGAGTTCGCTCCGTTCGCCGGAGACATCGCCGAGGAAAACCGCGTGCTTACCGAGCATATGACCACCTACGATCTCTCCAAGAGAGAGTATCTCGCCCAGGAACACGACGACAAAGTGTATACGGCAGACGGGGTCTATTACTGCACTCTGACGATAGACTGCGCCGCTGAGACGATGAAAACCACTCACAGGGCGGCTCTGGACGAGTTCCTCGCCAACACGGGCGCAAAAGAGCAGGGATTCACCTGCGAAAACACGACGATAGATTTTGCGATACGCGAGATAGACGGCGTGATGAAAATAGTGATCTGGAAGCGCAACGAAGTGTACAGCGGCAAACACGCGTCATTTGCAATTCCCGTTGACTGCAAGCAGACCTGCCTTGCATATTTCACCTATGGCAACGCGGAAATAACCTCGGACGATCTTGCCGGACTCAACAAGTAAAATTGAAAACACGTGATATAGCAAAACCCGATACGCGTCGGGTTTTTCTATGCTCAAAATCAGACGGGTTGCCTTGCCTGGACGGGTTTTGTCTTGTCGACTGCACGGCTTTTTGTCAGTGAAAAACACGTTTTTTGCCAAATTTTGCTAAAAATTTTCCGTATATGGAAAAAATTGTTGATTATTCCCCGTTTGTATATTAAAATATAATCAGAACATAACGGGAGCGGAACAATGGAACACGTAAACAAATTTAAAAACGACAAGAGAAGCCGCAAGTCGAGACAGGCGATAAAAGAGGCGTTCAAGGAAATGGTGCTGACTCAGGAGATGAGCCACATTGTGATCAAAGACCTTGCAGAAAAGGCGGACGTCAACCGCAAGACGTTTTATCTGCACTATACCGACGTCTACAACGTGCTCGAGGACGTTGAGGACGAACTGCTCGAGGACATCAAGAAGATCTTCGGCAAATTCGATATGGACAAGATAAAGACAGATCCCTATCCGCTTCTCATCGCGATAAGCGAAGGCGTGACCGGGAGCGAGAACGAGACTTTCAACAAACTGCTGTTCTCGAGTACGATATCGGGCAACTTTCTCGGCAAGATAAAGGATATGCTCAAAAAAGAGCTGTTCAATTCCTACAGATTCAATAACAACAACGCGCCAAGGGTCGCGATCGTACTTTCGTTTATCGTGTCGGGAGTCGTCGACTGCTACCGCGATTGGTATCTGTCCGACCGAAGCGAGAGCCTCGAAGAACTTGCGAGAGAGCTTTCGGAACTCATCAAGCACGGCGTGGCGAGATATTTCGAGGTCTGAATCAGGTGAAAGGGTGTGAACTTTGCCCGAGAAGGTGCGGCGTTGACAGGAGCGTCCGCACGGGTTATTGTGCCGTTCCTTCGACAGTAAAACTGGGGAGGGCGGCGCTTCATTTCTGGGAAGAACCCGTACTTGCGGGGAAGGGCGGCAGCGGAGCGGTTTTTTTCAGCGGGTGTTCGTTAAAGTGCGTTTATTGTCAGAACTTTTCTCTGTCCCGAGGTCAGGGGACAGAGATATCCGTGCCAAGGCTCGCGGAGATTTTCAAGGAGCTTGAGGAGCAGGGCGCGGACAGCATAGACCTCGTGACGGGCAGTCATTACGTGCCCGAGATCGCGGAGGCGCTCTCGCTTTATAAGCCGCGCGTGCCCGTGATATTCAACTGCGGCGGTTACGAACTGCCCGGGACGCTCGCCCTTCTCGACGGGCTTATAGACGTCTATATGCCGGACTTCAAATATGCCGATCCCGCGCTTGCCGCGCGCTATTCAGCCGCGCCCGATTATCCCGAGACGGCTGCAAAGGCGATCGGGGAGATGAAAAGACAGGTGGGGGAAACGGTGATCGGAGAGGACGGACTGATGAAAAAAGGGCTTCTCGTCAGACATCTCGTACTGCCCAACGCTGTCGCCAACTCGAAAAAGGTGCTGGATATCCTCGGCAATATCGTCGATAAAAAGAAAGACTATCTGTCTCTGATGAGTCAGTATATCCCTTGCGGAGAAGCGGCAAAGTATCCCGAAATAAACAGGAGACTCAAACCGATAGAGTACAAAGCCGTGGTCGCGCATGCCGAAAAACTCGGCTTTGAAAACGTATTTGTGCAGATGTCCGACAGCGCGGAAGAAGGGTATATCCCCGATTTCGACGGACGCGGAGTGTTGAAAAGAGAAGATTGAGACGGGCGCAAGCCCGTTTTTTATGCGTCGGCTTGCCCGCTATGCTGAGCTGTCGGCGGTTTTGCGTCACGCGTCCGCGCTTTCAGCGGTGGCGCGTTTTCCTGATATCGTCTCATACGGTTTTTGCGGACGGGCAGGCATGAAAAACGCCGCCCGTCAAGGCGGCGCTCTGCATTTGCGATTTTATTATTTTGCCCAGCTCGTATCGGAAGGGATCTGATAGAGAGGAGCGTTCTCCTTGTTGTAGGTGAAATATTTGTGCCACTGGTTTTCGCTGTAGCCGTTGAGTATCGTGATGATAGATCCTGCCCAGCTGTCATAGGTCTCGTAGAGTCTGAAAAGACCGCAGTCCCATATCTGACATTTGATCGTCTGATAGCGGTATACTATATCGTTGCTGTTTGCCGAATTTCTGGTAGACTCTGTAGAGAGCTTGAGCGCGTCGGTGGTCACGTCGACGGTGATCTCTATTTCATAATATCCCGCGTCGTTGTGCGCGATGGACGCGTTGACGATGTTCTCGGGGATTATCACTCCGTTGGTGGTTTCGACGTAAGAATCCTTGTAATAATCCTCTTTCATAAAATCGGATACGCTCATCGCTTTGACCTTTTTGCACTTATCCCAGTTGATATACGCATTATCGGTAAAGAAGTTGTCGACCGAACCTTCGAGGAGACAGGAAGTGCCGCCTTCCTGTACGTAGAAAGTCTGACCGTCGGGCGTGAACTTGCGGTTGCCGTAGTCGAGAAGAGCGCGGCACGCGCCGAGTATGTTCGCGTTGTTTTCGTCGGGGGTATCGGTATTGTAACCGTTGATGACTCTGCCGAGAGTGACCATATACATTGCCTCGCCGTCCTTTATACGCACTTCGCGCACCTGCATGGATCCGCTCATCTTAAGATTGGTGACGGTCGCGATGCCGCTGCCGTAAGCGAAGTCGGCATAATACGCGACCTTAGACAGATTGTCGTTGGCGAGATTGAAAAGATAGGTCGCCGCTTCTTTGACTGTAATGTCTTCGCTGAGTTCCGCGCTCGTTACGGTCAGTCTGCTCGCGTCGGGCTTGTCGATGCCTGCCTGCGCGGCTTCGTTGGGAGCTACGCCGAGATCGTCGTGATCGACGTCGATATTCTCGTTAAACTGTTCGGTTTCCGCGTTACAAGCTGTAAATGCGAGTACCGAGACTATGAGTAGTACGCTGATTATAGCGAGGAAAACCTTTTTTTTCATAATAACCTCCTTGTACGGCTTGCGCCGCCAGCTTTATTATATAAATATTTCTGCGGCGAGGTCAAGATATTTTCTCAACTGCTTTGTAATAATGAGTACCGTTTTTTGTAAAAATACCGTAAGCGGAATATAAAAATCGCACAAATACCGTACTCAAAGCAGAAAAATGAACTATTTTGCCAAAAAACGTATTTTTTTGCGTACGCGTATAAACGACCCGCATTCGTTTGAATTTTTACGCGCGCTATGCTATAATATCCAAAAACGTTTCAAAGGTATCTGGGAAAAAATGGAATGGTGGGGTAAGGCGTTGCTCTGCATAGCGGCGTATCTTATAGGCTCGATAAATTTCGCGATAATTTTTTCAAGACTTAAAGGCACGGATATAACCAAAAAGGGCAGCGGCAATCCCGGCACTATGAACGTACTGCGTTCGGTCGGCAAGCTGTGGGGAGTGCTGACCTTTATCTGCGATTGCAGCAAAGGCGTGATATTTGCCGTGATAGGGCAGTATTGGGTGGGTAGCGTCGACTGGCTGTTCATTCTCGGCGTAGTCACGATAATCGGACACGTCCTGCCGGTATACAGCAGATTCAAAGGCGGCAAGGGCGTGGCGACGTCGATCGGCGTCTTTCTCGTCGCTCATCCCGTTGCGGGCGCGATCGTGCTCGTGATACTCATACTGATGCTGTTGTTCATCAAATACGGTTTCATCGGTTCGATCACATGTATAAGCGCGATCACGGTTTACAGCTGTATAGTCAGCCGTGACAACGTGACGGTCATAGTCTGTTCGCTCGTGATATGGGCGATCGTGGTCGTCAGACATTATTCCAACATAAAGCGCCTGATAAAAGGCGAGGAAAATACCCTGAAACTTGTGGGGAAAAACCAAAGTAAAGATCTTATCGCAGAGCAGGACAAGGACGCGGGAGCGGACGGCTCTGACGGCAAAAAGGAGAACTGAATGAAACTGGGAGTTGTGGGATTGCCCAACGTGGGCAAAAGTACGCTTTTCAACGCGATAACGCAGGCGGGAGCGGAGAGCGCGAATTATCCGTTCTGCACGATAGAGCCCAACGTGGGCGTGGTCGCAGTGCCCGACGAGAGACTTGACAAACTCGCCGCGCTTTACGATTCCAAAAAGATAACGCCGACCGTGCTCGAGTTCGTCGACATAGCGGGGCTCGTCAAGGGCGCGTCTCACGGCGAGGGACTGGGCAACAAGTTCCTTTCCCACATCAGAGAAGTGGACGCGATAGTGCACGTCGTCAGATGTTTCGATGACGAAAACATCACCCACGTCGACGGCAGCGTGGATCCGCTGAGAGACATCGAGACGATAGATCTCGAGCTGATATTCGCGGATATGGAAGCTGTGCAGAAGCGTTCCGCCAAGGCGAGGAACTCGGCAAAGGGCGGCGATAAGAAATTCGCCGAAGAAGCGGATTTCCTCGACCGCGTTTACGCAGACCTCGAAAAGGGCACTCCCGTCAGACTCATGGAGTTCACCGACGACGAAAAGGCGGTGATAGACGATATGTTCCTTGTGACCTCAAAACCCGTTATCTTTGCCGCCAATATCGGCGAGGACGACCTCGGCAAAGAGGACAACGACTACGTCAAGGAGGTCAAGAAGTTCGCCGCTTCGCAGAAAAGCGAGGTCATAGTGCTCTGCGCCAAGATAGAAGAAGAATTGGCGGGAATGGAGAAGGACGAAAAAGAGATGTTCCAGCAGGAGCTCGGCATAGACAAGAGCGGTCTCGACAAACTCGTGTCCGCTTGTTACAGCCTTCTCGGGCTGATAAGCTACCTTACAGCGGGGGAGAAAGAGACCCGCGCCTGGACGATCGTCAAAGGAACGAAAGCGCCTCAGGCAGCTGGCAAGATTCACAGCGACTTTGAAAAGGGATTTATCCGCGCCGAGGTCGTCGACTGGAAGGTGCTCCTCGAGTGCGGCTCGTATACCGCCGCCAAAGAGAAGGGCAAGGTCAGGAGCGAAGGCAAGGACTACGTCGTGCAGGACGGCGACGTGGTGCTGTTCAGATTCAACGTATAATACGAAAGAGGTTTTATTATGGATTACAAAAAATTGCTTGCGGACACCGTTATTCTTCAGGACGTGGAAAGCTCTGAGATCGAGCCGCTCATCACCGTACCCAAAGATCCCGCGATGGGAGACTACTGTCTGCCGTGCTTCAAGTTCGCCAAAGAGATGAAAAAAAGCCCGATGGCGCTCGCGCAGGAAATAGTGTCGCGCATAGGCGCTTACAACTTCCTCGAAAAGGCAGAAGCCGTCGGCGGTTACGTCAATTTCACGCTCAACAAGAAAATGGTCGCATCGCGCGTCGTAGAACAGGTGCTGACCGAGGGCATCGGTTACGGCAGGTCGGAAGAAGGCGCGGGCAAGACCGTCTGTATAGACTTTTCTTCGGTCAACATAGCCAAGCCCTTCCATATGGGACATCTGCTCAATACGTCGATAGGCGGCGCGCTGTGCAGGATATACCGCTCGCTTGGCTACAAGGTCGTCGGCATAAATCACCTCGGCGACTGGGGCACGCAGTTCGGCAAACTCATCGTGGCTTACAAGAAGTGGGGAAGCCGTGAGGACGTTGACAGCCGCGGGGTCAAAGCGCTGTTCGACATCTACGTCAGATATCACAAGGAGGCGGAAGAAGACCCGTCGCTCGACGACGAGGCGCGCGCCTGGTTCAAGAAGATAGAGGACGGCAACGAGGAAGCTCTTTCGCTTTTCGGTTACTTCAAGGAAGTGACGATGAAAGAGGTCGAGAGGGTCTACAAGAGACTCAACGTCACGTTCGACTCCTATGCGGGAGAGAGCTTCTACAACGACAAGATGCAGCCCGTACTCGACGAGCTCGAGGAAAAAGGACTGCTCGAACTTTCCGAGGGCGCAAAGGTCGTCAGATTCGAGGGCGACAAGATGCCGCCGTGCCTGCTCGTAAGAAGCGACGGCGCGACGCTGTATGCGACCCGCGATCTCGCGGCGGCGGTATACCGCAAAAACACTTACGATTTTTATAAGTGCCTTTACGTGGTTGCTTATCAGCAGAACCTTCATTTCCAGCAGATATTCGAAGTTCTGCGCCTTATGGGCAAGCCGTGGGCGGCAGACATGGTGCACGTTGCGCACGGTATGGTGTCTCTGCAGGACGGCGCGCTTTCTTCGCGCGGCGGCAGAGTGGTGTTCGTCGAGGACGTGCTCAACACGGCGGTCAGCAAGGCGGGCAAGATAATAGCGGAGAAGAACCCCGATCTCAAGGACAGAGACAAGATCGCAGAGCAGGTCGGCGTCGGCGCGACGATATTCGCGATGTTGTTCAACAGCAGGATAAAGGATATGGTTTTCGATTACGACAAAGTGCTCAACTTTGACGGAGAGACGGGACCCTATGTGCAGTACACCTATGCGCGCTGTTGCTCGCTTCTCGAAAAATGCGTGTCCGAAGGAGACGATTTCGACGATGAGGGCATTGCAAATCCCGAGGCTTACGCGCTCGTCAAAGCGCTTGAAAAGTACCCCGAAAGCGTCAGGCTCGCCGGTGAAAAATACGAGCCGAGCATAGTCGCGAGACAGGTCGTCGACATCGCGCAGGCGTTTAACAAATTCTATTTCGAACACAATATAAAGGACGCCGCGCCGGCGGTCAGGAACGCGAGGCTCGCGCTTGTCGGAGCGACGCGTCAGGTCATAGAAAGCGGGCTGACCCTGCTGGGTATTTCAGCTCCGCAAAGAATGTAAAACCTACACGGGCAGGAAAATTCGATCATATCGTCAAGTAAGGGAGGCAGGATATGTTGGTAGACAAGAGAATAGAGACGCTTGCAAAAAATCTCGTCAATTATTCGTGTAGCGTGCAGAAGGGCGAAAGCGTGCTGATCGAGGCGTTCGGCATAGACTATCAACTCGTCAACTGTATCGTCAAAGAAGTTTATGCGGCGGGCGGATATCCGTTCGTCAGTCTGTTCGACAACCGCGTTCAGCGCGAGCTGATGAAGGGCATGGACGAGACCCTCGCCAAGAAAATGGCTGAGATCGACTGCGTCAAGATGGACAAGATGGATGCTTATATCGGCATCAGAGGCGGCGAGAACGCTTACGAGACCTGCGACGTGGCTTCTGACAGAATGAGCGCGTACAACAGATATTATTCCTATCCCGTCCACCACGAGAGGAGAGTCGCGCACACAAAATGGGTCGTACTCAGATATCCGACTCAGGGCATGAGCGCGATGTCCGCGATGAGTACCGAAAAATTCGAGGACTTCTATTTCGAAGTCTGCAACCTCGATTACCGCAAAATGGACGAGGCGATGACTCCGCTCGTCGAACTGATGAACAAGACCGACAAGGTCAGGATCGTCGCGCCGGGCACAGACCTCACGTTCTCCATCAAGGGGATAGGCGCGGTCAAGTGCAGCGGGCTCAGGAATATCCCGGACGGCGAGGTCTACACGGCTCCCGTCAAAAACAGCGTCAACGGCAGGATAACTTACAACGTGCCCACGAGCAAGGACGGCATCAGGTTTGAAAACGTCTCCCTTCTTTTCAAGGACGGCAAAATAGTCGAAGCTACCGCAAACGACACCGAAGCTATCAACCGCGTGTTCGATACGGACGCGGGCGCGAGATACGTCGGCGAGTTCGCGATCGGCGTCAACCCGTTCGTGACGAGGGCGATGGGCGACATACTTTTTGACGAGAAGATCAGCGGCAGCATCCATTTTACGCCGGGGAGCTGTTACGACGACGCTTACAACGGCAATCAGAGCGCGATACACTGGGATCTCGTGCTCGTACAGACCGCGCAGGCGGGAGGCGGCGAGATATACTTCGACGACAGGCTGATCAGAAAGGACGGCATTTTCGTCGTCGACGAACTCAAAGGACTCAATCCCGAAAATCTCGCGTGACGTCTTAGAGAAAAAAACCGCAAATTTAACGCAAAGCATTGTGTTTTTTTTAACGTTGTGCTAACATATAAGCGATGCGGAAAGAGGCGTGAAAAGCCGATTTTCCGACAATACCGGGAAAACTGCGCTATATGCGCACTATCAACTATAGATAACAATTTCGGAGGTAATTTTTATGCCATTGGTTACATCTGCCAAAATGTTCAAGAAGGCATACGAGGGCGGTTACGCTATCGGCGCTTTCAACGTGAACAATATGGAAATCATTCAGGGTATCGTAGAAGCCGCTACCGAGGAAAACGCTCCTCTCATTCTTCAGGTTTCTTCCGGCGCGAGAAAGTACGCCAACCCCACCTACCTGCGCAAGATGGTAGAAGCTGCTGAAGAAGTCAGCCACCTGCCCATCTGCCTGCACCTCGATCACGGCGATACGTTCGAGCTTTGCAAGAGCTGTATCGACGGCGGCTTCAATTCCGTCATGATCGACGGCAGCCACCACGCGTTCAAGGACAACATCGAACTCACCCGCAAGGTAGTCGAGTACGCTCACGACCACGGCGTCGTAGTTGAGGGCGAGCTGGGCAGACTTGCAGGCGTTGAGGACGACGTCAAAGTTTCCGCTGAGGACAGCTCCTACACGAGACCCGAAGAAGTCGAAGAATTCGTCACCAAGACGGGCGTCGACAGCCTCGCGATCGCGATCGGCACTTCTCACGGCGCATACAAGTTCAAGCCGGGCACCAAGCCGCAGCTCAGATTCGACATTCTCGAAGAAGTCGCAAAGAGACTGCCCGACTTCCCGATAGTACTGCACGGCGCTTCTTCCGTTCCGCAGGAATTCGTCAAGGTCATCAACGAGAACGGCGGCGCGCTCAAGGACGCGATCGGCGTACCCGAAGATATGCTCAGAAAGGCGGCTTCGATGGCTGTCTGCAAGATCAATATCGACAGCGACCTGCGTATGGCTTGCACCGCGGGCATCCGCAAACACTTCGTCGAGCATCCCGATCACTTCGATCCCAGACAGTACCTCGGCGACGCAAGAGCCAACATCAAGTACATTGTCAAGCACAAGCTGACCGAAGTTCTCGGCTGCGCGGGCAAGGCTACCGAAATACTCAACGCGTAATCTGAAAAACAACGGGACGGGCGGCAACGCCCGTCTTTTTTTTGTCGGTTACGGTTTTTAAAAATCCGACGGCAGGGGATCGCAAACACCATCGCTGTCGCCGCAGACGCGGACTTCCGCATAAACCTTATAGGATATACCCGAAAACATTCTAAAAATTTATAAAATTTGACTTGACAACGCAAAGTGACACACGTATACTATAAATACTGTTTATAAACCGACGTGCGTTGGCTTGGATAAGAAAAGCAAACTGCGGCTTGCTTTTTTTATTTTTCGGCATTAGCCGCTTTTGCTGTACGCGCGGATAAAGGAGGGAGAAAATGGTCTATTTTATCAGCGATCTGCATCTCGGACATAAGAGCGTGATAGATATGTGCCGCCGTCCTTTTGCAGACGTTGAGGAGATGAATGAGGCGCTTATTGCTGCGTGGAACGGCAGAGTGCGCAAGAACGACCACGTCTATATCGTCGGCGATTTTTCTTTCCGTTCCGACGTGTCTCCGGAAGAGTATCTCAAACGTCTCAAGGGCAGAAAGCATCTGATAATCGGCAATCACGACAGGACGTGGATAGGCAAGATCGATCTTGCAAAATACTTTGAGGACTGGACGTCTATGCTCGTGACAGACTTCGGCAAAGGGAAAACCACGCTTTGTCATTTTCCGATGCTTGCCTTCGAGGGAAAATATCTGATACACGGGCATATGCACAACAACACGAATCGCACGTACTGGAGTTATTTGAGGACTATGGACAATGCGTTCAACGCGGGCGTGGATGTCAACGGTTTTATGCCCGTCACCTTTGAAGAACTCGTCGCCAACAATGCCGAATTCAGAAAAAACAATTGATATCTGCGCGCGTTTGACCGTGCGCGTTAAATAGCCGATACAGCCATACGGCTCGGACGTCTCCGCTTGTGCGGAGTCCAACGAAGGGGGTAGGCTGTCATAGGGGACGGAGCGGGTTTCCGCTCCGTTTTTTTGGGGGTCTGCCAAAGAAAACGAGGCTCGCGGGCTGTGGGTGGTCGCTTTCGCCGCAGGCTGTGTTAAACGCCTTGACAATACCGCAAGAGTATTGCCTGCGGCGTTTGCCTTGCCTGTGACAAAATCGTCTCGCCCACAGCCACGCTCGCCTCGGTTTTCTTTGGCAATCCGTCCGCTTGGTAGGGTATACGTAGAAGCCGCGCGCTCACAGCCACGCTCGCCTCGATTTTCTTTGGCAATCCGTTAGCTTTGTGGGGGTAGATGGAAGCCACTCGCCCACAGCCACGCTCGCCTCGGTTTTCTTTGGCAATCCATTTCCGGGTCGGGAGGGAAGCCACTCGCCCATAGCCGCGCTCTCCTCGGTTTTCTTTGGCAATCGTTAGCTTGGTAGGGTATAGGGAGAAACCGTCTTGCCCACAGCCTCGCTCGCCTCGATTTTCTTTGGCAATCGTTAGCTTGGTAGGGTATACGTAAAAGCCGTGCGCTCACAGCCTCGCTCGCCTCGGTTTTCTTTGGCAATCGTTAGCTTGGTAGGGTATACGTAGAAGCCGCGCGCTCACAGCCACGCTCGCCTCGGTTTTCTTTGGTAATCCGTCCGCTTAGGGTATACGTAGAAGCCGCGCGCTCACAGCCACGCTCGCCTCGGTTTTCTTTGGCAATCCGTTTGCTTGGTGGGGTATACGTAGAAGTCGTTCGCCCACAGCCTCGCTCATGTGTTTTCTTTGGAAAACAGTTGCACGATAAATATTGGATGTATTGTCTTGAAAATTAACCTATGATTGTAAAATCTATATAAAACTTTAGCAAGTACAACTGTTTGATATTGACATATATCGCAGGATTATATATAATCAAGTCAATAAAGTCGGTTATATCGATATTGTGCCGACGGAGGTAAAGATGATTTGTAGGCATTGCGGAGCGACTTTCAGCGGAACGGTATGTCCTTTATGTAATACTAAAGCATCTGCCGATCAGTTTGTATGTTCCAACTGCGGGAATCAGCGATCGGGCGACGAGGTGTACTGCAAAGTGTGCGGACACAAGTACGATGATCCGTCTTCTTCCATCTCTCCGACAGCGGGAGGAACGGGTAGAGGCGGATCATCTTCTTTCGTCCCGCCGACAGCGAGAAGAACGGGCGCAGGCGGATTGCCGTCATCTTCCGTTGGGGGAACGGTAGGTACGGGCACACCCTCGTGGGTTACGGCTTCGCCCGTTACACCGACAGCCGCTCCAAGTTCGAGCGGAAGCGGAGCGAGCGCGCCGACGAGCGCGCCGTCTAGCGGCATAGACGTCAAATTGTTGGTTGTCGGACGCCTGTTTTTTTCCTTTCTGATATTTCTCGCGCTTATATCTCCCGTAATGCTCCACGGCGGGCTGAACCTGAGCGGAAACGGTTACGAAAACGCGTTTGCCGTGCGTGTGGACGGCGGGATCACCGCCGCGTGCGCGATATTGTTTGCGATAGCGGTCGGCTCGTTGATTTACGGCGTTTACAATTATATAAGAGGCGTGTATTACTGCGACAATTGCAAAACGCTTTTCTTTCTGATCGTCGATTGTGTACTGGTCGTTACGACGCTCGTCGTCTCGAGCGTAGCGTGTTCTGCGGCTGCGGACTGGTATGCGGACGCGGGTGCGGGTATGAGTTTTTGCGTGTTTGTCGGGGCGGCGGGTACGCTGATTTTTATCGTCAGAGTTATTGTTTCTGACAATCTTATAAGTGCTTGGAGCTGTGTTTCGGCGAAAAAATTCAACAAGATCTCGGCAATTGTCACCGCGTCCGCTACGGCTGCGCTCGTGGTTGCACTTTCGATAACGGCGATCGTCGGTACGTGTTATACTGACCCGTGCAATTCGGCGTCCTATGCGTTTGCGGAGACGAGGGCAGACGTCCTCAGACAGTTCGGAGAGCCTGACGGCGTTGCCTACGGAGGAAAAGAATACACCTATTACAGCACGGAGTACGTCAATATCAACAGGATGGTCGACGAGCTTGACGAAAAAATGCAGGAGAACGACTACAGCCAAGACAAAACTGCAAAATTTGCAGAGATCCGCAAAGGTCTTTACGACAAGAAAACGAGTTCGGGTTACAGGATCGTGACGATAAAATTTGACAACGACGGCGGCTTTGACGGCAAAAACGACACGGTGTTATCTTACAAGGCGAAAGCTGTGGGTTACAAAACCGGCGAGCTGACTGACATCAGAATATACACCGCGGTTTACGTACCCGCTACCAAAAGCATAGTCGTCTCATATCTTGCAGAGTACGAGTCGGGTTGTTTTATCAAAGACACCGTTTTTGCCGATATAAGCGATTACGATCCCGCGTCGGGCTCTATAGTCATCAAAGACGAGTTCGGAAAGTTTACCATAGATCCCGAGGAACTCGAAGACGCATATATGATCGGGGATTCGGCTTTTCTTATTGACGACACGCTCTACATTTTCGACGATATTGACAGCAACGCAATTGTATCGCCGTCAAGAGTGAAGAAAGTCAAGAGAATAGTCGTTATGGACGGGGTGGAATCGATAACTTCGATCAAAGCCCTCGAGGTCTTTGAGAAAGCGGAGAGGATATCCCTTCCCGACAGCCTCACTTATATAAATATCGGCGGTCTGAAAAACACCGAATATTACAAAAACGAGGACAACTGGCACAAAGGCATAGCGCTGTATGCCGGCAATATGCTTGTTCAAGTGAAAGAAAACGCAATACTCGGATACAAGGTGCTCGACGGCACCGTCAACATCAACGCTCACGCATTTGATAATGTCAACAAGCTGGAGAGCGTGACCCTGCCTGATGGACTCAAAAACATCGGCGAATACGCTTTCAGCGGGTGCTATTCGTTGAAAAATCTGAATATACCGAGTAGCGTAACGAGCATAAGCGAAGACGCGTTCAGAGGATGCAGTTCGCTTACAAACGTTACGTTCGGTGGCAACAGTCAACTTGAAAGCATAGGCGCTTCTGCGTTCTATAATTGCAGTTCGCTTACAGGCATAACGATACCTGCCGGCGTAACGGATATAGGCGAGTATGCGTTCTGTAATTGCAGTTCGCTTGAAAGCGTTACGTTCGGCAAAAACAGTGAGCTTGAGAGCATAAGCAAGTATGTGTTCAGAGGATGCAGTTCGCTTACAAGTATAACTATCCCTGACAGCGTAACGATCATAGGTCAGGATGCGTTCTATTATTGCAGTTCGCTTACAAGTATAACTATCCCAAATAGCGTAACGAGCATATACTATGGTGCGTTCTGGGGATGCGATTCGCTTACAAGCGTTAGGTTTGAAAATACTCAAGGTTGGTGGTATTCGTCATCATCGTCGGCAACGAGCGGAACGAGCATTTCTTCGTCAGGCTTAGCAGATCCCGCAATGGCGGCAAGATATCTGACTGATAATTACAATAATTACTATTGGCAACGCGGATAATATAACGGGCGGCTGTTGAAAATCATAACCACCAGCACGGCTGATGGTTATGATTTTTTCAAAACTTTGTCGAGGAAATCGAGCAGAGCGGTTTTGCCGTCGCCGTCGAGACGATCAAAAAGTCTGAGAAGGGTCTTTTGTTCGTCTGTAAGGCATTCTGTTGTATCGACAAAACCCAAGTCGTCGGAATTGCAAACGATATAATCTATAGATACTTTAAAAAAGTGCGACAGTTGAACGAGTTGTTCGATCGACGGTTGCGTGTTTGAATTTTCCCAGTTGTTGTACGTGCCCTGACTGATGTTCAGCATTTTAGCAATTGCGCGTTGCGAGAGATTGGCTTCCGTTCTCAATTCAAACAATCTGTTCATATTGATTAACTCCTTTAGATTTATTATTAAAATTGTATAAGAAACTTAATCTAAGGACTTGCAAGATTAAAAATATTAATCTATAATTAAAGATATGATTAAACATATTGTTCATTTAGTATGGTTAATTGACAGAATAATGCAATTTGATTATATGAAAGGAGGATTTTATGATTGACAAGAAATGCGGAAAAGTACACGAGGATAAGGAGCGCAACGTACACGGTTATTCAGATGAAAAAGACGATGAAAGCATTGTTTGTAAATTCAGTAAACAAGTTGTCATAGAAGAAAGTGGCGAAATTGAAAATAACGCAATCGAAACAACAAAAAGTGACGTTGACGTTGTTACAATATTATTTAAACACTTGCGCAGCTTTTTATTTAAATACAGCGGAATGATCCCTGCTGCTTCGATTGTGATATTGTCGCTATTTACGTTTATAGTTTTGTGTTCTCCGGTAATGAGGCACGCCGGATACAACGTATTTGGTAACGGTTTTGAAAATGCGTTTTCTGTCGAGGTGTCTGTTGCTTTGACGGTTTCGTGCTTTTTATTGCTGTGTTTATTTGCAACAGGAGTGTTTTATTCTCTGTCGAGGGTATTATCAGTAAGTGCCGACAAGGGGTTTGAAAGGGGTAATATAAAAACGTACGTGATTGACGTCATCCTGATAACGCTTACGTTTATAGTGGATATCATACTGATAAGCCTGCCCGATAAATATCTCGGACAGGCGGACGCATCGAGTATAATTTTGCTTGTAGTATGTATTTTAGATGCAATTATACTTGCGGGAAGAATAGTGATCGACAGAGTATTGTATAAGGAATTTTGCTCGGCAAAAGGCAAAAACAAACAGGAAAATGAGGAGAACGGGAATCATAATGTAATAAAAAATAATGTTAAAAAGTTTAAAGGAAGTAAAACTTCGGCGTATTTTTCAGCCTTGTTGGTTTTCATATTTTCCAGTGTTCTGGTATTTAACGCATTGACTACTGATTTGCTGAATGATTATGCCGTTGTCGGAAGTTTTGCCAGCAGATCGGAAGTACAGAAACAATTCGGTTTGCCTGAAAACTGTGACGGTGACGAAGAATATTATGATTATTATATAGGCGAAAAATATGTTTTTCAAAACATCATCGACGTTCTTATCGAAAAAGAAAACGAAATTATTGAACAAGAGATGGAGAGCGCTCTTGAATCGGGGTATAAGTTTGATAGGTTGACAGATAAAATAAACGAAATTGAGGAACTTGTCGAAAAACTCAGAGAAAGAGCAAAAAACAGCGAATATAAACATATAAGGGTGGTTTTTGATAATACTGGTTCCAATAAAGCAGACAATGAAAGTCATGCTATGGATGAAGTAATTTCATATTATTGCACAGTATATAATGCCGGGCTTGCTGAGGAAGAAACGACAAGGACATTGAAAAAATTAGAAGTTGTCAAAACATACTATATGAATGACAACGTAGTAAAAATAATATATAAAGCAAGTTATCATGACGGAAGTTTCTCATATGATACAATATATTTCGATGTCGATTGCGTTGAAGCTTATATACAAAAAAACGCGGATAATACAAGGGGCGGCTGTTGAAAACAAACGGACTCGGGCGAAATGCTCGGGTCCGTTTTTTATTCGGGCGTATTATAAAACGCGCGCCTAAGCGGCAAAAAAAATCATGCCGCGCCGCCTATCGCCTGCAAGATAAGAGTCATTACGGGGAGCGTCGCCACGCTGAAAACGGTGCCGAGAAGGACGAGGTTGGCGGCGTTTTCCTGACCTTCGCCGAGCATTTCGGCAAAGTTGAGGACGACGCTGGCGACGGGCGCCGCGCAGAGAATGAACATAGAATATTTGACGTACTGTTCAAATGGCAGGAACCATATCAGAAGCATGCCGATGAACGGGAAGATCATCTGTTTGACGAATACAATGACGTACTGCGACGGGGTGCAGAAAAGAGACTTCGGCTTGACGGTCGCAAGGCGCATACCCATGATCAGCATACACATCGGCGTTGACATCTTGCCCATCAGGGTGAAGATATCGGCTACCTTTTCGGGCAGTCTCCAGGTCGTGAAGAAAAGGGGCAGGCAGATTATCATCGCTATCGCGGCGGGGTTGACGATCGCCTTCCACGGCTTGATATACTTCTTGTCGCGCGTTATCATCGCGGAAGCTATCGTCCAGCCGAAGATGTTCATGCCGAGAAGGTAGGAGACGGAGAGTATCGTCACGTTGGGGTTGTCGGGGAAGATCGCCTGCAAAAGAGGCACGCCCATGAACGCGCAGTTGCCGAAGCTGGTCGCCACGTTGTACACGCGGTATTTGACGTCGTCATATTTCTTGCGAAGAATGAGAAAGGCAAGCCCGAGCATTATCGCCTGCGCCGCCATCGAGATGAAGAAAAACCCGATTATCTGAATGATCAGTTCTTTGGTATATTCGGGCACCGCGTTGACCGAGTAGACGGTCAGGCACGGACTGCACACATACATCAGTATGACGGCAAACGAAGATATGCTCTCAGGCTTTATCAGTTTTGCCTTTACGGAAATAAAGCCGGGCACGGCATATACAAGCATTGTTGCGACCGCGATCAGCGTTGTGATGAAAAACTCCATATTATCCTCTTTGCGCCAGACTCGCAGTGCGGCGCGCTTCTCCTTTTTGACCAAAGGTATTATATTACCGCGCGCAAAAACAGTCAAATAAAAGAGAGGGGCAAAATATGGATTTTTTGAAAGGCAGAAAGGAGCAAGATCCACAGATCGTCCATAGTGGGCGAAGCTGTGACGTGAAAGAAAAACGCCGCTTTCACGAATGAAAGCGGCGCGTTGTCAAAATCAATAAACCGTCATTTTTTCACGAATGCGGATTTCGGCTGTTTGCATACGGGGCATCTGAAGTCTTCGGGAAGCTCTTCAAAGGGCGTTTCGCCGTCGTAGACGTACCCGCAGACAGAGCAGACCCATTTGCCCGCCTCTTGTTTTTCTTCGATATAGGTCGGCGCGTTTTTCGCTGTCTTGCCTTTGACCACGTTGTGGTAGTACGCATAGGTCATCGGCGGCTTGTTCTCAAGCGTGTCCGCGTCCGTAACTTTTCCCAAAAATACCGTGTGCGTGTCTGTTTCAAGCGTTTTTTCCACCGAACATACTATATATGCCGCCGCGTTGTCGACTATGGGCATCATGCCTTTGACGGAGTATTTCACATTGTCGAATTTGTCCGTATCCCTGCCCGACGAGAAGCCGAACGTCCCGATTATCGACGGGTCGCTCTGCTCGTGCAGAACGCTGACGGCAAACATTCCGCTTTGCGAAATGCAGTCGTGGGTGTAGTTGTTCTTGTTGACGCTGACGGCGACCGTGGCGGGGGAGGAGGTTATCTGCATGACGCTGTTGACCGTGCATCCCGTAGGTCTGCCGTTGTCCCATGTGCTCAATATATACACGCCGTAGCTCAGCGCGCGGAAAGCCGAATTGTTCATATCAATAGTTTTTGCTTCTCAGCTGGAAGTATGCCTGCGGATGCGCGCATACGGGGCAGACTTCGGGCGCTTCTTTGCCCACGTGGATATGTCCGCAGTTGTTGCAGATCCACTCGTTCTCGCCCGCCTTTTTGAACACTTCGCCCTTTTCGATATTGGCGAGCAGAGCGCGGTATCTCTCCTCGTGTTCTTTTTCTATCGCCGCAACGCCTTCAAAAAGTTTCGCGATGTCCTCGAAGCCTTCTTCGCGCGCCTCTTTTGCAAACGTGGCGTACATATCCGTCCATTCATACATTTCGCCCGCCGCCGCGTCCGCGAGGTTTTCGATGGTGGAAGGAATGCCGCCGTGGAGCAGTTTGAACCATATCTTCGCGTGTTCCTTTTCGTTGTTCGCCGTTTCTTCGAAAAGATTCGCTATCTGGACGTAGCCGTCTTTCTTCGCCTTGGAAGCGTAATAGGTGTATTTGTTTCTTGCCTGCGATTCTCCCGCGAAAGCGGTCATCAGATTGCTTTCTGTTTTCGTGCCTTTGATATCCATTGTTTTATCTCCTTTTTGCATTGCCCGTATCCGAGCTCAGCACTATTATAAAATAAGAAAACAGCGTTGTCAATATGCAAAACCGTCAATTCGCGCCGCTGTGTGACAAAGTCACGGTAAGCGCAAAAAATAAAGGACAAAACAGGGCTTTCTGCGTGACTTAACGTGGTTTGTCCGCGTCGCTCGTCGCGCACGGCGAAGGGGTCGTAATGCGGGCGAAAAGTTTTTTGACGAGCGGCGGGAAGTTCCGGACGAAATCGGCAGGATCGCCGCATTCAGGCAAGGTGAGTCCTGTCCCGTCGCGTACTGCCCGGATGAACAGAGATCTATATTCCGCAATTACGATAAGGCGTGAGCGCGTATACAATAAACCCGAGCGCGGTCGACATCGGTCAGGACGAGGGAGACGTTGCGCTAAAAATATTATGCGGATAATGCAAGTGCAAGTTTTTAAGTGTCAATGCCTGACGAAAAACTTTCATGAAGCAGTGTTCTGCGCCATCAGTCAATCGCTTGTCAAAACCTTGCCGTGATGTTAAAATAGTCGTATACCACAGGACGGTGAGGATATGAAAATTCAGGAATCGGGCGAAAACTACCTCGAGACTATTTTGAGGCTGAAAAACAGACAGGGCAACGTGCGTTCTATCGATCTTGCCGTGGAGCTGAACTATTCCAAACCCAGCATATCGCGAGCGGTCGCTCTGCTGAAAAAGGCGGGATACCTGACTGTCGATGAAAGCGGGTATATAGAACTTACCGCCGCGGGTCTCGAAAAGGCAAATTCCGTCTACGAAAAACACAGGATAATACAGAGCTTTTTGGTAAAAGTCCTCGGAGTCAACGAGGAGACCGCAGAAAACGACGCGTGCAGGATAGAGCATATCATCAGCGACGAGAGTTTCGGCGCGATGAAAAATTATCTCAAAAAGAGCTGAACGGTCAAGGGCAAAAATATCGTAAAGACAAGCGGCGAAAGCCGCCTTTTTTGTTGACGGCAAACGCCTTTTTTCAGAGCGGCTCAACAAAAAGCGCCTGCCGCGCAAAACGCGCTTTGCCGCCGCCGTCGCTGTCAGTACTTGCGAAAACACATGCTTGTCTGTATTGAAAATATTATAGTTAGCCTATGCTAACCATTTGACAACAACAAGTATCCGATGTATAATAACGGCGTAAACGAGGTAAAACCGCGTTAATTTTTACGGTACAGGTTAGCAGTTGCTAACCGTATCAAAAAGTACCCGTTAATACGACGGCGACGGCGGAGGCACGACCATGACGGCTTCGGAATACAGGTATATACAGGCGATAGAGACTGTCGCAAAGGAGAAAGGCAAGGTTACTATGACCGACGTTGCGCAGAAACTCGCCTATGCAAGAGCCAGCGTCTATAAAAAGCTCTTGTCTCTCGGGGAGCAGGGCTATGTGGCAAAAGAAAGCGGCAAGTATTTCAGAGTTACGAAAAAAGGATACGACGAGTACGAAGCCGTAAGCCGACTTATAAATATCTGCTCGGGTATGCTTGCAGAAAGGACGGGACTTGAACAAAAATTTCTGACGCACGACGCGGTGAATATCGCATGCGTACTTTCTCTGAGGTGCAGAAACGCACTTTTGAGATCTTTTGATTGAATTGCACAACACAACTTATAATCTCCGATCAAGGGACGGCGAAAGCCGTCCCGCTTTTTTGCGCTTTTTGTCGACAATCCCTTTTTTCGCGTTGAACAGGAGCGATTATTGTGATATTATATTGTTATGGAAAAATTGATAGTATTGCTTGACGCAGACGACACGTTGCTCGACTTTTCCAAGAGCGAGAGGGAAGCGATCGTCACGACGCTTGAAGAATTTTCCGTGCCGGTCACGGAGCGTATCGTCGACAGATACGTGGCGATAAACCTGCATTGCTGGAAATTGCTCGAGACGGGTGCGATCACGCGGGAATACCTCGACCGCCTTCGCTTCGATATGCTGTTTGAAGAATTTGCGATAGCTGGAAAAGACCCGGTCGCGGCGGGCGCGGCGTACCGCAGACATCTGACAGAAAAAGGCTATGTGATAGACGGCTGCGTGGAGTTCCTGCAAGAGATCGGCAAAAAGTACAGGCTTTTCCTCGTTACCAACGGCACGGAGCCTACGCAGATAGTCAGGCTGAGGACGGCGGGGATCGACGGGTTTTTCGAGGACAAATTTTATTCCGAACAGATCGGGTGCGCAAAGCCGTACGCGGGATTTTTCGATCACGTGTTTTCACATATAAAGGATTTCGACAAGTCGAGGACGGTGCTCGTCGGGGACTCTCTGACCTCGGACATACTCGGCGCGAACAACGCGGGCATAATCGGGATATGGTTCAATCCGAAAGGACTGACCAACGACGGCAAAGCCGTGCCCGATTATACGGTCGCGGGATACGATGAATTGCTCGCGCTTCTGACCGTGCTTTCAAAAGAAAAGACGGGAGTCTGAAAAGTCCCGTCAGAAAGCAGCAGGAAGCACCGCCTGCAGAAAACGACGTCCTTTTGCGGACGTCGTTTGTCGTATTTCAGTTGGTCATGTCAAGCTCGCCTGCAAAACACTCGTCGGGGATCTCGTATTGAGAATAACCCGAATTCTGCCACACTTTTACATAATCCACGTAAAATACGCTTTCGCTTTCTTCGTCGAATTTGCCTATACGTTGACCGTGAGGACCGTATCCGTCGCCCGCGTCGATTTCCACAGTCAGACGCAGGAACTCTCTGACGTGTGAAACGCCGCCCGCAGCGCTTGCCCAGGTCGGTTGTCCGTCTACATAGAATACGTAATATAAAGGAGTCCATTTGAGAGCGAACGTGTGATATCCGTCGTAGAGATTTTTGCCCGTGTCCGTGACGAAATCGTCGACTTGACCGTATTCGCCGTAGCCGTTCCAGAGCAAAGCGTGTCCTATCTTTTCGGGATGTTTTATAAACGCGCTTTCAAACACGTCGATTTCTGTGCCGTCCACGCCTTCTGCACCCGTCTTGCGCATGTTCGACGATTGCAGCCAGAATGCGGACCACAGTCCCGTCGCGTCGGGGAATTTTACCCTGACTTCAAAATATCCGAACGCCTGAGAGAAAAGCAGTTCGTCAGAAGTTCCTTTGTCTTCTCCCGCCTCTGTAAGCGCGCGCGTTTCTATGCCGCCGGTAAATCTGCCTTGAGACGGGCACAGGCCGTCGCTGCAGACGTGGTCGGAGGAATAAAAACTTCTTATCTGCAGAGTGCCGTCGGAGACCGATACTGCTTCGGGACACCAGTAAACGTTTTGCTCAGGTTTGTTTTTGTCGTCGCTTTCCCACCGCACGGAATGGGGAGAAGTCGTCCATATTTCTGTATTGCCGTTGTAATTTTCGCCGAAAACAATGTTTTCGTTCAGAGCGTCGCCGTCAAAGTCGTCCTGAAAAACGAGATACCAGCCGTCCTCGCCGAGTACGGGAAGAGAAAGGTCGTAACCTTTTTTGTCAAAACTGTCGTCTTTGCAGGAGACAAGGACGAATGTGCTTGAGAAAAGCATAAGCACGCAAAGCAGAATCGCAATTCTTTTTTTCATCTCGATACCTCTCAGTAGTGTCGTCTGCGATTTCATTATAAGATCTGCAGTCGGAAGTGTCAATACGCTCAAAATTTTTTAAAGTCGCGAATCGTATGCGAAAATATAATTTTTATGTAAAAAGTTCTTTTTCGCCGTCATTTATTTGACATCTTCGTGATTTAATGTTATAACTATGCAGAACAAAAAATATTTTTCATCGGAGGATTGTAAGATGGACAAGGCAGAAAGACAAAGCGCTCTCGACGTTCAGAAATGGATCGACAGCGAGCAGAAAGGTTACGACTGCTGCGGCAGCTACGATTTTTGCGCTAAGTGTGACAAGCAGGCAGAATATCCCTGCGCGGTAGCTTACGACGCGTTCAATGCTAAGGCTGAAAAGGCTGTTGCTAAGAAAGCGGCTGCAAAGGCAGAAGTCAAGACCGCAGAGAAGAAGCCCGCGGCTAAGAAAGCAAGCAAAAAGGCTTCCAAGTAATCGGAAATGACTCAAAAAAAACGGGCGGCGCAAGCCGTCCGTTTTTTTTGCCCAAGAGACAGCGCGCAGAAGCTCAACGGTAAAATATCACCAACGGTTGCAAAAACCGACGCGAAGTGTTAAAATAAATCTGCAATACTTACATCGAGGTGGCAACAATGGCTGTGACGAAAAACAGCGTCAAACCCGGATTGGCTGTAATATATGCCGTATACGGAGAATTTGCGAAATACGTCCCCGAAAATTATGTGCAGGAGACGGCAAAGACGCTCGGCTCTGCGCTTGGTGTCGGAACACAAGCCATCAATGCTCGAATATCCCGCATTTTTCCCGACTGCAAAAAAATATTTTTTGCGGTCACCGACGGCACGGATGACGGACTGCAGGATATATTGCGCGCTTGCGGCGGCACGAATTGCCGTCTGATCGCCTACGTCAAAGATACCGCTTGCGGTGAGGTAGAGGAAAGTCTGAGAGGATACGGGTGCAAAGTGCGCCGCTTTGCCGACGAATTTACGCTTGCGCTGAGGATCATCGTCGACCTCTCGGAATTCGCGGGCGGAAGAGTGAAACCCACGGTGGACAGAGGCAAACTTCTGTTGGGAGGTAAAGAGATCGCGACGGTACCATTGCCGTTGGGCGTGAAACAATTCAGATCGCTCGCTGACGAGGATTTCGGGCTTTACGGGGAGCTTTTTGCCTCGGCGTGCACAGAGTTCTGCGCCGTGCGTCTCGCGCAGGGAGAGTTTGAACGAGCAGAAAAACTATCAGACGACGGATTGAACGCGTATGCAAAACTAAGCGTTTTCAATGACGGCTTTGTCGACGTTAAAGCAGAAAAGGCGTATATCGCCGCTTGTCTTAAATCTGCTGAGGCTTTTGCGAGATTCGACGATTACGACAAAGCGAAAGAGATAGCGCGCAAAGCCGTGCAGACGGCGGATGAAGTCGGCTTCGATTCTCTGCGCGCAGACTTGTTTTTCAGAGCGTATTATCTTTGCGCGGATATATGCAGACACTCGGGATCGAGAAAACTTGCGATCACGTACGCGCTCAAAGCGGTAGAGACCGCGGAAAGAGCAAGGCTTGCCCTTCCTCTCGTCAAAGCCTGTCTGCTGGCTTATGACGCGTTTACCGACGAGACGGACAGCGGCGGTATTTTCAGAAAGAGCCTTCTTGAAAGGGCTCTCGCGTTTGAGAAAGAACTGGACGGCAAGGACGCAGACACGGAAAAGAGCGGAGCGATGCTCGGAATAAAAGAGGGAGAACACAGCTTCTTTTTTGACAAGGATTACAGAAAGGCGATGTCGCGGTTTAAAAACGTAGCCGACAAATACAAAAGCGCAAAAAGCAAAGATCTGAGTTTTTACTCGGACTTTGCCGCCGCCCGCGCGGGTATAGCGAGTTATGAGTGCGGCGAGTACGGCGACGCGGAACAGTATCTGCTTCGGGCGAGCAGACGGCTTGACGGAGAGGACGCTTCGATAATCGCGTTGTATGCCGACGTTGCGGCAGATGTCAGTTATACTCTCGCGAAGCTGTACGCGGCGCGCGGAACAGATAATAACGACATTGTAGCGACCGCCCTCGGATATTGCCTTTCTGCGGCGGAAAGGTACGGCGTTTTGTGTGACGACGTGTCGGAGCAGTACGTCGGTAGATTGAAAGAGACGATCGCCACGGCAGACGTGTTGCTCTCAAGACTTGACGGCTTGGACGCGGTTGACGAAATACGCGCGCAATCGGCAAAGAGATTGTCAGAGCTGAAGAAGAAATACTCGGACAAACTATAAAACACGTGCCCGTGTAGGTTAAACCTGCTTTTGGCGGCAGGATTTCAGACGGGGAAAATAACAATTCGCAGGAGAAAATATGAAAAACGACAACGTGCTGTACTTATCTGTTATCTCGGACGAAGCGGGAAAAACCGAGGAAAAGGCTTTTTGCGACTTTGCGGAAAAGCTGGGGGAATACCTGTTTACAAACGTGGGAATAAGCCTGATGAGAGCTGACGTCGGAAGCCTTGCCGACGGGTCGCGTAGGGTTGTCTTTTCGTTCGGTGCGGATACGGACGAGGTAGTCGAGGAAGCGGCGGGCAGAGAGCTCGCGGCGGTCGGCGCGTTCAGAGTGAAAGACCGTGCCGAGGCGGCGATCGCGCTTATTGCCGCGGTCGAAAAGGCTTTTCCCTACGTGACCGTCGAGGTCGGCGGCGGAAAACTTCTCGTATGCGGACAGGAATTTGAAGCCTTGGACGAGATGGCGGAGAAATGGCTGAAAACCTGTCCCGAAGCGGCGCCTGCGCTCAAGGAGATCGCCACGGCAGACGAGCAGTTGGCGGCAACGGAATACAGCGACGTTGTGAAACACGCTCTCGCGCTGAGAGAGAAAAAGGCGGCGCTCGCAAAGATCGACGCGATACTTGAAGCCGCCTTCGAAGCGGAGGAGGAGCGCTGGTTCGATCAGCAATACGGTGACGACATAATGACTTACCGCAACGCTATCATATCGACGGAAAAGGCGCGCTTGGCGATAAAGACGGGCGAACAAGCGGACAAAGAGAGCGTCGAAGCCGTTGAGAAGTATTACCGAAAACTTCTTGAGATCGATTTTAAGGGGTACGTCCGCGCGTATATGGAATCTCTCGTAACGATCGCGGACGCATATAATAAAGCGGGGAGAAAAGACGAAGCGTTGCCTTGTCTCATCAGATATGCGCTCGTAAGGGCAGAGGGGTTCCTCAATTGCCCGGGCATCTCTTTTCCTGCCGCACTCGATGTTGCGCTAACGACGTGCGCGTTGAGAACGGAAGCGAGCGACGGCGTATGCGACAAGTTGAGTGAGATATTGTCCGTATACGAGCAATTGAGTGAAAAGTCCGGGGAGAGGTTTGACATTGAAAAGGCGCAGGCATTGCTCGTCAGCGGTGTTTTCGCGAAAGAAATGTCAAAGGAGAGCGCTGTCGGATATCTCGAAAAGTGCATTGATATCGTCATGGAAAACGCAGATTGCGAGATCGCTGAAGGCAGGATATTCTCGGCGGCGGGGACAGAGCTTGCAGAACTTTATATGCAGAACGGCAGAAACGAAGACGCAGAGAGGATCTCGTTCACAATGATCTCTCTGCACGATCTGATATATCAGGATTCCGAAGAGTATCTCGGCGAGTACCTGAAGGAGACGATATTTTATCTAAAATGCGATGAGATTATAGACGAGCTGGACAAGGAAATCATAAAAGGAGCGCTGTCCGTTGCAGAGGCGGTTTACAATATCGACCGTGACAGGCACGCAGAGACGCTTGCAGAGTTCTATACCGGTCTTTCTCGCTGTTATTACGACACAGCGATGGATATGGACGACGCGCTCCGGGACGAGGCGGAGAAGCTGTTGGAGACGTCCGAAGAATACAAAGAAAAAGCCCGCAGAGTAAGAGCGAGAAGATAACACGTTGCAAAAGACGGGCAGAGCGCCCGATCGCGCAAAGTTAAACGCCCGGGGTTTTCCTCGGGCGTATTTTTTCTGCTTTTAAGTTTTATCTGCTCGTAAGTTTTTCGTTGAGCGCTTTGAGTGCTGCTTCGTCGACTTTTACGACTCTGCGGTCGTAGGTGACGAGTCCGTTCACTTCGCTCTGCACGTCGGTAAGCTGGGTATATATGCACGCGCACAATCCCTTATCTTTGGCGGGCACGAGCTCGGTCTCCCACAGCTTGCGTATCGCGGCGTCGAGCTTGTCCGCTTCGTCGTATACCGCATAGCCGAATATCTTGTCGGAAAAAGAGTGATCCTCTGTCTTCATGCTGTAACCGCCGAATTCGCTGAGTATCACCGGGCGCTTTTCGCGCTTGGGCATTCTGAAAGGTACGAAATATTTGTGTATGCTCCTGATCTCGCCGCCCTGATCGCTCCAGCCGCTCGCGTGGTCGATCAGCCTCGTATAGTCGAGAGCGCACAGTCGTGCGCACGCCTTCAGACTGTCGAACTGCCCCCAGCCCTCGTTGAACGGCGTCCACAGCGCGATGCAAGGGCAGTTGTAAAGGGTATCGACCACCTCGTCCATCTCCTTGTAGTAAAGATCGCGCCCCGTCTTGTCTTTTCGGGAGTAAAAGCCGTAGCGGTCGTCTCTGACGTTTATCCCGATATTGGGGAGGAGAAGTATAGCGAAAGGATTGTATTTCCCGCCGCCGTTGACGAAGTCCTGCCAGACGATCATGCCGAGGCGGTCGCAATGGTAATACCACCTGAGAGGCTCGACTTTGATGTGCTTTCTCAGAGTGTTGAAGCCGCATTTTTTTGCAAGCTCTACATCGTAAACGAGCGCGTCGTCGCTCGGCGCGGTATACAGCCCGTCCGACCAGTAACCCTGATCGAGAAGTCCAGTCATAAAATAGGGTTTGTCGTTGAGCATAAAGCACGGCTTGCCGTCCTCTCTCGTGCCGATTGAGAACTTTCTGAGAGCGAAGTAACTCCCCACTTTGTCCTCGCCGCACGTGACCTCGAAGTCGTACAGATAAGGTGTCTCGGGAGTCCACGGAGTGCAGTCTGAGCAGTCGAGCGTGACGGCTTCGCCGTTTGACTCAAAGCGTTCTCCGTCCTTTGTGGTCACGGTAAATTTTTCGGTGCCCGTGTTGGTTAATACGCTTATCGTTACCGTCTTTGAGTCAAAGTCGGGCGTTATCTTCAGCTTTTTAACATAGGTCTTTGGCAGATACTCGAGCCACACGCTCTGCCATATCCCGCTCTGCGGCGTATACCATATCCCTCCGTGCTTCGTCGCCTGTTTCCCGCGGCTTATAGGCGCCGTGTCGCTCGGATCGACGACGCATACGGTCAGTTCGTTGTCGCCGTCTTTAAGAAAGGATTGTATCTCGCACGAAAACGGGGTATAGCCTCCGATATGCTCAGCGGCAAGATCGCCGTTGACGTAGACCTTGCATTCGTAGTCCACCGCGCCGAAGTGGAGCAGAGCGACCCCGTCTCCCTCTCTTTTGAAGAAAGTGCGGTATATCAGCACTTCGCCCGGCATCAGCGTGCGGTTTACGCCTGAAAGCATACACTCGGGAGAAAAGGGCACGAGTATCTTGCCGTCGTAGACAGAGTCGGCAGACGGCTTCACGGAAAGGTCGCCCTTTCGTATCATATAATCCCATTCCCCGTCGAGCGGGAAATAGCTGTCTCTTACCATTTGCGGGCGCGGATATGCCGTAGTGTACGGCTCGTCCGACCACGGTGTCTTAAGATTCGTCATATCAGCCTCCGAAACAATTATACAATAATGCCGATGTTTTTTCAATACGCACAGAAAAATCGGCGCTTTTTCGTCAAAAAATCGCGCCGTGGGTATTGAAAACGAATATCAAATATTGTATTATTTAAAATAGAAAAAGAGAGGTGCAATATGAAAATATATCCGGACGTGACGGCGCTTATAGGCAATACGCCGCTTGTGAGACTTGAAAGAATGTGCAAAAAATACGGCTTGAGAGCGGAGATATGCGCCAAGGTCGAGAGCTTCAACCCGTTCAGCGTAAAGGACAGGGTTGCCCGTGAGATAGTGGCTCAGGCAGAAAAAGACGGCAGACTCAGAAAGGGCGGTACGATCATAGAGCCGACCTCAGGCAATACAGGCATAGGACTTGCGTTCATCGGCGCGCTCAAGGGTTACCGCGTCGTACTTGTCATGCCCGAAAGTATGAGTATAGAGAGACGTAAACTCGTCGCGGCGCTCGGCGCGGAAGTGGTGCTGACCCCTGCCGCCGCGGGTATGCAGGGTGCGCTCGACAAGGCTGAGGAAATGGCAAAGGAGACGGGCGGATATATCGCCAACCAGTTTGCCAATCCCGCCAATCCGAGAGCGCACGAACTGACGACGGCAAAAGAAATAATCGCAGATACCGACGGGCACGTCGACGTATTCGTGTCGGCGGTCGGCACGGGAGGCACTCTGACGGGCACGGGAAGGGCGCTCAAGGCGTTTGACAACAACGTCAGGGTCGTTGCGGTAGAGCCCGCTTCGAGCCCGCTTCTGACCAAAGGCTATGCGGGTTCGCACGCGATACAGGGCATAGGCGCCAATTTTATTCCCGACATACTCGACAGGGATATTGTCGACGAAGTCGTGGACGTGACCGACGAGAGGGCGAAAGAAGTGACGAGAGAACTCGCCAAAGAAGAAGGACTGCTGTGCGGCATATCGTCGGGCGCGGCGCTTGCGGCGGCTATCGAGGTCGCAAAACGAGAGGAAAACAAGGGCAAGAGGATCGTCGTGATCCTGCCCGACTGCGGCGAAAGATATATGTCCACGGGACTTTTCGACTGATGAAGAAGTATCCGCCTTACGGAGAGAAACGCTCTGAAAAAGTTGCGATATTGTCGACACGTATTGCGAAAATATTGTTCGTCGACGATTGCAACTGTCTGCTGTGCGGCAGAGAGCTCACAGAAAAGAACAGGAGCGGGCTGTGTCCTTCGTGTCTTGCAAAACTTCCGCTCAACGACGGGGAAATATGCAAAAAATGCGGCAGGACGCTTGCCAACGAGGCGGATTACTGCAACACGTGTCAGAACAACGACAGGTATTTCGACGTGGCGCGTTCGGTCTGCGTATACGAGGACGGGGCGACGGCGTTGGTGCACGGTCTGAAGTTCGGCAATAAGAGGTATTTTGCGCCATATCTCGCCAATATGATGACGGACAAGTATCTTGACGAAAGGTTTGACTGCGACTGCATTGCGGCGGTGCCGCTGTCTGACAGGAGAAAGAGGAAGAGAGGATACAATCAGTCCGAGCTTCTTGCGAGGGAGATCTCGCGGGCGCTCCGGCTCGACTACCTGAAAGGCGTCGTCGTAAAGACGAAAGACAACGAGGAACAGGCAAAACTCGGTCACGTCAGCCGCGAAGAAAACGTCAAGGGCGTATACAAAGTTGTCGACGCCGCGGCGGTGAAGGGCAGACGGGTGCTGGTAGTGGACGACGTGCTGACTACGGGCGCTACGGCGAGCGAAGTCGCGAGAGTGCTTCTCAAGGCTAAGGCGAAAAGCGTAAGCGTACTCACGTTTGCGAGCACGAAATACAAAGTTCCGTCCGAGACGGGCGACGGGGAGGGAGAAAATGAAGACGAGATGGTATAAGGACAGCTTTTTTTATCAGATCTATCCGCGCAGTTTCTGCGATTCCAACGGGGACGGCATAGGCGATATACGCGGTATAATTTCAAAACTCGATTATCTGAAGGAACTCGGCGTGACGGCGGTGTGGCTGTCGCCCTGTTACAAGTCGCCCAACGACGACAACGGGTACGACATAAGCGACTACCGCGACATCATGGACGAATTCGGCACGATGGCAGATTTCGACGAGCTTATCGCAGGGCTCCACGCGCGCGGGATAAGGCTGATAATGGATCTCGTCGTCAACCATACGTCTGACGAACATTCCTGGTTCAAGGAGAGCAGAAAGGGCAAGGACAACCCCTACCGCGATTACTATTACTGGAAAAAGGGCAGAGGGAAGAAAGGCAACCGCCCGCCCAACAACTGGATGTCCAACTTCCTCGGACCCGCCTGGAAGTACGAGAAGGAGACGGACGAGTGGTATATGCACTTGTTCTCGTACAAGCAGCCCGACCTCAACTGGAACAATCCCAAGGTAAGGCAGGAAGTCGCGGACATCTGCAATTTCTGGTTTGAAAAGGGTGTGGACGGCTTCAGGTGCGACGTGATTACGTACATATCCAAAAAAGACGGGCTGCCCGACGGCAAGATAAGACTTCCTCTGATAGGCTTCGAGCAGTATTGCCTGACGGAAAATTATCACAAATTCATAAAAGAACTTGCGGACAGATCGTGGAACAGATACGATACGACGATGGTCGGCGAGGCGATGGGCATAACGAGCGCAAACGCAAGAGAGTATATCGACGAAAGTGCGGGAGAGCTCGACTGCGTGTTCTCGTTCGAGCACACGAACGCGGACAGATATATGCAGATACTGCCGCACGGCATGAACGTCAGAAAGCTCAAGGCGATATTCGCGCGCTGGCAGGCGCTCCCCAAGACCTGCGCGCCGACGCTTTTTATGGAAAACCACGATCAGCCGCGCTGTATGCCGAGGTTCGTTTCGTACAAATGCAAAGGGCATTTCGACGAGGCGGCAAAGATGCTCGCGGTCGCGCTGTATATGCAGAGGGGAGTGCCGTTCGTCTATCAGGGGCAGGAGATAGGCATGACCAATCTGCCGGTAAAAGAGGCGAAGTATCTCGCAGAATGCGACGATCGCGAAAAAGCGGTGATGAATTCGGTCGACGTATACAAAGACGTGCTTTCGGTCAACGTATACAAGGCTTTGAAGAAAGCGCCTTTTCTTATCCCCGTTGCGAGCAAAGTGCTTGCCAAGGTCGCGCGAGATCACGCGCGCTCGCCGATGCAATGGAGTGCGGAAGTCAACGCGGGTTTCTCTGCCGCAGGCGTCACGCCGTGGATGGAGGTCAACCCGAATTACGTTTATAAGAACGTAGACGTTCAGAAGCGAGACCCGTCGAGTATATGGAATTTTTACAGGAGACTGATAAAGTACCGCCTCGGCAACGAGTATGTGATCGACGGAGAGTTCAACGAGTTTTACGCAAAGAGCAACAAGATCTACGTGTACGAAAGGCGCATAGGAGACAAGGCGCTCGCGGTGATATGCAACTTCACGGGCAAACCCGTCAAATTCAGACTGCCCGACGAATGGAAGGGCAGGAGCGCGCACGCGGAACTGTGCAATTACGACGACGTGTTGCCGCTCGGCAACAGGACTCTGCGTCCTTTCGAAGCGGCGGTATATCTGATCTGACCGTCGCCTCGAGGCGTCGAAAGGCAAAGAGGCTTCTTGCAGAAGGCGAAGTCGCCCGGGTCGGCGGATAAACGGGTTTTTTGCGAAAAACGACGATTTTGCGCATATTTTATATACAAAACCGTAAAAACATTAGACTATTTTGTATTTTAATATTGTTGAAAACGCGCGCCGCATGTGTTAAAATTATTTTATTAAGGTGAAAGGAGAAGATTATGAGTTCTAAGGCTTTGAACAAAGGGCTTACCTGGGGCGAAAACATCACCTATTCGCTCGGTTCCCTGGGCAGAGAATTAAGCAACAACTGCATCAACGTATTTTTCCTTGCGTATCTCAATATCTATATGGGACTCGACGCTCTCGTGCTCACGGTCGCGTTCGTCATCGCAAAACTTTGGGATACCGTCAACGACCCGTTGCTTGCGACTCTCGTCAACAACACGAAAGCAAGCAAGAGATGGGGCAAATTCCGTCCGTGGATAGCGGTGGGTGCGCTTCTCAACGCGGTTTCGCTCGTAGCAATGTTTATTCCTCTCAATACGGAAACCACTGTTGAAGGCGTCAGATATTTCTATTACATATTCATGTACATCATCTGGGGCATGACGTTTACGGTAGTAGACGTTCCGTTCTGGTCTATGATCCCGACTATCGCGAACTCGACCGATGAGCGCAACAAGCTCAGCTCGCTCGCAAGGCTGATCGGCGGTTTCGGAGGTTTCGTCGCTTCTACGATAGGCACTTCTCTGTGCATGCCGCTCATAACGCCCAACTACGGCGTCAAGATGGCGTATCTCGCGATGGGCATCATCGTTGCGGTCCTTATGTTCTGCTTCATAATGGTCACCGTACTTTGCAACAAGGAAAAATACAAGATTCCGACCGGTGACGTCGGCATAAAAGAGATATTCGGCTTCTTCAAGAGCAACGACCAGCTCAGGTCTTATGCGGTATCATACGTGCTGTTCTGTTCGGCTACGACGATAGCTCTGTTCCAGATACTCTACATCTTCATCTATTACGGCAACGACGCGATAGGCATCCTCGACCCCAACGTGGGCTATACGGTGTTCACGATCGTAGCCTGCACGGGTCAGGGTATCGCGATGTTCTTCTACAACCTGATCACCAAGAAGATCCCGAGAGAGAAGATATACGGCGCCAACTACTTCATGGCGATGATAGGCATGGCGGCGCTCTTCCTCGTGTTCTTCGTGCTTCAATCGGATTACGGCTTCGGCAACAGCGGTTCGAGATGGCTCAACGTCGTAATAGTCGCTATTGCAGGCGCGTTCCTGATGACGAGCAACGGTCTCAACCAGATAGGCTCGACGGTCATGATTGCGGACGTCGTAGATTACGGCGAGTACCTCAACGGCAAGAGAGGCGACAGCATCATCTTCTCGGTGCAGACCCTTCTGACCAAGTTCGCGGGCGCGATCGCAATGCTCCTGCTCGGTATCGGTATCAAGGTCGCGAAACTTCCGTCAATCGTCAGCCAGTGGAACGATGCAACTGGCAAGTACGAACAGGTCGCGGACCTCGAAACCGGAGTTCTCAGCCTCGACGCGCTGACTATACTCAGAGTGTTCATGTTCCTGATCCCGATCCCGATCTGCCTCATCGGATATATCGTCTACAAGAAGAAATACAACCTCTACGGCGCGAGATACGACGAGATCAAGGCAGAGATAGAGCGCAGAAGGGCGATCGCCGAAGGCGTGGCTATGCCTGAAGGCGAAGCGGCAGAAGACGTAGTCGCAGACGCAGCTCCCGCAAGCGAAACCGTGGCGGACGCGGACATCGTAAACGTCGAAAGCGTCGACAGTGTTGCGGACACCGCAAGCGTTGAAAACGACGACAAAAAGGACTGACAACTTTCAAATAAAAAAAGAAGCGGGCGACCGCTTCTTTTTTTATGCCGTTAAGACGGCGCACGGGAAGTTGCGGGCGACAGTTTATACCGTATCGCGACGGCGGCGCGCGGGAAGCTGAGGGTGACATTTATACCGTATCGCAAAGAGGAAAACGCCGCGGTCTCCGAGAGACAGAAAATATATAAAAGCAAAACCGTGAACGGATGTCCGACGCATTTTGCGGGCAAAGAACAGAGCGGCGCGGTTATTGACGGGAAGTCCGCGGTCAACGCCGTTCAGCGCACAAAAAAGACGGAAAGCGGGATCGCCTTCCGTCTTATCAGTATTTGTTTTTCGTTTACTTTCTTGCGACGACCTTTTTAGCCGCGTCGTAGATGTCTGCCGCGCGCAGAGCGAACTTTTCTTCGAGATAGGGGATCTTGCCCACTTCGCCGAACAGGTCTTTTACCGAAACGCTTTCTGCGGGCACGGGGCAGTGCTGTGCGAGTACCTCCGTCACCGCGCCGAAAAGACCGTTGTGCACGTTGTGGTTTTCCGCGACCACGCAGCATTTCGTCTTTGACACGCTCTTTACTACGGTCTCGACGTCGATCGGCTTCCAGCAGTACACGTTGACGACCTCTGCGTTTATGCCCTCGGCTTTGAGTCTGTCAGCCGCTTCGAGAGCGCGCGACACCATTATGCCGCTCGCGAAGATCGTGACGTCGCTTCCCTGACGGAGAGTGAACGCCCTGAACATATCGAACTCAGCGCCTTCGCCGTAGATCTGCTCGCACTTCTTTCTCATAATGCGCAGATATACGGGACCTTTATAAGCCGCTATCTTGGGCATAAGCGATTTGAGCATCGCCGCGTCGGTCGGCTCTATGCAGACCATATCGGGTATATTTCTCATGATGCCCATGTCCTCGAAAGGCATATGCGTGCCGCCGTTAAGCTCCGCGGTAATGCCGGGGTCGGTGCCGACGATCTTGACGTTCTGCTTGCTGTAAGCGACGGATATGAATATCTGATCGTAACAGCGGCGCGTCGCAAACGGCGCGAAAGAGGAGCAGAAGGGCACTTTGCCGCAGGTGGAAAGACCTGCGCAAACGCCGATCATATTGGCTTCTGCAATGCCGACGTTGACAAATCTGTCGGGATATGCCGCCTTGAAACGACCCGTCTTGATACAGTTGGTCAGGTCGGCTTCTACGACGACGATGTCTTTGTTGGTGGCAGCCATTTCGAGAAGGCTGTCGCAATATATTTCGCGTAATTCTTTTGTGTCTTGCATCAGTCCGTCTCCTTATTGCAGAATTCTCTCCATTCTTTTTCCGAAATAGAGAAGCTGTGGCTGCCCACGCCCTTGCTGACCGCCCAAGGAACGCCGTAACCCTTGACAGTATCCATGACGATGCAGGTGCATTTGTCTTTTGTGCTCTTTGCCTTGAGTATGGCATTTTCGAGCTCCTCGAGATCGTGCCCGTTGACGCGTATCGCCTGCATATTGAAGGCTTCGCACTTCTTGTCGAACGGCTCGACGCTGTTGATGTTGTCGACGTAATCGTCGATCTGCATTCTGTTGTTGTCGAGGAAGATGGTCAGATTGTCGAGTTTTTTATTGCCTGCAAGCATGATCGCTTCCCATACCTGACCTTCCTGAGATTCGCCGTCGCCTATTATTGCGTAGACGTGATAGTCTTTTTTGTCCATCTTGCCGGCGAGAGCCATTCCCACAGCCGCGCTGATACCCTGACCGAGAGAACCTGCGGTCATATCCACGCCCACAGTCTTGTTCATGTCGCAGTGAGAGGGGAGACGGGTGCCCGATTTGTTGAGGGTCTTGATCTCGTCCATAGGGAAATAGCCCTTTGAAGCGAGCGCCGCATAGAGAGCGGGACCTGCGTGACCCTTGCTCATAACGATGCGGTCTCTGTCGGGATCGGTCGGGTTCTTCGGGTCGACCTTGGCGAGGTCGTAATATAAAACGGTCAGCAGATCGACTACCGAGAGCGAGCCGCCGACGTGTCCGACGCCGAGACGACCTATCATTTCGATAAGGATCTTGCGTATCTCGTCGGATTTAGCGTTGAGAAATTCGAGTTTTTGCTTGTCCATAAAGTCCTCCGCAACCATTATACCACAAACCCTGCCGAGTTCAAATAGCTTTTGTCGATTTTTTGCGTACTTTGGCAAGTTAATTTTTTGACGGATATCACCTTTATAGCGTGCGAAAATAAGGGAGCAGTTTAGAGAAGAAAAACGGCTTTTTCCGCTTTTCACGCGCTTTGAGCGGTAAAAAGTCTCAGGCAGGAAAGGAGGGGAGCATTGTCGCCCGTACACGGGGAGCGGGGAAAAACCCCGCCGTATCGTAAGCGGCGCGTTTTTCGTATGAACGCTCGTTGATATGAACTGTTGCGCATATAAAAAATGCACGTATGAATATATGCCGATACGTGCAAACGGTATTATCCGCATACGTCGATATGCGCATACGTGCATATAAAGACGCGCGCCGCGCGCAGAATGTATTCATCTTATTACATATCGCTTGATTTTGCGTGTGCCTTATGCTAAAATTTCAACAAACGAACAAAAAAGGAAGATGTTTTATGTTACTCAGCAAGCTGGTATGCGAAAGGACCAAAGAAGCGCCTCAGGACGCTAAGATCAGAAGCCACGTTCTCCTGTCGAGAGCGGGATTTATCAAGCAGGTTTACGGAGGTATTTATACGATGACCCCGCCCTGCCAGAGAATGAGCAGAAAGATCCAGGCTATAATCCGCGAGGAAATGGACAGAGAAGACGGGCAGGAAGTGCTTTTCCCCGTCGTTATGCCCAGAGAGCTGTGGGAGTCCAGCGGCAGATATACCTCGATAGGCTCCGAAATGGTGCGCTTCAAGGACAGGAACGAGCACGATATGCTCCTCGGCATGACGCACGAAGAAGCGGCGGTGCATCTTGCCAACCATACGGTTTCGAGCTATCAGCAGCTGCCGATGATGATATATCAGATCCAGACCAAATACCGCGACGAGGCGCGCGCTCGCGGCGGACTCATAAGAGTCAGGGAATTCACGATGAAGGACGCTTATTCCTTCCACAACGACGCGAAAGAACTCGGGGAGTATTATTACAGGATGTTCGACGCGTACTACCGCATTTTCAGAAGGATAGGACTCAAAAAGTTTGTTGACGTAAAGTCCGACACCGGCATGATGGGCGGCAGTATCGCTCACGAGTTTATGCTGATAACGGAGGCGGGAGAGGACAGTATCGTGTTCTGCAACGACTGCGATTACCGCGCGAATATGGAAGTCGCGACTTCTGTGCTCGACAAGCACGACGACGAGCCGTGCGAACTCAAAGAGGTGTTCACGGGCGAGGACAAGACGATAGAAGAAGTCTGCAAGAGGCTGAATATACCGGAGTATAAGACGATCAAGGCGGTCGTTTACGCCGTGAAAGGCGAGCAGGACGAACTTGTCGTCGCGTTCGTCAGAGGTGATCTCGAGGTCAACGAAGCCAAACTCAAAAAGGCGCTGGGCAAGAACGTCGTCGCTTACGACGGCGGTATCAGCGAGGACATCGTCTGCGGCAATATCGGCGCGATAGGGCTTTCGGACAAACTGACCGTGATCTTCGACAAGTCGATCGAGGGCACGAACAATATGGTATGCGGCGCCAACAAGCCCGAGTATCACTATACGGGAGTCAGCCCCGACCGCGATTTCAAGAACGTGAAATACGTCGACGTATCCAAGGTCAAAGCGGGTCAGAGATGCCCCGTCTGCGGAGGCGAACTCAGGGTCGAGAACGGTATCGAAATAGGCAATATATTCCAGCTGGGCACAAAATACACCAAGGCTATGGGCATGACCGTGCACGGCAGGGACGGTCAGGCGTTCAACCCGATAATGGGTTGTTACGGCATAGGCGTGGGCAGGGCGATCGCTTCGATTGCCGAAGAATCCAACGACGAAAACGGTCTGATACTGCCGATGTCGGTCGCTCCGTGGCAGGTGCATATCTGCGTGCTCCGTTATGACGACGAGAACGTCAGGAAGAACGCCGACGAGGTCTTGAAACAGCTCGAGGAGAGCGGCGTAGAGGTGCTTTTCGACGACAGGAACTGCGGCGCGGGAGTCAAGTTTGCCGACGCGGATCTCATGGGTATGCCGATCAGAATGGTCGTCTCTCCCAAGACGCTCGCAGACGGCGAGGTCGAGATCTGCATGCGCGCGACCAAGAAGGCGGAAAGAGTCGCGATCAAGGACTGCGTGGCAAAGGTCAGAGAGATAATCGACGAGGAAATGAAAAAATACAGATAAGTCTCCGGGAAAAAATTATGGAAGAAGAGCGCAAAGGTAAGATATCTTTGGGTCAGAAAATTGCTTACGGCAGCGGCGATATGTCGGTGAACATTCTGTTCGCCGCCATATCTTTTTATCTGCTTTACTTTTTCGTAAACGTCGGAGGTCTCAAAGCCGGTCTCGCGTCGGTGGTGTTCATCATCGCCCGCGCGTGGGACGCGATCACCGACTATATGATGGGCAGGATAGTCGACAAGACCAAGTTCGGCAAATGGGGCAAGCGCAGGGTGTATATGATCTTCGGCGCGATACCCTACGGTCTGAGTTTCATTCTGCTATGGCTTGCGCCTTTCGGAGAAAACGCGCAGGTCGCCAAGATGATCTACTACACGCTCGTATACATGCTTTACAACACGGTCTGGACGGTCGTCTATATCCCGTACAACGCGCTGACCGCCAACATGACCGACGATTACGACGAGCGCACTTCGATCAGCGGCATAAGGATAGCGATGACCAACGTCGGCATGCTCCTCGGCGCGGCGGTATTCGCGTTGCTCGCAGACGGCACCGAGAGCATACTTTACGGCGCGCTCGGGTCTCTCAGCAAGGCATACGCAGTAGCGTCCGTCATATTCGGCGTGCTCGCTTCGCTGATATTCTTCGTCTGCTCGCTGACTGTAAAGGAAAACAAGGAAACGTCTCACGAGAACACTCAGGGGTTCTTCACGACCCTCAAAGAGCTTTTCAGACTCAAAGAATTCCGCAACGTGATCGCGACATATCTTCTCAGCATGGTCGGCTTCGATATAATAATGAGCGTGTTCATGTTCTTCATCAACGACACGATGGGCTTCGGAGGCGGCACGATGAGCATGGTGTTTATCGCAACGCCGCTTGTCTGCGCGATACTGTCCTCTTTCATATGGGTCAAGGCGAGCGAGAAGTTCAGCAAACACAAGGTTTACGCCGTCGCGTGCGTATATATGACCCTCGCGCTGTCGCTCGCGCTTTTCGTGCCCGAACAGGTCGTATGGAGCACGGTCTTGATGTGCGTTATCGCAGGGCTCGGCATGTCCGCGATACAGATACTGCCTTATGCGAGCCTGCCCGACGTCGTCGAGGTCGACGAATACGTCAACGGCGTCAGGAGAGAGGGCGCGTTTTACGGGATCACGCAGTTTATGTACAAGCTCGCTTCGGGCGTTGCCGTCGCGGTGGTCTCGCTCGTGCTCGAGCTTTTCGGCTATATAGAGAGCACTGACAACACCGTGATAGATCAGCCTGAGTCGGCGCTGATCGCGATAAGAGTCGTGCTTGCGGTCGTACCCAGCGTGATATTCCTTATATCAGTGATATTCGCCTACCGCGCGAATATGGGCAGAGAGAGGTTCGCCGAGATCAAAAAAGAACTTGAAGCAAGAAAAAATTGTGGGACAGAAAAATAAGGTTTGCAGCATTAAAGCGATGTGGTGACAAAAAAGGTTCCGAATTACGGAACCTTTTTTGTTGCGCAGAGTGTTTAACTGCAATCGCATTACAATTTGTAAAGTCCCATCCAGGGAGTCCTGTTTTTGGCATCCTCGGGATAAATCGCTTCCATGGAATCAAAGGGCATTGATTCGTGTGGGTAACTGCCGATCTGCCTGAGTACGGAAATGATCTCGCTGTAATTTTCGAGACAATCTTTGCGAGGGACTTCGTTGCATATATGTTGAAGCGTATTGAAATAGAAATTCTCGTCGTCGTAAAGGAATCTGACAGCGTGGATCTTTGGATTGAGATACCTGTACAGATATTTGCGCCCTCCGAAGCGTATGTATCTTACGATCAGAGATGTGATGAAAACCGTGCACGGATCGTCTATCTCGACTGCCCTGTTCTGACGCTTGAGTTTTGACAACACCTTGTTCAGTTGTCGAGTACAATAGACGGATTCGTGCAGATTAAGACCGATCAGATCATCCCATTTTGTTGTAAGGTTTACGCAGGAGGAAAAGTCGAATTCACGTATTTTGTGCTTGCGCAGATAGTCTTTGACCGTATCTTCGTCGCTATTTCCCTCAGCGAAAAACGGAGAGGTTATGATCGCCTTGAGCTTTCTGAGAGCGGTATAATATTTGTCCGGAGTCTCGAGTTGATCGAGACCGTCGAGGGCAATATCTTCGAGTACCATGTTCTTAACCGTCGAGTCGCGGAACAGGACGTTGGCGTTTTCTTCAAAGACGTTGTAAAGCTCGTCGATCTGGTTTTCAAGAGTTACTCTGTTGTAATCGAGTTTTCTGCCGAGTATGTACCTGTGTACGTAGATCATGCTGTGAAGCATTTCCCGTATCTTTGACTTGGGATAAGGGACAAGAGGAGAATTGCCGTTGCGATAGGTTTTGTAAAAATTGTCAAGTACGGATCCGGATTTGAGTGTCAAGCAGTTTTGGTGCTTATTGCATTCGTTAATCAGACCGTTTTTCAGGGTGTCCGCAATAGCAACGCCTCTGCGCCCGAGTTCGGACAAGAGCATTATTATTTCATAAAGCCTTGCGCCGGATATTTTTTCAAGGTGGAACGACGCTTTTTTTGCGTTGGAACTCAACAGTCTGGCGGCATGCGGGTATTTGCCGTCAATATATTTGAGTATCGCGAGTTCGACTTTGAATTCTTCTTCGCTTATACACGATTTGACAAAGCATTTTTGCTCTGAATGGCACATGTTGCAGTTGGCAATTTTTCGGGCGTCCTTCCACGTGTCTCTGCGGAAATACGACAGATAATCGTCGGTGCTCATAGTGCCGCCGTTCGTTACGAAAACCATATTGGGTCTCCGCTTTATGAAAGAGTATTTTTCGTCGGCATATGATACGCCGTTTTCCGGGTTTTCTTCTGAAATTATACTTTCGTTGTCATGCAGGAATATCGAATCCCTGTCCTTTACTTCAACGATCTTGTCCTCTGTGTAAAAAACAAAAACGGGGATATTGTGTCTTAACGCCGCGTCGATTATCACCGCACTTCCGTTGGTGTTGACTATTTCGGTTATCTGACCGTCTTCGTCGGTGATTACGCTGCATGCCCCGATAAAGACTTTGGTTATCTTGCCCGAAGTTATGTATTGACATGCCGTCGCGTCGGATATAAACACAAACTTTGCGTAGTTGTTCTGCTTGATACCGTTGTAGAAGCATTTTGCGTCGGCGAACGACGAGGGACTTTTCTGGCGGCATTCTGCGATGTATACGGATACCGAGCTTTTTTTCTCGACGTCGGTATTGAGTACCTCTTCGACGCTGGAACTTCTGCTGAATATCAGGACGCTGTCGTTCTCCCTGATAATCTTTTCACTTGCCGAAGCGAGACTGGAAATAGCGTTCTGAAAGTAATCTATCTTTTGTTTGATAAATACGCTGACTCTGATCTGCCCCTCTTTGTGGGTCTCTTTTGCGGCGTTTACGATAACTTCTAGCTGAGACACCGCCGTGCTGAGATGCTTGTAATGAGCTTTTATCGCAGTAAGTATGGCTAGGTAATTGTCAAGTATCTCGAGATTCAGTTCTCTCGCGTTGCAGCGCAATTTGAGGTAAAGATCTTGCAGAAAATCTATTTTCAGGCTGGTAGCCGTGGCATTGTCTGCGTATTTCGGCAGAGGGTAGTCTATGTAACTAAGAGTTACCGCGTCTGCGGCGACGGCTGGCTCTTTCGTGTATATGCCGCAAGTATGAAGCCAGTTTTGCAATTTGTAATAGAGAACGGCACAAGGACTTGCAAAACGCACGCTTTCGCCGTTACCGGACGTAATGGGGGAGTTGTTGATCGATACGCCGTTGATACCTATGTTTCTGTAAAAAGATCTGAGATCCAGATCGTCAGGTCCGAAATATACGGCATTGATGAACGCGCAGTCGGGCTTTGCGTCAATGAATGCGCCGATTTCGTCGAAAAGCTGAGTCTGCGGAGAAATACCGTTTTCGTTTATTATGTGCTGTAGATTGTCAAAGTGTTTCAGAACGATCAAAAACGCCTTGGAGCGTCTGGCAATTTGTCCTGTACGCTGAAAGTAAATGTTCTTGTCAGCTTCGTAACAGAATTTGTTGAACAGGAAGGGTTTCAATCCGATGCTGTAAAGATAAAGGGCAATCTCCTCGGCTTCCTTTAGAGAACTGCTGCTCTCTGAAAAAACGCCGTGATAGCCGATGAATACGTCATATTCGTTTTCGATTTCGTTGTTGCTTACGTTTTTATAATAAACTCCCGCCATGATCTTCAGTACCTCCTTGCAATTCTGAAGTATTACCGAAGATTATTATAACCGATTAAAATAAATTTGTCAATACTTTTAGAAATACAATTAAATTTTCGTCAGGCGATATAGTATATCGACAGCGCGTAAAGCACCTGCGCTATGCAATATGTAGGCATCACGATATACGGCGCGACCTTTTCGCTTATCTTCAGCGCGGGGCAGTAGTGGAACAGCCCGAGGAAGCAGTCTGAAAACGCGAACAGTATCGACGCGGCGAGCACTATCCAGCCGACAGGCGAAGAATGGGCGTTTATCACGAAGGAGACCGCTCCTATTATCACTCCGCCCGCGACGAGGAAGTATACGACCATAAGGTAGCTCTTTATTCTGGGCAAAGATATTTGTCCCGTGAGTATCAGCGCGAGCATTATCAGAGGCATTATCGGCAGGGCGAGGAGAAGGAAGGGAGTCCTGCTTATCGGCGCGTAGACGAAAAGCAGAGCCATATACATCAAGTGACCGATGAAGAAGGTCGCGGTGCCCACCGTGTTGAAGAATTTATAGTAGTTTTCGTTGTCGGGGAAGAAGCCGTCGAGGCAGAGAAGTATATCGCCTATCGTGCCGAATATCAGCGCGCACAGGATGAAGATCCCGTACTCGACCGCGTCGGGATTGTTGTATATCGCGTAGACCGCGCAGAACATAAAGCTGACGCTTGCGAGAAGTTTTGCGATGAACTCCGGCTTAACATTTTTTTTCGTATCGAAGTACGCTTTGGCAATAGAACTCGCCACGCACAGCCCGCCTATAATATAGAAGAAAACCATAACTTAATCATAGACCAACCGAGAAGCGTTGTCAATACGCGTTTTCATTTTGCTATATCTGCGAATTTGCGGGTGTTTTTCATGCTCAGGGTGAGTTTGTCGCTTTCGGGGTCGTACGAGGCGAGGAGCACGCGTTTTACGTCTTTGCCCTGCAGTTTTTCAAACAGCCACTCCCTCGACTTGCCGGCGCGGGCGAGCGCGTCGTCAAATATCATTCCGTCTATCACGAAGGGGAGGACTAGTCTCGCTTTTTGCGTGACTACGCCGAGTTCTTCCGTAGTCGCGGCGCGGCGGTCGGAGCGGGGCAGGATGCTGAGTTCGCCTCCCGTCTCGAAAACCGCATAGGCGACGTCGCGCAGATCGAAGTACCCCGCCACGCGGCACATGCCAAGCAGTGCATTGACGTCGAGCTTGCTCTTTTTGAGATTGATGTAGTCGATTTTTCCGTCGCTGATGAGCACTATCGGCGAGCCTTTGAACATCTTTTTCAGGAACGGACTTTTTCTTTCGGCAAAGTCAACTATCAGGCTGAACGCGAAGAAGATCAATATTGCCGTGCAGTAAACGTACCAGGGTTTTTCGTCGTCGATCGCCCATTCTGCGGAAATTGAGCCGAGAGATATGCCCACCACGTAGTCGCAGAAAGTGAGCTCCGCTATCTGTTTTTTGCCGAGGATTTTTGCGATGAAGAAAAGAGAAACGAACGCTATGACGCTGTTGAGCAGAATCTTGTATATCATAACAATATGATTGACGTCTGCGCGCGCGTATATACCTGCGGCATTGCGAAAGAGACCGCGTCACAAAAAACAAATGAGCGGCAGAGACCGGACAAGGGAGGCGGCAACGGGAGAAAATTTTGAGCGGGAAACCATAAGAAAAGCCGCGTTTTGTGAGACCAAAAGCAGACTCGAGACATAAAAAAACGCGGACTTGCCGCGTTTTTGTCAAGTCGGACCAAATCATGCCTTTTCAGGGATAATGCCGTAAAGGTGAGATATGTTCATATCCTCGGGGATATAACTGCCGTGATTGCCCAGCCCTATCCACATTCTGTGCACGCCGTGATCGGGTGCAAAGCCTATCAGCGTGTCGTGATTTTGCCAACAAGTATTGACTTTTTCTCCAAGTTTGACGAAAGAGGACGCATACAGACCGAGCGCGCGCTGAGAGCGTTTGCTGTTGGGGTGCGTGCGGTGCATCGAGTCGTCGTAGCTCTGATTGTATACGCATATCAGATCGTACTCGTCTTTTTCTATCAGCTCGAGCGCACGGTCGACGACTTCTTCGTCGTAGGCTTCCTGATAATACGCCATATCGCGCTCGCGGAAGATCTTGTCCATGCTCTGATTTTTTACGCTGACTATGCACGGCTTTTTGCCCGCGCGTATAAACGCGTCGAACACGCTGTCAATCTTCACGACTGGTTTTTCGTATTTGGTTATGCCGTGTTTTTCGGGTTGCGCGCCCGTGTACATACTCGCGAAGCAGACGGGGGTTTTGGGCGGGTTGACCGTGATGAACCGCTGTCTGACGGGCGCTATCTTTTCGCAGGGCGCGAACTTGTCGTAATATTTGTCGTAGATGTAGTCGGCGACGGCGTCGGGGGTGTACATCAATATCCTGTCCACGCTTGTCCTGCCGCTCTGCGCGACGAGTGCGTCTTTGAGTTCTTTGCAGGCGGGCGCGGCAAATTCGGGCGGCTGTACTCCCGCGAAGTCGCACAGCGTCGCGGCGAGAGAAGTCAGAGGAGTGGTGAAAAATTCTTTTTTCATACGTCACTCCTTTGTCCTGTAAATCCAGTTGACGAGATTATACGGCTCGAAGAACACTTTCGTCGCAAAGAACGTGTCTTTTATGCCGTTCTGCTTGCGCCTGACATCGTAAAGGCTACGCACTCTGAGCGCCTTGTCGAGTTCCGCCTTATCGTCGGAGCCGACGCGTATGCTAACGCTTGCTTTGCCGCCTGCGGGCATATCGAAGAAGTTGTCCGAAAATTCTCCGTCGATACCGGTCAGAGAAATTTCCACGCCGCGCGCATACGTTTTTGCCGCGAGGTCTATGCGGTAAACGCCGTTGTCGAGAGACGTCGCGACGCTTATAGCGGGATCGGGCAGAGAACATTTTTTCTCTTTGAACGCGGTATGGTATCTCTCGGCGACCGTTCTGCCGTCTTTGGTCTTCATCACAGCAAAGACGACGCAGTGCTTGCCGCCGTGGTGGTCTTTGGGATTTATGCGGGCGATCTCCTTGCTTTCGCCCGCCTTGAGGGATACGGGACGGGTCTGTTCGTAGACGGTCTTTCCGTCGAAAGACTTCATGCCGTACACAACGTCGAAGTCTGCGTCGGCAAGGGTATCGTTGATCGCGGTTATCCTGCGCTCGTTTTTATCGTTGAGTATCACGACGGTCTGCGGCGCGTTGAAGCGCTTTGCCTCGTAATGCACCGCCTTGGGGTTGCCGTAATAGTCGTATCCCGACCAGCTCGTCACGCCCCAGCAGTCGTTGAGCTGCCAGTAAAGCGAACCGTTGCAACGTCCCTTTCTCGTGCGCCAGCTTTCTGTCGCGACCCTTGCGCAATACGCCTGACTCAGCTGGGTCATATATACGAGGTCGTCCATATTGTCGGGAGACCAGAAGCGGTCGACGATATAGAAAAGGGTACGGCTGTTGCCGAAAGGCGCTTTCTGGTGCGCCTGCATGACCGGGTCTTTCATCGACGCGGGCATCGCGCCGCCGTTGATACGCACGAGAGTGTTGCGGTGGGGCAGGGATTGCAGACCGTATTCACTGCAGAAGCGCGGGTTGCGCTTTGTCAGATAATCGGACGGACGCATGCCGTGCCATACCTTCCACAGGTGGCAGTCGCCGTAGTCGTCGTTGTTGTAGTTCTTCATATAGCCGTTGCCGCTCGGAGAGCTTTGGTGGTAAGGCGTCACGTCGTCGTATTTCTTTATTATCGCGGGCAGTTCCTTATAGAAATACTCGCCCGCCTGCGCGATGATATCCTGTCTGACCATCCAGGCGCCGCTCATCTGCTCGAGCTCGTTGTTGCCGCACCAGAGCGCGAGAGAAGCGTGATGACGCAGTCTCCTGACGTTGTCCGCGATCTCGAGCGCTACTTCTTCCATATAGTCTTTGCGCGTATATGGGTATGGCGAGCAGGCGAACATGCAGTCCTGCCATACGAGTATGCCAAGTTTGTCGCACAGGTCGTAGAAGTCGTCGCTTTCGTAATAGCCGCCGCCCCAGGCGCGGAGCATGTTCATATTGGCGTTGCGTGCGGATACGAGCAGTCTTTCGAGGTCGGCGCGCTTTATGCGCGAGACGAAGCTGTCCGCGGGCACCCAGTTGGCGCCGCGCGCGAAGATCCCGACGCCGTTGAGTACGAAGCGGAAGTTTTCGCCGTATTCGTCGGCGGAGCGGTCGAGGACGAGAGTCCTGAGACCTATATTGTAAGTCCTGGTCTGTTTGCCGAGGGTGCATTCGAGTTTGTACAGCGGCTGACCGCCGAGGTCGGCAGTCCACCAGAGTTGCGGGTTTTCCACGGTTATGCTCACCGTGCCTTTTCCCGCCGCGAGAAGGGTTTCGCCGTCGGGGCAGGTCAGTCTGTAACCTACGGTCTCGTTTTCGCCGTCGGTGATCTCGGGCGTGATCTCAAGCGTGACTTTGCCGTCCTTGTGTATCTGCCTTATCCTTGCGCCGTCAAGGCGCGCGCCGTCGTATGCGCGGATATAGGCGGGCTTCATTATGCCGCAATGCAACAGGTGAGGCGCCCAGTCCCAGCCGAAGTGATAGGCGGGTTTGCGGATATGACAGCTTCCCGCTTCGCCCTCGGTCGTGTTGGGCAAAGGCATCGCCTTGTGCCATTGACGGATATAGTCGAGAGGGGAGAAGAACACGACTTTGACCGTGTTTTCGCCTTCTTTGAGTATGCCTTTTACGTCGAAAACGTACGTTCTGTACGCGTTCTGCGTTTTGCCGAGCGTCTCTCCGTTGAGGTAGATCTCGGCGAGAGTGTCGAGCATTTCGAACACGATCTCCTGTTTTGCAGAGGAGAGGATCGCATGGTCTGCCTGAAAGGTCTTTTCGTACGTCCATATCTTTTCGCCGACCCATTGAACGCTCTTTTCGTAGCACGCGAGAAAAGGATCGGGGATCTTGTCTGCCGCGAGCAGGTCGGTAAAGTTGCAACCGGGTACCGTAGCGGTAACCGTTTCGTTGCTGTCGTTTCTTGAGAGCTTCCACTCTCCGCATAAAGAAATGTAGTTCATAGTCACCTCACACATCTATTTTAAATTATATACGGTGATTAGTCAACGCAAAATATAAAAACGTGAAAAACGGGCGGCAACGCTTTGCGGTCGTATTTTTCTCAAAATGCAGAGGAGAGGGCGTTGCGGCGGTATTTTTTTGCATAATGGGGAAAAACTTTTCTTGCGGGAGTTGAGACGTACATAACTTATTGGAGAAATTATGCAGGAAAAACTCAGCTGGAAAAGCAAAATTTCGTTCGGTATAGGCGCTTTCGGCAAGGATATGGTTTATGCGATCGTATCCACATTTTTTATGAAGTACCTGACCGATTACAGACTTGCGGATCCCGTATTCGTTGCGGTGCTGTTCGCCGCCGCAAGAATATGGGACGCGGTAAACGATACCTTTATGGGTATTATCGTCGACAACACGCGCACACGCTGGGGCAAGTTCAGACCCTGGATACTCGTCGGCACGCTGATAAACGCGGCGGTGCTGATAGCGATGTACGCCGACGTAGATCTGTCTCCGACGCGGTACGCCGTCTACGTCGGGTTTATGTACGTGCTGTGGGGCATGACCTATACGCTGATGGACATTCCTTACTGGAGCATGGTGCCCGCGCTGACAAGCGACGAAAACGAGCGCAATCAGATCAGCGCTATACCGCGCTTTTTCGCGAGTATGGCGTGGCTCATCGTCGGCTCGGGAGGGCTTTATATCGTCAAATACCTTGGCGGAGAGAGCAGGACGCTCGGATTTTCGCGTTTTGCGATAGCGGTCGCCGTGATATTCGTCGTCTCCTCGCTCGTAACGGTTTTCAACGTCCGCGAGAAGGTCGTCGCGACGTCGGGCAGCGGCGAAAAGACAGATCTGAAAAAGATGATGAAAGTGCTTTTCAAAAACGATCAGGTGCTCGTCGTATTGCTGATCGCGCTGTTTTTCAATATAGCTTATCAGCTCTCCAACAGCTTTGCGCTCTACTACTTCGAGTACGTCTGCGGGGTAGAGGACGAACTGTTCTCGGTCTACACTCTGGTCGCGGGATTCGCGCAGATGGGCGCGCTCCTCGGCTACCCGATACTCGGCAAAAAGGTGGGCAAGAAGCTGTTGTTCATACTCGCGTGTCTGCTCCCCGCGGCGGGGTTCGCGCTCCTTTTCGCGGCGGGTTATTTCGCGCCGACGAGCGCGGTGTGGGTCGCGCTGTCGAGCGTAGTCGTGAATATCGGCATAGGATTCATGCTCGTGATACTCACGGTCATACTCTCGGAAGTCGTCGATTACGGAGAGTACAAAATGGGGTCGAGGAACGAGAGCGTGCTGTTCTCTACGCAGACCTTTGTCGTCAAGTTCGCGGGTGCGTTCAGCGCGCTCGTATCGGGCATAGGTCTCAAGGTGATAGGTTACGAGGCGAACAAGGTGCAGTCGGCGACGACGGTCGCGGGAATGAGGATAATAATGATCGCCGTCCCCGCTTTGCTAATGCTCGTCTGCCTTGCCGTCTATCTGAAAGGGTACAGGCTGGGCGATAAGAATTATCGCAGAATACTTGCAGAACTCGACGTGAGAAAGCAGCGCGGCGGAAGCAGCGATACAGGCGGCGAAGATGTCGAAAATATTGAAATAAACAACACGGGTACGAAAAAACCCGACGACGGAGGTCAGATATGAAAGAAGTGGCGACGATAGCCGGAGTCGCTTATTATCCCGAGCAATGGGACGAGTCGCTTATGTCCGGGGATCTCGACAGGATAGTCGGGCTGGGTTGCGATACGGTAAGGATAGCCGAATTCGGCTGGCATATAATGGAGCGCGAGGAGGGAGAGTACGACTTCTCCTTTTTCGACAAAGTTATAGAAGAAGCGAAGAAAAGAGAGCTCAGAGTTATCTTCGGCACGCCGACCGCGACCGCGCCGGCATGGCTTGCGAGGAGATACCCCGAGGTCGCTTCGAAGTTCCGCGACGGCACGGTCAGGACGTACGGCGGACGGCATACGTGCTGCTATTCGAGCGAAGTCTACGTCGATCGCTCGCGGCGCATCGTCAGAAAACTTGCGGAGCACTACCGCGACGAGGACGCGATAATCGCCTGGCAGATCGACAACGAACTCGGGCACGAGGGGAGCGACGTCTGCTGGTGCGAAAAGTGCGTCGTCGGCTTCAGAAAATGGCTTGAGAAAAAGTACGGCGACGTCGCCGCGCTCAACGAAAGATACGGCACCGCGTTCTGGAGTCAGCAGTACAACTCTTTCGACGAGATCAACGCGCCCAACGCGACGATAACCGTGCACAACCCGTCGCTGAGACTTGACTGGGAGAGATTCTGTTCGGACAAGATACGCGACTTTGCACGTATGCAGGTCGACGTGATAAAAAGCGTTATACCGACGGCTTTGGTGATACACGACTTTTCCGGCGGAGGACTAACAAAGAGTCTCGATTACGCCGCCGTTGCGCGCGTCATAGACAAGACGGCTTACAACAATTATCCCGTATGGGGAGGGCAGAGAAAACCTCTGTCGCCCGACGAGACCGCGTTTGCGCTCGACTATATCAGAGGACTCAAGGGGGACAACTTCTGGATAACGGAGGCGATAATGGGCGCGCAGGGGCACGACGTGACCGGTTTCGTGCCGCGACCCGGTCAGGCGGAAGCATGGGCGATGCAGGCTGTCGCAAGAGGTTGCGACGGGCTCGTATTCTTCAGGTACCGCGGCGCTGTCAAGGGCGCGGAACAATATTGCTACGGTCTGATCGACGCCGACGATACCGAGGGCAGAAAGTGGCGAGAGGCGCAGCGTTTTTTCAGGAACTTCAAAGCGCTTGACGGCAAGACAGATTCGCCGTTGAAAGCGGATATATGTATGATCTACGACTTCGACTCTCTCGCTTCTTTCAGGTTGCAGAGACAGAGTGAGATATTCGACGGCGAAAGAGAAATGCAAAGACTTCACGCGGCGTTTTTCAGGCTCAACGTGCCAGTGGACGTGATCCCCGCCTGCGACTGCTTCGAACGCTACAAGGCGGTCATAGTGCCCAATATGGTGATATGCAGACCCGAGGTACGCGAAAGGCTGAAAACTTTCGTCGCGGGCGGCGGCGCGGTCGTCGCGACCTTCCGCACGTCGGTCAAGGACGAGGACAACAACCTGGTGTTCGGAGAAAAACTACCGGTAGGGCTGACAGGTCTTTTCGGGCTCACCGTCGACGAGAGCGAGAGCATGTGGGAGCAAAACGGCGCAAAGCTGAAAGGCTACGGCGCGGCAGCCGAAAGATGCGCATTCGCGGGAGTGTTCAGGGAAAAATGCACAGTCACGACCGCAGAGACGTTGTACGGCTACGACGACGATTTCTTCAGAGGCGGCGCGGCGGTCACAAAAAACAGATACGGCAACGGGCTTGCGTTCTATATAGCGTGCTCGCCTGAGGACAGCGTGCTCGACGACGTCGCGCAAAAGGTCTGCGCTTTTTGTCGCGTCGCGACTTTCTACACTCCCGCAGGAGTGGAGAGCGTCGTCAGAAAGGGCACGGCAGGCGGTGTCAGGATCACGATAAATCACAACGATGAAGCGGTATCGTTCGACGGCAAGGTGATCTCACCGTACGGATATTGCATAGAAGAAATATGATAAAAGCTACACGGGCACGAAAATTTTTTAAATTGTAAAAGAGAGACGAAGACAGACAAAGCGCTTTCCGATCTTTCTGAGAAAATGTAGTTGCAACGGTTGTCAAAATCCGACGGCGGCGATAAAATTACGTTGACAATAAGAACGGGGATGAAGTCCTCCCGGGGCGATAGCCCGAACCGCTTTCATGCTGATGACTTCTGCTTTTGCGCGAGGGTCGCCGACGCCCGCGCAAGTTGCGGAACCGTCGGCAATTTTTTTTGGAGGACAAAGATATGTTCCTGCTGAGTATCGCGCTCATTTTTTCTCTCGGCTTTGCGTTTTCGCAGATAGCGAAAGCTCTCAGGCTTCCGCCGCTTATCGGTATGCTCGCCGCGGGCATAGTGCTCGGACCTTATGCGCTCGATCTGATCGACGGGTCTATACTCGCGATCTCCGCCGACCTCAGACAGATCGCGCTGATAATCATAGTGCTTCGCGCCGGACTTGCGCTCGACGTGAACGACCTCAGAAAAATCGGCAGACCCGCGCTTTTGCTTTGCTTCGTGCCCGCGTGTTTTGAGATATGCGCAATGGTGATATTCGCGCCGATCTTTCTCAATGTCAGCTACGTCGAAGCGGCGATCATAGGCACGGTCGTTGCGGCAGTATCTCCCGCGGTGGTCATACCGCGCATGTTGCTGATGCAGGAAAAAGGACTCGGGGCAGACAAGGGCATACCGCAGATGATAATGGCGGGAGCCTCGGTCGACGACGTGTTCGTCATCGTGCTTTTTACCGCTTTTTCGTCTATGGCGGACGGCGGAAGCGCTTCGGTCTGGAGCTTTGCGGGCATACCGCTTTCGATAGTTTTCGGCGCGGCTGTCGGCGCGCTCGTCGGCGTCGCGTTCGGATACGCTTGTTCCAAAATACATATGTGCGATTCGCTCAAGGCTTTGCTGATATTGTGTTTTTGCCTGTTCTGCGTCGCCGCGCAACAGCTGTGGGGAGACGTCGTGCCTTTTTCCGGACTTCTCGCCGTCATGGGCTTCGGTATGGCGTTCAGAAAAAAACGCGAGGTCGTCGCGGTCAGGCTTTCGTCCAAGTTCTCCAAGTTGTGGATCGCCGCAGAGATCATGCTGTTCGTGCTCGTTGGCGCGAGCGTAGACTTGTCGTATGCGGCAAAGTCGCTCGGGTGGATATTGCTCATGCTCGTTTGCGGACTGGCATTCAGGGCGGCGGGAGTGCTGTGCTGTCTGATAAAGACGAAATTGTCGGTAAAAGAGAGGCTGTTCTGCGTGGTCGCGTATATGCCCAAAGCGACGGTGCAGGCGGCGATAGGCGGCGTGCCTCTCGCGATGGGACTTGCATGCGGACATACTGTGCTCGCCGTTGCCGTGATAGCGATAATATTCACCGCGCCGCTCGGTGCGTTGCTCACCGATCTGCTGATAAGAAAGGGCAACATATTCAGCTGCGTCAAACCGTCGCTTCGTGTCGTGGAGAGTGAAGCCGCCCTGCAAGCGGAGAGCGGAGAAGCGGCGGAGTCTCTCTCCGACGGGGAGATCGCGCCCGCCGAAAGGGAAACCGACCGCCCGCACGTGACGGGAGAGAATGAACGGAAAGAATTTTAAAAACAAATGTTGTCAAACCTCAGGTTTTATGATATCATAACGTCGGAGGGTTGTATTATGAAAAATATATTTAGAGGCAGGATCTTTAAAACGATCGTTGCGGCGGCGATCATCGCGATCGCGGTTTTCGCGTTCGTCGCGTGCGCAGAGGATGAGACTGTGGAAAAGACTTTTGAAGAACAATGGATGAGTTATATATCCGACGAAGCGCTCGTCAGCGACGTCGTGATGCCCGGTGCGCACGACGCGGGTACGATGGGGGCAGACAAGATGTGGGAGACACAACACAGCAAGATCGAAAATCAGCTCAAAGCCGGCGCAAGATATTTCGACTTTCGTGCGTCAAAGCCTGTTTCGGGAAATACGGACACTTATTATTTCGTTCACGCCGACAGCAATAAGCCCGTGCTTGAAAACGCTTGCGGTCAGTTGGTAGAAGAAAGTATGGAAGCGATCAAGACTTTTGTCGAGAGCAATCCCGAAGAAGTTCTGATACTCGACTTTCAGCACAGCTGGACGGCTACCGAAGAAGGGCTTGTCGAATTTGTCGAAAGCCTCCTTCCAATGGATAAAGTGCTGAGAAAGACAGACGTAGCAGATCCCACTACCGTGTCTTTCGGAAAGATGAGAGAGCTTGGCAAAAACATAATCGTCATTTACAAGGACACTTCGAGCGACATATGCGAGAAACATGACTGGCTGTTTGAAAGAAGCGTATATCTGCAATCCGACTATCAGGGAAGCGAGCATAAAGGAGATACAGACAAACTCAAGGCGCAATGGGAAAAATATTTTGCGGTTAAGAAGGACGGTGTTTTCTTTGTGCTTCAAAGTCAGCTCACAGGCTCTCCGCTCGAGGGCAGAGAAGCGCTGATACGTCCCGTGCTCGACGATTATCTCAAAAACGTAGTCGCCAAGGATGCGGATAAACTCGCCGACGTCAACGTGGTGATGAAAGACTTTATCGCGGACGACGTGACCGATTGCTCCGTTTCGAGCAAAGCGGCGATACATACGATACTGTCGCTCAACGTGGACAAGGGGACTGTAAAAGCCGACAAGCTCGAGGACTTTAAGGCGGCTTGCGGTATAGTCTGACGTATAGTACGTATAACACGCAAAACGGACGGGGCGGAGTATAAGTCTTTGCCCCGCCGATAATTTGCGCGTCATTTAAAATTTTGGTCAATATCGTTTGCCAAATCCATTCGGATATTGTACAATATCATAGCACGCAGAGATGTCCGAGAGGTCGATGGTGCAGCACTCGAAATGCTGTGTTGATGAAAGTCAACCGAGGGTTCGAATCCCTCTCTCTGCGCCAAGCAAAAAAGCCGAGCTGAACTGCCTCGGCTTTTTTGCTTGACAGCAGGAGAGGGATACATGAACCCTCATCAAAAGCATTAGCGTTGATTGGGTGCGGCGATCCGCGTAGCGGTTGCTTTCGCGGTCAGCAATAATTTCCAACCTGAGCAGAGAGTAGCTGAGCGAAACAATCCCGATATGCGGTCGCTTTCGCGGTTGGCAGGGATAAGCAATCTGTGCAGGGAATAGCTGAGCGAATATCCCTCTATTGCCGAGCTGAACTGCCTCGGCTTTTTTGCTTGACAGCAGGAGAGGGATACACGAACCCTCATCAAAAGCGGTCGCGGGGCGACAGCAAAGGAAGGCTTCGCTTATTGCAACCTGTTACGTTCAGCGCAAGCTTACCTTTGTTGCGGTCACACCGCCGCAGGAAATAGCTGAGCGAATATCCCTCTATTACAGAGGTGAACAGCCTCGGCTTTTTTGCTTGACAGCAGGAGAGGGATTTTCAGATTTAAAAATGCAAATGTCAACGGGAAATGAAAATTCCTGAAAAAGATTTTAGTCGTGATTTTCTTTGCTACGACCTTCCGGAGCTTAGCAGGCGTGCGCTTGTCTTTATACGAGAGCGCCGTCGCTTTTCTTTGCGACAAGCACGCGTCACGGATTCAAAATGATGTAAAGGGGAGAAGGGGAAAGGAGATCAACGTGTACGCGCGCGGCAAGTTGTGTCGCGTTTGCATATTATTACGCGTTTGGGGCAAAATGAGAATTTGCAGGGGGCTTGTCTGTTTTGCGTCACTTTGCTTGTTAATTATTTGACACTTGCGCGAAAGATTATATATCATTAGGTTGACTTACGGGGCGGACTTAAATAACGGAAATAATGTGGTAAAGGAGAAAGATTTTGAAAACCAAGACTATCAAAGCCGAAATGTGGGACAAAGTCCAGTACATTTTCAAGAACTATTACGACGGTATGATGCATTGCGCGTTCGAATACGAGGGCATTGTAGACGAAGCCGTTCTGAGAAAGGCGCTCAAGCAGGTCGTCGACAAGATCGACGTATTGCACAGCAGTTTTGTCGCCAATCCCGTCAGCCCTTATTGGCGAGTGAATTACGACTATACGGACGCCGACGTGCTTACCGTAGTCGAGGACGACGATTTTATCACGCAGATACAGAAGATACTCACAAGGAGAATAGATTGCAGTGGCAAGCTGCAGTTCGAGTTTACGTTGCTCAAGGGCAAGGGCAGGAGCATGATATGCTTCCTTATCAACCATATGTGCTTTGACGGCAGAGACTTTATCTCGTTCGGCAAGACGGTCTGCGAGACTTACAACGGTCTCAAGGCTGACCCGAACTACGTCGCAAAGGTCAAAAACGGATCGAGAAGCGCAAAGCAGGTATACCGCGATCTTCCGCCCGAACTCGCGAAGAAGGCGAAGATGCTTTACAAAAACGTGTCGAGGACGAATATTAAGCTGAAATTTCCGTTCGAGCCTGACAAGGACACTGACAAGTCGCATATCATGAGGGTAGACCTCGAGGCGTCTGCGCTCGAAAAGGCAAAGATCAGAGGCAAGAAAAACGGTTATACCGTCAACGACATATATCTCGCCGCGTTTTTCAGGGCAATAGTCAAGTTCTTCGACGGGGTGGACGGCAAGACTCCGACAGAGATAACCTCCATGCTCGATCTGCGCAGATATCTGAAAGGCAACGATACCGAAGGTTACACAAACCTCACCTCGTATATGCCGTGCAAAATGACCGGGGGCGCGGGTGACAGCTTCGAAGAAACGCTCTCAAGGGTGAAAGATACGCTGAGACCGCACAAGGAAAACAATCTCCTCGGACTTGCGGGACTGCCGTTGATGGCGTTTGCTTTCCAGGCTTTCCCGTTTGCGATATCGCAGCTGGCGGTAAAGATAGGGTATACCAATCCGCTCGTCGGAATGTCCAATATAGGCATTATCAAGAGCGAATATATAGATCTTGTCGACGCTCCCGCAACCCATGCGTTTATGACGGGCACGGTCAAGTTTAAACCGTATATGCAGGTCGCCTGCACGACGTTTAAAGGCGCCGCGACGTTCACGATATCGGAAAGATGCTCGGACAAGGACCTCGTGACTATGAGAGAATTCCTCGAGTATATGACAGGACTTATCCGCGATTACGGAGACGAAAAGATCTGACGGGCGATCCCGTCGGCAAAGGAGAGGCGCGAGCCTCTCTTTTTTATCGGGGAAAAGGCGACGGCTTGCTTGTCCTGATCGTACCGCAGGGGATTTTCTCGCCGGCGGTCAGAATTTTCGCTTCCCGCATCAGCAGATCGTGAGAATAACGGGCAGTCTGAAAAATTGTGTTGCGCCGCACCGCTCTTATAATATATAATCAATATATGAAGATACTTTTTGTTTGTTCGTCCAATATATGCCGCAGTCCGTACTGCGAATACGTTTTTCGCCGACTGGTGAAAGGAGACCCCGCGCTCGCCGCAAAGGTGGAGAGCGTGAGGAGCGCCGCGGTATTCAACCGCTCGTTCAGGATACACCCCAAGGCAAGGCTCGCGCTTCTTCGCGAAGGGTTTTCGGAGGAGGAGATCGCCGCGCACAAACCCGCGTTCAAATGGGGGGACGGCTATTTGTTCAGGGAAGCCGACCTGATAATAGGCATGACGCGGATGAACAAGATCGCGCTTCCTCTCAGGTATCACAAGAAGTTCGTCACGCTCAGCGAATACGTCGACGGATATTATACGACCGTTCCAGACCCGTTTCTGATGAAAAATATAGACGATTACTATGCGGTGATGGATCTGATCAAAGGTTTTCTGACAAAGCTCGCAGACAAGATTAAAAGCGAGTGACCGCCGTTGCAGGCGCGGTCTCGTCAACGCCCGTCAAGGGCGTTTTGTTTTGCGCCGCGTTTTCCATAATTTTACAATCGGGATCAGACCGCGTAAAGGTTGCTTAAAAATACTTTTCCGACTTGTAACAAACAGTATATTGCAGTAATAAAAAGTTGCGGAAAAGCGCGTCTACACGGCGCGCGATTTGTCAAGTAAAATCGCATAAAATATTTTGATTTTATTATCGTTTTTGTCGTTGACAGAGCATGCCGCTTGTGATATTCTTTATAAGGCAAATACAAAATAAAGTAAACGGCGCCGCGGCACACCACAACATATTGTGGTGAGAGAGAAAAACGCAAACGGCGCGCACGGGAGGAAACATGTTTGAGACCATCATCAAGAGAGACGGCAGGAGAGTACCTTACGACATAAGCAAGATACAGACCGCGATATCCAAGGCAATGGCTTCGGCGGGAAGAAAGGACGATCAGGAATGCGCGAGACTGGCGCGCCTCGTCGAAGAAAGACTCGTCGAAAAGTACGGCGAGACGACCAAGAGCCCGACCATAGAGGATATACAGGACATGGTCGAAAAAGTGCTGATGGAGAACGGTTACGCGTACATCGCCAAGAAGTATATCCTTTACCGTGCGGAGCGTACCAAGTCGCGCGAAATGAACACCGCGCTGATGCGCATTTACAACGAGCTTACTTTTACCGACGCGGGCGACAGCGACATGAAGCGCGACAACGCCAATATCGACGGCGACACCGCGATGGGCACGATGCTCAAGTACGGCAGTGAGGGCGCGAAGGACTATTACGAAAAATACATTCTTCCTCCCGAGCAGAGCAAGGCGCACAAAGAGGGCGACATCCACATTCACGACTTCGACTTCTACACGCTGACGACGACCTGCTGTCAGATAGACCTGCTCAAGCTGTTCAAGGGCGGTTTTTCCACGGGACACGGCTTCCTCAGAGAGCCCAACGATATCCAGAGCTACGCGGCGCTCGCCTGCATAGCAATTCAGTCCAACCAGAACGACCAGCACGGCGGTCAGAGCATCCCCAACTTCGATTACGGTCTCGCTCCGGGCGTGGTCAAGACGTACAAGAGGCTGTATTGCTCCAACCTTACCAAGGCGCTCGAGCTCATCGACGACAGCGCGCTCACTCTCGACGACGTGAAAAAGAGAGTGGCGAAGATAGAGCAGGAAAAGGGCGTTTATCCCTGCCTTGCGGGCAGCGAAGAATACGACAAAGCCGAGAAAGAGGCTTTTGCCGATTTCCCCGAGGCTGACTTTGCGAAAGCCAAGGCGTTCGCGACCAAAAAGGCGGCGAGCGAGACTGACAGAGCTACCTATCAGGCGATGGAAGCGTTGATCCACAACCTCAACACGATGCACTCCCGCGCGGGCGCTCAGACGCCGTTCAGCTCTATCAACTACGGCACGGACACCACTCCCGAGGGCAGAATGGTCATCAAAAACATTCTGCTTGCCGAAGAAGCGGGTCTCGGCTTCGGCGAAACGCCCATCTTCCCTATCCACATTTTCAAGGTCAAAGAGGGCGTCAACTACAACAAGAACGACCCCAACTACGATCTGTTCAAGCTCGCATGCAAGGTCAGCGCAAAGAGATTGTTCCCCAACTTCTCGTTCATCGACGCGCCGTTCAACCTGCAGTATTACAAGCCGGGCAGACCCGAGACGGAGATTGCGTATATGGGTTGCCGCACCAGAGTCATGGGCAACGTGTACGACCCCTCGAGGGAGATAACCTACGGCAGAGGCAACCTCAGCTTTACTTCGATAAACCTGCCGAGGATAGCGATCAAGAGCCAGGGCAACGTCGACTGGTTCTTCGAGGAGCTTGAACGCAAGATGGATCTCGTCGTACAGCAGCTTCTCGACAGATTCAAGATCCAGTCCAAGAAAAAGGTCAGGAATTTCCCCTTCTTGATGGGTCAGGGAGTCTGGATAGATTCCGACAAACTCGGCCCCAACGACGAGGTCGGCGAAGTGCTCAAGCACGGCACGCTCAGCGTGGGCTTCATCGGTCTTGCCGAGACGCTCACCGCTCTTACGGGCAAGCACCACGGCGAGAGCAAGGAGTCGCTCAACCTCGGCATGGACATCGTGCGTTTTATGAGAGAATATCTCGACAGAATGTCGCAGAAGACGGGACTCAACTTCGGTCTTATCGCGACGCCGGCAGAGGGACTTTCGGGCAGATTCGTCAGGATAGACAAGAAAAAATACGGCGTTATCCCGGGCGTTACGGACAAGGAGTATTACACCAACTCGTTCCACGTGCCCGTAGGATACAATATCCGCGCGTTCGACAAGATCAGGATAGAGGCTCCTTTCCACGCGCTGACCAATGCGGGACACATCAGCTACGTAGAGCTTGACGGTGACACCGCCAACAACGTCGAGGCGTTCGAGAAGATAGTCAGATGTATGAAAGAGGCTGGCGTAGGCTACGGCTCGATCAATCACCCGGTGGACAGAGACCCGGTATGCGGCTACAACGGCATAATCGGCGAGTGCTGTCCCAAGTGCGGCAGGAAAGAGGGCGAGAGCGGAGTCGCGTTCGAGAGGATCCGCCGTATCACGGGTTACCTCGTCGGCACTCTCGACAGGTTTAACAACGCAAAACGCGCCGAGGAGCGTGACCGCGTAAAACACGGCCTCGGCAAAGAGGATAAATGACAAGGCTGAGGATAGCCGGCACCGTCAGCGATTCGATAACCGACGGACCCGGGCTGAGGTACGCGATATTCGTACAGGGGTGCCCGCACAATTGCAAGGGCTGTCACAACCCGCAGACGCACGACTTTAGCGGCGGCAAAGAGGTCGACATACGTGAGCTTCTCGAAGAAGGACTGCAGAACCCGCTTCTCTGCGGCGTGACGTTCAGCGGAGGAGAGCCGATGTGTCAGGCGGAGGCGCTTGCTGAGCTCGCCGCCGACTTCAGAAAAAACGGAGTGGACGACGTAGCGTGTTATACGGGCTATCTCGTCGAGGATCTGCTCGCAGGGAAGGTGAAAGGCGCGCTCGATCTCATGAAAGAGCTCGACGTGCTCGTGGACGGACCTTTCGTGCAGAGCGAGAGATGCTATGACGCAAAATTCAAAGGCTCGTCCAATCAGAGGGTGATCGACGTGCAGGCGACCCTGCGCGAAGGAAAGCCTGTGATCTGCACCGACGAGAGATGGAACTGAAAGGTTAAATCCGTCGGAAAGCGCGGTGCGGACGAAACTACACAGCATAGGGAAAAGCGACACGGGCAGGAAAAATCCGCGTCGTTTTTTTACTGAGGCAGAGATGCGTTGAAGTAAGTTCGGGCGCAGAGGGAGAGCGCTCGGGCGGCGATACGGGGCGGCAGTCCGCGGCAGGAAGACAAGACGGTTGTAAATTTTCAGAAATATTGCGGCGCGAGACGGCGCTTTTTATAAAAAACGGGCGATTTCGCGTGCGCCTGCGCATAAAGCGTGCGTGCGGCAGAATATTGGGTATTGCCAAAAATCAACTCTTGTGCTATAATTTAGTCGTCAAAAAACGAATTTATCAGAGGATAAGATTAAATGGAAAAAATTGCGATAATCGATCTCGGCTCCAATTCGCTGAGACTGGTGCTTGTCGACATACTCGAAGGAGGTTATTTTTCGGTAGTCGACGAGTTGAAAGAAACCGTGAGGCTCGCACAGGATATGGAGCTTGACGGCTTTTTGCAGCCCGCAAGAGTCGCACAGACGATAAAGACTCTCAAGATGTTCAGGAGGCTCTGCGACGCTAACAAGGTTGAAAAAATTTACGCTTACGCAACGGCGGCGGTCAGAAGGGCTAAGAATCAGAGAGGCTTCCTCGACGAAGTGCTCGCTACCACGGGCATCAAACTCAAAGTTCTCGACGACGACGAAGAAGCTCAGCTCGTATATCAGGGCGTGATCAATTCTATGGATATCCCGCGCGGCATAATCATGGATATCGGCGGCGGCAGTACCCAGTTCGTCTATTACAACAGGAAGAACCTTTTGCAGCACATCACCCTTCCTTTCGGCGCGGTCGTTCTGACCGAGATGTTCTCCAAGCCGGGCATTTCTCCTCAGGAAAGGAACAAGATGATAGAGGACTACGTGACCGAGCAGCTCAGGAACGTGCCGTGGATGGCAGAGATCCTTCCCGATACCAAGCTGGTCGGCGTTGGCGGCTCCTTCCGCAACCTCGGCAAGATCAGCCGTATGCTCAAGAAATACCCGCTGTCGATGGCGCACAACTACGTCGTCACCAACCAGGAATTCAACGGCATTTACGGGAATATTAAGAACCTCGATCTCGACAAGACGATGAAGATAAAGGGACTTTCGAGCGTGAGAGCAGACATTTTCCCGTCTGCGCTCGCCGCGATAAAGAGCGTCATCAATTATCTCAATCTCGAAGAACTCGTCATTTCAGGCAGCGGTTTGAGAGAGGGCGCGATGTTCAAGTACGCGGTGCCGTCCACCAACGAAAAACCGATATCAGACGTGCTGGGGCACAGCATTTATTCGTTGCTCAACTTCTTCGGAGAGAATATCCCGCACGCGGAGCACGTATACAACCTTTCGATACAGCTTTTCAAACAGCTCAAGGTGTTGCACAAGCTCCCGAGGGCATACGTCAAGGTGTTGCGCACGGCGGCGATGCTTCACGACTCAGGCAACCGTATCAAGTATTACGACCACCACAAGCACTCCTGCTATATTATCCTCAACAGCAACCTTTACGGCATATCGCACAAGGATCTGGTCATGGCGGCGTTTATGGCGTGCATGCACAGAAAGGGCGACGTCAATATGTCTGAATTCATGCGTTACCGCGAGATGCTGACAGAGGAGGACGTGGACGCGGTGTTCAAGCTGGGCGTTATAGTGCGGATAGCGGAAAGCCTCGACAGAAGCATGAGCGGCGTGATAAAGACGATCACCTGCGACGTGCTCGGAGACAGCGTCATAATGAAGACGGACAGCGAAGGCGCAGAGTGTTCGCTCGAGATCAAGGACGCGATGACGAGCATACAGGATTTCAAGCGGGCGTACAAAAAACAATTGCAGATACTGTAAAAAACACGGGCGGAGGCGAAAGCCTTCGCTTTTTTTGTGTTGTATAAATTGCGGCAAAATACGCGTTTTTCTGACTGCGCAGACACGGTCTGAGCGGTCGCGCTGTTTTTTTGCGTTCAAGTTGTGCGAAAATATGCTTGTAAACGCACGTGTATTATGCTAAAATGATAATATTATAGGTGTACCCTGAGGAAAGAGGAGTCCTCGGGGAATCCGACGGAGTGGGTATTATGACTGAGAATATCAAGGACTTGGAGAAAAGAGCAAAGAAAGACGTGGCTCTGTGCTATAAATTGGGAGTTATGTATTTCAACGGCGACGGAGTAGCACGCGATTACAAAAAGGCGTTCTACTGGATGGATAAAGCGGCTTCGGGCGGTATTGCGGACAGCAATTGCAGATATTACCTCGGCAGAATGTACGAGAAGGGGCTCGGAGTCAAGAACGATTACGTCAAAGCGAGGAAGTGCTACGACGCGGCGGCGAGGAACGGCAACGCAAAGGCGATGGTCAAACTTGCAGATCTCTACCGCAGAGGTCTCGGCTGCAAAAAGAACCCCGAAGGCGCGATGAACCTCTACAAAGAGGCGAAAGAACTCGGCAATGCCGACGCAAAGATGGGCATAGCGGATCTCTATCTCAACGGAGAGGGAGTGGCAAAAGACGAGGCTCAGGCGGTCGCTCTTTATACCGAACTTGCGAAGAAAGGTCACGAAAAGGCAAAATACAGCCTTGCTTATTGCTATCAGAACGGATACGGCACGCAGAAAAACCCGTTTCTTGCAGGTCACTATCTTGTGCCGGCGGCAAAGCAGGGCGATTCAGACGCTCAATGCTATCTCGCGCTCTGTTTTCTCAAGGGCGACGCAGTAAAACAAAATCTTCCCAAAGCGGTCTACTGGTTCAAAAAATCCGCGTCTCAGGGCAATGAGGTCGCGATGTTCAACCTCGCGTTCTGCATGCAGCGCGGTCTCGGCATGGATAAGGACGAAAAAGCGGCGTTCGATCTCTATCTTCAGCTTGCCAAAGGCGGCCACGTAAAGGCGTATTCAGAAGTTGCGAGATGTTACCGTTTCGGCATAGGCACAAAGCCGAGCGCGGTAAAGTCGTACAAATGGGTGCAGAAGGGGGTCAAGCTCAACGACCCCGACTGTCTGTGCATAATGGGATATTTCCTCTACGACGGCAAACCCTACGTCAGAAAGAACATGAGACTGTCCTTCAAATATTTCAGCAAGGCGGCTTCGAGAGGAAGCAATGCGGGCAAATACGTCGTCGGACAGATGTATTACAACGGTATCCACGTCAGAAAAGACGTCGATAAAGGCGAAGCGCTTATGGAACAGGCGGCGGACGCGGCATACGCTCCCGCGCTTTACAGACGCGGTCTGCTGGCTGAAAAGAACGGCGACAGCCAGATTGCCGTCGACTGCTTTTTCAGAGCGGCGCAGACGGATTATCCCGCCGCGCTCGTCAAGATGGGCATCATCAGCGACGCGGGCGGTATCGTCGCGAGAGACGAGGGCGCGGCGTTCTATTATTTCAAGCGCGCGGCAGAAACGGGAAGCGCAAGAGGCTGTTACGGTCTTGCGCGTTGCTACGAGCAGGGCATAGGCGTTGAGATAAGCAGGAAAAAAGCGTTCGAATATTTTAAACTTTCGGCAACGAGCGGCTATACCGACGCGCTTCTTGAGGTCGGCTACAGATATATGTTCGGCATAGGCGCCAAAAAAGATATGATACTCGCCAAGCAGTATCTCAATGCCGCCGCAAAAGAAGGCAATCCGATCGCGCCTTATTATCTCGGTCTCGGGCACTCCGTCGGCAAGTATTTCAGAAAAGACACAAAGCTCGCCGTCAAATTCTTTGAAAAATCAGCAAGTCTCGGATACGTATCGGCTTATACCAAGCTCGGCATTGCGTTCAGCAAAGAGGGTAAGGGTTACAATACCGACGAGAAAAAGAGCGCATATTTCTTCAACGAGGCGGTGCAGAAAGGAGACGGAGAGGCGCTTGCATATCTCGCAGACTGCTATCTGTCCGGTAAAGGCGTGGCAAAGGACGAGACCAAGGCGGTCGATCTCATCGAAGAATCCTGCAAGAGAGGTTGCATAAACGGCATCTACATGAAGGGCTTTATGCTGAGCGCGGGCATCGTCTATCCGGAGGACAAGACGCAGGGGCTCGCACTCATCACGCGCGCCGCAGACGCAGGTTACAGAAAGGCGTGCACCTGGCTCATCAAGTATTATTCGACCAAGGGCACGGCGGATTCCGCAAAAGCGCTCCACTACAAAGAGCTCGCTCTGCTGACGGGAGACCTCGCATACGCTTACGAAGTCGCACGCAGTTACGAGAGAGGCAAGATCGTCATGGCGGACGGCGACAAGGCGTCTTTGTATTATGCAAAGCTCGCCCTTTCCGAGGACGGAGACAGCAAGAAGAAAAAGGCTCTCAAACACCTGAAACATTACAAGGCGGGCGCCGACGGGCATTGGGACAACTCCTATACTAAAAAGAGCAAAGCCAAAGCAGCCAAGGCAGAGGCAAAGGCTTCGGCAAACGCTGAGAAGGCAGCCGGGGAGACAGACGGATCCGCGCTGTCGGATAGCGGTGACGCAACCGAATGATAATTCTCGCGTCCGCTTCTCCGAGAAGGAGAGAACTTTTGTCGCGTATAGCGCGCGATTTTGAAGTAAGACCGAGCGGGACGGACGAAAAGACCCCGTACAAACGCCCGCATCTGTACGTCGTCGATCTTGCAGAGCGCAAGGCGGCGAGCGTTGCCGAAGGCGCAAAGGCGGGAGATACCGTAGTGGCGGCGGATACGATAGTGTACTTCCGCGGCAGGGTGCTCAACAAGCCCCGCGACGAAAAAGAGGCGGCAGAATTTCTCAGAATGCTTTCGGGCAAAAAACACGGCGTATACACGGGCGTCTGCGTGATAAAGAAGGGCGCGGACGGGCAATGCCGCCAAGAAAGTTATTATTGCAGGTCTGAGGTAGAATTCAACGCCCTCGGCGAAGATTTTATCGAAGCATACGTAAAAAGCGGGTCGCCTCTCGACAAGGCGGGCGCATACGGCATACAGGACGAAGGCGTGGTAAAACGCGTTATCGGAGACAGAGACAACGTCGTCGGGCTTCCGCTCGGAAGGCTCGCACAAATACTCGGAGATTGAAATGGGAACCGTAGAACTCGTTATCGATATAGGCAGCAAGGTCACGACGATATTCAAAAAGGACGTCGGTCTTATCATACAGGAGCCGAGCGTCGTCGCCATCAACAACAAACACAACAAGATGGCGCTTCTCGAGAGCGGCAAGAACGCTCAGAGACTGATGAATACCCGCCGTTACGACTTTCAGATACTCTTTCCCATCAAGGAGGGAGCGATCTTTCACGAGCGCGCCGCCGTGCTTATGTATCGCGATTTCATCAACCGCGCGGTCGGCAGTTCGCTCATTTCGCCCAAGGTCAAGATCATCGCATGCGTTTCGTGCGGTCTCAACAACATTGAGAAAAAGGATGTGGAAAAGGTTTTGCTCAAGGCGGGCGCAAGCGAAGTGCTCGTGCTCGAGTCTCCTCTCGCGGTCGCGCAGGGGCTCAGCGGGCAGAACAGCAGTTTTATCATGGATATCGGCGGTTCCAAGACCGAGATCGCGATAATAGACAGGAACGGCATCGTCGCGGGATGCAGTATAAATATCGGCGGCGACTCCATCAATCAGGCGATAATCGACTACGTCATAGACACGAGAAGGTGCAAGATAAAACCGTCCTCGGCAGAGAAGGTCAAGCGCCAGATCGCGAGCATGTACGACAACGACAATTCGCCGATGATAGTCAACACCGAGGCTCTGCACGGCGAAGAAAACGTAAGCGTCAGGCTTGTCGCGAGCGAGCTCAAGCAGGCGATATGCACGGTCATCGACAAGATCGTCGAGGTCGCTTACAACTATTCTTTCCAGATCCCGGAGGGGATAGCTCAGGAGATCTACGAGAACGGCCTCACGCTCTGCGGTGGGAGCGCGTATATCCCGGGACTCGCAGACTATATTTCCGCTCAGCTCCAGCTCAAGGTCAGGGTGCCCGATATGCCCGAGAACGCCGTCGCGCTGGGCGCGAGCCGCTTCTTTACAGACAAGGCGTCGCTTGCGAGACTTCTCAACGTCAAAGGTCTCGACGGCTGATACGCTTTTCAGACGCGTTGACGGACTCCCGCAAGGGAGTTCTTCTTTTTTTTTCGCTCTTTCGGCAAAATAAGCGGTTTTACGCGCGCGCTCCCGTTGTATAATGGCGGTATCGTGTGAGGTGAATATGGCAAGAAGAATAGTTATCACTTCGGGCAAGGGCGGGGTGGGAAAGACGACCGTATGCGCAGGCGTAGGCATAGCGCTCGCAAAGAGAGGGGCGCGCGTGCTCGTCGTCGACGCAGATATGGGACTCAACAACCTCGACGTAGCGCTGGGCATGGAAGGCAGGGTAGTTTACGACATGTCGGACGTGCTTCGCGGCAAATGCTCGCTGAGACAGGCGATATTGCAGGACGTCGAATATTCAACGCTCTGTCTGCTCGCGTCGTCGCATTGCGGTGAGGACGGGCAGTTCCCGTCGTCGGCGTTCAGGAAGATGCTCGCGGAAGCGGAAAACGCATTCGATTTCGTGCTGATAGACTGTCCCGCAGGCATAGAGACGGGATTTCACCGCGCTGTGTGCGCGGCTGACGAAGCGATAGTCGTGACTACTCCGCATATAAGCGCGATACGCGACGCAGACAAGGTGCTTTCTCTGCTCGAGACTTACGATTTGCACTCGGTATCCCTTATCGTCAACAGGGTCAGGGGAGATCTGGTCGCGGGCGGCAGTATGATGAGCGCAGACGACATTTCCCGCCTTTTGCGACACCGCGCGCTCGGCTATATCCCCGAGGACGACTTCGTGACGGTTTACGCACAGCTCGGCAGGCTCGGCAAGGGCAACGCGCGCAGCGATCTGGCGATGACTTACGTTGCCGAAAACATCGTCAGCGGCTCGCGCAGGATATACGATTGCACGGGCGAATATAAAGGCTTTTTAGGAAGAATAAAGACCTATCTCAGGAGGCAGATATGAACGAGGGAAAAATCGCGGTAAACAGGCTGAGGAGCGTGCTTATCAAAGACAAACTCAATATGAGCGAAGGATTTATGCGTGCGCTGAGGAACGACGTCGGCAGAGTGCTGTCCTATTATATGTCGTTGCGCGGCGACGGCGTCGAAGTGTTCATTGACGGAGCCGCCGACGGATATACGGTGCGCATAAAGGCTACTGCCGACGACATAAGACAAATCAGGGCGGTGTAGGAATATCGCGCGGCAAGCGGCATATACTTTACCATACTGTTGCGAGGTGACGATATGAAATATGACGATTGCGAAATCATAGGCATTGATGCAAAACTCAACGAAAACGTGACGTTCGGCAAGATCAGCAAAAAGCGCGCCAAGGTCAGCCTTCTCGACATCTTCGTCGTTCAGGCGATCGTGTGCGCGGTGATAAGCTGCGCCGTGCTTCTGACGAGATTTATCACGATGGGATGAAGATAAAACTTCATCCCCTTTTCGTGCTGATCGCGCTGTACTTCGTGTTGACGGACAGGGCGGTCATGTTTGGCGGCTACGTGCTCGCCGTTATCGCGCACGAAGTGGCTCACTCGCGCGCCGCCGAGTGGAGAGGGTATACCCTCGGTACGGTCACGCTTATGCCTTACGGCGGCGTGATAGCGGGAGGGGACAATTACGACGACAGGGACGGGGTGATCATAGCGCTTGCCGCGCCCGTGTTCAACGCGCTCTGCGCTGTGTCGGTCGTCGCGCTCTGGTGGCTCGTGCCCGAATCGTACTCTTATACGCGCGACGTGTGCACGGCAAATACCGCGATGTGCATAGTCAATCTGCTTCCCGTTTATCCGCTCGACGGGTACAGGGCGGCGGTGTCTCTTGCAAAAAACAAATCGCGGGCGGTACGAGTAATGAAGGTCGCCGGGGTCGTAACCGGCGGTATCCTCACCGTTCTCGGCGTAGTCAGCGTATGGTACGAGTTCAATCCGACGATCGCGGTGTTCGGTTGCTTCCTGATATACGAGGCGGTTTTCGGCGCGGGAGGAGAACGAGCGCTCGAAGTTTCGGCAAACAACAAATTCTGCAAAAATTACCGTGCGGGTGTAGATAAGCGCGTTATAATGCTGTATAAAGACGCGCCTCTCGTCCGCGCCCTGACCAAGGTCGGCAGAGACAGCTTGTCTACGTTTGAAGTCGTCGACGAGGCGGGCAGGGTGCTCTACGAACTCGACGAAGCCGACGTCGGTGTCATGTGTGAAGAATGTGAATTGTCTCTGACCGTCGACGAGGCATACAGAAAGACGTTTTGTTGAAAGGGCGCCAAAGGCGCTCTTTTCTTAAGTCAGCACTTGAAATATCGCATTTCTTTTGATATAATATAATAATAAACGCGCGTGCGCGCACTCGAGGAAATGCATGATATACGTCGGAGTTGACGTCGGCGGCACCAATATCAAGATCGGGCTGGTCGACATGAAAGGTGCGATAATCGCAGACAATTCGATCAAAACCAACAAGAACAAGGATTACAGAGGCATACTCGAAGAGATCGTCGAAGACATACGCTTGCTCTGCAGAAAAGCGGGTGTGGATTATCACGGTATCGCAGGCATAGGTCTGGGCGTTCCCGGCATGGTTGACAGCCGTACGGGTACGGTCAGCTATTCTGCCAATCTCGGGTGGAGAGACGTGCCGATCGTGCACGCTCTCGAAGTCGCTTCGGGCATACACGCTGAGGCCGCCAACGATGCCAACTGCGCGGCGTGGGGAGAGTACAAGTTCGGCGCGAGCAGGAGCATGGACAACGTGATACTCGTCACGCTCGGCACGGGCGTGGGTTCGGGGATCATCATAGACGGCAAGTTGTTCGACGGCGTAGCGAGCGCGGGCGGAGAAGCGGGGCACATGATAATCGTCAAGGACGGCAAGAAGTGCAACTGCGGTCTCAGAGGGTGCTGGGAGCGATATGCGTCGGCGACCGCGCTTGTAGAACAGACCAAAGAAGCGATGGACGCAGACCCGCACAGTCTGATGCACGACATTGTGCGCAAATACGGCAAGATAAGCGGCAGGACGGCTTTTATCGCGGCGGAACGAGGCGACGCTGCGGGTAAAAAGGTCGTTGAAAATTATATCGATTATATCGCTACCGGGCTGATAAACCTCGGCAACATATTCCATCCCAACGCTATAATCATTGGCGGCGGAGTGTCAAATGAGGGCGCGGCGCTCATTTCGCCGCTCGAGGACAAGGTCAACTCGGGTCTTATCGCAAACGAGTACAATCCCAAAGTAAGGATAATCGGCGCGACCCTCGGCAACAAAGCGGGTATTATCGGCGCCGCGGCACTGGTGATGAAATGACGGACGAAAAACTGCTCATGAAAATATTGCCCGAGGTTGAAAAACCCGCGAGATACCTCGGAGGAGAATTCAATCTGCCCGATATGGACAAGCCCTGCGACGAAAGGGTCTGTCTTTGCTTTGCCGACAAATACGAGGTCGGCATGAGCAATATAGGTCTCAGGATACTTTACCATATGCTCAACGACACCGACGGCGTGGTATGCGAGCGCGCCTTCGCACCGTCGACAGATATGGCTGAGAAGATGAGACAAAACGGTCTCAGGCTCTTTTCGCTCGAGACGAGGCGGGAATTCTGCGACTTCGACGTCGTAGGATTTTCTGTCGGCTTCGAGCTTGCGTATACCAATATCCTGTATATGATGGATCTTGCGGGCGTTCCTTTTTACGCGGCGGACAGGGGAGAGGAATATCCGCTGATCGTTGCGGGAGGACCGTGCATGGTCAATCCCGCGCCCATACTTGCATTTTTCGACGCGATACTCGTAGGAGAAGGAGAGGTCAATCTCGCTTCTTTCGTGGAGCTTCACAGAAAGTGCAAGGCTGAAGGACTGAGCAAAAAAGAATTTCTCGAGCGCGCCGCGAAACTCGAGGGGGTCTACGTTCCGTCGATAGGCGGCACGGTCAGAAGGGCTGTCGTCAAAGATCTCGACAAGGCGTATTTCCCGACCAAAATTCTCGTGCCGAGCTGCGACATCGTGCACGACCGTTCCACGCTCGAGCTGTTCAGAGGTTGCGCCAACGGTTGCAGATTCTGTCAGGCATGCTTCTATTACAGACCTATCAGAGAGAGGAAGAAAGACACTTTGCTAAGACAGGCAAAAGAGCTGATAACCAACACGGGCTACGAAGAATTGAGTTTGTCGAGTCTTAGTACAAGCGACTATTCAGACCTTAAAGGACTCGTCGACGGACTAAAGGAAGAAGCGGAAAAAGAGAAAGTAAAACTTGCGCTTCCGTCGCTGAGACTTGACAGCTTCGAAGCGGAGATATACGAGGACACCAAGGGCGCGTCGCTTACTTTCGCGCCGGAGGCAGGTACGCAGAGACTGAGAGACGTCATCAATAAGAACGTGTCGGACGAGAACATTCTGTCGTCGCTCAGAGCGGCGCTCGCGCACGGCGTGAAGAACGTCAAACTCTATTTCATGATAGGACTGCCGACAGAGACCGAGGAAGATCTCAAAGGCATTGTCGACATAGTAAAGCTCGTCAGAAAACTGCACGCGGAATACGGCAGATCAAGGCTGATCAACATCACGGTTTCGACTGCGGTGTTCATACCCAAACCGCTCACGCCGTTTCAATGGGAAGAACAGATCACGATCGACGAGATGTACGCAAAACAGGATTATCTCAAAAGAGAACTCAAACTCAAGAACGTCAAATACAGCTGGCACGATGCCGGGTCGAGCGTGATAGAGGCGGCGCTCGCGAGAGGCGACGGGAGGATCTCTGCCGTCATCGAGAGGGCATATCGCACCGGGTGCGTGTTCGACAGCTGGAACGAGTGTTTCGATTACGACAAGTGGATCGCCGCTTTTTCGTATTGCGGTATCGACCCGAGAGAGTACACGGGCGCGATACCCACCGACGCGCCGCTCGCCTGGGATTTTATCGACAACGGCGTGACCAAGGCGTATCTTCTCAAAGAGCGTACGCTTGCATACGAAGGCGTCACAACGCCCAACTGTATAGGCAAATGCAACGGGTGCGGAGCAAACAAGCTCGGGAGGTGCTTCCAATGATAGTGTTAAGACACCGCAAGACGGGGGACGCGAGCTTTTTGTCGCATATAGACGCGATGAGGGTGCTTCAGCGCACGATGAGGAGAATGAAAGCCGAGGTCAGATACAGCGAAGGATTCGTGCCGCATATGCTGACTTATACCACGACTCCGCTTCCGCTCGGAGTGCAGAGCGTAGCCGAGTATTTCGTCGCCGACAGTCCGCTGACAGACGAGGAAGAATTGCTTGACAGATTCAACGCATGTGTGCCGTCGGGCATGAGGGCGGATCTCTGCCGCGTGACAAAAGGCAATCCCAATCTTGCGGCAAGGGTCGTCGCTTCTTCTTACGAGGTCAGGGCGGAAGAGAGAATAACGGACGAAGTCCTGAAGATAATGAGTATGCCGGAGTACCGTATGCGCAGAATAAAGAAAGGGCAGGAGATTGACGAAGAAGTCAGAAGCAGGATATACGCGCTGGAGACGGACGGCGATAAACTGTTTATGACGCTCGCTACGGGCAACGAGAATCTGCGCGTGGACAGCTTTGTGGAAAGCCTTTCGCGCTTCGGCGTCAGGGCATCGGCAAACGACATAGTCAGGATCGAACAGTTCGCGTCGCTTGACGGCAGGTTCGTCGCGGCGAAGGAGATTTTGCAGTGAAGAGAATTTTAATCGACGTACATCCGAGGAGCACCAAAGTCTGCATAGTCAACGACGGCTTGCTCGAAGAATTCTGGGTAGAGCGCAAGAATATCAACAAACTCGTCGGCAACATCTACAAAGGCAAGGTCATGAACGTCCTGCCGGGCATGCAGGCGGCTTTCGTCAATATCGGTCTTGAACGCAACGCGTTCCTCTATGCGGGAGACATAGTCATAGACGGCGAAAAGCTGGAGGGTGCGGAACAGCTCAGGATAAATCTCAAAGCGGGAGACAGCGTGCTTTGTCAGGTGGAAAAGGACCAGTTCGGCACAAAGGGCGCACGGATAACGACCAACATAACTCTGCCGGGCAGAGTGCTCGTCTATATGCCGCAGATTGATTATGTCGGCGTGTCGCACAAGATCACGGACGAAGCCGTAAAGGAAAGGCTCGTCAGGCTCGCCGCCGAGATAAAACCCGAAGGTTGCGGTGTCATACTGCGCACGCAGGCGCAGTTCTGCGACGAGGACGAACTCAGAGCGGAGATGAAAGAGCTGACCGAACTGTGGGAGAGGATAAAACAGGATACCCTCAAAAAGCCCGCGGGCACGCTCGTCTACAAAGAACAGGATCTCGCGATAAGGGCAGTCAGGGATATGCTCGCCGATGTCGACGAAGTCGTGATCAACGACGAGAAGCTCTACAACGAATTCAAAAAAAGTTTTCCTTATGTCGAGAAAAACCGCCCGGATATATTCAAATATTACAACGGCGCGAAAGATCTGTTGCAATATTACGACCTTTCGGAGCAGATAGAGGCGCTTCTCAAGCGCAAAGTCGTGCTCAAGAACGGCGCGTATCTGATCATCGACAGGACGGAGGCGCTGACCGTAATAGACGTGAATACGGGCAAGTTCGTCGGCAACAAGAACCTCGAGGAAACCGTATTTGAGACCAACAAGATAGCTTCGGTAGAGATCGCGAGACAGCTGAGACTAAGGAACATCGGCGGCATTGTCGTCATCGACTTTATAGATATGGAGGACCCCGCGCACAGAGAAAAAGTGCTCGAAGTGCTTGGCGCGGAGCTCGAAAAGGACAGGGTAAAGACCTCTTTGGTGGGACTGACCGCGCTCGGGCTCGTCGAACTGACGCGCAAAAAGACGCGCAGTATGATAGAGACCGTCATGCTTCAGCCGTGTCCCTATTGCGGCGGCGACGGTTACGTCTACGGCGACGAGCACATGATAATGAAGATCCGCTCCGCGATAACGCAGGTATTCGAGGGCATAAGCGCAAAGGCGGTCGTAGTCACGGTCGCGCCGTCGCTTTTCAACAAGATGTTCTCGATGCGGTATCTCGAAAAGGAGTGCCAGACGGTCTGGAAGGACAAGAGGATATACATCATTCCCGACCCGTCTATGCACATAGAAAAGTATAAGATCCAGACGCTCAATTCTGCGATACTCGATCTTCCCGACAACGCGAGAATGTTGTATTAACGCGATACGTGTCGCAAAAAACCGCAAAATCAGGCAGAGACTACGCGACGGATAAACGCATGGTCGCGACAAAGAGTTCTGCTTATCCCTTCGCGGGACTCCACGGTCAGCGGCAAGTGCGGAGAAGGTCTCCGCGCAGAGAAAATGCCGCGACGGCGAGGAAGTCGCAATATCCTTTATGACAGAAGCGCGAACGGGAGGCGGAAAATACCGCTGCGAAACGCGGAGATTTTACATAAACAGGGTTGTAAACACTCGCACAAACGTTTGACAGCCTCTTTATTTTATGATATTATAATTTGCGAGCCGCATGAAAAGGGTTTACAAGTCCTGCAAAGGCACCCGCATCAGCGAGACTGGAAAGAGGAGGTAATTTCATGTACGCAATCGTTTTGACAGGCGGCAAACAGTACAAGGTTGAGCCGGATCAGATCATCAAAGTCGAAAAGCTGGACGCGAACGTGGGCGACAAGGTAGAGCTTACCGCGCTTATGGTCAACAAGGACGGCGAGATCGTCTGCGGTGAAGCTGCTGCAAACGTAGTCGTTACGGGTGAGGTCGTTGCGCAGGACAAGGCTAAGAAGATCATCGTCTTCAAGTATAAGTCCAAGAAGAACGAGCGCAAGCGCCAAGGTCACAGACAGCCCTATACGGCGATCAAAATCAGCGAAATCAAGGCATAATGACAAACGTCGTTGTAGTAAAACACAACAACAGCATAGTCTCGGTTGAGTGCGACGGGCACACCGGGTACGGCGTTGAGGGCGAGGACGTGGTTTGCGCGGCGCTTTCTTCGATAGTACAGACGGCATTGCTCGGACTGCTTCAGGTGGTCGGCGCGAAGGTGGAATATACCACCGACGAAAAGAGGGGATACCTCAGAATGACCCTCCCCGAAGATATGGACAGAAAGATGCGCAAAGAATGCGACATAGTTCTCGACACGATGCTTTTGGGGATAGCGGACCTCAATCAGGGCTTTTCGGATTTTGTAAATTTGGAGGTAAAGTGATATGTTTATCAATATACAGCTTTTTGCACACAAGAAGGGTGTCGGTAGCTCTCGTAACGGCAGAGACTCAGAAGCAAAGCGCCTCGGCGTAAAGCGTTCTGACGGTCAGTCCGTGCTCGCGGGCAATATCCTCGTCAGACAGAGAGGCACCAAGATCCACCCGGGCAACAACGTGGGCATCGGCAGCGACGATACTTTGTATGCGCTCGTTGACGGCGTCGTCAGGTTTGAGAGAAAGGGCAAGGACAAAAAGCAGGTAAGCGTTTACGCAAAAGCTGAGTAATCGGAAAACAAAAATAAGGCCGTCGCAAGACGGCTTTTTTTGTTTTCGCCGCGTCTGAAGGACGCGGTCACACCCTGGGGAGCGCTTTTCAAGCGTCTTTCCGTAGCGTTCGCTAATAATATGTATACTATTATCTGCGCTCACGCTTCAAAAATCCGCAATGAAACCGCATCTCCCGAGAGTATGACTGCAACCCGTTCAGTCGCGGCGTATCGGAAGTTGTGGGGCTTTCGTACAACACGACTTAAAGGCGTCCTTCTGCGGTGTACGCTTGAAAATTTGTATATTGCCTCGGCGCAACGGGCGCGGTCACGCCGTGCAACGCAACCTTACCCGTTGCGCGAGGCGAGAGGACATTCGTACGACGCGCGACTAAAATGAAATTTCTCGCGGCGTATAAGAAGTTAAGGTATTCGTGCAACGCGACCTTACCCGTTGCGCGAGGCGGGAGAGATAAACGGTCGGTGCGCGACAAAAAGAATATTTCTTGCGACGTGTCGCGGCTGACAACGGTGCGGGAGAAAGAAGCGCCCGGCGGCGCAGGCGGGGAGCGGCGAAGCGGTTCGGAATAAATAATACAAAAGTCGGCAAAATGCCGCAAAAAAGGCTGGAAAACGCGATGGATACCAATGATATAATTGTAAAGAACAGAGAGGATTTCGATATAAGACAGACGCTCGACTGCGGGCAGATATTCAGATACTCGCTCGTCGGCGAGAACGTCTACGAAGTGCTTTCTCTCGACAAGCGCTGTGTAGTAGAGCAGGGGGAGAGCGTTGTGATAAAGAGCGACGACCCCGCGTACTGGCACAGGTTCTTCGATCTTGACAACGACTACGGCGCGATAAAGCGCGCGCTTGCCGACAAACCGATGATGAGGGAGTCGATCGACTCCGGCGGAGGTATACGCATACTAAATCAGGATCCTTTTGAAATGCTGATCTCGTTTATCGTGTCCGCCAACAATCATATACCGAGGATAAAGGGCATACTCGCAAGGATATGCGAAGGGCTGGGAGAAAAGAAGGACGGCTACTTTGCGTTCCCCACGGCAGAAGCGATGGCGGCAAAGGACGCGGATTACTATGCGGCGCTCGGCGCGGGATACAGAGCTCCCTATCTCAGCGAGACGGCAAGGGCTGTCGCGGACGGCTTCGACCTTGAAAATCCGAGGTATATGTCCGGAGACGAAGCCAACAGATATCTCTGCACCCTCAAGGGAGTCGGTCCCAAGGTAGCGGATTGCATACTGCTTTTTGCGTATCACAAGAGCGACGTGTTCCCTGTCGACACCTGGATAAAGAAAGTGTATCGAGATATGACGGGAAAGGACGGCACGGGCAAGGAGATCAGAAAATATCTCGTCTCCGTCTATGGCGATCTCAGCGGTTACGCACAGCAATATCTGTTTTTCGGCAAAAGAGAAAACAACTGATAATAAACACGGGCAGGAAAAAAATCCGATTTTTACAAGCGACTTCGGAAAGAGTTTATATAGCTTGACGGAGGTATCATGAACTGCGCGTGTTTTATTGATCTCGGCGCCGCGAAAATCGATTTCGCAAGTTACAGCCGTCTGCTCGCAGAGGTCGGCGCCAAGTGCGAACAGGTCAAATTCTACGGCTACAACGCAAAGAAAAACGGGGACTTCAATCCCTATATCAGAGAGGTGGGCGCAGAAGTCGCGTTGCCGCTTCACAACCGCAAAAAAGTCAGAGTTGACGTAAGACAGGTCGTCGACGCGGTCGCCTGCGCCTGCAAAAATCCCCATATCGACGCGATACTTCTGATCTGCGCCGAGGTGGACGCGCTCCCGATGATAGCGGGTATCAAGGCTCAGGGCAAAAAGGTGCTGATAGCGGTTGAGAGCGAGAGCGCGGTATCGGACAGGTGCGACGCGTGCTATATCATAAAAAAGAGCGTCGACGCGCCGGCGGAAGCGGCGGCGGAAAACGGGGATTTTCTGCCTTATACCGGGATAGAACGCGACGAGGACGACGGTATGGACGACGTAAGGGAAAAACTGAGAAACGCGCTCGACAGGCAGGCGGCAAAGAAACCGACGACGGTCAGAGAGGACGGAGACGAAGAACTCGTCAGATTGCTCAGCAAATACTTTTAAAGAGTCAAATAAATCAAAAAAGTATTGCCAACGGGGCGCAACTGTTGTATAATATATAACAATAACTGTATAGAAGGTGCGATTTTTATGAAACACATAGTATCGGTTGTCGTATACAACAATCCCAGCGTTCTCGCGAGGATATCCGGTCTTTTCGGCCGCAGAGGATTCAACATCGATTCTCTTTCCGTCGCGACCACCGACGACCCCAAGATCTCGAGAATAACCATCACCGCCGAGGGCGACGAAAACACCCTCGATCAGATCGTCAAGCAGACTTTCAAACTCGAGGAGACGATCAACGTCACCGCTCTCAAAGAGGAGGACAGCGTCTGCAGAGAGCTCATCCTCGTCAAAGTCGTCACCGAGAGTTCTTTCGACAACGGTATCGTTCAGCTTGCAGACGAGTTCGGCGCGCTGATACTCGATATCACCTCCAAGTCGATGATCCTCGAGCTTACGGGTACGAGCCACAAGATAGACAAATTCATGGACGCGGTCATGGCGCTTTGCAACGGCAAGGATATGCGCGTCAAGAACGTCTGCCGCACGGGTATCACCGCGATCGACAGAGGCGTCTGATATTTGAAATCACAAGTTTTCCCCGAGGTTTTCCTCGGGGATTTTTTTATTCTTTTTATCGTGGCAGTCGGGAGGCGCGGTCGCCGCAAAACCCCCGTAATTGACAAAAAACAGCTTATAGGATATAATGATATAAAGCGGAGGAATTATGAAAAGACGGTTGGCATTATCAGTATTGTTCGTTTTCGTTCTGACAACGGCGGCGTTTACGCTCGCATCATGCGACTTCGGTAAAGACGAAGCTGTAGACCTTTCCGGGGATAAGATCGAAATCGTGTTTTTAAAATCGCAATATGAATATACGGGGTCGCCTCTGTATCCCGGCTTTCAGATAGTAGACGGCTACGACGTGCTCGAAGAGTATAATTTCGGCGAGCACAACGACGATATTATCGTGACTTACGACGCCAATATGTACGTAGGAACGGCAACGGTCACGGTGACTGCCGTGAACGGTGGCAAATATACGGGGCGCGTCATCGGGCAATTTCAGATAGTTCAACAGACAAAAAAGGTGAACGCAGGGGATTTTCAGACCCTTAAGAAATATCTTGACGGCGGCGGTTATGCCAACGTCGTCCTGACCGCCGACGTCACCGTGCCCGAAGGGCAGAGCCTGACCGTGGAAAAGGGAGTCGTCGTCGACGCTTTCGGCTACGCTCTCGTCAACAACGGCAATCTGGAGAATAAAGGCGAGATCGTTTACAACGAATACGGCACGGGCAATCTTCTCGAAAACAACGGCACGTTGACCAATAAAGGCAAGATATTGCTTTACGTGTCGACGGAAGACCGCGAAGCGCTTGTCAACGACGGCAAATTGCTGAATACGGGAGAGATATACCTCAACGGCAAGGACGGAAACAGACTCGCCGCGCGCAATTACGGCAATTTTGGCAATGAGGGGATCGTCACGTTCAACAAATATGTCGATTTTTACAATTACGGCGCTTTTTCAAACGGCGGAGACGTGAAAAACAGTTCCGAAAACAAGTTTTATACCGACAGCGATATTGTGGGCAACACGATAAACTATATCAGCCGCAGATATCCTTTGACGGAGTTTGAGATCTCCCTGTCCGAGTATACTCGTAAGTATGACGGAACGGCTCATAAGCCTGCGATCTATTTTGTGAAAGAGGGTTACAAAGTCGATTACGGCGACTATGAAGCCGTTTACGAAAACAACGTCGAGGTGGGCACCGCAACGATAACGGTTTACCCGACAGAGGATTCGGACGCGTTTTACGGAGATCCTGTCGTTTTGCATTTCGAGATCGTGCCGTGACCCGTATAGGGAACGGAGTAATTCCAATCGGCTCGGGCAAGCGACGGGCAGGTGTTTTTAAAGACTCTTTCGGGATTTTACAATATCCCGAGCTTTATCTGACTGCCCGTTAAAAAACTTTCCTTGCAGTGCGGGACACGATACAGGCGGAAAAGACATTTTTTTGTGCTACGGCGTTTTACACGCGATAAAAGCCTCCCGGATTGCCCGGGAGGCTTTTATCGTTTCGATGTTTGTTGCCGGTTTAAAAGCGATGCGCATCGGTATTCTGCACTTTTATCGACGGCTATTTGCCGCGTTTGATCAGACGGGCGCGAACTGGCTGTTGTAGAGGTTATAATAGAAGCCTTTTTTCGCGAGCAGCTCGTCGTGCGTGCCTTGCTCGATGATGTTGCCGTCGTTCATTACGAGTATCAGATCGGCTTCCTTTATCGTGGACAGACGGTGCGCGACGATAAAGCTCGTTCTTCCTTGCATCATCGTGCCGAACGCCTTCTGGATTTTTATCTCGGTGCGCGTGTCTATCGAAGAAGTAGCTTCGTCGAGTATAAGCATGGGCGGATGGGTCAGCATGATACGCGCTATGCAGAGGAGCTGTCTCTGTCCCTGCGAGAGGTTGTCGCCGCCCTCGGAAACGACGGTGTCGTATCCCTTGGACATCTTGGTGATGAAGCCGTGCGCGTTCGCCGCCTTCGCCGCCGCGATTATCTCCTCGTCGGTAGCGTCGCGTTTGCCGTAAGCGATATTTTCCTTTATCGTGCCGCCTGTCAGCCAGGTCTCCTGCAATACCATACCGAAGCACTTTCTCAGGCTGTCGCGTCTGACTTCTCTGACGTCGTGAGAGGAGACGAGTATGCCGCCGTCCGTCACGTCGTAATATCTCATCAGCAGGTTGATGAGGGTGGTTTTGCCGCAACCTGTGGGACCAACGATCGCTATCTTCTGACCGTTCTTCACCGCGAGGTCGATATGTTGCAGGAGTATCCTGTCCTGCGTATACCCGAAGCTGACGTCGTCGAGGCGCACCGTGCCGTCGCACTCTTTTATCTCGGGGAGAAGCGAGTCTTCGGACTCGGTCGGCTCGTCGAGCACCGCGAACACTCTGCGCGCGCCCGCCATAGCCGTCTGAAGTTCCGTTATCACGCCCGTTATCTCGTTGAACGGCTTGGTATACTGGTTGGAGTACATCAGGAAAGTGGAAAGAAGTCCCGCGCTGACCGCGCCTATCCCGTTGACCGCGAGGAGCGCGCCGGTAATGCCGACCGCCGCATAGACGAGACCGTTGACGAAGCGGGTGCACGGGTTGCTCATCGCGCTGTAGAACTGCGCCTTGTAGCCGTAGTTGTACAGCTCCCGGTTGACTTCGGCATAGTATTTTTCTGCGTCGTCGCCGTAGGAGAACGCCTGCACGACTTTCGCGTTGGAGATCATTTCTTCACCGAAGCCGCTGAGTTTGCCCTGCACGGTCGCCTGTTTGATGAACATATCGTGCGTGTGCTTGGCTATGAACGCCGCGACGAACAGCGACACGGGGGTTATCAGCACGACAACTAGCGCAAGTATCCAGTTGACGATAAACATCACGACGAGCGTGCCGAGTATAGTGAATATGCCGTTGAGAAGCTGTGAAAAGCCTTGCAGGAGACCTGTCGAGATCTGCTCGATATCGTTGCCCATACGGGTTATCAGGTCGCCGTGCGCGTGCGAGTCGATATACTTGAGCGGGAGTCTGTCGATATGGTTGAACAGATCTTCGCGCATATCCTTGACCGTCGAGAAAGAGAGTTTATTTGTGCTCCACGAGAGCAGCCATTGGAAGATTGTCGCAAAGGCGATCGTTATGCCGAGGTAGCCGATATAGCGTATGACCTGAGAGAAGTCGACGTTGTCCTTGCCGACGATGAAGTCTATCGCGTCGCCGATCAGCACGGGCGTAAGCAGAGAAGCCGCGACGCTGATGAACGAGCTTATCACCGCGACGAACAGCAGAAAACGGTAAGGTCTCACGTATTTCAGCAAGCGTTTTACGAGTTCTTTGGTCGACATGTTCATCTTGCGTTTTCCTCCTTGCTGACCTGCGAGAGACATATTTCGCGGTACACTTCGCACGAGTCGAAAAGCTCCTCGTGAGTGCCTATGCCTTTGACTTCGCCTTCGTCGAGGACGATTATCTTGTCCGCGTTCTTTATCGAGGTCGCTCGTTGCGAGACCCAGAACACGGTCGCGTCGCCCTTGCTGTCGGCTATAGCCTTTCTCAGAGCGTAGTCTGTCGCGAAGTCGAGCGCGCTGGAGCTGTCGTCGAATACGAGTATGCGGGGAGAGCCCACGAGCGCTCTCGCTATCGTAAGCCTCTGTCTCTGACCGCCAGAAAAGTTTCTGCCGTCGCGTTCCACTATTTCGTCCAGACCCTTTTTCTTGGCGCGGACGAATTCTGCCGCCTGTGCGATCTCAAGCGCGCGCCAGATCTCCTCGTCGGTCGCGTCCTTTTTCGCCCATTGCATATTGCTGCGTATCGTGCCGCTCGCGAGCACCGCCTTTTGCGGCACGTAAGCGATCGTCGTGCGCAGTTGTTCGAGCGGATATTTTCTGACGTCGGTGCCGAACAGTCTGACGCAACCTTCGCTGACGTCGTAGAATCTGCCCAGCAGATTGATAAGCGTGGATTTGCCGCTTCCCGTACCGCCTATCACGCCCACGGTCTCGCCGCGTTTCACGTCGACGGTCAGAGAGTCGAGCGCGTATTCGCCGTCTCCGTAACCGAAACAGACGTGATCGAAACTGACGGCGGGCGCGTCGTCGTCGGGCGCGACCTGAGTATTGCCTTCGTCGGTTATCGACGGCTGAGTTTCGAGCACTTCGAGCACGCGGGAAGCCGATGCCGAAGATTTTGTTATCAATATCACCATATTGGCGACGACTACGAGCGCGAGAGAGATCTGCGTCATATAATTGACGAACGCGATGATCTCGCCCTGGGTCATTTCGCCTTCGTTGACTATGCCGCCGCCGAAGTAAAGTATCGCGAGAATCGCGACGTTGATTATCGCAAAGGTCAGCGGGTTGAGAAGCGCGGATATAGCGCCCACGGTATTGCTCGTGCGGGTCAGATCTTCCGCCGCGTCCTTGAAGCGGGCGCGTTCGTAGTCCTGATTCGCAAAAGCTCTGACGACGCGCACTCCGGAGAGGTTTTCGCGGGTGATGCCCGTCACGGTGTCCAGCTTTTTCTGCACCGTCTTGTAGTGCGGCACGGTGCGCGACATTATGATATAAAGCACGAGCGCGATCAGCGGAGCCGCCGCGAGGAAGACGAGCGCGAGCTTGAGGTTGATTATCATTGCCATGACCGCCGCGCCGATCACGAGGAAGGGCGCGCGGATGAAAAGTCTTATCATCATGGCGACGAAGTTCTGCATCTGATTGACGTCTGCGGTGAGGCGGTTGACGAGGGTCGCCGCGCCGAACTTGTCGAGCTCTTTATAGGACAGCTTGTTGACGTGAGAGAACAGGTCGTTGCGAAGAAGTGTGCCGTAACCTTGCGAGCATTTGCTCGCGACGTACTGGCATATCAGCGCACAGCACAGACCGACGACGCCCAGCGCGAGTATCAGAAAACCGCGCGACAGGATATAGCCGGTGCCTGCGTTGTTGTTGATGCCTTCGTCTATGACCTGCGCCATGACGAGCGGCACTATCAGCTCGAAGATCGCTTCGAGCAGTTTAAAAAACGGACCCAGTATCAGGTGCGCTTTGTAGTTCTTCAGATGGATCGCCAATCTTTTCATTTTCACTCTCAAATATTGACATTTTATTGCGAATAAAATACAATAATAACTGCGGACGGTTAAAATTTTTGCGCGTGCGGAGACGCGCGCGGCTGTCTTTATTGCGCATATACAGTATATATATTTGCAATTTAAAAATCAATTGTTTGGAGTGTAAAATGAAAGACGGATTTGTCAAGGTCGCGGCGGTCAGCCCCGAGATAAAAGTCGCGGATTGCGCTTTCAATGCAGAGAGCGTCTGCAAAGGCATAGACAGGGCGTATGCCGACGGTTGCAAACTGGTCGTTTTCCCCGAGCTTTGCGTATGCGGCTACACCGCGGGCGATCTCCTTTTGCAGAGCGTGTTGCTCGAAGCGGCTGAAAACGCGGTCGAAAAGATCGCGGAGCATTGCACGGGCAAACAGATCTTCGTCGCGGTGGGCGCTCCCGTCGTGATATGCGGCAAACTCTACAACGCGGCGGTCGCGATCTTCGACGGCAGGATACTCGGTATAGTGCCCAAGCGCAACGTGCCGTCGTATTCCGAATTTTACGAGGGCAGATATTTTGAGACCGGCGACAAACTCGACGGCGTCGACAAAACGGTTTACTGCGGACACGAAGTCGAAGTCTGTTCCAAAGCCGTGTTCAGATGCCGCAATATGAGGAACTTCTGCATAGGCATCGAGATATGCGAGGATATGTGGATAGCGGGAGGACCCGCTGACGCGCTCTGTGCGGGCGGCGCGACGGTGATATGCAATCTGTCCGCGAGCGACGAGACCGTCGGCAAGGACGATTACCGCAGGCTTCTCGTAAAGTCGGCTTCCGGCAAGTGCAACGCGGCATACGTTTACTGCGACTGCGGAGACGGGGAGAGCAGTACCGATCTCGTATTTTCCGCGCACGATATCATTGCCGAAAACGGCTCTGTGATCGCAGAGAGCAGACCTTTCGGTTGCGGTTACGCAGTCGCCGAAATCGACGTTGACAAGCTCGCGTCGGACAGGATAAAACAGAATACGACCCCGTCGGTGCCCGTCAAGGAAGTGTGCTTCGACTGCGCGCTCTGCGAGACGCAACTGACCGTGAAGATAGAAAAGACTCCGTTTGTGCCCGAGGGCGACGCGGACAGAGCCGCAAGGTGCGAGAGAGTGTTCGCGATACAGGCGCACGGGCTTGCCAAGCGCATGAGACATACGGGTTGCAGAAACCTCGTCGTAGGTCTCTCTGGCGGGCTTGACAGCGCGCTCGCGCTCCTCGTGATGTGCAAAGCGGCAGAGATCGAAGGACTCGACCTCTCCTGCATTACCGCGATCACGATGCCCTGCTTCGGCACGACAAAGCGCACCCGCTCCAATGCGGAAAAACTTGCGCGCGCGCTCGGTGTGAACTTCAAAAAGATAGACATAGGCAAGACGGTGCAGAGACACCTCAAAGACATAGGTCACGACGGCGTGACCGGCGACGTCGCGTTCGAGAACGCGCAGGCGAGAGAGCGCACGCAGGTGCTTATGGATTACGCCAACAGGATGGGCGGGCTCGTCGTCGGTACGGGCGATCTTTCAGAGCTCGCGCTCGGTTGGGCGACCTACAACGGCGACCACATGTCGATGTACGGTGTCAACGGCTCCGTGCCCAAGACGCTGGTCAGACATCTTGTCCGCTATTATGCAGAGAGCGTCGCAACCGCGAAGGCGAGAGCGGTTTTGCTCGACATTCTCGACACCCCCGTCAGCCCGGAGCTTATACCCGCCAAGGACGGAGAGATCGCACAGAAGACAGAGGAGATCGTCGGACCTTACGAACTTCACGACTTTTTCCTCTACAATATCGTCAGGTGGGGATTCAAGCCGTCCAAGACGTTCAGGCTCGCGAAATACGCGTTCAAAGGAGACTTCGACGACGAGACGATCTACAGGTGGCTAAAGACCTTCGTTTCGCGCTTCTTCGCGCAGCAGTTCAAGCGTTCGTGCCTGCCCGACGGACCCAAAGTGGGCAGCGTAGACCTCTCTCCGAGAGGCGGCTGGCGTATGCCGAGCGACGCGTGCAAGGCAGAGTGGATAAAAGACCTCGAAAACTGCGACCCGTCTAAAAAGCAATAGCAAGAAAATCAAAGCTAAATAAGCCGAATAAAAATCCGTCCGCAAACGCTGACGGATTTTTTATAACAAAATGGTCGGGATACAGATAAAAGCTTGTCGATCGAAACAAATGCCGATACGCGAAGCGACTAATGCCGCCGGGTCGCGTGGCGACTGCAGTATAGACTGCGCTAATTTAAACAAGTACCGATACGCGAAGCGACTAATGCCGCCGGGTCGCGTGGCGACTGCAGTATAGACTGCACTAATTTAAACAAATGCCGATACGCGAAGCGGCTAATGCCGCCGGGTCGCGTGGCGACTGCAGTATAGACTGCACTAATTTAAACAAATGCCGATACGCGAAGCGACTAATGCCGCCGGGTCGCGTGGCGACTGCAGTATAGACTGCACTAATTTAAACAAATGCCGATACGCGAAGCGACTAATGCCGCCGGTCACACCGGCAAAAGCGCGACCCCCCGAAGGAAGCCGCGCCAACGTTGTATCTTGTGAAAATTTATTACTTGAGCGAATTGATGATCGCCTGAGTCTCGGTGTGATCGCAATCTTCGAGGGTATAGGAATACTCGATGTGCGTATCGGCATTTGCGGTGCCGGTCATGCCGATGATCTTGCCGTTCCAGCTCTCGGAGTAATCCATCTCTTTGATCAGACCGCAATCCCAGACCTGCACGGTGACTTCGAGTTTGTTGAAGCTCATGCCGCTTGCGCTGTTGTCCTGCTCGAGTCTCGAAATGGTGGTTTCGTCGGCATTTGCTACTTCGAGGTTAGCCTTGAAGGTGATCTCGTAATAACCCGCTTCGTTGTGGGTGATGCTGACGCCTTCGGTGCTGATTATGTTCTCGCAGGAGAAGTTGAGGGCGGTCTTTTTGGATTCCTCTCTGTTCTGAGTCTGAGCGGAAGTTTCGTCTTTATTGCCGAAGTCGGAACCCTTCTTCCATGCGCCTTCCTTGACGGAAAGAAGACCGGTGCCTTCGCCGTCGTACTCAAGATCGTTCATACTTACCTTGAGTCTCCACAGCTTGCCGTCTGCGTAAATACCCTTACTGCCCGCTGCGGTCGCGGCGTAGAGGTTGAACATTGCGTCGCTGGTGCCCACGTTGATCGGGAACTTGAGAATGATGTCGTCCTTGATGTCTCTGTCCTGCTTCTTGATGCGCTGGTAGATCATCATGAAGTCGTTTTCCTCACTGAGGGTGGTCTGACCCTTGGTGTATTTGAAATAGGTATAACGCAGGACCTTGGTCTCGTTTTCCTCGATCGCGTCCATGATGAGTCTGACTTTTTCGTTGTCGGCGAGGGTAGCGTCGTTGACGATGTCCTCTATGCTGACGGTAATGCTGTTTTTGATCTCGTCGGACGGAGCGGTGTCATCTCCCTTGAGTACGTCCTGGGGAAGTCCTTCGGAGATGGGTCCTTCGTATGCGTCTACACAGCCTGCAAAGCAAGCGGCAACGAGACCGATCACGAGAACGACCGCAATAAACGGAATGAACTTTTTCATAATAATCCTCTTCTCATAATTTATTTGTGCGGCAAAAGCCGTACTTGCCCTTTTGATGGACGGACGCTTGTCCGCCTACGCATATATTATATTATCAAACTTACGCGCATGTCAACGGTAATCTGCGTATAAAATATGGACAAAACGGTTGCGACGATTTTAAAACCTGCATTGACAAAGGAGTTTTGTATAATTTATACTATAATAAGAGCAGTATTTGTGAGGTATTTATGGTAGAGAGATTTTTGCTGTACCCTTCACACGCGGCATCATTGCTACGCGTCAGGAAGGGCATTTTCAGGACAGTCGGCGCTCTCGACGTCAAAGTCTGCAAGAGCGACGAGCCTATCAGTCTGAAAGAAGCGGGCAAAACGGGTTTTTCGGCGATAAAAAAGGGCGAAAAGTGGGCGACCGATTACGGTTGCGCGGTATTCGGCTTTACCGGCATCGTGCCGCTTGGCGCTAAGGGGCGCAAGGTCGTCGCGCTGATCGATATTCAGGGCGAAGGTCTTATGATGAAAGACGGTGTTCCCAAGATCGGTATCACTCAGGTCACCGACGGCATCGACTGGGTGCAAAGCGTGCCCGGGAAACAGGAGATCCTTATATCCGAATGCGCCGAAGGCGGCGAGAACGTACGCTTTTTTATCGACGCGGGATACAACGGAAAGAAGAAAAAAGCGAATACGTATGCGAAATTCCGACGGGCGGACATGGCGGTCGTCGACGAACAGGCGAGAGGTTTTTATTACGACGCGCTTCAGCTTTTCATGCTTCTGCTCACCTATGGGGAGAACGAATATCTCACAAGGGAGAGAGCGGACGAGATCGACGCGGCGCTCAAAAAAGCGTTTTCCCTGTACTTCGGGAAGAAGAAGGAGGAGGCACGCGCGTTGCTTGAAAAGACGGCTAAAAGGCGTATCGACTACGACGCTCCCGCTTATACTGCGATAGGGCACGCTCATCTCGATCTCGCATATCTGTGGCCGATAAGGGAGACCAAGAGAAAGGGCGCGCGTACTTTTGCCAACCAGCTCTGCAATCTGAAAAAGTATCCGGGTTATGTGTTCGGCGCGAGTCAGGCTCAGCTTTTCGCCTGGATGAAGGAGCTGTACCCCGATCTGTACGACGACATAAAAAAAGCGGTCGCCGCGGACAGGATAGAGATACAGGGCGCGATGTGGACTGAAAACGACTGCAATATCCCGTCGGGCGAGAGCATAATCCGTCAGTTCCTGTTCGGCGAGGAATTCTTTATGAAAGAGTTCGGCAAGTCGAGCAAGGTCGTATGGCTTCCCGACGTGTTCGGCTATCCCGCGTCGCTTCCGCAGATATTCAAGGGATGCGGCAGGGATTATTTCGCGACGATAAAACTGACCTGGAACAATCACAACAAATTCCCGTACAAGACGTTCGTCTGGAAGGGGATAGACGGCACCGAGATACTGTCGCACATGGCGCCGCAGGGCAATTACAATTCGTCCGCGACCCCGATGGCGTTCGTCAGGTCGTTCAAGGGCAATCCTCAGAGCAAAGAAGTAAAGCACGCGCTGATGATATTCGGCATAGGCGACGGCGGAGGCGGTCCCGGGGAAGCTCCTCTCGAACTTTTGACGAGAGAGCGGGATCAGCACGGTCTCGCGCCCGTCAGGTTCGGTACTGCGGGTGGCTTTTTCGACGAACTCGCGGCGGACAAAGACGCGAAGATACCCGTGTACGACGGCGAACTCTATCTTGAAAAACATCAGGGCACGTATACTTCGCAGGCGAGGAACAAGCTGTATAACAGACTGATGGAGCAGGAGCTTCACACCCTCGAGTGGCTTTGCTCGCTTGCGACGATAAAGGGCATCAAGTGGGACAAAGAGGCGCTCGACGAGATATGGAAAGAAGTGTTGCTTTACCAGTTCCACGACATAATCCCCGGCAGTTCGATAAAGCGCGTGTTCGACGAGAGTGTCGCGAGATACAAGGTGCTTCACGAACGGGTGGTCAGGGAGCGCGACAGACTGTTGCTTGCGATGAAGAAAGAGGACGGGGTAAAGAGCGTTGTGAATCCCGTGGATTTCGAGAGGAAAGAATACGTAAAGGACGACAGCAAGTGGTACCTCGCAGAGGTCGACGCATATTCTGCGGCAAAGCTGAAAGAATGCGGGGAATACAATGTCTCGGCAGGAGAAAATCATATAGCCAACGACAGGATAAAGGTGACTTTTTCCAAAGAAGGTTGGATAGATTCTGTGGTCGAGATCGACACGGGCAGGGAAATTTGCGGCGGCTACTTTGACAAGCTCGTCGTTTATGAGGATCCGAAACTGTACTACAACGCGTGGGATATAAGAGAGGATTACCGCTCTCTGCCTTCGACGCCGATGACCCTTGTAGAGAGCAGGTGTTACGTCGACGGTCCGACTGCGGTCAGAGAGGCGACGTTCGCTTACGGCGCTTCCACGCTCGTGCAGAGAGTCGTGCTCAGGGCGGGCGACGAATTCGTCGAGTTCGACAATTCCGCTGACTGGCACGAGGATCACAAGATGTTGAGAGCGGAGTTCAAACCCGTCGACTATTCGGATACGGTCAACTGCGACATACAGTTCGGCAACGTCGACAGGTCGACGCTCGACGATACCCCGCTTCGCAAAGCGCAGTTCGAGATATGCGCGCACAAATTCGTCAACGTGGACGGAGAAAACGCCGGTTTTGCCGTACTGTCCAACTGCAAATACGGTTACCGCGTGAAAGACGGCTATATATCTCTCAATCTGCTGAGAAGTCCCAAGCGTCCCGACCCCGAGTGCGACAGGGGAAGCCACTATTTCGGGTTTGCGTTCTATCCGCACAAGGGCAGCTGGAAGCAGAGCGATCTCGTCAAAAAAGCGTATTGCTACAACTATCCTCTTATAATAAGCGATTTCCTGCCTTCGCTCGAAAGACTTGTCGACGACGGCAACGAGAACGTCATCGTGGAGACCGTCAAACCCTCTCACGACGGCAAGGGCATAGTTGCGAGGATATACGAAAGGTACGGCGACGAAGCGACGGCAAACGTGCGCGCTGGCTTCAGGTATAAGGCGGTATATAACGCCGATATGCTGGAGAGGAAATGCGACAAGGTTCAGAACGCGTCGCTCTGCTTCGGGAAATACGGTATACGCACTCTTTACTTTGAGCTGTGAAAACGTCTTACGCCTCCGCTTTTGCGGAGGCATTTTTCTTTGCCCGTGTAGATTAAATCGCATAACTATGACTTGCTCCGTTGTCGGAGTTGTTTTTTGACAACAGCAAAAAAGAAGGATGAAAGAACGTCCGAAAACAAAAGAAAAAACCGCCTTTATCATACATTTTTGCCAGAAAATGTCTATTGACACCCGCATAGTCGTATGTTATTATAATAAAAAGGGTTATTAGCAGAGGAGTGAAATCAATGGGCATATCTGACAAATTGCGGATATACGGCGCCAAGACGGGAAACGCGTTTTTAGGCATGGGCATCGCTATGGCGGTGATCACCGTGCTGAGCGCATTTTCCCCGCTTCTTATGGCGCTCTATTTGTTTTTGCTTGTCGTTCCCGTCATAGTCACGTTGGGCACGGTATTTATCATCGTCGAGGGATACAAAGACTTCTTCTCGTCGTCGACAGAGGCTTTTGCCGGATTCAGCCAGACGGCTTATGCGGCAATGCCGTATTTTGCGGTGGCGGCGATCGTACTGCTCGCGGCGGCGGGAGTGCTGTTGTTTTTCGACCCGAGATTGAAGAAGAACAGAGGCAAGATCGTGTGTTGCGCGGTATGTATCGCTTTGACCGCGGTCATAGCGATATTCTCGAGGGCGGTGATACAATGAGCAAGCTGAACATTAAGATAAACGGAATAAGGTCGCTCAACCCTGTAGTCACCCTTGACGGTAAAAAGCTGAAGATGAAGACCAACGATTTCGGCAACTGCTATGCCGACGTAGACGTCGCCGACGGGGCGGAACTCAGGATCGTCTGTTGGGACAGCATACTCAGCCCGCTGTGGCTGATATGGGAGATGATCTCGTTCGTGCTCAGTTGCTTCGGCATATTTGCGTTGGGCAGAGAGAGGCTCCTGCGCCCTGTGGATCTGACCATAGTGCTTCATCCGGGAGAAAACGCGAGCGCGCTGATAAAACTTCTCAACGGCAGGGGAGCGGAAGGACCGATGGCAGAGCTCGAGTGCAATTTTCAAGCCGAGATGACTGAGAACGCCTGCATCGATATCAAAACTTTGAAAAGAAGACGCACGATAGCGCTTCTCGTAAAAATAGCCGCGTGGGTCGCAATAATCGGCACGGCGATAGCCGTAGCGGCAAATATATTATAAGATACGGAGGAAATATGTTAACGCTTCAGATCAGAAACAAGATGGCTTCACTGAGGGGAAGCTCCACGGTAAAAGACGAGAACGACGTCGACAGGTTCGTCGTCAAAGGAAAACTTATATCCTGGAGAAAGAAAAAACGCATTTACGATATGGACGGCAATCTGCTCTATAAAGTAAAGAACAAACTCATCAGGTGGTGGATGAACAGCTGTTACGTCTGCGACAAGGACGGGCACAAGATCGCCCGCGTAAAGCAAAAATTCAAGATACTCAAAAAAGAATTTACCGTTACGGGCTATTCGGACGAGATAGAGATCAAAGGCAACTTCTTCCAGTCCGCTATGGAGATATACAGGAACGGCGAAAAGATAGGCGAAGCGAGCAAGAAATTCTGGGCATGGACAGACAGATTCGCGCTCGTCTGCTACAACGACGCGGACGCGCCTTTCCTCGTCGCGCTTATCATCGCGATCGACAACATCAACGACAAGAACCTGTCAGACTGAGAATTCTGAGAACTTAGCAAAAAACGCCGCGGATATGACCGCGGCATTTTTTGTAAACTCGTCTTTATCGTTGACAATTGAAACCTGAGACGCCGGACGGGTTTTAAACGTCGGCATCGGGATCACCCTATACCAGATATTACAAATCAAACTCCTTTTTCAGATCCAGCACCATTTTTTTATAAAGGTCAAAAACTTCGCCATAGTTTTCTTTTTCAATAAGGCTAACGCAAGTTGATACGACAGAATATATTTCGTCGTAATATTCAGACTTATTCGGCGAGGCTTCTATCGCTTTGACTATTTTGGGCGCTGTCTCGTAATATTCTGTTATGAGTCGCTCTCCGTCAGGCATTTTCTTCATCTGTTCGTCACGGAATTTGCGAAGCAAGGTAAGCTCCTTGCAATCGTCAGGTTTTCCCAGATGGTCTACGCAGGCGGAAGTTAAAAAACAACCCGAACTTCCTGAAGTGTAATTACTGTTGGACTTTGTGGGGCGGGCAGAGAAGCGGTCACAACGTCCATACTCGCTTACAGATTCTTCGGTTAAACTGCATCTCGATGAGAATATAATTTTTGATGAGTCATAATAATAATAAATGCAATCACGGCAAAAAGGCATAATTATAAAGTCTCCTTTGATTTGATAACTTAAGTATATACGAGAATTCTTCGTATGTCAACAAAAATACGGAAAATTTTCGTAAAATAAAACGATGAGAAGTATAGGAACCACTATAAAGCAATTGAGAAAAGAAGCAAAATATACGCAGACTCAGTTGGCAAATATGCTGTCAACGTCGCAGGATACCATATCTATATGGGAACTCGATAAGGCTTTGCCTGACGTTGAATCGGTAATTAAACTATGCAAAATTTTTGACGTTTCGGCAGACTTTTTGCTGGGACTGACCGAATATTGAAGATGATTGAAACGTCGGGTATTATTCTCGCCCGACGTTTGCTTTTAATGTTTAAAAATGACTGTTGATTTGCCCGAACAAATTTTGAAAGGTTTCTCGGCATATTGCTTTTTCGTATCGGAAAGGGCGAGTATTGTTTTCGGCTGATAAAATCCCCAAAAAGAAAAGCGCACCCGAAAAAAGATTTTCGGGTGCGCTTCTTTTCATAGCTTGTTTAAACGGTATTTGTCGTATCAGTTGTTCGCAGCTTTTTTCGCGGCGTTGACGTAGCGCATTATCTCGCTGACGCCCGCGTACTTCTCAAAGCCGTCGCTGCCCGTGACAACGAGGGTGGGAGCCTGACGTATGCCGTAGGTCTCGACGAGGCCCGCGTTGTCCTCGGCAAACATCTTCGTGTAATTCACTCCGTTGTCCGCGAGGAACTTTTCGGCTATTCTGCAGTTGGGGCAGGTCTTGGTCGCGAACAGCGTGAGCTGAACTTCGCTTCCCGCGCGGCGCTCGGTTTCCTGAGTCTGAGCCGCGGATTTCTTGCCTTTCTTCAGGCAGGAATGGGCGATATCGTAGACCTGTCTGTCCTTGAACTCCTGCGCCTTGCCGTCGTTCCAGTTCTGGACGGGGCGGTAGTAACCCGTGATGCGGCTGTATACTTCGGTCTTGCCTCCGCAGATCGGGCAGACGTACTGCTCGCCGCTGAGATAACCGTGATCCTTGCATATCGAATAGGTCGGAGACAGCGTGTAGTAGGGCAGTTTGTAGTTGTCTGCGATCTTCTTGACGAGCGCCGCCGCCGCTTTCCAGTCGGGGAGCTTTTCGCCAAGGAACGCATGGAATACCGTGCCCGAGGTGTACAGCGTCTGCAGGTCGTCCTGAATGTCGAGCGCGTCGAATATATCGGACGTGAAGCCGACGGGCAGGTGCGAGCTGTTGGTATAATACGGGGTGCCGTTCTCGTTGGCGGTGATGATGTCGGGGAACTGCTCTCTGTCGTGCTTTGCAAAACGGTAAGAGGTGGACTCCGCCGGCGTAGCTTCGAGGTTGTACAGATCGCCGTATTCTTCCTGATAATCGGCAAGTCTTTCACGCATATGGTTGAGCACCTTCTTGGTGAACTCCTGCGCTTCTTCGGTCGTCATATCCTTCCTTATCCACTTGGCGTTGAGCGCGGCTTCGTTCATGCCGACAAGACCTATCGTGGAGAAGTGGTTGGCAAAAGTGCCGAGGTAGCGCTTGGTGTAGGGGTACAGACCCTCGTCGAGCAGTTTTGTGATTACGGTACGCTTGGTCTTGAGCGAGCGCGCCGATACGTCCATAAGTCTGTCGAGGCGTCTGAAGAAGTCCTCCTCGTCCTTGGCAAGGTATGCGATACGCGGCATGTTGATGGTAACCACGCCCACCGAACCCGTGGATTCGCCGCTGCCGAAGTAGCCGCCCGATTTCTTTCTCAGCTCTCTGAGGTCGAGGCGCAGTCTGCAACACATACTGCGGATGTCGCTCGGCTCCATGTCGGAGTTGATGTAGTTGGAGAAGTAAGGCGTGCCGTACTTGGAAGTCATCTCGAACAGAAGTCTGTTGTTTTCGGTGTCGGACCAGTCGAAGTCCTTGGTGATCGAGTAGGTGGGTATCGGGTACTGGAAGCCTCTGCCGTTGGCGTCGCCTTCTATCATGACCTCGATGAACGCCTTGTTGACCATGTCCATTTCCTTCTGGCAGTCCTTGTACTTGAAGTCCTGATCCTTGCCGCCGACGATCGCGGGCAGCTCTGCGAGATCCTTGGGAACGACCCAGTCGAGGGTGATGTTGGAGAACGGAGCCTGCGTGCCCCAGCGCGACGGGGTGTTTACGCCGTAGATGAAGGACTCGATGCACTTCTTGACCTGATCGTAGGTCAGGTTGTCTTTCTTGACGAAAGGCGCGAGGTATGTGTCGAAAGAGGAGAACGCCTGCGCGCCCGCCCACTCGTTCTGCATAATGCCGAGGAAGTTGACCATCTGGTTGCACAGGGTCGCGAGGTGGCTTGCGGGAGCCGAAGTGATCTTGCCGGGGATGCCGCCGAGACCTTCCTGAATAAGCTGTTTCAGAGACCAGCCCGCGCAGTATCCGGTCAGCATGCTGAGGTCGTGAATGTGTATCTCCGCGTTCCTGTGCGCCTTTGCGATCTCGTCGTCGTAGATCTCGCTGAGCCAGTAGTTGGCGGTTATCGCGCCGCTGTTGGAGAGGATGAGTCCTCCGACGGAATAAGTGACCGTGGAATTTTCCTTGACTCTCCAGTCAGTAGCCTTGACGTAGCTGTCGACGATGGACTTGTAGTCGAGCATCGTGGACTTCATGTTGCGGATCTTTTCTCTCTGACGTCTGTAGAGGATATAAGCCTTGGCAACGTCCGAGTAGCCCGCCTGAATGAGCACGGACTCAACGCTGTCCTGAATGTCCTCGACCGCGATCTTGCCGTCCTTGATCTTGGGTTCGAAGTCTGCGGTGACCTTGAGCGCGAGCATGTCGATCACGCTGGGATGATACTGCTTTTCGTTGGCTTCGAAAGCCTTGGTTATCGCTACCGCGATCTTTTTGATGTCGAATTCGGCGACTGCGCCGTCCCTCTTGATGACCTGATACATAATTTCTCCTTATTGCCGCGCGGTATTTCCGCGAGCAAAACCTATTATATCACCGTGCAATAAGCGTGTCAATATATTGTGGCAATATTTTTTCACAAAACACAATATGTTGTGGTTTTCGGTTTTTACGGCGGTTTTCTGCAAAATGCAAAAAAGCGGTGAAAAACGTGCGGAAATCGCAGGAAAGTCCGTCTATCGGCAAGAAAAACCGCGCGTCCGACACAATAGCGGCGGGAAAGACTTTCTGTATTTTCTCAGGGCAGAACACAATATATTGTGGCATGGCGGTCGTGTCCGGCGGCAGTTCGGAGCGCTTGAGAGGGCGACAACCTCAGGAAAACAAAAAGCCTCCCTCTTATGGGAGGCGCAGAATCCGTGGTTTTGCCCTTCGTTCCCTGCGGCGGGGGACGGGTCAGTTTTCGCCGCGTATCTTTGCCGACGGCACGCAGGGGAGCGCGGCTTCTTTGAGTTGTTGCAGTTTTTCTTCGCTGCAAGGCGAGAGATTGGAAAAGCGCACCGCGTCGCTGTCCTTGAAGTTTTGAATAAAATAGCGTTTTGCGCCTTTTATCCATTGTGCAAGTTCTGCCATGCTTTTTTCGTCGTGAAGTTCGTCGGTCACCGTCGTGCGCAATTCGTAATCGACGTTGCCGCCAAGCAGGAAGGCAATGCTGTCGGATATTCGCTCCAGGTCGACCGCGCATCCCGCGGTAGCCGCATACATGGACGGGGAATTTTTCACGTCCATTGCCACGGTGTCCACGAGTCTGTCCTCGACGAGAGAGATCAGTTTGTCGGGGAAAGAGCCGTTGGTGTCGAGTTTTACCGAGTAACCCAGCTCCTTTATTCTTGACAGAAAGGAGTGGATTTCTTTGTTTACGAGAGGTTCGCCGCCCGTAACGCATACGCCGTCGAGTATGCCGCGCCGCTTTTTGAGGAAGTCGAAAAACTTTTCTTCGGCTATGTTTTCGCCCGTGCCCGTCACGATCTCCCAGTTCTGGCAAAAAGGGCAAGCGAAGTTGCAGCCCGGTAAAAATACCGTGCACGCGACTTTTCCCGGGTAGTCCAACAATGTGGTTTTCTGGAGTCCTGCGATTATCATGATCCACCTCGATGAGTAAGACGTAAACCGTAAATATCCTTCGTCTCGTCGCGAGAGACGATGCCGACGGAGAGCGTCTTTCAAAGACAATTATAAGTAAACGCACGAAGATTGTCAACGCTTATGCGAGTCGGCGGCAGTGCGTCTCGTGCGGGTCGTCACATGATGCGCGCAACGGTTTGCGAAAAAGGTGTGCGCGCATATAAAATCCATATAATATGTGCTGTCGGATAAAGGCAAATATTGTTTAAAGCATAAAAAAAACGGGCGTTTTTGCGCCCGTCGCCGTTATGACGTTTACCGTCAGTCGCTGTTGTATTTTTCCGTCCTCGGGATCTGCGTATATTCTTTGGGGCTGACGCCGGTGACTTTCTTGAAAACTCTCGAGAAATACAGCTGATCGCTGAAACCGCACATCTCGGCGATTTCGTAAATCTTGTAATTGTTGATATTCTTGCTGAGCAGCAGCTTCTGCGCAAAGCCGATACGCGTGACGTTGAGGAACTGGAGAGGAGAAATGCCCTTTTCTTTGATAAACTGCCTGCGTATATAGTCCTTGCTGAGCGGGAAAGTGGCGTATACATCGTCGAGCGAGAAGTTGGGGTCGGAGAAGTTCTCGATAATGCTGCTCGCGATCATCTCGACGTGCTGCGAACAGTTGTCGCTGCCTGCAAATCCCGATATTATATTGAGTATCAGTTCTGTAAAAGAAAGTATTATATTCGCCTGATTGGATACTTCGGAGTTGAAATAGCGGTAACACAGACCGAGCACATTGAAAATGTCCTTCTGCGGATTGTCGCTGAGGAGTATCGCCTTTTTGAAGGAAGGCGTCCAGTTGGCAACGGTCAGATAGATATTCTTGAATCCCATTTTGGAATCGTTGGTGTGCAGGGTGTGCGGAGGAATGATGACGACCTGGTTCCTTGTGTACTCGATGGCGTCGCTTCCGTCAAAGAAAGTGATGGTGCCGTCTCCGTTGGTGCAATAGATGATTTCCCAGTAATCGTGCTGATGTTGAGAAACGTGAAAGGTCTTCATATTCTTTCCGATATAGTTGATAATTGGCATAAATCCACCTCCGAGTATTATTTTAGCGCATTTAACCTATTTTGTCCATAATTTTTTTACAATTTGCCTTGAAAAAAATTTTCCATTATTTTATAATATACGTAACGGGCGCAGAATGCCCGCCGTGACGACCTGTTCGGCAGTGCCGTCGGAGGAGAATGAATGGATAAGTTTGAAGTATTTTCGGGCATCAAAAAAGAAGGCGTTGTAGTCGTCATCAGGGGCGATAGCGTTGATCAGGCTCTCAAGACCGTCGACGCTTGCTACAAGGGCGGCATCAGATATATCGAAGTCACTTTTACCGTTCCGCATGCAGACGTGATCATATCTACGCTTTGCGAGAAATACAAGGATACCGATATGGTAGTAGGTGCGGGCACAGTACTCGATCCCGAGACTGCGAGAGCAGCAATTCTTGCGGGCGCGCAGTTTGTTTTCAGCCCCAGCTTCAATGAGGATACGATAAAGCTCTGCAACCGCTATTCCGTTGCCGTGGTTCCCGGCATATTCTCGCCGACAGAGGCGGTCAAGGCGCTCGAACTCGGCGCGACGTTCGTCAAGCTGTTCCCCGGAGACGTTGCGACTCCTGCGGGACTCAAGTCTATCATAGGACCGCTTCCTCAGCTTCAGATCATGCCCACGGGCGGCGTAAGTCTTTCCAACGTAGAGGACTGGTTCAAGGCGGGCGCGGTCGCGGTCGGAGCAGGTTCTTTCGTCACCAAGGGCGCGAAGAAAGGCGATTACGACGAAGTGGAAAAGACGGCGAGAGAGCTGGTTGAAAAAGTAAGAAACATCAAGAGAGGTTGACGCTATGAGTATATTGACTATAGGTGAGATAATGCTCAGACTTCAGCCGTACGGATACAAGAGATTCGCGCAGGCTGAAGCGTATGAGGCGGTTTACGGCGGCGGCGAAGCCAATGTCGCGGTATCGCTGGCGCAGTTCGGCGAGGACGTGGCTTTCTTCACGAAACTTCCTGCCAACGCGATTGCGGACAAATGCGTCGGAGAGTTGAGAAGATACGGCGTCGATACGAAGAAGATCGTGCGCGGCGGCGAAAGAATGGGTATATATTTCTGCGAAAAGGGCTGTTCTCAGCGTCCCAGCAACGTCATTTACGACAGGGCGCACAGCGCGATAAGCGAGATAGAGCCTGAGGACGTGGACGTCGACAAACTTCTTGACGGCGTAGAATGGCTGCATTGGACGGGCATCACTCCGGCGATCTCGGACAAGACGGCAAAAGTGCTTGCCGTCATTCTTGACGCGGCTAAGAAAAAGAACATAACCGTATCCTGCGACCTCAACTTCCGCAAGAAGCTGTGGAGCAAAGAAAAGGCTAACAAGGTCATGTCGGAGCTGGTAAAGACGGTAGACGTTCTCATCAGCAACGAGGAAGATTGCAAAGACGTGTTCGGCATAGAGGCTGACGGCAGCAATATCAGCGGCGGAAAGCTCAGCAAAGACGGCTATGCGGCGCTCGGCGCGAAAGTGCTGGCAAAGTTCCCCGCTCTCAAGGGCATCGCTTTTACGCTCAGAGAAAGTTACAGCGCCAGCCGCAACGGATGGTCGGCTATATACGTGACGAGAGACGCGGTATATCAAAGCAAACATTACGATATAGACATAGTTGACAGAGTAGGCGGTGGCGACAGCTTCGGCGCGGGACTCATCTACGGTCTCAAGAATAACATCGGAGAGCAGGCGGCGCTCGAATTTGCGGTCGCGGCATCCTGCCTCAAGCATACGGTAGAGGGCGACTTCAACGTCGCGTCCGTATCGGAAGTCAAAAAACTCGCGGAGGGCGACGGCAGTGGTAGAGTACAGAGATAACGTGATAAAAATGCTCGGCAGCAAGCGCGCGGAGGAGATATACGCAGCGGTGAAGGACTTGCCGATCATCGACTATCATTGTCATCTTTCCCCCAAGGAGATATACGAGGATAAGCCCTTCGACGACATCGGCGAGATATGGCTTGCGGGAGACCACTACAAGTGGAGACTAATGCGCGGCTACGGCGTGGACGAAAAGTATATCACGGGCGACGCTTCGTGGGGAGAGAAGTTTGCGAAGTTCGCAGAGGCGGTCGGTTACGCGCTCGGCAATCCCGTCAAGGACTGGGTCGCGGCGGAACTGATGTTTTTCTTCGGCATCACGACTCCTCTCAACAAAGACACCGCAGAGGAGATAAGAGAGAAAGCCAACGCGGTCATAAAAGAAAAGAAAATTTCGCCCCGCAAACTCATCGAGGCGGCGAACGTGGAATATATAGCGACGACGGACGATCCGTGCGATACTCTCGAGTGGCACGATCTGATCGCAAAAGAGGGTGCGCTCAAGGCGAAGGTCGCTCCGACGTTCAGAGTGGACAATCTCGTATCCGTAGAGAAGCCCGGTTATAAAGATTATCTCGCGAAACTCGAAAAGGCGAGCGGCGTAAAAATCACCTGCCTCGGAGACCTTGAAAACGCGATAGAGAATAGACTCGACTTTTTCGTCTCCAAGGGTTGCAGATTTTCCGATATCGGCGTGGCGGGTTTCCCGTGCGCGATAGCGGAAAAGAAGCAGGCTCAAGAGGTTTTTGCAGATATCGTTGCGGGCAAAGACGTCGATGAGGATAAGATAAGCGCGTTCAAAGGATATATGTACGTATACCTTGCGGCGCAGTACAAAAAGCGCGGCATCACGATGCAGCTTCACCTCGCCGTCACGCGCAACAGCAACGGCAAAATGTTCGCTCAGTGCGGCGCTGACAGCGGTTTCGACTGCGTAGGCGACGCGATAGACACCGTCACTCTGACACGCGTCATCGACGCGATGAACAGCGGAGACGGTCTGCCTGAGACGATAATCTACACGCTCAATCCGTCCATGTATTACACGCTTATCACGATGATAGGCGCGTTCCGCGGAGTGCATCTCGGCGTAAGCTGGTGGTTCTGCGATCATGCGCGCGGCATGAGAGAGACTTTCGACAGGCTCTCGGAGCTGGGACATATATGCTCTATGGTCGGCATGCTGACCGACAGCAGGAGCTTCTTGTCCTACACAAGACACGACTATTACAGACAATGCCTTTGCGATTTTCTCGCGGACAATTCGTCCGAGAGAGACGGCGGCGCGCCCGTCGAGGTCGCAAAGAAACTTTGCTATTACAACGCTAAGAAACTTTTGGAGGAATAATTATGGCATTCAGAATGACTTTCAGATGGTACGGCGAAAACGACAAGGTCACTCTTGACGATATCAGACAGATACCGTGCGTACAGGGAGTGGTCTCCGCTATATACGACGTGCCCGTCGGCGAGGTCTGGCCCGAAGAAAAGATAGCGAGACTCAAGAAGCTCGCAAACGACAAAGGTCTGACTTTCGAGGTCGTCGAAAGCGTACCCGTACACGAGGATATCAAACTCGGCAACGCCAACGCGGCGAGACTTATCGAAAATTACAAAGAGAACGTCAGACGCCTCGGAAAAGCGGGAGTCAAGTGCATCTGCTACAACTTCATGCCCGTATTCGACTGGCTGAGAAGCAACCTTGCGAAAGAACTTCCGGACGGCTCCAACGCGCTCGCTTACGATCACGAGACCGTGCTTGCCATGAACCCTCTGACAAGCGAACTTTCGCTGCCCGGCTGGGACGCGAGCTATACAAGAGAGGGACTCAAGGGTCTGCTCGAGCAGTACAAGGACATCGATGACGAAAAGCTGTGGGAGAATATGACCGCATTCCTCAAAGAGGTCGTTCCCGTAGCGGAGGAGAGCGGCGTAAAGATGGCTATACACCCCGACGATCCGCCGTGGGGCATATTCGGTCTGCCGAGAGTCATCATCGACGAGAAGAACCTCAAGAGATTCTTGTCCATAGTGGACAGTCCGAGCAACGGCATTACGCTGTGCACAGGCTCTCTCGGCGTCAACCCGATGAACGACCTCGTGTCCATGATAAAGACCTGCAAGGGAAGAATGCCTTTCGTGCACCTCAGAAATATCAAGATCACGGGCGACCATTGCTTTGAAGAAAGCGGGCACCTCAGCGAAAAAGGAAGCCTCGATATGTACGCGATAATCAAGGCGCTTTACGACGGCGGCTTCGACGGATACGTACGTCCCGACCACGGCAGAATGATCTGGGGCGAGACGGGAAGAGCGGGATACGGTCTGTACGACCGCGCGCTCGGAGCGATGTATCTGCAAGGCATTATAGAAGCGGTCGAAAAGAACGCGAAAAAATAATATCGTTAAACGATTATAAAGAGTCAATATAATATAAGGAAGGAGAAAAGATTATGTCGGTCTACAAAGACAAAGTGGTGGTCATTACCGGCGCGGGCGGTATACTGTGCAGCGAAATCGCGAAAGAATACGCAAAATACGGCGCAAAGATAGCCGTACTCGACCTCAATCTCGAGGCGGCGCAGAAAGTCGCGGACGATATCAACGCGGCGGGCGGCGTTGCAAAGGCTTACAAGGTCAACTGCCTTGACAAGGAGAACATGGAGGAGGCGAGAGTCGCGATCAACAGCGATCTCGGCAAGTGCGATCTTCTCGTCAACGGCGCGGGCGGCAACAACCCCAAGGGCACGACGACCAACGACTACTTCGACATGGCAGACGTCGAAAACCCCGACGTCAAGAGTTTCTTCGACCTTGACGGCAGCGGCGTGGATTTCGTATTCAAACTCAACTTCCTCGCGACCTTCCTGACCACTCAGGTTTTCGCGAGAGATATGGTTGAAAAGGGCGGCAATATCATCAACATTTCTTCGATGAACGCGTTCAGACCTCTGACGAGGATCCCCGCGTACAGCGGCGCGAAAGCGGCGGTCAGCAACTTCACGCAGTGGCTCGCGGTACACTTCGCCAAGGCGGGCATAAGAGTCAACGCGATAGCGCCCGGCTTCTTCGTCACCAATCAGAACAGAGCGCTTCTGTTCAATCCCGACGGCACTCCGTCGGCGCGTGCGGAAAAGATACTGCGCGGCACTCCGATGGGCAGATTCGGCGAAGCGAAAGAGCTGATGGGCACGATGCTCTGGCTCTCGGACGACGAGAAAGCGGGATTCGTCACCGGTATCGTCGTACCTATCGACGGAGGCTTCTCCGCATATTCGGGCGTCTGATCGCAAAAAAGGAGAAATTTTTATGAGTACGGTTGCAGTCCTCGGTCTCGGCAACAGAGGAAAGAATTACGGAGGACATCTCAGCAAGCTCGACGGCGTGAAGATCGTCAGCATATGCGACAAATATCAGGCTAAGATAGACAAGGTCAAGACGGCGTGGGGCGTGCCCGACGACAAGTGCTTTACCGACGAGGACAAGTTCTTCGCGCAGGGAAAAATAGCGGACGTCATGGTCATCGCGACGCAGGACCGCGATCACTACGGTCACGCGATAAAGGCGCTCAATCTCGGCTACAACCTGCTTCTCGAAAAGCCGGTCAGCCCCGGCATAAAAGAGTGTCTCGAGATAGAAAAACTCGCGAGAGAAAAGGGTCTCAAAGTGCTCGTATGTCACGTGCTGAGATATGCCAATTACTATCGCAGGATAAAAGAGATAATCGACAGCGGCGTGCTGGGCGAGATCAAGCTCATCAAGCACGACGAGCATATTTCCTGGTGGCATTTCTGCCACAGCTACGTCAGAGGCAACTGGCGCAGAGAGGAGGAGACCACTCCCATGCTGCTTGCCAAGTGTTGCCACGACATGGATCTGCTGTACTGGTTCGCAGGCTCCAAGTGCAAGAGCCTGTCCTCGTACGGCGACCTCAGCTATTTCACAAAAGCCAACGCTCCCAAGGGCGCGACGGCGACTTGTTTCGATTGCCCTCACAGGGACAAATGTATTTTCGAGTGCACCTATCAGTACGTCGGCAGAGGACTCAGGGGACACAAATTCCCGTGGGGTACATACGCGTTCTGCACGACGGGCAAAAAAGCTGACGTGCTCGACGCGCTGAAGAACGGCGAGAGAGGCAAACTCTGGTCGAGATGCGTGTTCGGTTGCGACAACGACGTCGTGGATTGCCAGACCGTCAATATGGAGATGGAGAACGGCGTAAAGATCGTCATGACCGCCAACGCGTTCAACGAGAAGGATCACAGACACACCGAGATCAGAGGCACAAAGGGAGAACTCGTTGCGGACGATTCGGGCAGTGTTATCACCCTCAAACTTTTCGATCGCAAACCCAAGAAGATAATAGTCAACATAATCCCCGTCATAAAGGGGCATTACGGCGGCGATCAGGGCATCACCAAATCGACCGCGGATATGCTCGCGGGCAAACTCGACCCCAAGTGGCAGTATACCTGGATAAAGGATACCATCGAGAGCCACCGCATAGTCACGGCGGCGGAACTCTCGCGCAAGAACGGCGGCAGAAAGGTCGACATGTCGGAAATACCCGATATAGAATGATATGACGACCGTTCTCGACGGAATATACGTGCTTACGCGCAAGGATATGAGCACGCACCGCGCGATACCTTTCACGGTACCCGCGGGAGCGGAGAAAATGCGCATAAGCGTGTCGTACGATCCCAAGTACAATTTCGACGAGGAGTACGGTCTCGCGCTGATAGAAAAAAGCATGAAGGAGCAGATAGGCGAGCTTATCATGACCAAGGGCGAGATGCGCGCCTGTCTGCCGATAGACAGCCACCTGTCGTTTTCTCTCGATTCGCCGCTCGGCGCGGTCGGGACGGCGCACAGGGGGGACAACTCGCAGGAGTTCGAAATAAGCGAAAGCGACGCAAACGGCGGTTTTTATCCTACGCCGATAACGGCGGGAGAATGGACGTTTACCGTCAGCGTAACCTGCATAGTCACCGACGAGATAAAGGTCTCTCTGAGGATAGAGGTAGGGGAATGAAGTTTTTCAGGTGCGAACTGCATACTCATACCGTCTCGTCCGACGGGAAGATGACGCCCGAAGAACTTGTCGACAGAGCCGCGGAATGCGGATACGCCGCGATCGCGCTGACCGATCACAATACCGTCGCGGGCGTTAAAAGAGCGGTGGAAGCGGGCAAAAAGCGCGGTCTGACCGTGATCCCCGGCATAGAGTGGACGACCTTTTACGGCCATCTGACGGTGACGGGAGGAGGAAGCGACGTGCTTTGGCGGGATATCACGCCCGACAATATAGACGAAAAGATCTCGAGGGCGCAGAGCCTCGGAGACATCGTGACGGTCGCCCACCCGTGGAGAATGGGATTTCCGCTTTGCAGCGGCTGTCATTGCGTTTACGACAGGGCGAAACTCGCGGGCGCGGACTGTTACGAGATATGGTCGCACTACTATCCCAACGAGGGAGTCGTAGCGCAAAAACAGCTCGACGAATGGCTGTCCTTTCTCGACAAGGGCAGGAGAATGGCGGCGGTGTACGGTTATGACTGGCACAGGCGGGACGACGTGCCACCTTCTTACGCGTGCACCTATGTGGGAGCGGAGAGCGCGGACGTCAAAGACCTGCTCGCGGGTCTGAAAAGCGGCGCGACTTACGTGTCGGTCGGAGCGGAGGTCGACTGCGTTGCGATCGTGAACGGCAGGGAATACCCGATAGGGAGCGGGCTTCCCTCAGGGGAAACGAGGATACGGCTGACCTGCACGAGGTCGGAGGATTACCGTTCCGACAAACCGACGCAACTCACGCGGTTCGTCGTGACGACGGATAAAGGCAGAGAGGAAATGCCGATAAAGTTCGGCGAGACGGCGGAGATCGCGGCGACGTTCGACAGATACTGCGTCGCAGAGATATACGGAGAGAGAAAACGCGAAGAACAACTGCTTGCGGTGACGAGCGCGTTTTACAGGGAGGAGACAGATGATTACGGCACACGGCGGCGCTCTCGGTACGGGGCGCAACAGCAGGATCTACTTTGAGAATATAAGCACTTTCAAAGCGGATGCCATAGAAGTGGACGTGCACAGAAAGGGCGGCTTGCTCTATCTCAGTCATCTGCCCGCGCCGTTTTCGTACAAGAAAAAGGTGACTCTCGCTCAGGCGTTCGCCTTTGCGAGAAAGAACAACGTGAAGATCAACTGCGATCTCAAGGGCAGAGGTCTCGTAGCCGAAGTTATAAAACTCGCCAAAGAGATGGACGTCACCGACCTTCTGATATTCACGGGCTCTGTCAGGCTGACCGACAACGAGGTGCTGACCGAGGGCGAAGCGTGGGTCAACAGGATAAAGGGTCTGCCTTACAAGGCGAAGAACGTCGCGAAAATCAAGAAGGCGCTCGACGACACAAACAACCCGCATTTCGCAGGACTCAACATAAACAAGATCTACGCGACGGACGCGTTCTTGTCCGAGTGCAGAAAATACGGAGTAAAGCTGTCGATATTCACGGTGGACAGCTATAAGGAACTCAAAAGGCTCGTTCCGATGGAACCTGCCAACATCACGACGAACTATCCCGTGGTGGCTTCGACGATACTGTTCGAGACCCGCCTCGCGGAAAAGGAGAGCAAATGATCAGGGTCGCTGTGGTCGGCATAGGCAGAATGGGCGGAAAGCACGCCCGCAACTTCCTCAACGGCGCGGTAAAAAACGCAAAGCTCGTCGCGGTATGCGATACCGACGAGAAAGCGCTCGCCGCGTTCGGTGCGAAGTATGCGAAAGTGGCGGCATATTCCGATTACGACAAAATGCTCGGGGAGCAGAAGCCCGACGCGGTAGTCGTGGCGACGCCGCATTATTCCCATTCCGCGCTCGCGAAGAAAGCGCTTGAAAAGGGTATAAGCGTGCTCGTCGAAAAGCCGATAACCGTCACGGTAAAGGACGCGGAAGATCTCGTCGCAGCGGCGAAAGCGCACCCCGAAGCGGTGTTCGCGATAATGTACAACCAGAGGAGCAACACCATTTACGCAAGGGCGAAAAAGATAATAGAAAGCGGCAAGCTCGGCGATCTTCAGAGAGCGTCTTTCACGATAACGGACTGGTACAGAACGCAGTATTACTACAATATGGGCGGCTGGCGCGCAAGCTGGTCGGGAGAGGGCGGCGGCACGCTGATAAATCAGTGCGTACATCAGCTCGACATTCTGCAATGGCTGATCGGCATGCCCGAAAAGATAATCGCAAGATGCAAGACCGCGGGCAGGAACATCACGACCGAAAACGACGTTACCGCGCTTTTCCTTTACAAGGATTTCGACTGCGTGTTCACCGCTTCTACGCACGAGCTTCCCGGCGAAAACAGACTGGTGATAGTCGGCTCCAAGGGCACTATGACGATCACGAGGCACAAGGCGACCGTCAGCTACCTCAAAATGGACGAAAAAGAGGTCAACGCGAGGGCTAAGCGTGATTACGGCAACAGAGCGGACAAGAAATACTCCAAGTCGACGATGTATTACGGTCTGAAGAACTATATCACGGACGCGCTTTACGGTCAGCAATGCAATATCCTGCGCGACTTTGTTGCGGCTGTCGGAAAGAAAGACGCGTCTCTGCTCAGAGCGAGAGGCGAGGAAGGGATAAACGCGCTCAACATCATCAACGCGATCAATATGTCGGCGTGGAAGGGCGCGGAAGTCGCAGTGCCGGTCGACCCGGACGAATACGAGAAAATGCTCGCCGATAAGATCGAAGGCGAGAAAACGATAAAAAAGTAATGTCGGTGAGGAGGATATAACGGTTATGGCAAACATTAAAATTTCAGGCTTTTACGACGAAGTCAGCTCGAATCTGGACGAACAGATCAAACTCATCAAAGAGTACGGCGAAAGCTATCTCTGCCCGAGAGTGGTGGACGGCAAGAATATTGCCAACTATACTGAGCAGGAATTCAGAAGCACGGTCAAGCCGCGTCTTGACAATGCGGGCATAAAGTTCTCCTCGATCGGCTCTCCGATAGGCAAGATAGGTCTCTACGACGACGAGGCTTACGAGGCACAGCTCGCAAAGCTCAAAGAACTCGTCAAGATCTGCAAGGACATGGACTGCAAGTATATCAGGATGTTCTCATTCAGAGTCAAGGCAAGCGGCGACTACAAGGCGTATTTCCCCGAGGTAGTCAAGAAGCTGCGCGGCTTCCTCAAGGTCGTCGAGGGCACGGATGTGATACTTCTGCACGAGAACGAAAAGAGGATATACGGCGACACTCCCGAGAGATGTCTCGAGCTGTACAAGGAGATAAACCACCCGCAGTTCAAACTCGCGTTCGACGCTTCCAACTTCATACAGTGCGGCGTCAACGTGCCCAAGGCTTACGAGATGCTCAAGGATTACGTCGTTTACTACCACATCAAGGACTGCTCGCCCGAGAAAGTGGAAGTCCCCGTCGGTCTCGGTCTCGGCAATTACAAAGAGATGATCAGGGACCTCATCGTCAACAGAAATTACGAGGGCTTCATGACCCTCGAGCCGCATACGGGTAAGTACGCCGATCACAAAAAGCTGTTCTATATCTTCGGATGGTTCACCTGGATGCTCCCGTATGTCGGCAAGTGGAACAAGGTGTTCAAGAGGATCAACGCGGCAAAGGGTATCGAGCCCATGCAGAGCGTCTCGAGAAAGGATATCTTCACTTGGCAGTATCAGGGACTCAAGGAAATAATCGACGAAGTCGAAAAGGAGAATAAATAATGGATAAGGTAAGATACGGTATCGTAGGTATAGGCAAGCAGGGAAGCAACTATGCAAAGAGACTGTTCAAGGGCATGGACAAGAACGGTCAGCTCGTCGCTGTCTGCGACATTGCAGAGGACCGCAGAAAGTGGGCTGAGACCGCGCTGCCCGGCGTCAAGGTGTTCAGCGATTACAAGGAAATGCTTGCAAGCAAAATGATAGACGCGGTCATCATCGACACCCCGCACTACGCTCACCCCTCGATCGCGATCGACGCGCTCAAAGCGGGACTCAACGTGCTGTGCGACAAACCCGCGGGCGTATTTACCAAGGCGGTCAGAGAGGCGGCGGAGTTCGGCAAGACCAAGCCGGAACTCAAGTTCGGTCTTCTCTACAACCAGCGTACCAACAAGGTCTATAAAAAGGCGAAAGAGATCATCGAGAGCGGCAGACTGGGCAACCTCAAGCGTATCGTATGGATAATCACCAACTGGTACCGTCCTCAGGCGTACTACGATCAGGGCGGCTGGAGAGGCACCTGGGCAGGAGAAGGCGGCGGCGTCCTCATCAATCAGGATCCGCATCAGCTCGACCTGTTCACCTGGCTCGCGGGCACTCCGATCAAGAAGGTATGGAGCAACGCAAAGACGGTCGGCAGAAAGATCAACGTCGAAAACGACGTTACCGCGGTCTGCGAGTTCGAAAACGGCGCGACGGGCGTATTCATCACCTCCACTCACGACGCTCCCGGCACCAACAGGCTCGAGATCACCGGCGACGGCGGCAAGATCGTCATCGAGGGCAGCAACGACGTCAGCATGAAACTCAGATTTACAGAGAACAGCGTCGCAGAGCCCGAATTTTCCAGGACGAACAAAGTGTTCATGGGCAAGATACCCAACAAGGTATCCAAATACAAACTGGGTCTTGTCGACATCATAAAGGGCATCATCGAGCAGCAGCACATCGTCGTGATCCGCAATTTCTCCGAGGTCGTACTCGGCAAGACGGACAAGCTGGTCGCTCCTTATGCGGACGGTCTCAACGGTCTCGGCTTCTCCAACGCGATACACCTTTCCGCATGGACGGGCAAAGAGGTAGTGTATCCTTACGACGAGGATCTCTATATCGAAGAACTGAACAAGAGAATAGACGAAGAAAAGAACAGCGGCGTGAAGTAAGCCGCGGATAAAGGAGTAATTATGAAATACAAGCTCAAGGGCGGTAAGATAATCACCACCGGCAAAATGCACGAGAGAGCCTTCTACGACGTCAGCAACAACCGCATAACGGCGCAGTTCGACGGCAGAGGCGGCATCTCCAAATATGCGGTGATGAACAAGTTTTCGGTTTTCACCAACTTCTATTCGCTCTATACGGTGGACGGCGTGCCTTTCGACTATATGGAAGAAAAGGTCGTCACTATGGAGGGCAAGAGGCAGATCACCGAGGTCGAGCACGACAAGTGCAAGCTGACGATCACCCAGTTCCTCGACAACGAGCACAACGCGATATACGTCGAGACGGCGGTCGAGGCGAAGTGCGATCTGACTTTCGACAACACGATCAACTTCGGCATCAATTACGAGAGTTACGTTCAGCAGCTCCTCGCCAACAGACTCAGCCCCAAGACGATAGCGACCGTGCTGACCGGCTTCATCAAGAGCAAGAAGAACGGTCTGACCTTCAACGGCGCGAGCGCGAAACTCCACGGCGACGTACTGGGCGACTTCTATCTCGACTACGCAATCAGCGAGGGAGCGCAGGCGGGAGAAGCGGAGAGAGGCTTCCACAACCAGTTCTCCTACGGCGCGAAACTGCGCGCGGGCGAACTGAAGAAATTCAGATACGTCGTCAGCGCGGGTACGAGAAACGACTTCACGTTCTGCGACGTCATGGAAGCGCTGGCAAACTTTGACGCGGCGGCGAAAGAGGCACAGAAGTATATCGACGATCTCGCGTGCCCCGCGTGCGTCAAGGGCGACGACTTTATGGAGACCTACTACAAGTCGCTCCTCAACTGCAGTATTTCCAACTACAAAGAGCTTGGAAAGTTCAAGGGCTTCCTCGCGGGTATAGTCTATCAGTTCCCTGCGAGAACGTATTACCGCGACGCGTACTGGACGGTGCTCTCGGTGCTTCCCGTCAGACCTCAGCTGGTGCGCAACGAGATAGTTACGCTCGCCAACGGCATCAACAAGAAAGGCGAGTGTCCGAGCGCAGTCAAGTTCAACTTCAAGAATTACTGGGGCAATCACTACGACTCGCCGTCATTCTTCGTCGCGATGATATACGATTACGTCGTGCACACGGGCGATCTCGGCGTGCTCAAAGAAGAATGCGCTTGCGGCACGATAATTGAAGCGGCGAAACTCGTGCTCGACAGGCTCGAGCAGGAGACCGACTCCACCGGGCTTCTCGTCAAGGGAGGAGAGTACAACCGCCGCGACTGGTGCGACAACGTTTTCAGAAGCACTTACGTCACGTACGACGAGGCGCTTTACGCCCGCGCTCTGTTCGCGATGAGCGAGCTTTCCGACGCGTGCGGCATGGACGGCAACGCGTATTACGCTAAATACGTAAAGGTAAAGAAGGCGATAAACGACCTTTTGTGGGACGAAGAAAAGGGCTATTACGTCAACTACAAGAGCAAGGATTTCACAGAGGACAACCTGTCGATAGACACGGTGGTCGCGGTGCTGTTCGGCATAGCGGACGAGGCTCGTTCAAAGAGCGTTCTCAAAAACATGGAGAAGATGCTCGAGTCCAAGAACAACAAGCAGCAGAAGGCGGGTGACTTCGGCACGCTGAGCGTCTATCCGTTCTACAAGAACACCAAGGACATCGTGCAGAAATCTTCGCTCCCGTACTACTACCACAACGGCGGCGACTGGCCGTATCTGTCCTGCGTTTACGCGTATGCGAAACTGATGTACGGCATGGAGTACAAGTATCCGCTGACGAGATGGTTCGAGTACAACCTCGACCAGGGCAACTATACCCCTGTCGAATTCTTCAGCCCGATACACCCGCAAGGCTCCCTGCTTCAGGCATGGTCGAGCACTGGCGCGTTCGTACTCTCTTACAGCGACGGCAATTTCTTCCGCAAACAACTCGGCGACAAGCGCGTTAAGTGATAAGGGAAGACAAAAGACAAAAACGCCGAAAGGCGTCTCAATAAACAAAAAAATAAATTTTGGGAGGTTATGAGGTGGAAGACACGACAAACACCATCGATCAGGCGGGCGTTACTCCGGGTGCTCCTGCCGACGAAGAAGTTCTGAGCGCTGAAGATCAAAAGCTCATCAATCAGAAATTCCTTAAACCCAGAGATTACGTGCTTTTCTCGCTGGCAAGATTCGCAAGCAGCGCGGTCACGGGTCTCGTACAGGGTTATTTGTTGTTCTATTACACTGCGTGTATGGGAATTTCTCCTACGGCGGTAGGTACGATGTTCCTTATCACGAAGATTTTCGACGGTCTCAACGACCCCGTTATGGGT